>NZ_JBIRVJ010000004.1:0-702944 GCF_044386705.1 Streptomyces sp. NPDC020422 | reverse complement strand
GCTTTCCTCCGGGCGCTTCCTTCGTTCTTGCGTTTCCGACTCTATCAGATCTTTCCGATCCGATTTCCTCGGTGCTTTCCGGTCCCTTTCGCTTTCGCTCCGGGGCCTTTCAGCGGTTCCGACTCTATCAGATCCTTTCGGGCCTGATTCCCAGTCAGCGGGAGTTGTCTTCGCGGCTGTTGGGCCGTTCCGACGAGTGAGACTTTAGCGGATTCCGCGCCCCCGACGCTAATCGGGCGGCTCACGTTCAAACCCTCGAACGCGGATTCCTCATTTCGCAAAAACACACGGAAAGCAAAGACGGCACGACGAATCGACACCGTCTGGTGCTGAGAGGTTCTTGCGGAATCGCTGTCCGGGGCCGACCGGAGTCGGTGCTCACGCTGGACAACTCGGAGAACACTACGTACCGGTTAATCGCGTGTCAACCTCGGGTCTGAGGCGTACCCTCTCCGTATGACTACGCATGCGCACACCACCCAGTGGTGGGCCGCCTGACCGGCGGCCCGTAGCTCACGCATGCAGACAACGGCCGCCGCCTCGGCGGCCGTTCGCGTTTCCCCCTCCGGGAGGCCGGCCGACGGGCCGGCGGCGCTCCGGAGAGAGAGGGAGACGAACGCGATGAAGCGGATCTTCAGCGGGGTCAAGCCGACCGGGCACCTGACGCTGGGCAACTACCTCGGGGCGGTGCGGCGCTGGGTCGAGGTGGACCAGCACCAGGCGGACGCGCTGTTCAGCGTGGTGGACCTGCACGCGCTGACCGTGGAGCACGATCCGGCGCGGGTGCGGCGGCTGAGTCTGCAGGCGGCGACGCTGCTGCTGGCGTCGGGGCTGGATCCGGAGCGCTGCACCCTCTTCGTACAGAGTCATGTGGACGAGCACGCGCGGCTTTCGTACCTGCTGGAGTGCACGGCCACGGACGGCGAGCTGCGGCGGATGATCCAGTACAAGGAGAAGAGCGTCCGGGCGCGGGAGGCCGAGGAGGGCGTGCGGCTGTCGTTGCTGACGTATCCGGTGCTGATGGCGGCGGACATCCTGGCGTACGGCACCGACGAGGTGCCGGTGGGTGAGGACCAGACGCAGCACGTGGAGCTGACCCGGGATCTGGCGGTGCGGTTCAACCAGCGGTACGGGCACGTGTTCACCGTGCCGAAGGCGACGCATCCGGAGGTGGCGGCTCGGGTCATGGATCTGCAGGACCCGACGTCGAAGATGGGGAAGTCGCACGAGAACGGGGCCGGGATCGTCTATCTCCTCGACGAGGCGGAGACGGTGCGGCGGAAGATCATGCGGGCCGTGACGGACAGCGGGCGCGAGGTCGTCTACGACCGGGAGGAGAGTCCCGGGATCGCCAACCTGGTGGATCTGCTGGCGGCCGCCACCGGCTGTCGCGCCCCGGCGGAGCTCGCCGGGGCGTACGACTCCTACGGCGCCCTGAAGAAGGACACCGCCGAGGCCGTCGTGGAGCTGCTGCGGCCGGTGCGGGAGCGGCATGCCGCGCTGGCGGCGGATCCGGGGTACGTCGAGCGGGTGCTGCGGGAGGGCGCCGAGCGGGCCCGGGGGATGGCGCGGCCGATGGTGGACCGGGCCTATCGGGCGATCGGGCTGCTGCCGGCCGCCTGACGGAAGGCGTTGCGGTAGTCGCGCGGGCTGGTGGCGAGGTGTGCGGCGAAGTGCTGGCGCATCGTGACCTCGCTGCCGAAGCCCGCGCGGCGGGCCACTTCGGGGAGGGGGTGGTCGGTGCGTTCGAGGAGCTTCTGGGCGGCTGCCACGCGCTGGGCGATGAGCCAGTGGAGCGGGGTGGTGCCGGTGGTGGCCTGGAAGTGGCGGGCGAAGGAGCGCGGGGACATGCCGGCACGGGCGGCGAGGCTCGCGACGGTGTGCGGCTCGTCGAGGTGGGCGAGGGCGTGGGCGCGTACGGCGGCGAGGGCGTCGGCGTCGCGGTCGGCGCGGGGGGTGGGGTGCTCGATGAACTGGGCCTGGGTGCCGGTGCGGAAGGGGGCGGTGACCATCGAGCGGGCGATGGCGGCGGCGGCCTCGGCGCCGTGGGCGGTGCGGACGAGGTGGAGGCAGAGGTCGATGCCGGCGGCGGTGCCGGCCGAGGTCCAGATGCCGGTGTCCTCGACGTAGAGCGCCTCGGGCTCGACGCGGACCGCGGGGTGGCGGGCGGCCAGGGCGGGGGCCAGTTGCCAGTGGGTGACGGCCCGGCGGCCGTCGAGGAGGCCGGCGCGGGCGAGGACGAAGGCGCCGGCGCAGAGGGCGGCGACGGGGATGCCTGCGGTGTGGGCCCGGCGCAGGGCGTCGAGGACGGGGGCGGGGACGTCGGCGTCCGGGTCCTCGATGCCGGGGACGAGGACGAGGTCGGTGGGGGCGAGTCCGGTGAGCCAGTGCAGCGGGCGGTCGGGGGTGAGGCTGAGGCCGCCGCGGAGGGGGACGGGGGTGGCCGGGTCGGCGGCGGCGCGGCGGAGTTCGAAGGGCGGGACGCCGCGGGTGGTGCGGTCGCTGCCCCAGACCTCGGTGACGACGGAGACGTCGAAGGCGCGGATGCCGGGGAAGGCGAGGAGGGCGATGCGCTGCGGGGCTGCCATGGTGGCAGTAAACCATCGATCGCTGGCTTTTCTCCTGCTGGGGCGGGGCGGCGGTCGGGGGCAGGATCGGGGTCATGGAGATCGAGGAGAACGCGGCGCTGGTGGTCATCGACGTACAGAAGGGCTTCGACGACGAGGGGTTCTGGGGGCGGCGGGACAATCCGGCGGCCGAGGAGAACATCGCGGCCCTGATCGACCGGTGGCAGGAGACCGGTCGGCCGGTCGTCTTCGTGCGGCACGACTCGGCGCAGCCGGGTTCGCCGCTCGCCGCGGGGACGGCCGGCAACGAGTTCAAGGACTTCGTCGAGGAGCGGCGGGGGAAGGGCGCGGGGCGCGAGCTGCTGGTCACGAAGACCGTGAACTCGGCCTTCTACGGGCAGCCCTCACTCGACCTCTGGCTGACCGGGGAGGACGTCGCGCAGATCGTGATCGTCGGGATCCAGACGAACATGTGCAACGAGACGACCGCGCGGATGGGCGGGAACCTGGGCTACGACGTGCTGTTCGCGCTGGACGCCATGCACACCTTCGACCTGGCCGGTCCGTTCGGCTGGTCGCAGACGGCGGAGGAGCTGACCCGGGCGACGGCGGTGTCGCTGCACGGCGGGCGGTTCGCCCGGGTCGTGAGCACGGAGGACGTGCTGAAGGGCGCGGTGGCCCGCTAGCTCAGCCGTTGCCGGAGGCGAGCTCGCGGCTGCGGTCGCGGGCGGCCTCCAGGGCGGCGATGAGGGCCGCTCGTACGCCGTGGTTCTCCAGCTCGCGGATGGCGCTGATGGTGGTGCCGGCCGGGGAGGTGACGGCCTCGCGGAGCTTGACCGGGTGTTCGCCGCTGTCGCGGAGCATCACGGCGGCGCCGATGGCGGCCTGGACGATCAGGTCGTGGGCCTGGGCGCGCGGCAGTCCGAGGAGGATGCCGGCGTCGGTCATGGCCTCGACGAGGTAGTAGAAGTACGCGGGTCCCGAGCCGGAGAGCGCGGTGGCGGCGTCCTGCTGGGACTCGGGGACGCGCAGGGTCTTGCCGACGCCGCCGAAGATCTCCTCGGTGTGGACGAGGTGGGCGTGGGTGGCGTGGCTGCCCGCGGAGATCACGGACATGCCCTCGTCGACGAGGACGGGGGTGTTGGGCATGACGCGGACGACGGGGGTGCCGGCGGCCAGGCGCTCCTCGATGAACGCGGTGGGGATGCCGGCGGCGGCGCTGATGACCAGGCGGTCGGTGGCGACGTGCGGGGCGAGCTCGTCGAGGAGGCGGCCCATGTCCTGGGGCTTCACGGCGAGGATGAGGATGTCGGCGCGCTTGGCGGCGTCGGCGTTGCTGACGGCCTCGACCCCGTAGCGGGCGTGGAGCTCCTCGGCGCGTTCGGTGCGGCGCGCGGTGACCAGGAGGTTCGCGGGGCGCCAGCCGGCGCGGATCATGCCGCTGAGGAGGGCCTCGCCGATCTTGCCGGTGCCGAGGACTGCGACGGTCTGGGTCATGGCTCTGTTCACCTCGCCGGAGGGGGTCACGTGTCGTCATCCTCGCACCGGTGGGGTGCGCCGTGCCGTACGTGTCCGAGGGGCGGTCACGCGGTGCGGCGGCGGAGGGTGGCGGCGCCGAGGGCGAGGACGAGGAGGGCGCAGCCGGCGACGACGACGGCGTCGCGGACGAAGTCGGCGGTGACGGCGGTGTGGTGCAGGACCTGGTTCATGCCGTCGACGGCGTACGACATGGGCAGCGCGTTCGAGACGGCTTCGAGCGCGGGGGCCATCCGGTCGCGCGGGGTGAACAGGCCGCAGAGCAGCAGCTGGGGGAAGATCACGGCCGGCATGAACTGGACGGCCTGGAACTCGGAGGCGGCGAAGGCCGAGACGAACAGGCCGAGGGCGGTGCCGAGGAGGGCGTCGAGCAGGGCGACCAGGAGCAGCAGCCAGGGGGAGCCGACGACGTCGAGGCCGAGGAACCAGACGGCGAGGCCGGTGGCGAGGACGGACTGGACGACGGCGACGAGGCCGAAGGCGAGGGCGTAGCCCGCGATGAGGTCGCCCTTGCCGAGGGGCATGGCGAGGAGGCGTTCGAGGGTGCCGGAGGTGCGTTCGCGCAGGGTGGCGATGGAGGTCACCAGGAACATGGTGATGAGCGGGAAGATGCCGAGCAGCGAGGCGCCGATCCCGTCGAACGTCTGCGGGCTGCCGTCGAAGACGTAGCGCAGCAGGAAGAGCATCACGCACGGCACGAGCAGCATCAGGGCGATGGAGCGCGGGTCGTGGCGCAGCTGGCGCAGGACGCGGGCGGCGGTGGCGAGGGTGCGGGCCGGGTTCATGCGTGCTCCTTGGCGGCGGCGCGGGCCGCGGCGGCGTCGACGAGGTGGAGGAAGGCTTCTTCGACGGTGGCGGTGTCGTTGCGGCGGCGCAGGGCTTCGGGGGTGTCCTCGGCGAGGAGTTCGCCCTCGCGGAGCAGGAGCAGGCGGTGGCAGCGCTCGGCCTCGTCCATGACGTGGGAGGAGACGAGGAGGGTGGTGCCGCGTTCGGCGGCGATGCGGTGGAAGAGGTCCCACAGGTCGCGGCGGAGGACGGGGTCGAGGCCGACGGTGGGTTCGTCGAGGACGAGGAGTTCGGGGGTGCCGAGCAGGGCGACGGCGAGCGAGACGCGGCTGCGCTGGCCGCCGGAGAGCCGGCCGGCGAGGGCGTCGGCGTGGTGGGTGAGGTCGACGTCGGCGAGGGCGCGGTCGACGGCGTCGCGGCGCTCGGCGCGGTGGGCGCGGCCGGGGACGAGGACGGCGGCGAAGTAGTCGAGGTTCTGGCGGACGGTGAGGTCGTCGTAGACGGACGGGGCCTGGGTGACGTAGCCGATGCGGGGGCGCAGGGCGGGGTCTCCGGCCGGGCGGCCGAGGACGTCGAGGGTGCCGGTGACGTGGGCCTGGGTGCCGACGACGGCGCGCATGAGGGTGGTCTTGCCGCAGCCGGAGGGGCCGAGCAGGCCGGTGATCCGGCCGGGCGGGACGGTGAAGTCGAGGCCGCGCAGGACGGTGCGGTCGCCTCGTACGACGGTGAGGTCGGAGGCGACGATGGCGCCGGTGTGGGTGTCGGCGGGGCCGGCACCTCCCGTCTTATTCATCATGCGATGAATAATGCGCCCGAGACTGCCCCCTTGGCTAGCCTCCGCGCGGGGTGACTAGGACAGGGGACTGCTTGGGGGACGCCTTCGCGGGGCCGCTTCGACGGGCTGCTTCGAGAGACTGCTTCGAGAGACTGCTTCGAGAGACTGCTTCGGGGGCTGCTACTTCTTCTTCTTGCGCGCCGACGGGTTGCCCGTGCGGCTCGCGCGGCGCTTCTCGAACTGGGCCAGGGCCGTCTCGTACTCCGTCCGGCGCAGCTTCTCGCCGGGGGCCTCGGTGAGGCAGCGCAGGGAGTAGGCGAGCAGCGAGCCGATGAAGCCGATGGCCTTCAGGCTGCGCAGCGCGTCCTCGCGGGCCGGGTCGGCCGGGCGGCGCCCGAAGCCCTCCCAGGTCTTGCGGAAGGCGATGGCGCTGCAGATCGCGAACATGACGACCACCAGCACGTTGACGAAGCCGCCGACCTCCGCGATCTGCAGGCCCTCGAAGGCGAAGCGCAGCACGAAGCCGCCCGCGACGGCGGCGAGGAGCGAGCCCGCGGCGAGGCCGACACGGCGCAGCGCGTAGTGGCCGGTGTGGTCGACCCAGGTCGTACCGAAGAAACGGATCTCCTCGGGCTGCGGTCCTGCGGGGGTGCGGTTCTCGTCGCTCACGGGATCGATTATCCCCCGGTGGGCGACGGATCCGGGTGAGGACAGGACCCGGGGCGGCGCCGAGGGCTAACCGCAGCGGCGGGCGACGTAGCCGTCGCTGCCGGTGGCCACGTACGCGTCGGAGACGTACTCGCCGGGGGCGATGTTGTCCCAGATGTTGGTGGTGCCGTACGGGCCGGTGACCCAGGTGCCCGGGGTCTGGCAGTAGATCGCGACCGTGCTGCCCGCGGCGAGCGAGCGGACGATCGGGTACTGGGTGCCCGGGCCCGAACGCACGTTGAGTCGGGTGTTCGGCGCGATCGCGTACCGGACGGTCGTGGCGGCCGATTCGATGCTCATGACTGTCTCCCCCGTTGGCGCGAAACCGCTCCCGCAGAAGCGTTCCGCCTGATTTCACTCTCCGCGACGCGCAGGCTAGCAAGCCCCACCGTCATCCGCCCCACCATCGACTAGGCTCCGTGCGTCGCGCACGCGCGCGAATCAACGGGGAACCACACGGGGGTCGGCTATGCCGCCGTTGCGCAGTACCGGTGCGGACCGGGAAGCGGAAGGGCCCGAATACGCGGGCGATTATCGGCTCCAGGCCTGTCTCGGCGCCGGTGGCATGGGCGTCGTCCACCTCGCCACCTCCGCCTCCGGGCTGCGGCTCGCGGTCAAGGTGGTGCACGCGCAGTACGCGGAGGACCCCGAGTTCAGGGCGCGTTTCCGCCAGGAGGTCGCCGCCGCCCGGCGGGTCAGCGGCGCCTTCACCGCACCCGTGGTGGACGCCGACCCCGACGCCGAACGCCCCTGGATGGCGACCCTCTACGTCCCCGGCCCCACGCTCGCCGACCAGGTGAAGCGGAGCGGCCCGCTGTCCCCCGCCGAGCTGCGCCGCCTCACCGCCGGGCTCGCCGAGGCGCTGCGCGACATCCACCGGGCCGGGGTCGTGCACCGGGACCTGAAGCCCAGCAACGTCCTGCTCACCGACTCCGGGCCGAAGGTCATCGACTTCGGGATCTCGCGGCCCGTCGACAGCGATCTGCACACCGAGACCGGGAAGCTGATCGGCTCGCCGCCGTTCATGGCGCCCGAGCAGTTCCAGCGCCCCCGGGAGGTCGGGACCGCGGCGGACGTCTTCGCCCTCGGTTCGGTCCTCGTGCACGCGGCGACGGGACACGGCCCCTTCGACTCGGACAGCCCGTACATCGTGGCGTACCAGGTCGTCCACGACGAGCCCGACCTGACCGGCGTACCCGACGAGCTCGCGCCGCTGGTGGCGCGCTGCCTCGCCAAGGAGCCGGCCGAGCGGCCGAGCCCCGCCGAGATCATGGCCGCGCTCAAGCCCCCCTCGTACGACGCCACCGCCTTCATACCGGCGCAGCGCCGGCCCGTCCCCGCACCGCCCCTCGCCCCCGGCCCGGCCCCCTCCTGGGACGCCGAGACGCCCGTACGCGCCCCCGCTCCCCCGCGGCGCCGGCGCCACCGGCGGCTGCCGGTCGCCGTCGGCGCCGTCGCGCTGCTGCTCGCCGCGGGCGGCACCGTCCTCGCGCTGTCGCACGGGGAGCGGCCCGCCACCCGGCCCCCGGCCGAGGCCGCCCAGGCCTTCAGCGGCTGGCAGACCGTCCTGTGGAAGGGCGGCGAGCCCACGGCGCCGTCCTGCACCCACTCCCCGGGCGCCCTGTACTGCGCGAGCCGCGGCGTCGGCGCCGCCCGCCTCGACCCCGCCACCGGCAAGGTCGTCTGGTCGCGCCCCGGCCCCGTCGACCTCATCGGCCCCCAGGCGCCCGCGCCGCTGACCGGCGGCCCGCTCGCCGCCGCCACCGCCACCGGCGAGCTGCGCACCTACGCGCTCGCCGACGGGACCCCCGGCTGGCACCGCCCGGCCGCCGACCGCCCCGAGCGGGCCACCGCGGCGGGCGACGTCCTGGTGCTCTCCGACGGCACCGCGACCCTGCGCGGCCTCGACGGCACCGACGGGCACGAGCTGTGGCACGGCCCGCTGACCGGGCACGCCTACCCCGTGCCGGGCCCCTACGACCCCGCCACCGGACTGCTCACCGTCTCCGAGACCCTCGCCGACGGCGCCCACACCCGGATCAGCGCCGTCCGCCCGCGCACCGGCGAGATCGTCTGGCAGAAGCGGCTGACGGGGATGCTCGCCCCCGTCGGCACCGCGAACGGCGGCACCCTGATGCTGCGCTCCACCGACAGAACCGGACGCGTCGACGCCCTGGTCCGCTACGACCCGGCGCACCGCGCGGTGCGGCGGGTGCCCCTGGCGTACTCCGTGAACGAGCCCTACATCGTGCTGCACGGCGACACCGCCTACGTGCTGGACCTGGCCGGGCGGCTGAGCGC
Source organism: Streptomyces sp. NPDC020422 (assembly GCF_044386705.1). Classification (NCBI taxonomy): domain Bacteria; kingdom Bacillati; phylum Actinomycetota; class Actinomycetes; order Kitasatosporales; family Streptomycetaceae; genus Streptomyces; species Streptomyces sp. NPDC020422. The sequence goes on along the minus strand of NZ_JBIRVJ010000004.1, from coordinate 694,271 downwards.
GGTGGACACCTCCAGCGGGCGCGGGCGGGTGCGCTGGGAGCTGGAGACGGGCGCCGCCAACGTCTCCCCGCCGGTCGTCGACGCCGACGGGCGGCGGCTCTACCTGTCCTCGTCCGACGGGCGGCTGCTCGCCGTCGACACCGCGCGCGGCGCGCTGCTCGGCCAGACCGGACCCCGGCTGCGGGACGGGCGGCTCACCTACGCGCCGTCCGTGCCGGCGCCGGTCACCGCGGACGGACGGGTCTTCGGGACGGCTCCCGACGGCTCGGTCTTCGCGGTCGACGCGAAGGACCCCGGGGCCTGGTGACACCGGGGCCTGGTGACACCGGGGCCTGGTGACACCGGGGCGCCGGCGCCCCGGGACGACGAAGGAGGCGGGACCCGCGGGTCCCGCCTCCTTCGTACGTCGGGTACGGGAAGCCGTCAGCCGAGCTTCGAGACGTCCCGGACAGCGCCCTTGTCCGCGCTCGTCGCCATCGCCGCGTACGCGCGCAGCGCCGCCGAGACCTTCCGCTCGCGGTTCTTCGGGGCGTACACCCCGCCCAGCGCCTCGCGGCGGGCGGCGAGGGTGGCGTCGTCGACCAGGAGGTCGATCGAGCGGCTCGGGATGTCGATGCGGATGCGGTCGCCGTCCTCGACGAGCGCGATCGTGCCGCCCGAGGCGGCCTCCGGGGAGGCGTGGCCGATGGACAGGCCCGAGGTGCCGCCGGAGAAGCGCCCGTCCGTCACCAGCGCGCAGGTCTTCCCCAGGCCGCGGCCCTTGAGGAAGGAGGTCGGGTAGAGCATCTCCTGCATGCCGGGGCCGCCCTTGGGGCCCTCGTAGCGGATGACGACCACGTCGCCGTCCTTGACCTGCTTGTTCAGGATCTTCTCGACGGCCTCCTCCTGCGACTCGCAGACGACCGCCGGGCCCTCGAAGGTCCAGATCGACTCGTCGACGCCGGCCGTCTTGACCACGCAGCCGTCGACGGCGATGTTGCCGCGCAGCACGGCCAGGCCGCCGTCCTTGGAGTACGCGTGGGCCGCGTCGCGGATGCAGCCGCCGGCCGCGTCCAGGTCGAGGGTGTCCCAGCGCTCGGACTGGGAGAAGGCCTCGGCGGAGCGCACACAACCGGGGGCCGCGTGGAACAGCTCGACGGCCTCGTCGGAGGGGGAGCCGCCGCGGACGTCCCAGGCGTCCAGCCACTCCTTGATGGAGCGGGAGTGGACCGCGTGGACGTCCTCGTTGAGCAGCCCGGCGCGGTAGAGCTCGCCCAGGATCGCGGGGATGCCGCCCGCGCGGTGCACGTCCTCCATGTAGTACGTCCCGCGCGGGGCGACGTTCGGGGCGACCTTGGCCAGGCAGGGGACGCGGCGCGAGACCTCGTCCATGTCGCTCAGGCCGTAGTCGAGCTCGGCCTCCTGGGCGGCGGCGAGCAGGTGCAGGATCGTGTTGGTGGAGCCGCCCATGGCGATGTCGAGGGCCATGGCGTTCTCGAAGGCCGCGCGGGTGGCGACGTTGCGCGGCAGGACGGAGGCGTCGTCCTCGTCGTAGTAGCGCCGGGTGATGTCGACGACCGTGCGGGCCGCGTTCTCGTACAGGGCGCGGCGGGCGGTGTGGGTGGCGAGGACGGAGCCGTTGCCGGGGAGGGAGAGGCCGATGGCCTCGGTCAGGCAGTTCATCGAGTTGGCGGTGAACATGCCGGAACAGGACCCGCAGGTCGGGCAGGCGTTCTCCTCGATGCGGAGGATGTCCTCGTCGGAGACCTTGTCGTTGACGGCCTCGGAGATGGCGTCGACCAGGTCGAGGGTGCGGACCGTGCCGTCGACGAGGGTCGCCCGGCCGGACTCCATGGGGCCGCCGGAGACGAAGACGGTCGGGATGTTGAGCCGCAGCGCGGCCATCAGCATGCCCGGGGTGATCTTGTCGCAGTTGGAGATGCAGATCAGGGCGTCGGCGCAGTGCGCCTCGACCATGTACTCCACGCTGTCGGCGATCAGGTCGCGGGAGGGCAGGCTGTACAGCATGCCGCCGTGGCCCATGGCGATGCCGTCGTCGACGGCGATCGTGTTGAACTCGCGGGCGATGCCGCCGGCGGCCGTGATGGCCTCGGAGACGATCCGGCCCACCGGCTGCAGGTGGGTGTGGCCGGGGACGAACTCGGTGAAGGAGTTCGCCACGGCGATGATCGGCTTCCGGCCGATGTCGGCGCCCGGTACACCGGAGGCGCGCATAAGGGCGCGGGCGCCCGCCATGTTGCGGCCGTGGGTGACAGTGCGGGACCTCAGCTCGGGCATCGTCGCTCGCTCCTCCGGTGACGGGTGTGCTTGCAGTCGAGCGTACGCCTCGACTCCAAGATCTGGACACGCCGTCCGCTATACGGGACGGCTGTTCAGTCCTCGGTCGGGGCGCCGCGGCCGGATCAGGACCGGGCCGGGACCGGGCCGGGGCCGGGCCGGGGCTGCCGCGGGACCGGGCCGGGGCTGCCGCGGGGCCGCCTCGGGGCCGGAACAGGACCGGGTCAGGGCTGCGTCAGGACCGGGTCAGGGCTGCGTCAGATAGCGCTGGAGCGTCGGGGAGACCAGGGCGATGATCTCCTCCGGGTCCGCCGAGGCCAGTGGCTCGACCTGGATCACGTAGCGCAGGATCGCGATCCCGATCATGTGCGAGGCGGCCAGCTCCGCCCGCAGCTTCGGATCCGGTACGTCGAGGTCGGCGGCGATCCGCTCCAGGAGCCGCCGCAGCACGAAACCCCGCAGCACCTTCGCCGCCGCCTCGTGGGTCAGGGCGGATCGGACGATGGCGAGGAGCGGGGCGCGGGTCGCCGGGTTCTCCCAGACCGAGACGAAGAAGCGGGCCAGGCGCTCCCCGATCGCCTCGCGCGGGCCGCCGACGATCCCCGGGATCGCCGTCGCCGGCTCGAAGGAGACCTCGATCGCCGCCGCGAAGACCTCGTCCTTGGTACCGAAGTAGTGGTGCACGAGCGCCGGGTCGACGCCGGCCTCCTTCGCGATCCCGCGGACGGAGGCCTTGTCGTAGCCGCGCTCGGCGAACTGCGTCCGCGCCGCCTGGAGGATCCGCTCGCGCGCGCCCGGAGCGGCGTCGTCGGCGGTACGGGACGGGCGGCCGCGCCGCCGCGGGGACGGCTCCGTCACGGCTGGGGGGTCCTGCCGGTCCTGGCGGCGGCCAGGTGGAGGCGGGTGAAGGCGAGCGCCTCGGCGAGGTCGGCCTCGCGTTCGGCGGAGGACATCGCGCGGCGGGTGTTGACCTCGATGACGACGTGCCCGTCGTAGCCGCTGCGGGCCAGGCCCTCCAGGAGCTCCGCGCACGGCTGGGTGCCCCGGCCCGGCACCAGGTGCTCGTCCTTGGCGGAGCCGCGCCCGTCGGCGAGGTGGACGTGGCCCAGCCGGTCGCCCATGCGGTCGACCATCGCGAGGGCGTCGGTGCGGGCGGTCGCGGTGTGCGAGAGGTCGACCGTGAAGTGCCGGTAGTCGTCCTTGGTGACGTCCCACTCGGGGGCGTACGCGAGCATCTCGCGGTCCTTGTACCGCCACGGGTACATGTTCTCCACGGCGAAACGCACGTCCGTCTCGTCGGCCATCCGCCAGATGCCGGTCACGAAGTCGCGCGCGTACTGGCGCTGCCAGCGGAACGGGGGGTGCACGACGACCGTCGAGGCGCCCAGCTTCTTCGCGGCGGCCCGGGCGCGCTGCAGCTTGACCCACGGATCGGTGGACCAGACCCGCTGGGTGATGAGCAGACAGGGCGCGTGGACGGCGAGGATCGGGACCTGGTGGTAGTCGGAGAGGCGGCGCAGCGCCTCGATGTCCTGGCTGACCGGATCGGTCCACACCATGACCTCGACCCCGTCGTAACCGAGGCGCGCGGCGACCTCGAAGGCCGTCGCCGTCGACTCCGGATAGACCGAGGCCGTCGACAGGGCGACCTTCGCATCCGGGATGCGCACCGCTGGTTCTGCCACGGAGACAGGGTACGGGGCGGGCCGGAGGGCCGGGGGGTGGTTCCGGTCACCCTCCCGCGCCCCGGCCCGCCGCGGGCCGCTACTCCCGCGGCAGCGCCAGGTGCTCCTCCGGCAGGTGGTCCAGGCGGCGCAGGATCACGCCCTCGCGCAGGGCCCAGGGGCAGATCTCCAGCTCGTCGACGCCGAAGAGGTCCATCGCGCCCTCGGCGACCAGGGCCCCCGCCAGGAGCTGGGAGGCACGGCCCTCGGAGACGCCGGGGAGCGCGGCGCGCTCGGCGACGGTCATGGCGGCCAGCCGCGGGACCCACTCCTCCAGGGACTTGCGGGACAGCGTCCGCTGGACGTACAGGCCGAAGCCCGAGCCGGGGGCGCCGGCGATCCGGGCCAGCTGCTTGAAGGTCTTCGAGGTGGCCACGACGTGGTCGGGGCGGCCGAAGCGGCTGAACTCGCCGACCGTCCGGGCGATCTGCGCCCGTGCGTGGCGGCGCAGCGCCTTGACGTCGGTGGCGTCCGGCGGGTCCCCGGGCAGCCAGCCCGCGGTGAGGCGGCCCGCGCCGAGGGGCAGGGAGACGGCGGTGTCGGGCTCCTCGTCGATGCCGAAGGCGACCTCCAGCGAGCCGCCGCCGATGTCCAGGAGGAACAGCTTGCCCGCGGACCAGCCGAACCAGCGGCGGGCTGCCAGGAAGGTGAGCCGGGCCTCCTCCTCGCCGGTGAGGACCTGGAGCGCGATCCCGGTCTCCGCCTCGACCCGGGCGAGGACCTCGTCGGCGTTGCTGGCCTCGCGCACGGCCGAGGTCGCGAACGGCAGCACCTCCTCGCAGCCCTTGTCCTCGGCGGCGACGAGCGCGTCGCGGACCGTGGCGATGAGGCGCTCGACCCCCGCGTCGGCGATGGCGCCGCGGTCGTCGAGGAGCTCGGCGAGGCGCAGCTCCGCCTTGTGGGAGTGGGCGGGCAGCGGCCGGGCGCCGGGGTGGGCGTCCACCACCAGCAGGTGCACTGTGTTCGAACCGACGTCGAGGACTCCGAGTCTCATGGACGGAACGCTACTGCGCGGACCCGCATACGCTTGGTGTTGTGCCAAAGACGAAAAAGGCGAAGCCGGGCAAAGCCAGTGCCGACGAGAGCGCCGAGAAGGCCGTACGGGTCGCGCACGCGGCCAAGTCCGTGAAGGCCGTGAAGAAGAAGGCCAAGGGCGAGGAGCCCGACGAGAAGGGCCTCGACTTCCCGCGCGCCTGGGTGGAGTTCCCCGACCCGGACGACGAGGAGCAGGTCTTCCGCTGCGACCTGACCTGGCTCACCTCCCGCTGGACCTGCATCTTCGGCAACGGCTGCCAGGGCATCCAGGAGGGGCGCGCCGACGACGGCTGCTGCACCCTGGGCGCGCACTTCTCCGACGAGGACGACGAGAAGCGGGTGGCCGGGTTCGTGGACCGGCTCACGCCGGAGCTGTGGCAGTTCCACGGGGTCGGCACGGAGACGGGCTGGGTTCAGCTCGACGAGGACGGCGACCGGCAGACCCGGCGCTGGGAGGGCTCCTGCATCTTCCAGAACCGTCCCGGCTTCGCCGGCGGCGCCGGCTGCTCGCTGCACATCCTGGCGATGAAGGAGGGCCGGGAGCCGCTGGAGACCAAGCCGGACGTGTGCTGGCAGCTGCCGGTGCGGCGGACGTACGACTGGCTCGACCGCCCGGACGACACCAAGGTCCTCCAGGTGTCGATCGGCGAGTACGACCGGCGGGGCTGGGGCCCCGGCGGCCACGACCTGCACTGGTACTGCACGACGGCGAGCTCGGCGCACGTGGGCGGTGAGCCGGTCTACGTCTCGTACCGTCCGGAGCTCGTCGAGATGATGGGCGAGAAGGCGTACGAGGTCCTCGCCGGCCTGTGCGAGGCGCGGCTGGCCTCCCAGTTGCCGCTGGTGGCGCCGCACCCCGCCGACCCGAAGTAGCCGCGGGGGGTCACTGCGAGGCCGAGGGACCCGGGTCCTGGCTCGGGGAGCCGGTCTCCGAGGCCGTGGGTCCGGGCGTGGGCTCCGTGGTCGGCTCGCCGGTCGGGGGCTCGGTGGTGGGCTCCGTCGTCGGCTGGGTCGTCGGCTCCCCGGTCGGCGGCTGGCTGGTGGGCCCCGTCGTCGGCTGCGTGGTCGGCTCGGGCGTGCCCGGAGTGCCGGGCCGGGTGGTGGGGGGCGGCGGGGTCGCCCCGTAGCCGTCGATGCGCAGCACCGCGCCCGAGGGGTCGACGCCGACGCGGGCGCTCCAGGCCCCGGCCGGTTCGCGGGAGTGGTCGACGGAGATCCGCACGACGACGGACTCGCCCGGGCGCAGCGTGCCGGAGGCCTGGCTCACGTACAGCCAGCGGGCGTCGGACCACAGCGACCAGACGGCGGGCGAGCCGCCCTCGTTGGTGAGGGTCAGCAGGGTCGTCGACCCGCTGCCGCGCGCGGCGACGGTGATCCGCGCGGGCGAGGGCTGTCCGGGGAGCGTCGGGGTGGCGGGGGCGCCGGGGCTGATCACCTCGACGGAGACGTCCGGGGAGCGGCTGCCGCGGGTGAAGCGGGGGTCGGGGGTGGTGCGGGCGTTGCCCGTGTTCTCGTAGCGCTCGTACGGGCGGCCGTCGCCGCCCGCGCCCTGGGTGCCCTCCGGCCGGTCCGCCTCGCGCGCGCTGATCCTGGCCCCGTCCTGGCCCTCCCCCACCTCCGGCGTGCCGCGGTAGGAGGCCCACAGGGCGAGCACCGGGGCGGCGACGACCGCGGCGACCACGGTGGTGGTGACCGCCCGGGCCCGCATCCGGTCGCGGCGGGCCGCGTGGTCCTTGGGGTCCAGGGGGAAGCCGGTCGGGCCGAAGCGCGGGGCGCCGGCCCGGGCGCGCGGCACGTGCAGCATCGCCACGTAGGCGGCGGCGCGCGGCGCCTCCACGAGCGGCAGCCGGCCCGTCTGGCCCGCCTGGGCGGTCGCCGCGCCCGGCCAGGGGCCGGCCGCGCCCGCCCGCTCGGCGGCCCGGCGGCAGCGCGGGCAGTCGTCGACGTGCCGGACCAGCTCGGCGCGCAGCGCCGCGGAGAGCAGCACCTGGTGGTCGCCGGTCAGACCGGCCACGGTCGGGCAGTCGCCGGTCTCGACGACGGCGAGGGCGGCGCGGGTGCGCTCCACCTCGCAGGCGGCGGAGGAGAGCAGCTCGCGGGCGGCGACCGGGTCGAGGGAGAGCACGGCGGCCAGCTCGCGGTGGCCGAGCCCGTGCCGGACGGCGAGCTCCAGGGCCTCGCGCTGCTCCGGGGTGGTGCCGGCGGCCTCGGGCCAGGCGAGCGCGGCCAGTTCGAGCCGGCGGCGCTCGGCGACCTCCGGGGCGAGGCGCGGCGGCGCGGGCGCGGCGACGGCGGGCCGCCCGGTGTGGGCGCCCTGGCGCCTGCGCCGCTGTTCGCCGAGGCTGCGCAGACAGGCCCAGCGGGCGAGGGCGTAGAGCCAGGCCCGGCGGCCCCCCTCGTCGGACGGGCAGCGGCCGTGGTGGCGCTCGGCGATGGCGAGGACGTCGCCGAGGACGGCGGTGGCCGTGTCGTGGTCGCACAGCACGGAGAGGCAGTAGGTGAACAGACCGTCCAGGTACTCCTCGTAGCGCGCGGGCGGCCGCTGACCGAGGGTGCGGGGGCCATCGGTGTCTCGGGTGGGGGATTCCAGCCTGCTGCTCGTCACTGGGCGACCGTAGGCAAGGGGGCGGGGGGTCTTCGTACCGCTTGCACACTTTTAATCCGGACGGGTGAACCTATCGCTCGAAGGGGGACAGGAACCCGGCTCTCCGCCCGGGTTCCGGTCGGGCGATCCGCGCTGTCAGTGGCGGCCGCTACGGTGTCGACCATGGCTGCCCGTACGAAAACCGCCAAGGACCGGCCGTCCTACCGCTGCACCGAGTGCGGCTGGCAGACCGCCAAGTGGCTCGGCCGCTGCCCCGAGTGCCAGGCCTGGGGCACGGTCGAGGAGTACGGCGCGCCCGCCGTGCGGACCACCGCCGCAGGGCGGGTGTCCACCTCCGCGCTGCCCATCGCCCAGGTCGACGGGCGGCAGGCGACCGCCCGCACCACCGGCGTCGACGAGCTGGACCGGGTCCTCGGCGGCGGTCTCGTGCCCGGCGCGGTCGTGCTGCTCGCCGGAGAGCCGGGCGTCGGCAAGTCCACGCTGCTGCTCGACGTCGCCGCCAAGGCGGCGAGCGACCGCCACCGCACGCTGTACGTCACGGGCGAGGAGTCCGCGAGTCAGGTCCGGCTCCGCGCGGACCGGATCAACGCGCTCAGCGACCACCTCTACCTGGCCGCCGAGACCGACCTCTCCGCGGTCCTGGGCCACCTCGACGAGGTCAAGCCCTCGCTGCTGATCCTGGACTCGGTGCAGACCGTCGCCTCGCCCGAGATCGACGGCGCCCCCGGCGGCATGGCCCAGGTCCGCGAGGTCGCCGGGGCGCTCATCCGGGCGTCCAAGGAACGGGGCATGTCCACCCTGCTCGTCGGCCACGTCACCAAGGACGGCGCCATCGCCGGCCCCCGGCTCCTGGAGCACCTGGTCGACGTGGTGCTCCACTTCGAGGGCGACCGGCACGCCCGGCTCCGCCTGGTCCGCGGCGTGAAGAACCGCTACGGGGCGACGGACGAGGTCGGCTGCTTCGAGCTGCACGACGAGGGCATCACCGGGCTCGCCGACCCCTCGGGCCTCTTCCTGACCCGCCGCGACGTGGCCGTGCCCGGCACCTGTCTGACGGTCACCCTGGAGGGCCGCAGGCCGCTGGTGGCCGAGGTGCAGGCGCTGACCGTGGACTCCCAGATCCCCTCGCCCCGCCGGACCACCTCCGGTCTGGAGACCTCCCGGGTCTCGATGATGCTCGCGGTCCTGGAGCAGCGGGGCCGGATCAGCGCCCTGGGCAAGCGGGACATCTACAGCGCCACCGTGGGCGGCGTGAAGCTCTCCGAGCCGGCCGCCGACCTGGCCATCGCCCTCGCGCTGGCCTCCGCCGCCAGCGACACCCCGCTGCCGAAGAACCTGGTCGCGATCGGCGAGGTCGGGCTCGCGGGCGAGGTCCGCCGGGTCACCGGCGTCCAGCGCCGGCTCGCCGAGGCGCACCGCCTCGGCTTCACGCACGCCCTGGTCCCGGCCGATCCGGGCAAGGTCCCGGCGGGCATGAAGGTGACGGAGGTCGCGGACATGGGCGACGCCCTGCGGGTGCTCCCGCGCGGTCGGCGGGTCCGGGCGCCCGAGGAGGGGTAGGGAGCCGGGCAAGGGGCGCGGACGGGGCCCGCCACCGGCCGGGTCCCCGGCACACGGGGAGGGCCCGGGGGCGGTGTCGCTAGACTTTGCCCTGGTCTCGCCCATCCGTACGAGCCGGAGGAGTGCAGTGGCAGCCAAGGACAACGAGGCACTGATGCGTGCGTCGCTCAGTGCCGTCGCCCCCGGCACCGCCCTCCGTGACGGGCTCGAACGCATCCTGCGCGGCAACACCGGCGGCCTGATCGTCCTCGGCATGGACAAGACCGTCGAGTCGATGTGCACCGGCGGTTTCGTCATCGACGTCGACTTCACCGCGACCCGGCTGCGCGAGCTGTGCAAGCTCGACGGCGCGATCGTCCTCGACAAGGACATCAGCAAGATCCTGCGGGCCGGCGTGCAGCTGGTCCCGGACGCGTCCATCCCCACCGAGGAGACCGGCACCCGGCACCGCACCGCGGACCGGGTCTCCAAGCAGTGCGGCTTCCCCGTGGTCTCCGTCTCCCAGTCGATGCGCCTGATCGCCCTGTACGTCAACGGCGAGCGGCGCGTCCTCGAGGAGTCGGCCGCGATCCTGTCCCGCGCCAACCAGGCACTCGCGACCCTGGAGCGGTACAAGCTCCGGCTCGACGAGGTGGCCGGCACGCTCTCCGCTCTGGAGATCGAGGACCTGGTCACCGTCCGGGACGTCACCGCCGTCGCCCAGCGCCTGGAGATGGTGCGCCGGATCGCCACCGAGATCGCCGAGTACGTGGTGGAGCTCGGCACCGACGGCCGGCTGCTCTCGCTCCAGCTCGACGAGCTGATCGCGGGCGTGGAGCCGGAGCGCGAGCTGGTCGTCCGCGACTACGTGCCCGAGCCGACGGCCAAGCGGTCGCGCACGGTCGCCGAGGCGCTCACCGAGCTGGACGCGCTGACCCACGCCGAGCTGCTCGAACTGCCCATAGTGGCCCGGGCACTCGGCTACAGCGGCTCCCCCGAGACGCTGGACTCCGCGGTCTCGCCGCGCGGCTACCGGCTGCTCGCCAAGGTGCCGCGGCTGCCGGGCGCGATCATCGAGCGGCTCGTGGAGCACTTCGGCGGGCTGCAGAAGCTGCTCGCGGCGAGCGTGGACGACCTGCAGACCGTGGACGGCGTCGGCGAGGCCCGCGCCCGCAGTGTCCGCGAGGGCCTTTCGCGTCTCGCGGAGTCCTCGATCCTGGAGCGGTACGTCTAGGGCGCGGCCCCCTGGCCCCGCCCCGGGCGCTCGCTCCCCGGGCCGGCGGCACGGCGTCGGCGACGCTCGTTCCCCGGCCGGGGTGCACGACGCCGGCCAGGCCCAGTCCTCGGCCCGCGTGACCGCCCTCGGCCGGCCGTGGCCGCCCTTGGCCCGCGTGACCGCGCTCGGCCGCCGGGGCCGCGCTTGACCGGCTGTGGCCGCCCTCGGCCCGCGGGGCCGCGCTCAGTCCTTGGCCAGCGTGAACGACGCCGGCAGCACCTTCACGCCCGGCATGGTCGCCTCCACCAGATAGGTGCCGGGGCCGACCTGGCCCGCCGGGGCGGTCGCGCAGTGCGGGGCGCTCTGCCTGCGGTCCCACTCCACGGTGTGCGTGATCGTCGAGCGCGCGGGGAGCTTCAGGAGCAGCGGGCCCGCCGGGCGGGGGCAGTCCTTCGACGACCAGACCTCGTCGCTCTTGGTGTCACTGATCGTCAACACCGCGTTCGCCGGGCCGAGATCGGCCTTGCAGGCGGTCGCGGAGGTGTTCTTGACGACCAGGTGGAAGCGGGGCTTCTCGCCCGGCTCGTAGCTGACCTGGGCGCTGCGCAGGGTCAACTGCAGTTCTCCGGGCGCGCAGTTCGGCAGCGGGGAACCGGCGGGAACCTGCTGTCCCGCACCCGTGCCCGCGCCGCCGTCGCCACCGGCGCCGTCGGTGTCGCCGTTCTTGCCGCCGTTGGCGGCACCCGCGTCGGCCCCCGCGTCCGTACCCGCGCCGGGGTCGGCACCCGCGTCGCCGCCGGTGCCGTCACCGCCCGCGGTGTCGCCTCCGCCGCCCGACTCGTCGCGCCCGCCCGGGCGTTGACTGATCGCCGGACCGGTGCCGGACGGCCCGGGGGTGATCGAGGGCGCGGGGGAAGAGCCGTTGGCGGAGTCGCTCGGCTTCTTCCCTTGCCCGCCACCGGAGGTGACGGCCCATAGGGCGATCAGCGCGAGGAGGGCAACCAGGCACAGCGCCACGGCCCTCCGACGCCAGTAGATGGAGGAGGGAAGCGGCCCGACCGGATTGCGCAGAGATCCCACGCCACGAACCTTACGAGAGATCGCGGCCGACTCCTGCCCCACCCGCCGCCCCGGGCACCAAGTTTTGCCGATGATCACATCCCGGCGGGGGCCGGGAACCGCCGCACCCCCTCCTTTCGTTCAGGGTGGTCCTGACCCTTGGTGTGGAGCGCGCGGCTCCGGATGCCGGTTAACGTCAACGACCATGGACAACCTCCCTCACCTCTCCGACGGCCTGTATCTCGACATCACCGAGTTCGCCCACGCCACCCCGCACTGGTTCCAGCAGCTTGCGGAGGTGTGGACGGAACTCGGTCTGCTGCTCTTCGGGGTGCTGTTCGTGGCCGGCTGGTGGCGGACCCGCCGGGGGTCGGACACCGCGATGGCGCTGGCGCTGCTCGCGCCGCTGGCGACGGCCTTCGGCTATGTGGTGAGCGAGGCGCTGAAGTCGCTGGTGGACGAGGAGCGTCCGTGCCGGGCGGTGGCCGGGGCGCCCGCCTCGCTCGTCGTGTGCCCGCCGCACGGCGACTGGTCCTTCCCCAGCAACCACTCGGCGATCGCGGGCGCCGCGGCCGTCGCGCTCGCCCTGTCCTGGCGCGGTCTGGTGTGGCTGACGGCACCGATGGCGCTGCTCATGGCCTTCTCGCGGGTGTTCGTCGGCGTCCACTACCCGCACGACGTCACGGTCGGCCTGCTGGTCGGCGGCGCGGTCGCGCTCGTCGTCATGAAGGCGGCGAAGCGCCCGGTCCTGGCCCTGGTGGAGGCCGCCAGGGCCAGTCGGAGCAGCGCGGCGGTGTGGTGTGTGGGCCGTGGGCTCCCCGCGCACGCCTCCGCGCGCCCTGGGGGCGTGCGCCACGGCGCGTACTGATCGTCCGGCGGACGTGCCAGGATCGGGGGTGCCATGACTTCCATTCCCGCTTCCGCCGCGACCGCCTCCGCCCCCGTCCCCGCCGAGCTGCACGGACCCGTCCTCGCCTGGTTCGACCGGCACGCCCGCGACCTGCCCTGGCGCCGCCCCGAGGCGGGCGCGTGGGGCGTGATGGTCAGCGAGTTCATGCTCCAGCAGACGCCCGTGGTGCGGGTGCTGCCCGTCTACGAGCAGTGGCTGGCGCGCTGGCCGCGCCCGGCCGACCTGGCCGAGGAGGCGCCCGGCGAGGCCGTGCGCGCCTGGGGCCGGCTCGGCTATCCCCGCCGCGCGCTGCGGCTGCACGCGGCGGCCGTGGCCATAACGGAGCGGCACGGCGGCGACGTACCGCGCGACCACGGGCAGCTGCTCGCGCTGCCCGGGATCGGGGAGTACACGGCCGCCGCGGTGGCCTCGTTCGCGTACGGGCAGCGCCACCCGGTCCTCGACACCAATGTGCGCCGGGTCTTCGCGCGGGCGGCGACCGGCGTGCAGTACCCGCCGAACGCCACCACGGCCGCCGAGCGGCGGCTGGCCCGGGCCCTGCTGCCCGAGGAGGAGGCGACGGCGGCGCGCTGGGCCGCCGCCTCCATGGAGTTGGGCGCGCTGGTCTGCACCGCGAGGAACGAGGACTGCGGGCGCTGCCCGCTGGCCGACCGGTGCGCCTGGCTGCGGGCCGGGAAGCCGGCCCACGACGGCCCGCCGCGGCGCGGCCAGACCTACGCGGGCACCGACCGGCAGGTGCGGGGCAAGCTGCTCGCCGTGCTGCGGGAGGCCGTGGACCCGGTGGAGCAGGCCGCGCTCGACGCGGTCTGGGACGAGCCGGTGCAGCGGGCCCGGGCCCTGGACGGGCTGGTCGCCGACGGTCTGGTCGAGCCGCTGGAGGACGGCCGCTACCGGCTGCCGCTCACCTGACGCCCACCCCGTACCTCCGCTGTTACACAACCGATGGACAGCCGTGCGTCCGCCGACGGCTGCCGCGCACAACCCCGTGACAAGCGCTCCGTAGCGTCTGGGACGTAAGCAGACAGGGCTGGTCACGGGGATCGGAGGCGGTTCGGGATGGCGCACGGCGAGGTGCTCGATTTCGAGGAGTACGTACGCACTCGGCAGGACGCGCTGCTGCGCAGCGCCCGCCGGCTCGTACCCGACCCGGTGGACGCCCAGGACCTCCTGCAGACCGCGCTGGTGCGCACCTACGGCCGCTGGGACGGCATCGCCGACAAGTCGCTGGCCGACGCGTACCTCCGCCGGGTGATGATCAACACCCGCACCGAGTGGTGGCGGGCCCGCAAGCTCGAAGAGGTGCCCACCGAGCAGCTGCCCGACGCCCGTGTCGAGGACGCCACCGAGCAGCACGCCGACCGGGCCCTGCTCATGGACATCCTGAAGGTGCTCGCGCCCAAGCAGCGCAGCGTGGTCGTACTGCGCCACTGGGAGCAGATGAGCACGGAGGAGACCGCGGCGGCGCTCGGCATGTCGACCGGTACGGTGAAGAGCACGCTCCACCGCGCGCTGGCCCGGCTGCGGCAGGAACTGGAGAGCCGGGCCGCCGAGGGCGACACCCGTGCCCTGGAGGCGGGGGTCCTGGAGCGGACGACGACCGTACGGAACGGACGGGAGCAGGAGCGGTGCGCGGCCTAGGTGCCAGACAACGGGCGGCGGGCGTCACGGCGGTGGCCGGGCTCGCCGCCGTCGGCGTGCTCGTGGCCGGCTGCTCGACCGGTGGCACGGGCTCGCGCGACGAGGGCGCGGCCCGTCCCGACGAGGTCGCCTCGACGGCGCCGGCCGCCTCGCCGCCCGCCGCGTCCATGGAGAGCGGCGCCGCGAAGGCCGCCAAGCGGGTGGATCCGATCGCGCTGCTGAAGGCCGACCCGAAGATCGGCGAGCGGCTCAAGACGGATCTGAAGCCGTGTGTCGCGGACGCCTATCCGGTGGACACCTCGTACGGCAACCTCACCGGCTCGACCTCGCCCGACGTCGTCGTCAACGTGATGACCTGCGGCGATGCGGTGGGCATCGGCACGTACGTGTACCGCGAGGAGAACGACAAGTACACCAACGTCTTCATGGCCGAGGACGCCGCCGTCTACGGAACGATCGACCGGGGCGACCTGATCGTCACCAAGCAGGTGTACGCGAAGGGCGACCCGGTCGCCTATCCCTCGGGCGAGGACGTGGTCACCTACCGCTGGTCGGGGAACAAGTTCACCCAGCACGACTGGGTGCACAACGACTACAGCAAGGCCGTCGGCGACGGCGGCATCGACGGTGCCGCGCCCTCGCCGAGCGAGCCCGGCGCGAACTGAAGGGCGGCAAGGCGCACCATGGCCGAGACCCATGTCCTGTTCGTCGAGGACGACGACGTCATCCGTGAGGCCACCCAGCTCGCCCTGGAGCGGGACGGCTTCATGGTGACCGCCATGCCCGACGGCCTGTCCGGCCTGGAGGCCTTCCGGGCGAACCGGCCCGACATCGCGCTCCTCGACGTGATGCTGCCGGGAATGGACGGCGTCAGCCTGTGCCGGCGGATCCGGGACGAGTCGACCGTGCCGGTGATCATGCTGTCGGCGCGGGCCGACTCCATCGACGTCGTCCTCGGTCTGGAGGCCGGCGCGGACGACTACGTCACCAAGCCCTTCGACGGTTCGGTGCTGATGGCCCGGATCCGGGCCGTGCTGCGCCGCTTCGGCCACGCGGGCGGCCCCGGTGCCGGCGACGGCGGGCGCGAGGAGGCGCCCGAGGGCGGGGTGCTGGTCTTCGGCGAACTGGAGGTCGACACCGAGGGCATGGAGGTGCGCAGGGGCGGGGAGCCGGTCGCGCTCACCCCGACCGAGATGCGGCTGCTCCTGGAGTTCTCCTCGGCGCCCGGCACCGTGCTCTCCCGGGACAAGCTCCTGGAGCGGGTCTGGGACTACGGCTGGGGCGGCGACACCCGGGTGGTGGACGTCCATGTGCAGCGGCTGCGCACGAAGATCGGACAGGACCGGATCGAGACGGTCCGCGGTTTCGGTTACAAGCTCAAGGGATGACCGGGCCGGATCGGCGAGGCCGCCGAGGTCGCCCGGGTCGCAGAGGTCACAGAGGATGAAGCAGGTCAGCAGGTGGTGAAGGGGCTCGCCCTCCGTACGGGGGTCCGCTGGAAGATCGCCGTCGCCATCGCGGCGGTCGGCGCTCTCATCGCGGTCACCCTCAGCCTGGTCGTCCACAACGCGGCCCGCGTCTCCATGCTCGACAACGCGCGCGACGTGCAGATGTGGCGGCTGCTCTTCGCCCAGCGCGTGTACGAGACCTCCAAGCCGAAGGAGCCCCGCTTCGGCACCAAGATCAACGACCCGGCGCTGCCGCCGCAGCTCGACCAGCTGATGCGCGACAAGCGGCGCGGCACCTACGTCCAGGAGCACGACAGCGGCCCGCCGGACGTGTGGGCGGCCGTGCCCCTGGCCAACGGGGACGTGCTCTCGCTGCACGTCCCCTTCGCCGACCGCAGCGCCACGATCATGAAGGACCTGGACCGGGCCCTGATCATCGGCTCGGTGTCGGTGGTCTTCGGCGGCTGTGCGCTCGGCGTGCTCATCGGCGGGCAGCTCTCGCGGCGGCTGCGCAAGGCGGCCGCGGCGGCCGGCCGGGTCGCCCAGGGCAACACCGAGGTCCGGGTGCGGGACGCCGTCGGCGGGGTCGTACGGGACGAGACCGACGAGCTGGCCCGGGCGATCGACGCGCTGACCGACGCCCTGAACGAGCGGATCCAGGCCGAGCGGCGGGTCACCGCGGACATCGCGCACGAGCTGCGCACCCCGGTCACCGGTCTCCTCACGGCGGCCGAGCTGCTGCCGCCCGGGCGGCCGAGCGAGCTGGTGCGGGACCGGGCGCAGGCCATGCGGACCCTGGTCGAGGACGTCCTGGAGGTGGCCCGGCTGGACAGCGCGTCGGAGCGGGCCGAGCTCCAGGAGGTGGCGCTCGGCGAGTTCGTGGAGCGACGGGTGCGGGCGCTCGACCCGGGGGCGGTCGTGCGGGTCGTGCACGAGTCCTGGGTCAGCACCGATCCGCGCCGCCTGGAGCGCATCCTGGGCAATCTCCTCGCCAACGCGGCCAAGCACGGCAAGGGGCCGGTGGAGGTCACCGTCGAGGGCCGGGTGGTCCGGGTCAGGGACCACGGCCCCGGCTTCCCGGAGGCCCTGCTCCAGGACGGGCCGAGTCGCTTCCGCACGGGCAGCAGCGACCGCGCGGGCCAGGGCCATGGCCTGGGCCTGACCATCGCGGCCGGCCAGGCCCGGGTCCTCGGCGCCCGGCTGACCTTCCGGAACGCGGCTCCCGAGGGCACCCCGGACGGGGCGGGCGGCGCCATCGCCGTCCTGTGGCTGCCGGAGCACGCCCCGACGGCCACGGGCAGCTTCCCGGTGCTGCGGTTCCCCGACTGAGCCGGCTCGGTGCCGGTCAGGCCTTGGACGGGAGTCCGAAGTCCTTGGAGAGGTCGAGCTCCTCGTTGCGCTGGGTCAGCGAGTACCAGTTGCCGTTGTCGTCGCGGAAGATCGCCTCGATCCCGTACGGCCGCTCGACGGGCGCCTGGAGGAACTCCACCCCCTTCGCGCGGAACTCCTCGTAGTCGCGCCGGCAGTCGTCGGTGCGGAAGGCCCCGGCGCCGAGGACGCCCTTGCTGACGAGCGTCTTCAGGGCGGTCGCGGACTCCTCGTCCATGGCCGGGCCGTCGGGGCTCATCAGGGCCAGCTCGACGTCCGGCTGGTCCTTGGCGCCGACGGTGATCCAGCGCATGGGGCCCATGGTCAGGTCGTCCCGTACCTCCAGGCCCAGCTTCTCGGTGAAGAACCTCTTGGTGCGCTCCTGGTCGAGCGTCCAGACGGTGGTGATGCCCAGTCCTTTGATCATGCGACCACCGTAGGCAGTCGCCGGATCAGCCCGCTTCTCCGGAATTGCCGCGTCCCCGCCCGGGGAAGCCGCCCGCGTACAGAAGGGCGAAGCAGCCGGGTATGAGCGCGGCGCCGCGGCCCACGTGCCGGGCCCGGTACTCGCTGGGGGTCAGTCCGGTCCGGCTCTTGAAGCGGCCGGAGAAGGTGCCGAGGCTGCTGAAGCCGACCAGGGTGCAGATCTCGGTGACCGACAGATTCGCCGTACGGAGCAGCTCCTCGGCCCGCTCGATGCGGCGGCGCGAGAGGTACTGGCCGGGGGTCTCCCCGTACGCCGCCTTGAAGGCGCGGACGAAGTGGTAGCGCGAATAGCCGGCATGGGCGGCCACCGCGTCCAGGTCGAGCGGCTCGGCCCAGTCGCGGTCCATGGCGTCCTTGGCGAGGCGCAGCCGGCGCAGCAGGGCCAGCCGCGCACCCTCGCGGGTGCTGGTCTCCACGTACGGAAGACTCGCACGCGCCACTGACAACGGCCCCCGCCGTCCACGGACAACGGCCCCCGCCGTCCACGGGGACGGCGGGGGCCGGGGGGCGCCGGGCGGGGATCAGACGGTCTCGGCGACCTTCGCCGCGTCCGCCGCGGACTCCTGCGGGGCCGGGCCGGTTCCGCGCAGCGCCACCTCCTTGACGAAGAAGGCGAGGACGAAGCCGAGGACGGCGACGGCCGAGCCGACCAGGAAGGCGGAGTGGGTGCCGGAGGAGACGGCGTACTGGTACGCCTCGCGCACCGCCTCGGGCAGCCGGGCCAGGCTGGCCGCGTCGAGCTGGGCGGAGTGCGCGGTCGCCGCGCCGCCGCCCCGGGCCGCCATCTCGTCCTGGACCCTGCTCGTGAACAGGGCGCCCATGATGGCCACGCCGAAGGAGGAGCCGAGGGTCCGGAAGAGGGTGGTCGAGGAGGAGGCGACGCCCATGTCCTTCATCTCGACGCTGTTCTGCGCGACCAGCATCGTGATCTGCATCAGGAAGCCCATGCCGGCGCCGAGGACGGCCATGTACACGCCGGAGACGAACCGGGTGGTGTCGGTGTCCATCGTGGAGAGCAGGTAGAGACCGCCCACCATGAGGGCGCCGCCGATGATCGGGAAGGCCTTGTACTTGCCGCTGTTGGTGGTGACCCGGCCGACGACCAGCGAGACGACCATCATCGACAGCAGCATCGGCAGGAGCAGCAGGCCGGAGTTGGTGGCCGAGGCGCCCTGGACGGACTGCTGGAACAGCGGCAGGAAGAGCACCGCGCCGAACATCACGAAGCCGGTGATGAAGCCGATCAGGGACATCAGGGTGAAGTTGCGGCTGCGGAAGATGTGCAGCGGCATGATCGGGTCGCTCGCGCGGGTCTCGGCGAAGAGGAAGGCGACCAGGGCCAGGACGCCGCCGACCGCGAGGCCGACGATGGTGGCCGAGCCCCAGGCGTACTCCGTGCCGCCCCAGGTGGTGACGAGGACGATCGCGGTGATGCCGAGGGTCAGCAGGCCGGCGCCGAGGAAGTCGATCCGGGTGCCGGTGGCGCGCTGCTTCCTGGGCAGGTGCAGCACGGTGGTGATCATGGCGAGGGCCACGACGCCCAGCGGCAGGTTGATGTAGAAGGACCAGCGCCAGCCCCAGTGGTCCGTGATGGAGCCGCCGACGAGCGGTCCGCCGATCATGGCGAGGGCCATCACGCCGGCCATCATGCCCTGGTACTTGCCGCGCTCGCGGGGCGGGATCAGGTCGCCGATGATCGCCATCACGCCGACCATCAGTCCGCCGGCGCCCAGGCCCTGGACGGCGCGGAAGCCGATGAGCTGGCCCATGTCCTGGGCCATGCCGCTGAGCGCGGAGCCGATCAGGAAGATGACGATCGAGGTGAGGAAGACGCCCTTGCGGCCGAACATGTCGCCGAGCTTGCCCCAGATCGGGGTCGAGGCGGCGGTGGCCAGGGTGTAGGCCGTGACGACCCAGGAGAGGTGCTCCAGGCCGCCGAGCTCGCCCACGATCGTCGGCATCGCGGTGCCGATGATCATGTTGTCGAGCATCGCGAGCAGCATCGCGATCATGAGGGCCAGGAGCACGACGCGGACGCTGCGCGGCTGCGGGGCCTCCCCTTCGGCCTTTTGCTGAACAGTCTGTTTCGTCGCCATGTCGCGCTCCCCGTTTCCTTACTTGCCGCCCGGCTAGTTACTACAATGGGGACGGTAGACCCCCAACTTGCCGGTCGTCAAGTAAGTACCGGTGGAAGCGAGAGACCATGGCCCAGGCCCGAGGCAACACCCGTCAGCGCATCCAGGACGTGGCTCTCGAACTCTTCGCCGAGCAGGGGTACGAGAAGACCTCGCTGCGCGAGATCGCGGAACGCCTCGACGTCACCAAGGCCGCGCTCTACTACCACTTCAAGACCAAGGAAGACATCCTCATCAGCATCTTCGAGGACCTGACGAGGCCCATGGACGAGCTGATCGAGTGGGGCCGCGAGCAGCCGCGCACCCTGGAGACCAAGCGCGAGCTGCTGCGCCGCTACCAGCAGGCGCTGCTCGCCGCCGCCCCGCTCTTCCGCTTCATGCAGGACAACCAGGCCGCGGTGAGCAAGCTGAGCGTCGGCCTGACCTTCAAGGAGCGCATGATCGCGCTGACCGGGCTGCTCCACGAGGACGAGTCCGCGATGACGGACAAGGTCCGCTCCATCAGCGCGATCTTCACGCTGCACGCCGGCACGTTCTTCATGCACAACGTCGAGGGCGACCCCGAGGAGAAGCAGGAAGCCGTCCTCGAGGTCGCCCTCGATCTGATCACCGAGGCCCACCACGGGGCCTGAGCGTCAGGTGCGTCAGATGGAGACGCCGTGGGACCGCAGGAAGGCGGCCGGGTTCACGGCGGAGCCGTAGTTCGGGGTGGTGCGGATCTCGAAGTGCAGGTGCGGGCCGGAGGAGTTGCCGGTGTTGCCCGAGAGGGCGATCCGCTCGCCGGCGCCGACCTTCTCGCCGATGTGCACCTGGATCTTCGACAGGTGGGCGTACTGCGAGTACGTGCCGTTGGCGTGCTTCACGACGATCGCGTTGCCGTACGCCGGGCCGTCGCCGCCGCCGTTGGGGCCGGCCTTCACGACGGTGCCGGCCGCGGCGGCCTTGACCGGGGTGCCGACCGGGACGGCGAAGTCCTGGCCGGAGTGCTTGTGGGCCCACATGGCGCCGCCCTGGTTGTAGCTGGCGCTCAGCGTGTAGGAGCTGACCGGCTTGACCCAGCCGGTCGCCTTCTTGGCGGCCACGGCCTTGGCCTGCGCCTTGGCGGCGGCGGCCTTCACCTGGGCGGCCTTGGCCTGGGCGGCGGCCTTCGCCTGGGTCGCCTGCGCCTGGGAGGCGGCCTTCGCCTGGACGGCGGCCTGGTGGGCGAGCGCGGCGGACGTGGCGGTCGCGGTGTTCGCGACGGCGGCCTGGCCCTCGGCGGCGAAGGCGGAGCCGGCTCCGGCCACCAGCGACGCTCCCAGGCCGGCGGTGGCGAGGGTGGCGACGGCGGCGATACGGATGCTGGGCTTCATGACGCGCTTCGACATACGGGGGAGAACCTCCGGACAGAACGGGACCCGACGCGACAGCGGTCTGCGCCGGGCTTGCTCATCCTTGGTAACCCGGACCCCCATCCAGCCCAAAACACCCCATCTACGACATCACGTCGTAGCGATCTCCGGGGAAGTTCAGCTCTTGACGACGCCGGGGCCGCCTCGCGAATTCGGACATACCATCCCTGATCGATCGGTTTAATCCCATGTCGCGACCCTCCCGAAGCGCCCGAAAGGCCGTGCGATGTCCCGTTCGGGAGCTCCGGGACCAAAGTCCCGACGGTTGAGCCCCATACGTCCCCGATTCGGCCGGGACATCACCACTATTCCGGTTAGTACCCTCCGAAACCCCTGTGCGCCTTGTCACCACGGGCGCGCCGCGAATGGGACCTGGGTCACGCGACCGAACCCTCCCGAACCCCCTCCGCGGCCCTCCGGACGGCACTAGCTTCCGAGGCATGACCGAGCACATCTCCCCGATCGAACTCCGCAGGGACCTCATCCACGCGGTCCTGGGACGACGCCAGGGAAGCGGGGTCCTGGTGGCACCGGGCACCCTGCTGACCAGCGCCCATGTCCTCGACGGCGCCCGCAGCGCCATGGTCGTGGCGCCCAACCGGAGCCCGGCCCGCTTACGGGTGGTGTGGTCGGACGACCGGCTCGACGCGGCGCTCCTGCAGGGCGACACGGGCGCCGTCCCGACCCCGCCGCTCAGCACCGTCGTCACCGCCCGCCCGATACCCGGCTGCGAGATCCTCGGCTACCCCCAGGTCCAGCGGTACGACGGACGGAAGCCGGACCTCGACCAGTACACCGGCACCGTGCTGCCCATGGCCGGACTGCTCCGCCGCACCCTGACCGTCGAACTCGACCACCCGCCGGTCACCGCCGACGAGGACGGCCCCTCCCCGCTCGCCGGCCTCTCCGGCGCCCCCGTCTTCGCCGGCGAACGACTCCTCGGCATCGTCCGCGCCGTCCCCAGGGGCCGGGGCCACCGGCGCCTGGAGTGCGTCTCCCTCACCGCCGTCCTCGCCGACGCCCAGGCCCGCCAGTGGCTCCCCACCGTCTCCGTGACGACCACCGGCGCCCACCCCCGCGACGACTTCCACGAGGAGGAGTACGGCGAGGCCCTCGGCGCCGCCTACCGGCGCACCAGGATCTTCGGCCTCGACGAGCTCGGCAAGCGCGCCTCCGAGTGGGACCTCGACACCGCCTACCTCTCCCTGGAGGCCACCTCCCGCGACCAGGAGGCCGTCGCCGTCCCCCGCCGCATCGACGACCTGCTCGCCGCCCGCCCGCGCGTGCTGCTCCGCGGCGACGCGGGCGCCGGGAAGACCACCCTCATGTGGTGGCTGGCCGCCCACGCCGCCGCCGGGACGCTCGGCCCGGAGCTCGCCGAGCTCAACGGGCTCGTCCCCTTCGTCGTACCCCTGCGCACCCTGCGGGCCCGCGGCGCCGGCTTCCCCTCCCCCGCCGAACTCCCCGGAGTCGCCGGGCTCATGATCGACGCGGCCCCCGAGGGCTGGGCGGGCCGGGTCCTCGCCGCCGGCCGCGGACTGCTGCTCGTCGACGGCCTGGACGAGGTCAGCCAGTCCGACCGGGAGGACGCCCACACCTGGCTCAGCGGCCTGCTCGCCCGCTACCCCCGCACCCGCTGCGTGGCGACCGTACGGCCGCACGCCGTCGCCGCCGACTGGCTCGGCGCCGAGGGCTTCGAGGAGCTCACCCTCCTCCCACTGCGGGGCGACGACATCCAGGCCTTCGTCGCCGCCTGGCACGAGGCGGCACGCCTCGACGCGCCCGCCGAGGAGAACCTCACCGACCTCGAACACGACCTGTCCCAGCAGTTCCGCCACAACCCGAACCTGGCCGAGCTGGCCCGGACGCCGCTGCTGTGCGCGGTGATCTGCGCGCTGCACCGCTTGCGGGAGGGCTTCCTGCCGGAGAACCGCTGGGAGCTGTACGACTCCGCCCTCGCGATGCTCCTGGGCGTCCGCGACGAACGGCGCCGCATCGACGCGCCCGACGGGATCCGCATGACGGTGGAGGAACACACCCAGCTGCTCCAGCGCCTGGCCGCGTGGCTCGTCCGCGGCGGCCAGGCCGAGTTCACCCGCGAGCAGGCCCTCCAGCGCCTGGAGCGCGCCCTGCCGGGCATGCCCCGCGTCCAGTCCCAGGGCACGCCCGAGGAGGTCCTCACCCACCTCGTCAACCGCAGCGGCCTGCTCCAGGAGCGCACGGACGACGTCTTCCAGTTCGCCCACCGCACCTTCCAGGACTTCCTCGCCGCCAAGGAGTTCGTGGAGGACGACCTCCTCCAGGAACTCCTCCGCCACGCCCACGACCAGCAGTGGCACGACGTACTGCTGCTGGCCGCCGGCCACTGCAAGCGCCGCGACCTGCCGGTCCTGGTGGAGGGCCTCCTCAAGGCCGGCTCCGAGACGCGCAAACGCGACCTGAAGACGACGCTGTACGTCCTGGCGGCCCTGGCCGCCCAGCACGCGGCCTGGCTGGACGAGACGCTGCGGCGGCGGGTGCTGAGAGCGGTGAGGTCGGTGGTGCCGCCGCGGAACCCGGGGCAGGTCGCCCAGCTGGCCCGGCTCGGCGGATACGTGCTGCCGCTGCTGCCAGGGCCTCAGGAGGTGGCCAAGGACACCGTGGACGCCGTCACCGGCCTGATCGCGAAAATCGGCGGGTCGGCAGCGCTCCCGTACGCCCGGGCTTTCGCGGAGGCCGGGGAAGCAGGTCGCTTCACGACGTCGTGGCCCTCGTTTCCGGCGGAGGCCTTCGCCCGGGAGGTCGTCGGACGTCTCGACCCCGGCGAATCGATCATGGCTTTCACCGCCGAGCACCTGCGTCTTCTTCGGGACCACGAGGCCCTGGACAACATCACCGTCGTCGGGGACTTCGAGCCGGATGCGCTCGTCCAGGCGTTCAGCGGTCGATCCCTGCGCATTCTGGGCCTCGCGAACAACGACCGGTTGACCGACCTCTCGTTCCTGCACGCACTGGACCACTCCCGGCTCAGGGGTCTGGTCGTGGCCGACTGCTCCCGGCTGGCGGACCTCGAAGCGGTGGCCGGCCTGCGGCCGCTCCTCGTCTTCCGGGTCTCCGGCCCTCTCGCCGGGCAGCAGACGGTGGACCTCACGGGGTTCAGCGCACATCCCTCCCTGCAGGTCGTCGTCTCCGGCGTTCCCCGCAAGAACATCCTCGGCGCCGCCGCCCTGGGCGACCGTCTGACCGTCGAATGACAAAGGGGCGGCCCCGGAACCCTCAGGTTCCGGGGCCGCCCCTACGGCTTCAGCCGAGCGTCACGCTTCCTTGGACAGGTTCGGACCCGCCCCGCCCGCCGCCTCGATCGGAGGCACGTCCGGCAGGGCCGACTTCTCCTCGCCGCGGAACGTGAACTTGCGCTCCTCGCCCTCGCCCTCCGTGTCCACGACCACGATGTGACCGGGGCGCAGGTCGCCGAAGAGGATCTTCTCCGACAGCGTGTCCTCGATCTCGCGCTGGATCGTCCGGCGGAGCGGACGGGCGCCGAGCACCGGGTCGTAACCCTTCTTGGCGAGCAGCTCCTTCGCGGACTGGGAGAGCTCGATGCCCATGTCCCGGTCCTTCAGGCGCTCGTCGACGCGGCCGATCATCAGGTCGACGATCTGGAGGATGTCCTCCTGCGTCAGCTGCGGGAAGACGATGATGTCGTCCACACGGTTGAGGAACTCCGGGCGGAAGTGCTGCTTCAGCTCGTCGCTGACCTTCGCCTTCATCCGCTCGTAGTTGGACTTCGTGTCGCCCTGGGCGGCGAAGCCCAGGTTGAAGCCCTTCGAGATGTCCCTGGTCCCGAGGTTGGTCGTCATGATGATGACCGTGTTCTTGAAGTCCACGACCCGGCCCTGGGAGTCGGTCAGGCGACCGTCCTCCAGGATCTGGAGAAGGGAATTGAAGATATCGGGGTGGGCCTTCTCGACCTCGTCGAAGAGGACCACGGAGAACGGCTTGCGGCGCACCTTCTCGGTGAGCTGGCCGCCCTCTTCGTAGCCGACGTATCCGGGCGGAGAACCGAAGAGCCGGGAAACCGTGTGCTTCTCGCTGAACTCCGACATGTCGAGGGAGATCATCGCGTCCTCGTCGCCGAAGAGGAATTCGGCGAGCGCCTTGGACAGCTCGGTCTTACCGACACCGGACGGACCGGCGAAGATGAACGAGCCACCGGGGCGCTTGGGGTCCTTCAGACCCGCACGGGTCCGGCGGATCGCCCGGGACAGACCGATGACGGCGTCCTTCTGGCCGATGACGCGCTTGTGGAGCTCGTCCTCCATGCGGAGCAGACGCGAGGACTCCTCCTCGGTCAGCTTGAAGACCGGAATGCCGGTGGCGGTCGCGAGGACCTCGGCGATCAGCTCGCCGTCGACCTCGGCGACGACGTCCATGTCGCCGGCCTTCCACTCCTTCTCCCGCTTGGCCTTCGCGGCGAGGAGCTGCTTCTCCTTGTCGCGCAGGGAGGCGGCCTTCTCGAAGTCCTGCGAGTCGATCGCGGACTCCTTGTCCCGGCGGACGGAGGCGATCTTCTCGTCGAACTCGCGGAGGTCCGGCGGCGCGGTCATCCGGCGGATGCGCATCCGGGAGCCGGCCTCGTCGATCAGGTCGATCGCCTTGTCCGGGAGGAAGCGGTCCGAGATGTAGCGGTCCGCCAGGGTCGCGGCCTGGACGAGGGCCTCGTCGGTGATGGAGACCCGGTGGTGGGCCTCGTACCGGTCGCGCAGACCCTTGAGGATCTCGATCGTGTGCGGCAGCGACGGCTCGGCGACCTGGATGGGCTGGAAGCGGCGCTCGAGGGCGGCGTCCTTCTCCAGGTACTTGCGGTACTCGTCGAGCGTGGTGGCACCGATGGTCTGGAGCTCACCGCGGGCCAGCATCGGCTTGAGGATGCTGGCGGCGTCGATCGCGCCCTCGGCGGCGCCCGCACCCACCAGGGTGTGGAGCTCGTCGATGAACAGGATGATGTCGCCGCGGGTGCGGATCTCCTTGAGGACCTTCTTCAGGCGCTCCTCGAAGTCACCGCGGTAGCGGGAGCCGGCGACCAGCGCGCCGAGGTCCAGGGTGTAGAGGTGCTTGTCCTTGAGGGTCTCGGGCACCTCGCCCTTGACGATGGCCTGCGCCAGTCCCTCGACGACGGCGGTCTTGCCGACGCCGGGCTCGCCGATGAGGACCGGGTTGTTCTTGGTGCGGCGGGACAGCACCTGCATGACCCGCTCGATCTCCTTCTCGCGCCCGATGACCGGGTCGAGCTTGGACTCGCGGGCCGCCTGGGTGAGGTTGCGGCCGAACTGGTCGAGGACCAGGGACGTCGAGGGCGTGCCCTCGGCAGGGCCGCCGGCGGTGGCGGCTTCCTTGCCCTGGTAGCCGGAGAGCAGCTGGATCACCTGCTGCCGGACCCGGTTGAGATCGGCGCCCAGCTTCACGAGGACCTGGGCGGCGACGCCCTCGCCCTCGCGGATCAGGCCGAGCAGGATGTGCTCGGTGCCGATGTAGTTGTGGCCGAGCTGGAGGGCCTCGCGGAGCGACAGCTCCAGGACCTTCTTGGCACGCGGGGTGAAGGGGATGTGGCCGGACGGGGCCTGCTGCCCCTGACCGATGATCTCCTCAACCTGCTGGCGGACCGCCTCGAGCGAAATCCCGAGGCTCTCCAGGGCCTTAGCGGCGACACCCTCACCCTCGTGGATAAGGCCCAGGAGGATGTGCTCGGTGCCGATGTAGTTGTGGTTGAGCATCCGGGCTTCTTCCTGAGCCAGGACGACAACCCGCCGCGCGCGGTCGGTGAACCTCTCGAACATCGTTAATCGCTCCTCAGAGCGGTCAGTCAGTTAGGGGTCGATCCCCTCCCTGTCCTTCCGCAGCTTAGTCCCGCAAGCGGGGACCGCTCATTCCAACTGCCGACATCCGTCCGGATCACCCCCTTACTTCTCGGGGAGACCTGCTGCCGAACAGCCGACAAATGCTCCAACTCGATGGTGCGAGACGATGTTCCCGCAGGCCAAGCTGTTACCCGCACCTTCACTACGCCGATGGCGAACGTGAGACGCTTCTGCCCGCGAGTCACCCCTCCTCACATGGAATGTCTTACCCGTAAGGACGGACACTCCATGCGGCGCACCCCGGTTCCCTCCGCTACGGGCGAACAACCTTGCGCTCTCGAATGCACCCGTACGCCCCCATCATGGACACTCTGCGCTGCGGATCAAGGACCCACCGTCACCGTGCCGGGGTGTGGCACGTAACCAAGACGCCCTCGGCGGCGTTCCCCGGGTATGGCCCTCACCGTCCCGCTCCCGCGCTCGCCGATCGACGGCGGTACGGCGCGGTGGTACGAGCAGGAGCTCGGCTGGGCCGCCGTGGCCGGGCCGCCGGTGCAGCTGGTGACGGGGCTGCGCTTCGACGTGCTCGAAGTGCCCGCCGCGGCCGGTCGCGGGGTGCTGCGCCGGTTGGGCGCCGCCACCGGTCCGGTGGCCCTCATGGGGCGCAGGATGCGGCTGCTGGTGGCAGCGGGAAGCGCGGAGGAGCTGCCCGGGCTGCTGGACTGGCTGGAGTGGGGCGGGATCTCACTGGATCTCGCGGCCCTGGGCGCCGACGGCCGGATGACCGCGCCCGTTCCCCCGGGCTGGAGCCGTTCCGGCCTGCCGGGGGCCCCGGTGTGGCTGAGGGCCCCGGAGCCAGGTCGCGAGGTGGAGTCCTCGCTGCCGGCCCTGCGGCCCTCGGTGCGGGGCGGTGCGGACGCCCCCTGTCTGGCCCGGCTGGTGGCCGCGGCCGCCGCGGAGTGCCACCGGGTCCGGCTGCTGAGCGCTGCCCGGAACCACCCCCGGGGGGCGGGACCGGCGGCTCAGCAGCTGGCGCCTCAGCGGTTCGCGTCCTCGTAGGCCGCCTTGATCTCCGCAGGCACGCGGCCGCGGTCGTTCACGTTGTAGCCGTTCTCCTTGGCCCACGCGCGGATCTTCGCGGTGTCCGGGCTGCCGCCGGAGGCGACGACACGGCCCTTGCCCCGGGCGCCGGCGCCCCGGCCACCGGTGCGGCGACCGCTCTTGGTGTACGGCTCGAGCAGGTCGCGGAGCTTGTCCGCGTTGGCGGTGGTGAGGTCGATCTCGTAGGACTTGCCGTCCAGCGCGAACGTCACGGTCTCGTCCGCCTCGCCGCCGTCGAGGTCGTCGACAAGAAGGACCTGAACCTTCTGTGCCACCGGATTTCCTTTCATCGAAAATGCAGTACGCGGAAAGGAAACCGCTTTTCCCGGAAAAACACAAACCCCTGGCAGAGGTTCAGAACCCCGGCAACGCGGGAAACGTGCGCGATTCGGACATAGGAGTCAGGTCACAGGTGCAGAAGCATCCGGCTGTTGCCCAAGGTGTTCGGCTTCACTCGTTCGAGACCGAGGAACTCCGCGACGCCCTCGTCATAGGAACGCAGGAGCTCGCTGTAGACATCTCCGTCCACCGGAGTCTCGCCGATCTCGACGAAGCCGTGCTTCCCGAAGAAGTCGACTTCGAAGGTGAGGCAGAAAACCCGGCGGACACCGAGCCATCGGGCGGTGTGGAGCAACTTGTCCAGCACCTGATGTCCCACTCCGGCGCCCTTGAACTCGGGATCGACGGCGAGAGTACGGACTTCGGCGAGGTCTTCCCACATCACATGGAGCGCACCGCAGCCGACGACCGTGGCGTCGTCGTCGCGTTCCGCGACCCAGAACTCCTGGATCGACTCGTAAAGGGTCACCGTCGCTTTGTCGAGCAGGATGCCGCGGCGCACGAAGGGATCGACGAGACGGCGCACCGCGGCGACATCGGAGGTACGGGCCCGGCGCACGGTGACGGCTTTGGCGGAAGACATGGGGGGACGTTATCGCCCCTGCTCCCCCGGTTCCGCGCCGCCCTGCCCGGAGGTCGGGCCCGCCTCGGGGCTGTCCCGCTGGACGATACGGATGGCGTCGTTGAGGGCTTCGCGCTGTTCGGTCGACATCATGCCGAAGAAGGCGACCAAGGCGGCGGCGGGGTTGTCGCTCTGCGCCCATGCCTCGTTCATCAGTGCGGCCGAGTAGGCGGCGCGGGTCGAGACCGCCGTATATCGATAGGCGCGGCCTTCGACTTCCCTGCGGACCCAGCCCTTCTGATGGAGATTGTCCAATACGGTCATGACGGTGGTGTAGGCGATGGACCGTTCCTGCTGGAGATCCTCCAGGACTTCCCGGACGGTCACCGGGCGGTTCCATTGCCAGACGCGGGTCATGACGGCGTCTTCCAGCTCTCCCAATTGGCGGGGCACAGCGCCACCATAGTGCGCGGTGACCGAATAAGCGCCCATTGGCGCCCATTCACGGAGGAAACGCCCAGGAAGAGTGCAAAAAGGACGTACGGCCTGACGGCGGTCGTACGTCCTCGGGGCTTGCGGGCCCGGCTACGGGGCGGTGGTGCCCTGCTGGCGGGCGGACTCGGCGCGGGCGAGGGCGGCGTCCACGATCGCGTCCTCCTTGGCCTTGTTCGGTCCGCCCTGGCTCTTGACGATCGTGACGACCAGGCCGATGAAGAAGACGGCCATCACGACGGGGGGCAGGAGCGCGGATACATAGTCCATGGGATCCAGACTAGCTAGCCCGCGGCCCGTTCCTCGGGCGGGGGCGGCGGTACCGGGCGGCGGCGCGGCGGGAACACCTCGGAGGGCTTGGGCACGGGCCGCTCACCGGGCGACGGGGGCTTGGGGGCGGGCTTCCCCGGCGCCCCCGGGCCTGAGCCGCCGTCCTCGGAGGCGCGGCCGCCGGGCAGGGCGAGCAGCCGGGCGCGCGGGGCCGGGCCGGCGGTGCGGGCCGGGGCCTGCGCCTGGGAGACCCGGGCCAGACGGGCGCGGACGGATCGTTCCGCCAGGACCTGGCAGCGGGCGAGCAGGGCGCCGGCCGCCGGGTTGTGGCGCAGCGCCCGCAGGGCCGCGAGGTCGTCGGCGCCGGGGTCGTAGCCGGCGGCCAGGGCGTCCTGGAGGAGCTCCAGATAGCCCGGGAGCGAGCCGGGGAGGGCCTGGCGGTAGCGGACCAGGTCGGCGAGGAGGAAGGCGCGCAGCCGGCCGGCCTCGGCCACCGTCTCGTCCACGGATTCGGCCAGGCGCAGGCAGTCCTGTACGTCGTCGTCCTGAAGGGGGGCGGGGTTGAGGGCAGTGGCGAGGGCACGACGGAGGACACGCAGCTCGTCCGCGCTGAACGCCATGCCGCCGCGGGGGCCTAGGGGCGTGGGCATGGACCGACGATACGCGCTAATCGGACAAATCTCTCGCTTCTCGATCTTCCCGGCGGGTCGGTGCCCCGATCCGCTCCCGCCGGGACCGTCACAGCCGCGAGACGTTGCGCTCGTAGACCAGCCGCAGACCGATCAGCGTCAGCCAGGGCTCGTGGGCGCCGATCTCCTTGGAGTCGCCCAGCACCATCGGCGCCAGGCCGCCGGTGGCGATCACCGTGACCTGCGAGGGGTCCCCGTTCGGGCCCACCAGCTCGCGCTTCATCCGTCCGACCACGCCGTCGACCTGGCCCGCGTAACCGAAGACGATGCCCGACTGCATGGCCTCGACCGTGTTCTTGCCGATCACGCTGCGCGGGCGGGCCAGCTCGATCTTGCGGAGCATGGCGCCCTTGACGCCCAGCGCCTCCACCGAGATCTCTATGCCCGGGGCGATCGCGCCGCCCGCGTACTCGCCGCGCACGGTGATCGCGTCGTACGTCGTCGCCGTGCCGAAGTCGACGACGATCGCGGGACCGCCGTACAGCTCCACGGCCGCCACCGCGTTGATCACGCGGTCGGCGCCGACCTCCTTCGGGTTGTCCGTGAGGACCGGGACGCCCGTCTTGACGCCCGGCTCCACCAGGACCGCGGGGACGTCCCCGTAATAGCGGCGCGTGACCTCGCGCAGCTCGTGCAGCACCGAGGGGACCGTCGCGCAGATGGCGATCCCCCCGATGCCGTCGCTCAGCTCGACGCCGAGCAGCGGATGCATGCCCATCAGACCCTGCAGCAGGACCGCCCACTCGTCGGCGGTGCGGCGCGGGTCCGTGGAGATGCGCCAGTGCTCCACGATCTCCTCGCCGTCGAAGAGGCCGAGGACCGTCTGGGTGTTGCCGACGTCGATCGTGAGCAGCATCAGACGGCCGCCTCGCGCAGGTCGAGCCCGATGTCGAGGATCCGCGAGGAGTGGGTGAGCCCGCCCACCGCCAGGTAGTCCACGCCGGTGGCCGCGTACGCCGCCGCGTTCTCCAGGGTGAGCCGGCCCGAGGACTCCAGGGCGGCCCGCCCGGCGACCAGCGCGACGGCCTCCTCGGTCTCCAGCGGGGTGAAGTTGTCCAGCAGGATCAGGTCGGCGCCCGCGTCCAGGACCTCGCGGACCTGGTGCATCGTGTCGACCTCGACCTCGATCGGGACGTCGGGGAACAGCTCCCGCACGGCCTTGAAGGCCTGCGCGACCCCGCCGGCCGCCACCACGTGGTTGTCCTTCACCAGCGCCGCGTCGGACAGCGACATGCGGTGGTTGACGCCGCCGCCGCAGCGCACCGCGTACTTCTCCAGGGCGCGCAGGCCCGGAGTCGTCTTGCGGGTGTCGCGGACCTTCGCCCCGGTGCCCTCCAGGGCGTCCGCCCAGGCGCGGGTCGCGGTGGCGATGCCGGAGAGACGGCACAGGATGTTCAGGGCGCTGCGCTCGCCGGTCAGCAGGTCGCGGGTGCGGGCGGTGACGCTGAGCACCTTGTCCCCGGCCTCGACCCGCGCGCCGTCCTCGACGTGCCGCTCGACCTCGAACTCGTCGGTGCAGACGATCGACAGGACCGCCTCGGCGACCCTGAGACCGGCCACCACACCGGCCTCGCGGGCGGTGAAGTCGGCGGTCGCGACGGCGTCCTCGGGGACGGTCGCCACGGTCGTGACGTCCACGCCGCCGTCGAGGTCCTCGGCGATGGCCAGGTGCGCGATGTCCTCGACCTGGACCGGGTCGAGCCCGGCGTCGGCGAGCAGCTGGGCGAGCGCCGGGTCGAGCCCGCACTCGTACTCCTCCGCGTCGCCGCAGCCGCAGCCGTCGCCGCAGCCGCCGGCCTGCTCGGCGGGCGCGTTGATGTGGATCAGGGGCACGTCCACGGGCTTCGGACGTGCTTCTTCGGGCGTGCTCACGACTGCGGCTCCCTGGATGCGTCGGGGGTTACGGGCGGAAAGTCTGCGGTGTCGGTGCGCCGGACCACCAGTCGGCGGTCGGACGTCAGCCGGACGACCAGATGGCGGCGCCACTGCTCGTCGTCCCGGTCGGGCCGGTCCTCGCGCCAGTGGCAGCCGCGGGTCTCCTCGCGCTCCCGGGCGGCGGCCACCAGGACCCGGGCGACGCACAGCAGATTGGTCGTCTCCCAGGAGTCGACGCCGGGCTCGGCGGACTTGCGGTCCCCCTCCGCGTCCAGCCGCAGCCCTTCGAGGGCGTCGGCCGCGGCCGTCAGGCTCCCCGCGGAACGCAGCACGCCCGCGCCCTCGGTCATGATCCGCTGGATGTCCCGGCGCAGCTCCGGACCGAGCAGGGTCAGCGCCGTGGAGCCGTCGTCCGCGACCGGCCGGCCCTCGCGGTGCGGGCCGTGCGCCGTGATGTCGTCGGCGATCCGCTCGGCGAAGACCAGGCCCTCCAGGAGCGAGTTCGACGCGAGCCGGTTGGCGCCGTGCACACCCGTGCAGGCCACCTCGCCGCACGCGTACAGGCCCGGCACGGTCGTCCGGCCGTGCAGGTCGGTGCGGACACCGCCGGAGGCGTAGTGGGCGGCCGGGGCGACCGGGATCGGCTCCGTGACCGGGTCGATGCCGTGCGAGCGGCAGGCGGCCAGGATCGTCGGGAAGCGCTGCTCCCACATCTCGGCGCCGAAGTGCCGGGCGTCCAGGTACATGTGCTCGGCGCCCTGCTCCAGCATGCGGCGCGTGATCGCCTTGGCGACGATGTCCCGGGGCGCCAGCTCGGCCAGCTCGTGCTGCCCCAGCATGAAGCGGACCCCGTCCGCGTCGACCAGATGGGCGCCCTCGCCCCGTACCGCCTCGGAGACCAGCGGCTGCTGGCCCTCGGAGCCCGCCCCGAGGAACAGCACCGTCGGGTGGAACTGGACGAACTCCAGGTCCGAGATCTCCGCCCCGGCGCGCAGCGCCAGCGCGACGCCGTCGCCGGTGGAGACGGCCGGGTTGGTGGTGGCGGAGAAGACCTGGCCCATGCCGCCGGTGGCGAGGACCACGGCGGGGGCGCGGACGGCGCCGACGCCGTCGTGCTGGCCCTCGCCCATCACGTGCAGGGTCACACCGGCCGTGCGGCCCTCGGGGTCCTTCAGGAGGTCGAGGACGAGGGCGTGCTCGATGGTGCGCACGCCCCGCTCGCGTATCGCCTCGACCAGGGCGCGGGAGATCTCGGCGCCGGTCGCGTCGCCGCCGGCGTGCGCGATCCGGCGGCGGTGGTGGCCGCCCTCGCGGGTCAGGGCGATCTCGCCGTCGACCGTGCGGTCGAAGTCGGCGCCGGTCGCCATCAGGCGCCGGACAGCGCCCGGGCCCTCGGTGACCAGGGCCCGCACCGCGTGCTCGTCGCAGAGCCCGGCGCCCGCCACGAGGGTGTCGTCCAGGTGCTGCTCGGGGGTGTCGCCCTCGCCGAGCGCGGCGGCGATGCCGCCCTGCGCCCAACGGGTGGAGCCGTCGTCGAGCAGCGCCTTGGTCACGACGACCGTACGCAGCCCGGCCGCCGTGCAGCGCAGGGCGGCGGTCAGTCCCGCGACGCCCGAGCCGACCACCACGACATCGGCCTCGATGGACCAGCCGGGGGCGGGCGCCTGCAGCCGTATTCCGGTCACTTCACGGCTCCGATCACTTCACGGCTCCGAAGGTCAGGGGGATGTTGTCGATGAGCCGCGTGCTCCCCACGCGCGCGGCGACGGCGAGGATCGCCTCGCCGTCGTGGCCGTCCGCGACCTCGGTGAAGTCGGCGGGGTCGAC
The DNA here is from genome assembly GCF_044386705.1 of Streptomyces sp. NPDC020422. Taxonomy (NCBI): domain Bacteria; kingdom Bacillati; phylum Actinomycetota; class Actinomycetes; order Kitasatosporales; family Streptomycetaceae; genus Streptomyces; species Streptomyces sp. NPDC020422. The sequence continues at coordinate 660,448 of NZ_JBIRVJ010000004.1, read as the reverse complement.
CAGGGCCAGATAGTCCAGGGTGAGCGGCGGCTCGGCCCGCGCCGCCTCGTCGAGCACACCGCGCGCGGCGGCCCGTACGGCCTCGGCGCCCATGCCCTCGGCCGCCTGGGCGACCGCGTGGGCGTCGGCGGCGGCCCGCGCCTCGCCGAGCCGCGACAGCGCCTCCGCGCGGGCGTCGGCCCGGCCCTGGGCGCCCGGCAGCGCGGCCGCGCGGGCGCGCAGGGCGGCCTGGGCGGCCAGCCGGTCGCGGGCGGCGAACAGCGCGCGGGACAGCGCGAGGGCCGTACGGCGCTCCCCGTCCGACAGGTAGCGGTTGCGGCTGGACAGCGCGAGGCCGTCGGACTCGCGGACGGTCGGCACGCCGACGATCTCGACCGGGAAGTTCAGGTCGCGGACCATACGGCGGATCAGGGCCAGCTGCTGGGCGTCCTTCTGGCCGAAGAAGGCCAGGTCGGGGCCGGTGAGGTGGAGGAGCTTGGCGACGACGGTGAGCATGCCGTCGAAGTGGCCGGGGCGGGAGGCGCCTTCGAGGCGCTCGCCCATGGGCCCGGCGGTGATCCGCACCTGCGGCTCCCCGCCCGGGTAGACCTCGTCGACGCCGGGGGCGAACACCGTGTCGGCGCCGGCCTCCCGGGCGAGGGCCAGGTCGGCGTCGAGGGTGCGCGGATAGCGGTCGAGGTCCTCGCCCGCGCCGAACTGGAGCGGGTTGACGAAGACGGTGACGACGACGGTGCCCGTCGGCCCGACCCGCTCGCGGGCGGCGCGGACCAGGGTGGCGTGGCCCTCGTGCAGGGCGCCCATCGTCATGACGACGGCCCGGCGTCCGTCGCCCTTGAGGCCGCGGAGCTCCTCGGCCGTACGGACCAGGGTGAAGGTCATCGGTCGTCCCCCTCGGCGAGCACGCCCAGCAGATCCTCGGCCAGCTCGGGCTTGAGCAGTCCGTGCGCGAGCGCCCGGTCGGCGGTCGCGCGGGCCATCGCCAGATAGCCGGCGACGGTGCCGGGCGCGTGCTTGTGCAGCTCGGCCACGTGCGCCGCGACCGTTCCGGCGTCGCCGCGGGCGACGGGTCCGGTCAGGGCCGCGTCGCCGGACCGCAGCGCGTTGTCCAGGGCGGCGCCGAGCAGCGGGCCGAGCATCCGGTCGGGGGCGGCGACACCGGCCGAGCGGAGCAGCTCCATGGCCTGGGCGACCAGGGTGACCAGGTGGTTCGCGCCCAGGGCGAGGGCCGCGTGGTAGAGCGGGCGGTTCTCCTCGGCGATCCACTCGGGCTCGCCGCCCATCTCGATGACCAGGGCCTCGGCGGCGAGCCGCAGCTCGTCCGGGGCGGTGACGCCGAAGGAGCAGCCGGCGAGGCGCTGGACGTCCACGGAGGTGCCGGTGAAGGTCATGGCGGGGTGCAGCGCGAGCGGCAGCGCGCCCGCCCGCCTGGCCGGGTCGAGGACCCGGACCCCGTACCGCCCGGAGGTGTGCACGATCAGCTGGCCGGGCCGGACGGCGCCGGTGTCGGCGAGCCCCTCGACGAGGCCGGGCAGCGCGTCGTCGGGGACGGTGAGCAGCACCAGGTCCGCGAGGGCGAGCACCCGCGCGGGCTCCACGACGGGCACGTCGGGCAGCAGGGCGGCGGCCCGGCGGCGGGAGGCGTCGGAGACCGCCGAGACGGCGACGGGGCGGTGTCCGGCGAGCTGCAGCGAGGCGGCGAGGGCGGGGCCCACGCGCCCGGCTCCGACGACTCCGACCGAGAGCCGGGCGGGCCGGTCCTCGGCGCGGTCGGCGCCCGGCCGGGGATTGAGGGATTCCGCTGCGCGCTCTGGTGGTGCGTTCACGATCTGGTCGGCCTTCCGTTCCAGTCCTCGGTGGGTACCGGACGATTTCTGGTCATGCTACGCCAGCGTTTCGCGCGAGCCCGTGGCTGTCCACAGGGTGTGGGCGGCGGTGTGATGATCTGCCCATGGAGACAGAGAGGGCGACCGGGCCCGAGACCGGCACCGGCGTGGCCGAGACCGTGGACGCCGCCGAAACCGACGAGACGGCGGCGCTGCGCCGCGCCTGGCGCGAGGCCCCGCGCAGGCTGTGGGACGCCTCCGTGGACACCACCGTCGCCGCGGGCCTGCGCGAGCTGGCCGACTGGGCGGCGAGGAGCCCGTACGCCGACGAGCCCGTGGACATCTACGGCGACGGCGTCGTCACCGCCGTCGAGGAGCGGATCGCGCGCGCTCTCGGCTTCCCCGCCGCCGCCTTCTTCCCCACCGGGACCATGGCCCAGCAGGCCGCCCTGCGCTGCTGGGCCGGCCGGACCGGCAACCCGGTCGTGGCCCTGCACCCGCTCGCCCACCCCGAGGTACACGAGGACCAGGCCTTCACCAGGCTCGCCGCCCTGCGCACCACCCACCCCACCACCGAGCCCCGGCTGCCCACGGCCGAGGAGGTACGGGACCACCCGGAGCCCTTCGGCGCGCTGATGCTGGAGCTCCCCCTGCGGGAGGCCGGCTTCGTGCTGCCGACCTGGGACGAGCTGGTCGACGTGGTCGAGGCCGCCCGCGAGCGGGACGCCGTGGTCCACTTCGACGGCGCCAGGCTCTGGGAGACGCCGACGCGCTTCGGCCGCCCGCTGCCCGAGATCGCGGGCCTCGCCGACAGCGTCTACGTGTCGTTCTACAAGTCCCTCGGCGGCATCTCGGGCGCGGCCGTCGCCGGGCCGGAGGAGCTGATCGCGGAGGCCCGCCTGTGGCGCCACCGCTACGGCGGGGACGTCTTCCAGCAGTACCCGGCCGCGGTGTCGGCGCTGCGGGGCCTGGAGACGGAGCTCCCCCGGCTGCCCGCGTACGTGGCACACGCCCGCGTGGTCGCGGACGCGCTGCGCGATGCGTTCGAGGAGGCAGGGGTGCCCTGGTTCCGGGTGCACCCCCGGACCCCGCACACCCACCAGTTCCAGGTCTGGCTCCCGTACGCCCCCGACGCCCTGACGGCGGCCGGCCGCGCGCTGGCGGAGGAGACGGGCACGGCCCTGTTCCGCCGCTGGTTCCCGGCCCCCGCGGGCGGGCCTCCCGGGGTGGCGGCGACCGAGGTGACCGTCGCCGCGGCGGGCCTGGAGTGGACGGCCGCCGACGTCAGGGAGGCCACCCGCGACTTCCTCGCGAGGCTCGGCTAGCGGGGGCGGCGCGGCAGGGGCGTCAGGCGGCTCGGCGCGGCAGGGGCGGCAGGGCGGGGCGGGGCGGCAGGGGCGTCAGGGCGGTGCGGCGCGGCAGGGGCGTCAGGGCGGGGCGGGGCGGCAGGGGCGTCAGTCGCCCACCGCGCCGCACCCGGCCGCCCGGCGCCCGGGGCGGCGCAGAATGCGGCGGAGGGTCGTGCGGAGCACGGCGAGGTCGTGGGTGCCGGGCACGGGCGGGGCCGGCGTGCGGTGCTGGGCGGCCCGGTAGCTGTCGAAGAGGTACTGGTGAAGGGCGTTCATGGCCCCACCGTGCGCCCGGCGCGCCCGCCCAGGCCCGCCGATTGACGCCCCTGGTCAAATGGCGCGACCCGGAGCCGCCCGGCCCCGCACCATGGGCGGGTGAGCGTGACCATCGACATCACCGGACTGCCGCACGAGCGGATCGCCTTCTGCCCCTCGCCCCTGGCCGAGCTGGGCAACGCCCTGCACGCCCTGGCCGAGCCGGGCCACCACGCGCGGCTGCACGCGTGGACGACGGCGACCTCCGCCGCGCTCCGGCCGGAGCTGGCGGACCGGCTCCACGAGGCCGACTTCATGTGGCGGTCCACCCGCTCCGACTTCCTGCTGCCCGGACAGCCGCGCGAGACCCTCGCCGAGGAACTGGACGACCTCGACCGCCTCGACGACGAGAAGTTCGTCGGCGCGGCCCTGGAGATCTCCTGCAGCAGCCGCTACTCCCAGGGCATCCCGTCACCGCTGGTCGACGAACAGAGCCGCCGCCGCGCCCTGGACCTGGCGGCCGCGCGGGGCCCCCGCCAGGCCTCGTTCGTGGAGCGGATGCTGGCCGAGCCCACCGCCACCCGCGCCTGGATACGGCGCCTGCTCGAGGACTGCGACGAGGCGTTCTTCGCCGACACCTGGCGCCGCGTCCGCGTCCAGCTCGCCGCCGACGCCCGGCACAAGACGGAGCTGCTGCGCCGCAAGGGCCTCGCGGAGGCGCTCGCGGCCGCCTCCCCGGCGCTGAGCCTGGAGGAGGGGCCGCAGGGCAGCAGGATCGTCGTGGACAAGCTGGTGCACGGCAGGACGGACGCCCAGGGCTCCGCCGTGACGCTGGTGCCCACCGCCTTCGGCTGGCCGCACCTGTTCGCGACGAGCGCGCCCGGCTGGCAGCCGGTGATCCAGTACCCGGCCGCCGCCCGGGAGGTCGGCGGCCACGAGCCGGTGGAGACGGTCAAGGCGCGCCTGGAGGCCATCGCGCACCCCATGCGGATGCGGCTGTGCCGGAGCCTGGCGCGCGGCCCGTACTCGACGAGCGAGCTGGCCGACGCGTACGGCATCACCGCCCCGGAGGTCTCCCGCCACCTGTCCGTCCTGAAGAAGGCCGGCCTGCTGACGACCCAGCGCCGGGGCCGCTATGTGCTGCACCAGCTGGACTTCTCGGTGGTGGCGCGGCTGGGCAGCGACTTCCTGGAGTCGGTGCTGCGCTAGGCCGTGTCCGGGCTGTAGCGCCGTCTGCCCGCAGGGCTGGGCCCGGGACGTCCGGTGCGGGCGAGCGCGAGGCGCCGGGATCGTGCGTGCCAGGCGCCCCGGGCCGGGCGGGACTTCCCGGACCCGGCCCGGGGAACGCTCAGAGGGAGCCGCCGCCCGCGCGTACCAGGCCGGTCTCGTACGCGAGGACGACGACCTGCACCCGGTCGCGCAGGTCCAGCTTGGTGAGGATGCGCCCCACGTGGGTCTTCACGGTCGCCTCCGACAGGACGAGACGCGCCGCGATCTCGCCGTTGGACAGGCCCTGCGCGACCAGCAGCATCACCTCCCGCTCCCGGTCGGTGAGCCGGTCGACACCGCTGTCGGCGGCACGGGGCTCGCGGCCGGTCGACGGCAGCATCGGCGAGAAGCGGTCCAGGAGGCGGCGGGTGGTGGACGGGGCGACCACCGCGTCGCCGCTGTGCACCGAGCGGATCGCGCCGAGCAGCTCGGCCGGCGGCACGTCCTTCAGCATGAAGCCGCTCGCCCCGGCCTTGAGCCCCGAGAAGGCGTACTCGTCCAGGTCGAAGGTGGTCAGGATCAGCACCTTCGGGGCCTCCGGCTGGGCGCAGATCCGCCGGGTCGTCTCCACCCCGTCCAGCTTGGGCATGCGCACATCCATCAGGACGACGTCGACGGCGGTGCTCCGCAGCACCTCCAGCGCCTCCACGCCGTCGCCCGCCTCGGCCACGACCTCCATGTCCGGCTGGGCGGCGAGCACCATGCGGAAACCGGTGCGCAGCAGCACCTGGTCGTCGACGAGCATCACGCGGATGGACATGCAGATCCTTAAGGGGTCGTCAGTGGGCGGGCTTGAGGGGGAGCAGGGCGCTGATGCGGAAGCCGCCGCCCGGCCGCGGCCCCGCGTCCAGGGTGCCGCCGACCATGCCGACCCGCTCCCGCATGCCGATCAGGCCGTGGCCGCGCCCGTCGGCGCCGCCGTCCTCGTACATCTCCTGCGGAGCGCCCCGCCCGTCGTCCTCGACGAGCAGCCCGAGGCCGTCGTCGAAGTAGACCAGGCGGACGCTGGCCCCGACGTCGGGACCGCCGTGCTTGCGGCTGTTGGTGAGGGCTTCCTGGACGATCCGGTACGCGGTGAGCTCGACGCCGCTGGGCAGCGGGCGCGGGGTGCCCTCGATCTTGAAGTCGACCGCGAGCCCGGCGCCGCGGACCTGCTCGACCAGGTCCTCGATCTGCTGCACGTCCGGCTGCGGGACGTACTCCCCGGCCTCCTGGTGCTCGCCGGTGCGCAGGATGCCCAGCAGGCGGCGCATCTCGGCGAGGGCCTGGCGGCCGGTGCCCGCGATGGTCTCCAGGGCCTGCTTCGCGGTCTCGGGCGAGGAGTCGATGACGTACGCGGCGCCGTCGGCCTGCACGACCATCACCGAGACGTTGTGCGCGACGACGTCGTGCAGCTCCCGGGCGATCCGGGCCCGCTCGGCGGCGACGGCGACCTTGGCCTGTGCCTCGCGCTCCTTCTCCAGCCGGGAGGCGCGCTCCTCCAGCTGCGCGAAGTAGGCGCGGCGGGTGCGCAGGGAGTCGCCGAGCACCCAGGCGAGGGCGAACGGCACGGTCATGATGACCGTGAAGAAGACGGTGGCCGCGGACGAGCGGGACCCCTCCAGGGGCCAGCGCAGCTGGGAGAGCGTGGCGGCGGCGAGCCCGCCGGCCAGGGCGAGCCGGGAGGCCCAGCGGGGCCCGTCGTGCGCGGCGACCGTGTAGATGATCACGAGCATGGCGAAGTCGGCCATGAACGGGACGATCCCGAGAGCGAGCTGGGCCAGGCCGAGGACGACCGCGAGGACCAGCATCTTCTCGGGGGCGCGCCGGCGCAGGGCGACGACCAGCGAGAAGAGCGCGGCGACGAGGCAGTACAGGAGCGGGCTGCCGCCGACCGCCGGGGAGGCCGAGACCACCCACAGCAGGGAGAACCCGAAGAGGACGACGGCCCAGAAGCCGTCGACGCCCGTCGGGTGTCTGCGGATGAAGTCGTAGAGGCGCTGCACGTGACCCAGCGTAGGGAAAGCCGATAGGTGCAGGGGTCAACCGTGGGGTCGATCCTTCCCGTGAGGGCCGTACTCCCCAAGGTGGAGACTGGGGCGCGTGACGGATGAGACGTGTCAGTGGCAGGGGTGGCGGCAGGCCACGGAGCGGGCGCTGTACGGCCCCGGGGGCTTCTTCCTGCGGCCGGAGGGGCCGGCCGGGCACTTCCGTACGTCGGTGCACGCCTCGCCGCTCTTCGCGGGCGCGGTGGCCCGGCTCCTCGCCCGGGTGGCCCGGGAGCTGGGCACCGAGGAGCTCGCGCTCGTGGACGTGGGCGCGGGCCGCGGGGAGCTGCTGACGGGGGTGCTCGCCGCGCTGCCGCCGGGCCTGCGGGTCCGCCCGTACGGCGTGGAGCGCGCGCCCCGGCCGGCGGGCCTGGACCCGCGGATCGTCTGGACGGACCGGGTGCCGGACGGGGAGCGGGGACTGCTCTTCGCCAACGAGTGGCTGGACAACGTGCCGGTGGACGTGGCGCAGGTCGCCGAGGACGGCGCGGTCCGCTACGTCGAGGTGCGGGCGCGGGACGGCGCGGAGCGGCTGGGCGGGGTCGTGTCCGGCCCGGACGCGCAGTGGCTGGAGCGGTGGTGGCCGCTGCGGGAGCCCGGCGAGCGGGCGGAGATCGGGCGGCCGCGGGACGAGGCCTGGGCGGGGGCGGTGGGGGCGCTCGCCGCCGGGACGGCGGTGGCCGTCGACTACGCGCACCTGCGCGGGGGGCGGCCGCCGTTCGGGACGCTCGCGGCGTTCCGGGAGGGTCGGGAGGTGGCGCCGGTGCCGGACGGGAGCCGTGACCTGACGGCGCATGTGGCGCTGGACGCGTGCGGGGCCGCGGCGGCCCGCGGCGACACCCGGCTGCTCACCCAGCGCGAGGCGCTGCACGAGCTCGGGGTCGCCGGCAGCCGGCCGCCGCTCTCCCTCGCCACGACGGATCCCGCCGGGTACGTGCGGGCGCTCGCCGCCGCCGGGGAGGCGGCCGAGCTGACGGCGGCCGGGGGGCTCGGGGACTTCCTGTGGCTGGTGCAGCGGGTGAGCGGCCGGGCGCGGTCGGGGCCCGGCGGCACCGGGGGATACTGGTCCGCATGACGGAGACGACGGTCGGCATCGGCGGCGCGGCGGAGAGCACCGACATGGTGCTGAACATCGGGCCGCAGCATCCCTCCACCCACGGCGTGCTCCGGCTGCGGCTCGTGCTCGACGGCGAGGTGGTGCGCGAGGCCGAGCCGGTGGTCGGGTACATGCACCGCGGGGCCGAGAAGCTCTTCGAGGCGCGGGACTACCGGCAGATCATCATGCTCGCCAACCGGCACGACTGGCTGTCCGCCTTCTCCAACGAGCTCGGCGTCGTCATGGCCGTCGAGCGGATGCTGGGCATGGAGGTACCGGAGCGGGCCGTGTGGACGCGGACGCTGCTCGCCGAGCTGAACCGGGTGCTCAACCACCTGATGTTCCTCGGCTCGTACCCCCTCGAACTGGGCGGCATCACCCCCGTCTTCCACGCCTTCCGGGAGCGCGAGGAGCTCCAGGCGGTCATGGAGGAGGTCTCCGGCGGCCGGATGCACTACATGTTCAACCGGGTCGGCGGCCTCAAGGAGGACCTCCCGGCCGGCTGGCTGGGGCGGGCGCGGCAGGCGGTCGCGGACGTGCGCTCGCGGATGGACGTGTACGACCGGCTGGTGCTCGGCAACGAGATCTTCCGGGGCCGCACCCGCGGGGTCGGGGTGCTGTCGCAGGAGGCGGTGCACGGTTACGGCGTGTCCGGGCCGATCGCGCGCGCCTCGGGCGTCGACTTCGACCTGCGCCGGGACGAGCCGTACCTCGGGTACGGGGAGCTCCAGGACGTGCTGCGGGTGGTGACCCGGACGGAGGGCGACTGCCTGGCCCGCTTCGAGTGCCTGCTGGAGCAGACGCACAACTCCCTGGAGCTCGCCGACGCCTGCCTCGACCGGATCGAGGACCTGCCGCAGGGGCCGATCAACCAGCGGCTGCCGAAGGTCCTCAAGGCGCCGGAGGGGCACACGTACGCCTGGACCGAGAACCCGCTCGGCATCAACGGCTACTACCTGGTCTCCAAGGGCGAGAAGACCCCGTACCGGCTCAAGCTGCGCTCGGCCTCGTACAACAACATCCAGGCGCTGACCGAGCTGCTGCCGGGGACGCTCGTCGCCGACATGGTGGCGATCCTGGGATCGCTCTTCTTCGTCGTCGGCGACATCGACAAGTAGGGCTACGAGTCCGCCCGGGGCTACGAGTTCACCGCTCCGCGCAGCTCGGCCACGTCGATCTGCTCGGTCTCGTCGTGCGCGGTCAGGTCGATGACCTGGCCGACGGCCCGCTGCTCCGGGGTCCGCTTCGCCGCGGCGGCGAGGACCTCCTCGCCCACCACGTCGGCGAGGTCGGCGTGCTGGACGGCCTCGATCGCGGCGGCGGCCTTCTGCGTGCCGAAGTAGTCGAAGCCGCCCGCGGGGCGCGGGGCGGGACGACGGGCGGCGTACGGGACGATCGCGGCGGCGGCCGGCACGTGGCGCATGGCGGGGGCCTTGGTGTGCTCGTCACCCGAGGCGGGCACGGCGGTGCCGGGAGCCTCGGCGGTGCCGGCGGTGCCGGGAGCCTCGGCGGTGTCGGTCGCGGGAGCCGTCTCCGGCTCGGGCTCCGGCTCGGGCTCGGGCGCGGCGTCCGCCTCCGGGTGCCGGCCGCGCGCCTCCAGGTTCCGCAGCGCCTCCGCCGCCTTGCGGTAGGCCTCCGGGGTCGGGGTGGAGCCGCCGGCCGGGAGGGCCTTGGTCTCCGTGGCGGTCGCCTCGAGGGCGAGCACGCGGCGGCCTTCGAGGGCGCTGGCGCGCTCGGTCTCGGCGGTGGCGTACCGGCGCAGGAGGTCGGCGTGCTCGCTGCGCAGCCCGGCGAGTTCGACCCGCTTGGCGCGCAGCTTGGCGTCCAGGCGGGCGCGCAGCTCGCGCGACTCCTCCAGGTCGGACTCCAGCTCGGCGACGCGCTCGTCGGTCTTCCACTGGTCGGCCGCGCGGGCCCGGTTCAGCTCGGCGACCTGGCGGCCGGCGCTCTGGTCCCAACTGCGCATGAGGACGGCGCCGGTGACGGCGGAGGCCGCCGCGGCGGCGACGAGCAGCCGCAGCACCAGCGTGTCGCCCAGCAGCCAGGCGCCCGCGGCACAGGCGACCGACGCCCCGGCGACCGCCGAGGGCGGCAGGAGCTTGTGCAGGGGCGGGGAATGGCGGTGGCGTCCACGTGGCATGGCCTGAAATTTACCGTGCGTAGGCGCCGTATGGGGCGCCGCCCCGGCAATCTCTTGGCGAGTTCTCGCCGTAGTGGGCCGGGGCGGAGCGATTCCGGAGTGAATCGCTCCGATTCCCCTCGTCTGCTGCCTACTTCTTGAGCAGCCCCTTCGACTCCAGATAGGCCTTCGCCACGTCCTCGGGCTTCGCCCGCTCGGCGTCGACCTTGCGGTTGAGTTCGGCGAGATCCGCCGTCGTCAGAACCTTGGTGATCTTGTCGAGGGCGGCCGCGATCTCGGGAGAGCCGGCGTCCTTCGCATTGACCACGGGCAGCACGTTGTCCGCGTTCTGGAGCTTCTTGTCGTCCTCGAGGAAGACCAGACCGAAGGAGTCGACGGTGGCGTCCGTCGTGGTGGTGAGCACCAGTTGGTCCACCCCGTCCTTGACCGCCTGCTTGGCCTGCGGGGTGCCGACGCCCTTGGGGTCGACGCCGGTGACGTCGATCCCGTACGTCTTCTTCAGACCGGGCGCGCAGAACGGGCGGATCTCGCATTCGTCGCCGGCCGCGATCTTCACCTTCAGCTTGGCCGCGCCGAGGTCGGAAAGGCTCTTCAGCTTGTTCTTCTCCGCGAATTCCCGGCTCACCGCGAAGGCGTTCTGGTCGACGGCCTCGCCGACCGCCAGGACCTTAAGGCCGCGCGGCTCGGCGAGCTTCTTCAGCGCCTCGGTGGTGGCGACCGGGTCACCGGAGGCGACCGGCTTCTCCTCGGGCGCCTTCGGGCCGTTCGCCTTCGCGTTGAGGAATTCCGCGAGCGTCGCCGCGTATTCCGGTACGACGTCGATCTCGCCCTTCTCCAGCGAGGGCTCGTACAGCTCGCGGTTCTTCACCGTGGTGACGCTCGCGGAGTATCCGGCGTCGTCCAGCACCTGGGCGTAGAGCTCGGCGAGGACCTTCGACTCGGTGAACGCGGCCGCGCCGACGACGAGCGAGCCCTTGCTCCCGCCCCCGCCCGCGGAGGAGGCGCCGCCGCCTCCCGACTTCTCCAGGCTGTCGCCGCCGCAGGCGGCCAGCGAGACCGTCAGGGCCGCCATGCCCACCACCGCACCCGCGATACGCGAGGTCCTGCTCACACGATCACCCATCCCAGTCGTTGTCGTTCATCGGCCCGCCCCTCGGCGGCGCAGCAGCCGGTCCGCGGCCACCAGCAGCGCCTCCACCAGGAGCGCTAGCAGGGCCACGAGCACGGCGCCGGCGACCACCTGCGGCGTGTTGTACGTGTTGAATCCGGCGGTGATGATCCGGCCGAGGCCGCCCTGGCCGACCATCGCCGCGATCGTCGCGGTGGCGACCACCTGGACGGCGGCCGAGCGCAGACCGGCCATCAGCATCGGCCGGGCCAGCGGCAGTTCGACCCCGCTGAAGAGCTGGCCGCCCGACATGCCCATCCCCCGGGCGGCCTCCACCACCGCGCGGTCCACCTCGCGCATGCCCACGTAGGCGTGGGTGAGCAGCGGCGGTATCGCGAAGAGGACGAGCGCGATCACCGTCGGGACATAGCCCGCGTTGCGCAGCGGCGAGACCATGAAGAGGGCCAGGACGGCGAAGACGGGGACCGCGCGGCCCACGTTGGAGAGGTTGACCGCCAGCGTCCCGCCCTTGCCGAGGTGCCCGAGCCAGAGGCCCAGCGGCAGCGCCACGGCGCAGGCGAGGAGCAGCGCCACCCCGCTCACGTACAGGTGCTCGGCGAGCCGGTGCCCGATGCCGCTCTCCCCCGACCAGTTGGCGCCGGTGGTCAGCCAGGACCAGGCGTCCGCGAGGACCGTCATCTCAGGCACCCCCCGGCCGCGCGGCCCGGATCCGGCTCCAGGGCGTCAGCAGCCGCTGGAGGCCGAGGAGCAGCAGGTCGGCGACGACGGCGAGCAGCACGCACAGCGCGGAGGCGGTGAGCACCTGGGCCTTGAAGAAGGTGGGGAGCGCGTCCTCGATGAGATTGCCCAGGCCGCCGCGGCCGACGATGGAGCCGACCGTGGTGAGCGCGATCGTGGAGACCGTCGCCATCCGGACGCCCGCCATCAAGGCGGGCAGCGCGAGCGGGAGTTCCACCTCCCACAGGAGCCGGCCCGGCCCGTACCCCATGCCCTGCGCGGCCTCCCTGGTCTCGGCGGGCACGGCCGCGAGTCCGGCCAGGACGCCCCGGACCAGGATCGTCAGCGAGTAGAGCACCAGGCCCGTGACGACCAGCGCCGACGAGAGCCCGAGGAAGGGCAGGAGCAGCGAGAACATGGCGAGCGAGGGGATCGTGTAGAGCAGCGTGGTCAGGCCGAGGACGGCCCCGGTCAGCCGTGGCCGCGCCCGCACCAGCAGGGCGAGCGGGAAGGCGACGACGATCCCGAGGAGCACCGAGACCACGGTGATTCCCACATGCTGGACCGTGGCGTCGGTCAACTCCTGGGAGCGGGTGCGCAGGTACTCGCCGCAGATCCAGTCGTTGGTCACCAGGCAGTTCGCCCCGGCCATGCGCACCCCCCTCGGTGTCGGTCCGTCGCCACGCGCCTCACGAACATCTGTCCGGCGACCCTAACCCCCGCCACTGACAATCCCCCGGGGGCGCCACAATGTGGAAATACTTCCTTCACACAATGCGGGGCCGCGAAGGGTCAGAATGGGGAACCATGATCCGGTTCGAGCAGGTGACCAAGCGGTACGCGGACGGGACCACCGCCGTCGACGACCTCTCCTTCGAGGTCGCCGAGGGGGAGCTGGTCACCCTCGTGGGGCCGTCCGGCTGCGGCAAGACGACCACGATGAAGATGGTGAACCGGCTCGTCGAGCCCACCGAGGGGCGGATCCTGCTCGGCGGCGAGGACGTCGCCGGCGTCGACCCCGTACGGCTGCGCCGCACCATCGGCTACGTCATCCAGCAGGTCGGCCTCTTCCCGCACCGGACCGTCCTCGACAACACGGCCACCGTCCCCGCCCTGCTCGGCTGGAAGAAGGCCAGGGCCCGCGAGCGCGCCGCCGAGCTCCTGGAGCTGGTCGGCCTCGACCCCGCCGTGCACGGCCACCGCTACCCCGAGCAGCTCTCCGGCGGCCAGCGGCAGCGGGTCGGGGTGGCCCGCGCCCTCGCCGCCGACCCGCCCGTCCTGCTGATGGACGAGCCCTTCGGCGCCGTCGACCCCGTGGTCCGCGAGCGGCTCCAGACCGAGTTCCTGAACCTCCAGGCCACCGTCCGCAAGACGGTGCTGCTCGTCACCCACGACCTGGAGGAGGCCGTCCGGCTCGGCGACCGCATCGCCGTCTACGGGCAGGGGCGCATCGAGCAGTTCGACACCCCGGCCACCGTGCTGGGCGCCCCCGCCACCCCGTACGTCGCCGACTTCGTCGGCGCGGACCGCGGCCTCAAGCGGCTCGCCGTCACCCCGGTCACGGAGGCGGACCTGGAGCCGGCCACCGGGGGCGGGGCCGGGGCCGGAGCCGGGACCGGGACCGGGACCGGAGCCGGGACCGGGACCGGAGCCGGGACCGGAGCCGGGACCGGAGTCGCGGCCGCGGCGGAGGACTCGCGCGGGCAGGACCAGGTCCCCGCCCTCCCCCTCGGGGCCTCCCTCAAGGACGCCCTCGCCGTGCTCCTCCAGCACGACGCCGGCCGGGTCGCCGTGCACGCTCCCGGTGACCCGGGGCGCGTGCTCGGCTCGCTCACCGCGGCCGGCGTCCATCGCGCGCTGCGCAGGGCGGCGCCTGAGCTCAGCTCGCGCTGAGCCGCCCGCTCATCCAGACCAGGCCCGGCGGGATCTCCCGGTTCCACGTGTTGAAGTTGTGGCCGCCGCTGTCCAGCGTGATCGAGGAGACCCGCGCGGGGGCCTTCACCTTCTTGATGAAGGCCAGCGTCCCCTTGAGGTTGCCCTCGCCCTGCTTCGACGTCGTCACCAGGAACGACGACGCGCCCTGCCGCACGTGGTCCAGGCTCCACAGCAGGTCGGCCCGCTTCTTCGCGGCCTGGTCGCCGTGGAACAGGTCGCCGGTCGTCACGTCGTCGGCCGCCCGGTAGTACGCCGAGAAGCCCGCGCCCGCGGCGAACCGGTCCGGGTGGTGCAGCGCGATCTTCAGCGCGCAGTAGCCGCCCGTCGAGTTCCCCATGAAGCCCCAGTTCCGGGCCTTGGTGCCGACCCGGTACGTCCCCGAGATCGCCTTCGGCAGGTCCTCCGCGAAGAAGGTCTCCGTCTGCGGACCACCCGGCACGTCCACGCACTCGGTGTCCCGCGGCGGGGCGACCGTCGGACGCAGCATCACCAGGATCATCGGCTGCATCTTCTTGTCCTTGGCCTGCTGGAAGGCCGTCTTCGGGTACCTCAGGCCCTTCAGCAGGTTCTCCGCCGTGCCCGGGTAGCCGGTCAGCACCACGGACGCGGGAAACGTCGACTTCGCGTACCGCTCCTGGAAGTACTCCGGCGGCAGGTACACGTACGCGGGCGAGTCGATCTTCGACTTCTCCCCCGCTATGACGATCTTCTGTATCTGTCCGCCGACCGAGGGACGCCCGCCGCCCGGCACGTCCATCGCCTGGGTGCCGACGACCTTCACGTCCTTGGAGCCGGCCGAGTGATCGACCACGACGCCCATCTCCTGCTCCTGGCCGAAGAGGTCCGCCCAGGAGCCGTAGAAGAGGAACGAGTTGTTGGCGGCGAGACCCACCGAGGCGAACAGGGCCACCTGGGTGGCGAGCAACAGCCCGATCCGCCCCAGGACAGCCCGCCAGCCGCCACGCGCCAACCGCGGCCACAGCCAGATCGTGGCGCCGAAGCACACCACGGCCAGCGTGACCGCCACCGCGAGAACTGTGTTGCTGGTGAGACCCATGAGACGTCCGAGCTTTCTGCCTGATTTTTCCCTGAGATTTCCCTGACGGGGAGTGAACCCGCCCCATCGCTGCTCCGTCCTAGAAGGCGCAAACCTCCGGTACGCCCACGATCCGCACGGCTACCGGATCAACGATCTCTCGCGGAGCCACGGGAAGCACGGGAAGCAATGTCTGTCACGGTAGATGGGGACAAATCCGGATCGGTTCCGGATCATGTACGACGGATTCTGCGCGGACCCCGACCTGAGAAGGTCCCCGCACTCGTCGGAACCGCCTGCACACTGATCGGCCTGATCGACGTCGCCGCGGGTGTCTTCCCGCGGTTCCGCGCCAGCCGCATGCACGCCGTCGCCGAGATCCTGCCCGGCACCCTCGGCCCGCTCTCCGCGGCCCTCTCACTCAGCGCCGGCGTCCTGCTCCTCCTCCTCGCCCACGGCCTCAAGCGCAACAAGCGCCGCGCCTGGCGCGCCGCCGTCGTCCTGCTGCCACTCGGCGCCGCCGCCCAGTTCGTCTGGCGCCACTCCCTCACCGGAGCACTGCTCTCCCTCGCGCTGCTCGCCCTGCTCGTACGCCACCGCGACCAGTTCGCCGCCCTGCCCGACCCCCGCAGCCGCTGGCGCGCCCTCGCCAACTTCGTCCTCATGGGCGCCGGGTCCATCGCCCTCGGCCTCGTGATCGTCAGCGCCCACCCGCGCCGGGTCATCGGCAGCCCCAGCCTCACCGACCGCCTCGAACACGTCCTCTACGGCCTCTTCGGCGTCGAAGGCCCCGTCGACTACGCCGGCAACGTCAGCTGGACCGTCGGCTACTCCCTCGGCGCCCTCGGCATGCTCACCGCCCTCACCACCATCTACCTCGCCTTCCGCCCCGAGCACCCCGCCGCCCGGCTCACCGAGGACGACGAGACCCGACTGCGCGCCCTCCTCGACAAGCACGGCGCCCGGGACTCCCTCGGCCACTTCGCCCTCCGCCGCGACAAGGGCGTCGTCTTCTCCCCCAGCGGCAAGGCCGCCGTCTGCTACCGCGTCGTCTCCGGCGTCATGCTCGCCAGCGGCGACCCCATCGGCGACGTCGAGGCCTGGCCCGGCGCCATCGAACGCTTCATGGACGAGGCCAAGGCCCACTCCTGGACCCCCGCCGTCATGGGCTGCTCCGAGACCGGCGGCCAGGTCTGGACCCGCGAGACCGGCCTCGACGCCCTCGAACTCGGCGACGAGGCCGTCGTCGACGTCGCCGACTTCTCCCTCTCCGGCCGCGCCATGCGCAACGTCCGCCAGATGGTCAAGCGCATCGAACGCAACGGCTACACCACCAAAGTCCGCCGGGTCGCCGACCTCACCGACGGCGAACTCGCCCGCATCCGCCGCGCCGCCGAGGACTGGCGCGGCACCGACACCGAACGCGGCTTCTCCATGGCCCTCGGCCGCATCGGCGACGCCGACGACGGCGACGCCGTCATAGCGACCGCCCACAAAGACGACCCCGACCACGCCGACTCCCCCTACGGCGACCTGAAGGCGATCATCCACTTCGTCCCGTGGGGCAAGGACGGCATGTCCCTGGAGCTCATGCGCCGCGACCGCAGCGCCGACCCCGGCATGAACGAGCTCCTCATCGTCGCCTCCCTCCAGGACGCCCCCCGCCTCGGCATCAAGCGCGTCTCCCTCAACTTCGCCATGTTCCGCGCCGCCCTCGCCCGCGGCGAGAAGATCGGCGCCGGCCCCGTCCTCCGCCTCTGGCGCGGCCTGCTCGTCTTCCTCTCCCGCTGGTTCCAGATCGAGTCCCTCTACAAGTTCAACGCCAAGTTCCAGCCCCGCTGGGAACCCCGCTTCGTCATCTACCGCAAAAGCCGCGACCTCCCCCGCATCGGCTTCGCCGCCATGCAGGCCGAAGGCTTCGTGAACTTCACCCTCCCCCGCCCCTTCCGCCGCCGCTCCCACCCCCCGGCCCCCCGCCCCTGCGCCCACATCGTCCCGGGCCAGCAGGAGCACGAGGTCCGCGCGGCCTGACGGGCCCCCCGGGCCCTACGCTGGACGCATGAGTACGACGATCGACCGGGGCACGGCGCTCGGCCTGCCGGAGTGGGACCGCTGCGCGGTCATGGGCGTGGTCAACGTGACCCCCGACTCCTTCTCCGACGGCGGCCGCTGGTTCGACACCACGGCCGCCGTCAAACACGGGCTCGAACTCGTCGCCCAGGGAGCCGACCTCATCGACGTCGGCGGCGAGTCCACCCGCCCCGGCGCCACCCGCGTCGACCCCGACGAAGAGCTCCGCCGCGTCATCCCCGTGGTCCGCGGACTCGCCGCCGAAGGCGTCACCGTCTCCGTCGACACCATGCGCGCCACCGTCGCGGCCCGCGCCGTCGCCGCCGGCGCCACCCTCGTCAACGACGTCAGCGGCGGCCTCGCCGACCCCGAGATGATCCCCGCCGTCGCCGCCGCCGAGGTCCCCTTCGTCGTCATGCACTGGCGCGGCTTCAGCGAGAACATGAACAGCCTCGCCGTCTACGACGACGTCGTCGGCGAAGTCGTCACCGAACTCCACACCCGCATGGAAGCCGTCATCGACGGCGGCATCGCCCCCGAGCGCATCGTCATCGACCCCGGCCTCGGCTTCGCCAAGCTCGCCCCCCACGACCTCGCCCTCGTCGCCCACCTCCCCCGGCTGCGCGCCCTCGGCCGCCCGCTCCTGGTCGCCGCCTCCCGCAAGCGCTTCCTCGGCCACGTCCTCGCCCACGAGGGCGCCGCCCCACCGCCCGCCCGCGAACGCGACGCCGCCACCGCCGCCGTCTCCGCCATCGCCGCCCACGAGGGCGCCTGGGCCGTCCGCGTCCACGAGGTCCGCGCCACCGCCGACGCCGTACGGGTCGCCAGAGCCGTCGAGGGAGCCGCGTGACCCGCGCCCGCCAGGCCGACCGCGCCGCCGTCGAAGCCGCCAACACCGCCTTCTACGAGGCGATGGAACAGGGCGACTTCGACGCCATCACCGAACTCTGGCTCGACGACGGCGCCACCCCCATCTCCTGCGTCCACCCCGGCTGGCCCGTCCTCTCCGGCCGCGGCGAGGTGCTCCGCTCGTACGCGCTGATCATGGCGAACACGGACTACATCCAGTTCTTCCTCACCGACGTCGAGATCTCCCTGGCCGGCGACGTGGCGGTCGTCACGTGCACCGAGAACATCCTCAGCGGCGGCCCCGCCGAGGACGGCGCCTCCCTCGGCCCCCTCGTCGGACAGCTCGTCGTCGCCACCAACGTCTTCCGCCGCACGTCAGAAGGCTGGCGCATCTGGTCCCACCACGGCTCCCCGGTGATCCCGGAAACCGACCAGAACGGCTCCGAGGACCCCGCCGACTGACCACCGCCCCGACCCCGCCCGAACCCCCGAGCGACCCGGCTGTCGGTGCCCGACGGTAGATTCGGTGGTGGACACCCGGCCGTCCGCACCCGGCTGCGTGGCCACCCGTACTACGACAGCAGGAGTGATTCGCGTGGATCGTGTCGCGCTGCGCGGCCTCAAGGCCCGAGGACACCACGGCGTCTTCCCCAAGGAGCGCGAGGAGGGCCAGACCTTCATCGTCGACCTCACCCTCGGCCTGGACACCCGCGCCGCCGCCGCCGACGACGACCTGACGAAGACCGTCCACTACGGCGTCGTCGCCGAAGAGGTCGTCGACGTCGTCCAGGGCGAGCCCGTGGACCTGATCGAAACGCTCGCCGAACGCATCGCCCAGCAGTGCCTCAAGCACGCCGGCGTCCAGGAGGTCGAGGTCGTCGTCCACAAGCCGGACGCGCCCATCACGGTCCCCTTCGACGACGTGACCGTCACCATCACCCGGAGCCGCGCATGAAGCCCCAGCACAGCGATCCGACCGTCCAGCCGGTCCCCGCGGCCGTCACCGCCGCCGTCGACGCCGCCGACGTCACCCTCTCCAACCCCAAATGGGCCGTCCTCGCCCTCGGAGCCAACCTCGGCAACCGCCTGGAGACCCTCCAGGGCACCGTCGACGCCCTCGAGGACACCCCCGGCCTCCGCGTGAAGGCCGTCTCCCCCGTCTACGAGACGGAGCCCTGGGGCGTCGACCCCGGCACCCAGCCCTCGTACCTCAACGCGGTCCTCCTCGTGAAGACCACCCTCCCCCCGTCCTCCCTCCTGGAGCGCGCCCACGCCGTCGAGGAGGCCTTCCACCGCGTCCGCGAGGAGCGCTGGGGCGCCCGCACCCTCGACGTCGACATCATCACGTACGCCGACGTCGTCTCCGACGACCCGGTCCTCACCCTCCCCCACCCGCGGGCCCACCAGCGCGCCTTCGTCCTCGCCCCCTGGCACGACGTGGACCCCGAGGCCCGCATCCCCGGCCACGGCCCCGTCGCCCACCTCCTGACCGCCCTCGGCAGCGAGGGCGTCACGCCGCGCCCCGACCTGGAACTCCGACTCCCCGAGTAGTCGTTACGCTCGGCAGAGATCGTCGCTCCGACCACGCGAAGGACACCCGGTGAAACAACTGCGGCTCAAGGTGCTCGCCGGACTCTTCGTGGTCGCCGGCATCCTCTCCTGGGGCGCCGCCCGGCTCTGGGACTCGGTCGGCACCCTCCCCAGCGTGCCGCTCGCCGCACCCATCGTCCTGGCGGCCATCGCCGTCGTCCTCACCGCCACGGCCCTCTCGCTGCGCGCCCGCCTCAGGGCCCAGCGCGAGCGCCGCCCCGGCGCCAAGGGCGTCGAACCCCTCATGGCCGCCCGTGCGGTCGTCTTCGGCCAGGCCAGCGCCCTCGTCGCCGCCCTGGTCGCCGGCATGTACGGCGGCACGGGCGTCTTCCTCCTCGGCTCGCTCGACATCCCCGCCCGCCGCGACCAGGCCATCTACGCCGCCTTCGCCGTCCTGGCCGGCATCGGCGTCATCGCCGCCGCCCTCTTCCTGGAACGGGTCTGCAGGCTCCCGGAGGACGAGGACGCCGCCGGGGGCAAGAACGGCGAAGGCCCGGGCAGGGCCCGGGCCTGAGAAGCACCGTCGTCGCGGTCCACGCGGTCAGCGCGCCATGATCAGGCTCATCGCCTCGGCCCGGGTCGCGGGGTCGCGCAGCTGGCCGCGCACGGCCGAGGTGATGGTCTTGGCGCCGGGCTTGCGGATGCCCCGCATCGACATGCACATGTGCTCGCACTCGAAGACCACGATCACACCGCGCGGCTCCAGGATCTCCATCAGCGAGTCGGCCACCTGGGTGGTGAGCCGTTCCTGCACCTGGGGGCGGCGGGCGTAGACGTCCACCAGCCGGGCCAGCTTCGACAGCCCGGTGATCTTCCCCGTGGTGGAGGGGATGTAGCCGACGTGGGCGACACCCCTGAACGGGACGAGGTGGTGCTCACAGGTCGAGTACACCTCGATGTCCTTGACCAGCACCATCTCGTCGTGGCCCAGGTCGAACGTCGTCGTCAGGACATCCTCGGGCCGCTGCCACAACCCGGCGAATATCTCCTTGTACGCCCGCGCAACGCGCGCAGGCGTCTCCGTCAGCCCCTCGCGGTCCGGATCCTCACCGACCGCGATGAGGAGCTCCCGTACGGCGTTCTCGGCGCGCTTCTCGTCGAACTCGCCGATCCTGCCCTCGCCGTCCAGCGTCACCGGGTCGGTCATCTGTGCCTCGTTCCGTCTGTCTGAACACGTCGCGAACAAGCCGCGCCCCCACAGGCTAGAACCTGTGGGGGCGCGGCTTCCATTCCGGGCCTTTCGGAGCCTACGGCTCCGGGGTGTCCTCCGGGGCCACCTCGATGGCCTTGGTGGTGTCGACCGGGGTCGTCGCCGAGGAGGAGCCGTTGGCGCTGTTGGTCAGGGCCAGCTCCTTCGGGGAGAGGACCGGCGGGCGGGTGGACGGGGTGCGGCGGGCCGAGCCCGTCCAGGCCGGGCGGGCCGGGCGCTTGACGATCGGGGCGAAGATCTCGGCGATCTCCTCCTTGCCCAGGGTCTCCTTCTCCAAGAGCGCCAGGACCAGGTTGTCGAGGACGTCGCGGTTCTCGACCAGGATCTCCCACGCCTCGTTGTGCGCGGTCTCGATGAGCTTCTTGACCTCTTCGTCGACCAGCGCGGCGACCTCTTCCGAGTAGTCGCGCTGGTGCGCCATCTCACGGCCGAGGAAGGGCTCGGTGTTGTCGCCGCCGAACTTGATGGCGCCGAGCCGCTCGGTCATGCCGTA
This sequence comes from Streptomyces sp. NPDC020422, assembly GCF_044386705.1. Classification (NCBI taxonomy): domain Bacteria; kingdom Bacillati; phylum Actinomycetota; class Actinomycetes; order Kitasatosporales; family Streptomycetaceae; genus Streptomyces; species Streptomyces sp. NPDC020422. The sequence continues at coordinate 639,460 of NZ_JBIRVJ010000004.1, read as the reverse complement.
CTGGGTGACCATCGCGCGGGCCGTGGCGGTGGCCTTCTCGATGTCGTTCGCCGCGCCCGTGGTCGGGTCGTGGAAGACGAGCTCCTCGGCCGCGCGGCCACCCAGCATGTAGGCGAGCTGGTCGAGCATCTCGTTGCGCGTGGTCGAGTACTTGTCCTCGTCCGGCAGGACCATCGTGTAGCCCAGGGCGCGGCCGCGGGACAGGATCGTGATCTTGTGGACGGGGTCGGAGTTCGGCGAGGCCGCCGCGACCAGGGCGTGACCGCCCTCGTGGTACGCGGTGATCTTCTTTTCCTTGTCCGACATGATCCGGGTCCGCTTCTGCGGGCCCGCCACGACGCGGTCGATGGCCTCGTCCAGCGCCTTGTTGTCGATCAGCTTCTGGTCCGAACGGGCGGTGAGGAGCGCCGCCTCGTTGAGGACGTTGGACAGGTCCGCGCCGGTGAAGCCCGGGGTGCGGCGTGCGACCGCGCCCAGGTCGACGTCCGGGGCGACCGGCTTGCCCTTCTGGTGGACCTTGAGGATCTCCAGGCGGCCCTGCATGTCGGGGCGGTCGACGGCGATCTGCCGGTCGAAGCGGCCCGGGCGCAGGAGCGCGGGGTCGAGGATGTCGGGGCGGTTCGTGGCGGCGATCAGGATGACGCCGCCCTTCACGTCGAAGCCGTCCATCTCGACGAGCAGCTGGTTGAGCGTCTGCTCGCGCTCGTCGTGACCGCCGCCGAGGCCGGCGCCGCGGTGGCGTCCGACGGCGTCGATCTCGTCGACGAAGACGATCGCCGGGGCGTTCGCCTTGGCCTGCTCGAAGAGGTCGCGGACCCGGCTGGCGCCGACGCCGACGAACATCTCGACGAAGTCGGAGCCGGAGATCGAGTAGAACGGCACCCCGGCCTCGCCGGCGACGGCGCGCGCGAGGAGCGTCTTGCCGGTTCCAGGCGGGCCGTACAGGAGCACGCCCTTGGGGATCTTGGCGCCGACGGCCTGGAACTTGGCCGGCTCCTGCAGGAACTCCTTGATCTCGTGGAGTTCCTCGACGGCCTCGTCGGAGCCCGCGACGTCGGCGAAGGTGGTCTTCGGGGTGTCCTTGGTGATGAGCTTCGCCTTGGACTTGCCGAAGTTCATGACGCGGGAGCCGCCGCCCTGCATCTGGTTCATCAGGAACAGGAAGACGACCACGATGAGGACGAAGGGCAGCAGGGAGAGCAGGACCGAGACGAACGGGGACTGCTTCGTCGGGGAGACGGTGTAGCCCTTTTCGATCTGTCCGGCTTCGAACTTCTCCTGCAGCTTGTCGGCCAGGTCGGCGCCCTGGGTGCCGATGTAGCTGGCCTGGACCTTGCCCGACTTGTTGATCTGCTGGCCGTCGACGAGGTCGATCTTGATGACCTGCTCGTCGCCGGTGGTGAGCTTTGCGGATTTGACCTGGTTCTTGTCGATCGCCTGGACCACCTGGGAGGTGTCCACCGTCTTGTAGCCCTCGGACGAGCCGACGACCTGCATCAGCACGACCACGGCGAGGACGGCCAGCACGATCCACATGACCGGCCCACGGAAGTATCGCTTCACGTCCATCCATACGGGGCGCTGGCGCCCCGTCCCTCCTGCCCGTAGGTAAATGCTGCTGTGTGAGAAAAGCTGTTCTTCGGACGGTACCCCAGCATTGTCACCCGCGACCGTCTTCCCTTGCTTCAACGGAGGGAAGACGGTGCGGGTTCCCCTCGGGGAAGCGGTTGTCAGCCGCCGTAGACGTGCGGTGCGAGGGTGCCGACGAACGGGAGATTGCGGTACTTCTCGGCGTAGTCGAGGCCGTATCCGACGACGAACTCGTTCGGGATGTCGAAGCCGATCCACTTCACGTCGATGGCGACCTTGGCGGCGTCCGGCTTGCGCAGCAGGGTGCAGACCTCCAGGGAGGCCGGTTCGCGCGAGCCGAGGTTCGACAGGAGCCAGGACAGCGTCAGGCCCGAGTCGATGATGTCCTCGACGATCAGGACGTGCTTGCCCTTGATGTCGGTGTCGAGGTCCTTGAGGATGCGGACGACGCCGGAGGACTGGGTGCCCGCGCCGTAGGAGGAGACGGCCATCCAGTCCATGGTGACGGGGGTGGACAGCGCGCGCGCCAGGTCCGCCATCACCATCACGGCGCCCTTGAGGACGCCGACGATGAGCAGGTCCTTGCCCGCGTACTCCGCGTCGATCTTCGCGGCGAGCTCGGCGAGCTTCGCGTCGATCTCTTCCTTGGTGATGAGCACCGACTTGAGGTCGGTGCCCATGTCCTTCTCGTTCACCCGGGTCACTTTCGTTGCAGCTTGCGTCAGCCTTGCCGAATGACCAGTCTGCCACCCTGGCGGCGCGCCTCGACGCGGCCGGGCAGGTTGATGGCTCCCTGGCCGCGCCAGCCGGTGATGAGCCGGTCGACTTCCTCGATGTGGCGGGCGAAGAGGGATCCGGCGGGGGCGCCCTCGGCGATGACGGCGCGGCGCAGGATGCGGCGGCGTACGGCGGGGGGCAGGCCGAAGAGCTTGGCGCATTCGAGGCGGCCGGTGTCGTCGCGTACGGCGGCTTCCGCGTCGGCGGCCCAGGAGTCGAGGGCGTCGGCGTCGTCGCGGGAGAGTTGGGCCGTTCGGGCGAGGGCCTCGACGACTCCCTTGCCGAGCGCCTTTTCGAGGGCGGGGAGGCCCTCGTGGCGGAGGCGGGAGCGGGTGTAGGCGGGGTCGCTGTTGTGGGGGTCGTCCCACACGGCGAGTTCCTGGGCGATGCAGGCCTTGCGCACGGTCTGGCGGTCGAGCTCCAGGAAGGGGCGGCGGTAGCGGCGGGCGGTGCCGCTGACGGCGGCCATGCCGGAGAGCGAGCGGATGCCGGAGCCGCGGGCGAGGCCGAGGAGGACGGTCTCGGCCTGGTCGTCGCGGGTGTGGCCGAGGAGGATCGCGGTGGCGCCGTGGCGCTCGGCGGCGGCGTCGAGGGCGGCGTAGCGGGCGTCGCGGGCGGCGGCTTCGGGGCCTCCGTCGCGGCCGACGGTGACGGCGACGGCTTCGACGGGGTCGAGGCCGAGGGCGGTCATCCGGTCGGCGACCTCGCGGGCGCGCTGGGCGGAGCCGGTCTGGAGGCCGTGGTCGACGGTGATGCCGCCGGCGCGGATGTCGAGTTTGCGGGCTTCGAAGGCGAGCGCGGAGGCGAGCGCCATGGAGTCGGCGCCGCCGGAGCAGGCGACGAGCACCAGGGGGTGCCGGGCGGCGCCCCCGGGGTGCCCGGTCGTGGGCTCGGGCGTCCGCTCGGTGGTGTGCTCGGTGGTGTGCTCGGTGGTGTGCTCGGTGAGAACGTCGTGGAGTACGCGGCGGACCGCCAGGCGTATCGCCGCGACCGCAGGATGGGGACCCATGTCCGGTGCCCTTCGTGGAGAGAGTGGGGTGCCTCGGTCGGAGTCTTAACGGTCGGAAGTGGGGGTTCGGTCACTCAGAGTGCGACGATGGTGACAGAACCTGGCCGTTACCCGAGCATTGCACGCCTCACCCGCCGTCTACGGTCCCTCGGATGGGTGATTGGTGGGGTGTTCTTCCGCCATGCGGCACATCCGTCTCATGAGTCTGCCTTACGGTGCACCCTCGCCACCCAGTCGGCCGGTCTGGCGATCTCGGCCTTGGTCGGGAGGGTGTTGGGCGAGGTCCAGACGCGGTTGAAGCCGTCCATGCCGACCTCGTCGACGACGGCGCGGACGAAGCGCTCGCCGTCGCGGTACTGGCGCAGTTTGGCGTCGAGGCCGAGGAGCTTGCGCAGGGCGAGGTCGAGGCGGGAGGCGCCGCGGGCGCGGCGTTGCTGGAACTTCTCGCGGATCTCGGCGACGGAGGGCACGACCTCGGGTCCCACGCCGTCCATGACGTAGTCGGCGTGGCCTTCGAGCAGGGACATCACGGCGGTGAGGCGGCCGAGGATCTCGCGCTGTTCGGGGGTCTGGACGAGTTCGACGAGGGAGGGGGCGGGTTCGTCCCGTTCGCCTTCGGGGCGGCCGCCGGTGAGGGCCTGGGCGGCTTCGCGGAGGCGTTCGACGACGGTGGAGGGGTCGACGTCGGTGGCGGCGAGGAATGACTGGATCTCGCCCTGGAGGTGGTCGCGCAGCCAGGGGACGGCGGTGAACTGGGTGCGGTGGGTCTCCTCGTGGAGGCAGACCCAGAGGCGGAAGTCGTGCGGCGAGACGTCGAGCTCGCGCTCCACGTGGACGATGTTGGGGGCGACGAGCAGGAGCCGGCCGGCGCCCTCGGCGCCGTGCGGGCCGGCGGGCATCTCGCGGGTGGCGGGGGCGAAGGTCTCGTACTGGCCGAGGATGCGGGAGGCCAGGAAGGACAGCAGCATGCCGAGTTCGACGCCGGTGACCTTGCCGCCGACGCTGCCGAGGACGGCGCTGCCGGTGGTGCCGGAGCGCCGCTCCTGCATCTTGTCGAGGAGCGGGGAGAGCAGTTCGCGGAAGCCGGCGACGTTGGCCTTGATCCAGCCGGCGCGGTCGACGACGAGGACGGGCGTGTCGGGGACGGCGGCGGGGTCGTGTCCTTCGGGGAACATGCGGGTGTAGGCCCGGACGTGTTCCTCGGCGGCCTTGGCGTGTCTGCGGAGCTCGGCGACGACCTCGCGGGCCTCCTCCCGGCTCACCTCCGGGCCCGGGCGCACCAGGCGGGTCGCCGTGGCGACGGCGAGGTTCCAGTCGACCATCCCCGATGTGCTTGCACCACCGATGCTCGTCATGCGTCAACCGTACGGTCTCGCCGCCCGTTCGGTGAGGGTTCGGGCGACTGTTCCCCCGGGTCAGCGACCGGGGGCGAGGGCGGCGGAGAGCCGGTCGAGGGCGGGTTGGGCGGTGTCGGGGGAGCTGGTGCGGCCGGCGAGGAACGCGAAGGCGAGGAGCCGGCCGTCGGCGGTGACGACGGTGCCGGCGAGGGTGTTGACCCCGGTGAGGGTGCCGGTCTTGGCGCGGACGAGCCCGGCGCCGTGGGCGGTGGTTCCGCTGCCGAAGCGGCCGGCGAGGGTGCCGCTGAAGCCGCCGACGGGCAGTCCGGTGAGGACCGGGCGCAGGGCGGGGCGGGCGGGGTCGGCCGCGCGGGTGAGGATGCCGGTGAGCAGGGCGGCGGAGACCCGGTCGCGGCGGTCGAGTCCGCTGCCGTCGGCGAAGCGGGCGCCGGCGAGGGGCAGGCCGAGGCGGGCGAGTTCGTCGTGGACGGCCTTGGCGGCGCCGGTGGCGCTCGCGGGCTGCCGGTGGGCGAGGGCGGTCTGCCGGGCGAGGGCCTCGGCGAGGTCGTTGTCGCTGTGGGTGAGGGTGCGCTCGACGAGGTCGGCGAGGGGCGCGGATTCGGTACGGGCCAGGGGCGCGGCGGCGGCGCCCCTGGGGGCGCGGCCGGGGGCGGGGGTGCCCTGGACGTCGACGCCGGCGGCGCGCAGCAGCGCGGCGAAGGCGGTCGCGGTGTCGGCGGCGGGGTCGGCGGTGCGGGGCGCGGGTCCGCTGCGGCTGCCGTCGAGGCGGCCCTCGTCGGTCATGAGGGCGCTGAGCGGGGCGAGGTTCTCGTTGGGGCCGATGGGGTGGAGCGCGGGGCCCTGGTAGAGGCTCGTGTCGTAGGCGAGGCGGACGGGGGCCGGTGCGCCGGGGCGGGTTTCGAGGGCGCGGGCGGTGGCGTCGGCGAGTGCCTTGAGGCGGGTCTGGTCGAGGGTGGGGTCGCCGCCGCCGACGAGGGTGACGGTGCGCCCGTCGGGGCCGGTCGCGGTGCCGGTGACGGTGGTGGTGGCGATGCGGTGGTCGGCGCCGAGGGCGGAGAGCGCGGCGGCCGCGGTGGCGATCTTGACGGTGGAGGCGGGGGTCATGGGGGTGGCGGCGCCCTCCCCGTACAGCTGGCGTCCGGTGGTGGTGTCGACGACGGAGGCGGTGCGCAGGGGGCCGAGGCCGGGGTCGGCGAGGAGCGGGACGAGGACGGCCGCGAGGTCGGCGGGGCCGTGGGCGGTGCCGGGGCCGGGGCCGTCGCCCGTCCGGGTGGACCGCGCGGGGGCGCCGAGGGCGCGCAGCACTCCGGCGGCGCTGGGGGCCGGGGCGGGGCGGCGGGCGGCGGGCGCGCCGGGGGCGGCGGCGTGATGTGCGCCACCCCTGAGGTCGGCGGCGGCCGCCCGGGCCCGCTCGGCCTTACGCTGACCGGAGTCCCATGGGCCGGCCGCGGCCGCCGCTCCGGCGGCCAAGGTCAGACCGAGCACGGCGGAGCCCGCCACGAGCTGCCAGCTTCTCGGCTCCGGCATGTGATGACCAGCCCCTTTCGCGATCAAGACCGTGCGTGAGAGACACTTAACCACCGCGCGTCGTCGCGAGCATTGACATGTGTTGATTCAGGAGGAGATCCACCCGTGGAGTTCGACGTTCTCATCGAGATCCCCAAGGGGTCGCGGAACAAGTACGAGGTCGACCACGAGACCGGTCGGATCCGCCTGGACCGACGTCTCTTCACCTCGACCGCCTACCCGACGGACTACGGCTACGTCGAGAACACCCTCGGCGAGGACGGCGACCCGCTGGACGCGCTGGTCATCCTCGACGAGCCGACGTTCCCCGGCTGCCTCATCAAGTGCCGCGCCATCGGCATGTTCCGCATGACGGACGAGGCCGGCGGCGACGACAAGCTGCTGTGCGTCCCGGCGACGGACCCGCGCATGGAGCACCTGCGCGACATCCACCACGTGGCCGAGTTCGACCGCCTGGAGATCCAGCACTTCTTCGAGGTCTACAAGGACCTGGAGCCCGGCAAGTCCGTCGAGGGCGCCGACTGGGTCGGCCGCGCCGAGGCCGAGGCCGAGGTCGAGAAGTCGTACCAGCGCTTCAAGGAGCAGGGCGGCCACTGAGCCCCTGTCCGGCTGAGCCTGTGGAGGGCGGCGCACCTGCTGAGGTGCGCCGCCCTTCGCGCGTACATACTGGCTGGTGTCGGGCCCGGATGGGGCGCGGCCGCGTGGGTACCAGGCCGGAATGAGGGCGAAGAGAGTGGTGGCGAAGCCGGACGGTCCGAAGGAGGCCCCGGAGGACCGGAAGCCGCCCTCGGACGAGGCGCGCAGCGCGTTCGCCCCGCCGGCCGGAGTGGAGCCGCCGGAGCTCCCGGAGGAGGAGCATCCGACTTCCGAGTTCGCCCTGCCGCCGGGGCTCGCGCCGGAGCCGCCGGCCGAGCAGGAAGGTTCCGCCTTCGCGCCGCCGTCGACGTATTCGGCGGAGAGTTCGCCGCCCGCGTTCACTCCGGCGTACGGGATACCGATGGTCCGGCAGGACGCGCCCTGGCAGGACCGGATGCGGACGATGCTGCGGCTGCCGGTGGGCGAGCGGCCGGTGCCGGAGGCGCCGCGCAAGGACGACGAGGCGGGTCCCGCGGTGCCGCGGGTGCTCGACCTGACCCTGCGTATCGGGGAGCTGCTGCTCGCGGGCGGCGAGGGCGCGGAGGACGTCGAGGCGGCGATGTTCGCGATCTGCCGGTCGTACGGCCTGGACCGCTGCGAGCCGACGGTGACCTTCACGCTGCTGTCGATCACGTACCAGCCGTCGCTCGTCGACGACCCGGTGACGGCGAACCGTACGGTGCGGCGCCGGGGCACCGACTACACCCGGCTCGCCGCGGTCTACCAGCTGCTGGCGGACATCAACGACCCCGACCACGAGGTGTCGCCCGAGGAGGCGTACCGGCGGCTCGCGGAGATACGGCGCAACCGGCACCCCTACCCGGGCTGGGCGCTCACCGCCGCGGCCGGCGTCCTGGCGGGAGCGGCCTCGGTGCTGCTGGGCGGCGGGCCGACGGTGTTCTTCGTGGCGGCGCTCGGCGCGATGCTGGGCGACCGGCTCGCGTGGCTGTGCGCGGGGCGCGGGCTGCCGGAGTTCTACCAGTTCCTGGTGGCGGCGATGCCGCCGGCGGCGATGGGTGTGGCGCTGTCGCTGCTCCACACCGATCTGCGGCCCTCGGCGGTGATCACGGGTGGGCTGTTCGCACTGATCCCGGGGCGGGCCCTGGTGGCGGCCGTGCAGGACGGTCTGACCGGTTTCTACATCACGGCCTCGGCGCGGCTTCTGGAGGTCGGCTACTTCTTCGTGGCGATCGTGGTGGGCGTGCTGTCGGTGCTGTACCTGGCGGTGCAGTTCGGCGCCGAGCTCAATCCGGAGGGGGCGCTGAAGCCGGTCGAGCGGCCGGTGACGCAGATCGTGGCGTCGATGGTGCTGTGCGCGACCTTCGCGATCCTGTTGCAGCAGTCGCGGGCGACGGTGCTGTTCGCGACGTTGAACGGCGGGGTGGCCTGGGTGGTCTACGCGTCGATCGCGGTGACGGCGGGCGGCTCGACGGTGATGGCGACGGCGGTCGCGGCGGGTCTGGTGGGCCTGTTCGGGCAGTTGGCCGCGCGCTACCGGCACACCTCGTCGCTGCCGTACCTGACGGCGGCGATCGGGCCGCTGCTGCCGGGTTCGGCGACGTACTTCGGGGTGCTCGAGATCGCCCAGAACAACCTGGACCAGGGCTTCGCCTCGTTGGCGAAGGCGGCGGCCCTGGCGCTGGCGATCGCGATCGGGGTCAACCTGGGAGGCGAGCTGGCCCGCCTGTTCATGCAGGCTCCGGGCGCGGCGGCGGCCCGCCGGGCGGCGAAGCGGACCAGGGGCTTCTAGCCCGCCGGTCCGCCTGGCCGGTCCGGGTCAGCGCTTGGCGTGGCGGCCGCGCTCGGCCGGGGCGCCGGGGGCGGCGGAGGCGTCGTCGGCCTGGTTCTTCTTCGACTGGGAGCGGGCCCGCAGGTACTCGATCACGATGGGGACGACGGAGATCAGCACGATCGCGACGAGGATCAGCTCGATGTGCTTGTGCACGAAGTCGATCTTGCCGAGGGAGGCGCCGAGGAGGGTCACTCCGGCGCCCCAGAGCAGGCCGCCGATGATGTTGAAGGTGATGAAGGAGCGGTAGTTCATCCGGCTCACACCGGCGATGATCGGCGTGAAGGTGCGCACGATCGGCACGAAGCGGGCCAGGATCAGCGACTTCGGGCCGTGCTTCTCGAAGAACTCGTGCGCCTTCTCGACGTTCTCCTGCTTGAAGAGCCTGGAGTCGGGGCGGCGGAAGAGGGCCGGGCCGACCTTGCGGCCGAAGAGGTAGCCCACCTGGTCGCCGATGATCGCCGCCGCGACCACCAGGGTGCACACCATCCACAGGGGGTAGTCCAGCTTGCCCGTGGTGACGAGCAGGCCGGTGGTGAAGAGCAGCGAGTCACCGGGCAGGAAGAAGCCGATGAGCAGTCCGGACTCGGCGAAGACGATGACGAGGACACCGATCAGACCGAAGGTCTGGATCAGATAGTCCGGGTCCAGCCAGCTCGGTCCGAGGGCAAGCGTGTTCACGGTTCCGGGCTCCTGCGGTCGGTGGGGGCGTGAAGGGGAGGACGCGGGGGCGTCGAGGAGATTGTCGTACGGGACTGCGGCCCCAAGCTACCAACGTCGGGCGGACCCCCCGGGTTCCACCGTGGGCGCACCCGGGATGCGGCCCGGCCCGGCGGCCCCCAGGCTGAGGGCCAGGAGGTGGATGCGGATGAGCATCGACGAGTACGGCGGTGGCCAGGGTGCCCAGTCGGATGTGCTGGTGGTCACGACGAACGACGTGCCGGGGTACGAGGTGCGGCAGGTGATCGGGGAGGTCTTCGGTCTGACCGTGCGCTCCCGGCACCTGGGCAGCCAGATCGGCGCGGGCCTGAAGTCGATGATCGGCGGGGAGCTGAAGGGGCTGACGAAGACCCTGGTGCAGACCCGCAACCAGGCGATGGAGCGCCTGGTGGAGCAGGCGCGGGCGCGGGGCGCGAACGCGGTGCTGATGTTCCGCTTCGACGTCACGGAGGCCGCGGACGTGGGCACGGAGGTGTGCGCGTACGGCACCGCGGTGGTGATCGCGCCCCGCCCCTGAGGCGACCGCCCGGTCCTGACGCGACCGCCCGGTCCTGAGGCGGCCGCCCGGTCCTGACGCGGCGTGAGGCGTGCGCCGCGCAGGGCCGGTTCGGGCACTCTCGGGATGTTGTGCGCCTTTTGTCCACTTATGGTGAGTCGGTGGCCATCGATACCTCCGCCCCCGCGGCGCCCCATCGGATCCTGTTGCCCCAGATCCTGCCCGCCCTGGTGGTCGGCGTCGGCTCGGCCCTGCTGTTCCTCGGGGTCAGCGCGATCGCCGACCGGCTCCAGCACGTGCTGTGGCACACCCTTCCGGACGCGCTCGGCATCGGGAACTACTCCTCGCTCTGGATGATCACCATGCTGACCGCGACCGGCATCGCGGTCGGCCTCGTGGTGTGGAAGGTGTACGGGCACGCCGGCTCCGACCCGGCCGAGGGCGGGCTCGGCGGGCCGCCGATCGCCCCCTCGGTGGTGCCGGGACTGCTCGTCGCCAGCACCCTCGCGCTGGCCGGCGGCGTCAGCCTCGGTCCGGAGAACCCGACGATCGTCGCGGCCGTCGCCCTCGCCTTCTGGCTGGGCACCAAGGCCCTGCCCGCCGTGCCCGGCGCGCTGTGGGTGTCGCTGGCCACCGCAGCCACCTTCGGCGCCCTCTTCGGGACCCCGGTCGCCGCCGCCCTCGTCCTCTCCGAGGCGATGGTCCGCCAGCCGGGCGCGGCCTCGCTGTGGGACCGGCTCTTCGCCCCGCTCGTCGCCGCCGGGGCCGGCGCCATGACCACCCAGCTGCTCTCCGACCCCAGCTTCGACATGGGGCTGCCGCCGCTGGACCACCCCGGCTTCGGGGACCTCGTCGCGGCGCTCGTCATCGCCACCCTCGGCGCCGTCTTCGGCCTGCTCCCCTGCTATGTCTTCCCGTACGTCCACCGGGCCTTCGAACGCCTCAGGCACCCGATGGTGATGCTGCCGCTCGGCGGGCTCCTGCTCGGCCTCCTCGGCGCCCTCGGCGGGCATCTGACGCTCTTCAAGGGCCTGGCGGAGACCAAGGAGCTCGCCCAGAACATCGGGGTCTTCGGCTCCGGCGAGCTGGCCAAGATGGCCGTCGTCAAGACGGCCGCCCTGCTGATCGCCGCCGCCAGCGGCTTCCGCGGCGGCCGGGTCTTCCCCGCCGTCTTCATCGGCGCCGCGTTCGGCCTGTGCGCCCAGGCCCTCGTTCCCGAGGTCCACCCGGCGGTCGCGGTCTCCGCCGGCGTCCTCGGCGTGCTGCTGGCCACCACCCGGCAGGGCTGGGTGAGCCTCTTCGTCGGCGCCGTGCTCGCCTCCTCCCCCTCGATGCTCGCCGTGCTCTGCATCGCCCTCCTGCCCGCCTGGCTGGTCGTCACCGGCCGCCCCGCGCTGGAACTCGACGAGCACGGCGAGTCCCTGCACTGATCCCCCCCCGAACCCCGAACCCCGAACGACGTCCGCCGAAGGAGAAGGAGCCGACCATGGCACTGCACAAGGGACCCGCCGACGAGGAGACCGGGCACCACCGCCGGCTCGCCCTGAACCCCTTCTACGGCGAGGCCAACCCCGTCGGCGGCATGACCGAGGCCCCACCCCGGCACCGGCTCCCCGACCGGCCGCTGCCGCCCATGAGCGCCTACCAGCTCGTCCACGACGAGCTGATGCTCGACGGCAACTCCCGTCTCAACCTCGCCACCTTCGTCACCACCTGGATGGAACCCCAGGCCGGGGTGCTCATGGGCGAGTGCCGCGACAAGAACATGATCGACAAGGACGAGTACCCGCGCACCGCCGAACTGGAGCGGCGCTGCGTCTCGATGCTCGCCCACCTGTGGAACGCCCCCGACCCGTCCGCCGCCGTCGGCTGCTCCACCACCGGCTCCAGCGAGGCCTGCATGCTCGCCGGGATGGCGCTCAAGCGCCGCTGGATGCACCGCAACGCCGACCGCTACCGGGGCGGCGCCCGCCCCAACCTGGTCATGGGGATCAACGTCCAGGTCTGCTGGGAGAAGTTCTGCAACTTCTGGGAGGTCGAGCCCCGCCTCGTCCCCATGGAAGGCGACCGCTTCCACCTCGACGCCGAGTCCGCCGCCGCGCTCTGCGACGAGAACACCATCGGCGTCGTCGCCGTCCTCGGCTCCACCTTCGACGGCTCGTACGAACCCGTCGCCGACATCTGCGCCGCCCTCGACGCGCTCCAGGAGCGGACCGGACTCGACGTCCCCGTCCACGTCGACGGCGCCTCGGGCGCCATGGTCGCGCCCTTCCTCGACGAGGACCTGGTCTGGGACTTCCGCCTCCCGCGCGTCTCCTCCATCAACACCTCCGGCCACAAGTACGGCCTCGTCTACCCCGGCGTCGGCTGGGCGCTGTGGCGCTCGCCCGCCGAGCTCCCCGACGAGCTGGTCTTCCGGGTCAACTACCTGGGCGGCGACATGCCCACCTTCGCCCTCAACTTCTCCCGGCCGGGCGCCCAGGTCGTCGCGCAGTACTACACGTTCCTCAGACTGGGCCGCGAGGGCTACCGGACGGTCCAGCAGACCAGCCGGGACGTGGCCCGCGGGCTGGCCGAACGCATCGAGGCCCTGGGCGACTTCCGCCTGCTGACCCGCGGCGACCAGCTGCCCGTCTTCGCCTTCACCACGGGCCCCGACATCACCAACTACGACGTCTTCGACGTCTCCCGCCGGCTGCGCGAACGCGGCTGGCTCGTCCCGGCGTACACCTTCCCCGCCCACCGCGAGGACCTGTCGGTGCTGCGGATCGTCTGCCGCAACGGCTTCTCCGCCGACCTGGCCGGGCTGCTCGTCGAGGACCTGGGCATGCTGCTGCCCGAACTGCGCAGCCAGTCCGCCCCCCTCACGCACGACAAGCAGGCCGCGACGTCGTTCCATCACTGAGTTCCGTCACTGAGGTCCGTCACTGGGTTCCGTTGCCGGATCGCGTCACTGGGTTGCCTCGCCGGAATGCCTCGCCGGATTGCGTCACCGGGTTCCCTCGCCGGAATGCGTCGTCGCCGGGCCCCCTCGCGCCGTCCCTCACCGACCGGGCGGATCCTCGCAGGCCAGCCGGAACTCCGCCCAGCGCACCCCGTCCCGCGAGGTCAGGTACTGGCAGCGGTCCTCCTCCTTGAGCAGCCCGACACCGGTGCGGCGCACCCAGGACGTGCCCGCGCCGGTGCGGCGGAAGGTGCGGCCGCCGTCGGCGCTCCCGTACGTCTCGAGCGCGGCCCCGACCGTCACCCGGCCGCCCGGCCCCGGCACCGGCAGGCCCTGGAGCGACCGCGGCTCCGCGGCCGGTCCCGTGGTCCACGTCCGGGTCCAGGAACGGCCGCCGTCCAGCGAGCGGTGCAGCGCCCGCAGCGGGTTCATCACCGGCGCGCCGCCCCGCACCTCCCCCAGCTCCGCCGCGTACACCGCGTCCGGCCCGACGGCCACCGCCACCCCGTGGCCCGGCGTCGTGGCCGTGCTGGGCAGCGGGCCCGTCGTCCAGCGCCGGCCCCCGTCCCGCGACACCGCGACCGCGACCCTGCCGGTGACCGGGTCGGTGCCCGACACCCACCAGGAGCCGTCCGGCTCGGCGACCGGCGCCGGCTGCGGGTGCGCTCCGAGCGCCGGGACCCGGGCGAGGGCCCGCCGCCGCCCGTCCCCCGGCGAGACGACGACCAGCCGCTCGCGGACGCAGGCGTCCGGTGTCACCGGCCCGGGCGGGGCCGCGCAGGCGGTGGTGAGGACCGCGCCCGCCGGGATCTCCGGCGCCGTGCCGACCGTCCGCCGGTCGACCTCGCGCCAGCTCCGCCCGCCGTCCCGGGTGAACCAGCTCCGTTCGGGCTCCTCGCCGCCGCCGTCCTCGACGAGCGCCCGCCCGGAGCCCAGCACCAGCAGCTGCGCCGACACGCCCCGCGAGGGCGCGATCTCCGGCAGCGGAGTGGCCCGCAGCGCCCAGCCGCGGGCACCCGCGTCGAGGACGGCGACCTGCTGGCGGCAGAAGCCCTCGGCCGGCCGCGCCGGATCCGTCACGCACTGCACGAGCAGCGTGAACCCGCTGCCGTCGGCCGCGAAGCCCACGCTGTGCGCCCAGCCGGGCAGGCCCGGCGCGTCCGGTATCCGCGCCGGGAGGCCGTACGGACCGGAGGGGGCGGGGGCCGGGGCGGGGCCCGGGGCACGCGTGCCGGTCGGCGCGGGCACCGGCGCCGGGGCCGGGTCCGGCGTGGGGGGCGGCGTGCGGGCCGGTGCTCCCGTGCACCCCGTCGTCACCGCCAGCGCCAGCGCGACCGTCAGCAGCGCGGCACGGGCCGCCACCCTCCGGGAACCGGGCATCGCGCTCTCCCCCCTGATGTCCACTCCCTCAGAGGGTGCCCATCGCGTTCACCTCGCGAACGGGTTCTCCTCGCCGTCCGCCAGCACGCCCACGAAGGGCTCGCCCTCGCCCGCGAAGACGTACGCCCCGCCCTCGATCCGCTCGATCAGGCCCAGCGTCCACTCCCGGCCCGCGTCCGCCGAGTGCACCCAGAGGTGCATGATCTCCCCGATGTGGCCGAGCTGCTGCGGGCCGCCCTCGGGCGTGTAGTAGCCGGTGACCTCCGCCCGCCAGGCGTCCAGCCCCCGCAGCCGCTCCCGGAGCAGCTCCACGGCCTCGGCGCGCGGCAGGTCGACGATGAAGCCGACGCCCGCCGACAGGACGTCCATCTGCTGGTCGTACGTGGACAGCGCCTCGCGCAACAGCCGCAGGTACTCCTCGCGGCCGGCGTCCGTGATCTCGTACTCGACCCTGGGCGGCCCGCCGGCCGTGCTGGGCGCCAGCTCGTCGGCGCGCAGCAGTCCCTGCTTCGCCATCTGCTTGAGGGCGTGGTAGATCGAGCCCGGCTTGGCGCGGGACCACTCGTGGGCGCCCCAGTACTCCAGGTCGTTGCGCACCTGGTAGCCGTGGGCGCGGCCGTGCTGCTTGACCGCGCCCAGGACCAGAAGACGGATCGCTGACATGCCCCGAGTCTAGGAAGACCGCTGCTCCAGCTCGATCAGCTCGAAGGAACCCTTGCCGTCGAGGGACTCCCGGATGATGTCCGCGTGCCCGGCGTGCCGGCCCATCTCCTGGACCAGGTGCAGCAGCATCCACCGGATGCTGACCCGGCCGTCCTCGGGGAACCAGGGCGCGGGCGGCAGCGGGAAGGTGTCGTCCAGGCTCGGCACGGACCGGACGAACTCCTCGGTCTCCTTCGCCACCGACTGCCAGAAGGCCACCGTCTGCGGAATGGTCTCGCCGTCGAGCAGCCGGAACGCCTCGTTCCAGGTCTCCTGGGTGCGCTGCCGCTCGTTCGGGCGCTGCTGGGCGAGCCGCAGCCAGTTGAGCTCGACCTCGGCGACGTGCTTGATCAGGCCGGACAGGCTCAGCTCGCTGGCACTGGGGCGGCTCGCCGCCTGCTCCTCGGTGAGGCCGAGGGAGGCCCGGACGATCGCGGCGCGCTGCGCCTCGATGAAGTTGAGGAACGCGCCGCGCTCGTCGCCGGGCTGCTCCGCGGGAACAAGAGCCACCATGGTGTCCACCTTCCGTAGGTCGGCCGGTGCGGTTCTCACCGACACCAGCCAAACTACGGGGGATGTAGGTCAGATGCCGTCCTCAATGGCCTCAGAACGGGAAACGGCTGCGTCCGTACTGGATCGAGATCCACTTCTGCGTGGTGAAGGCCTCGATCATCGCCTCGCCGTTGAGCCGGCCGATGCCCGAGTGCTTCTCGCCGCCGAAGGGGACGATCGGCTCGTCGTGCACGGTGCCGTCGTTGATGTGGATCATGCCCGTGTGGATGCGCTTGGCCACCCGCACGCCCCGCTCGACGTCGCCGGTGTGGACGGCGCCGCTGAGCCCGTACGGGGTGTCGTTGGCGATCCGTACGGCCTCGTCCTCGCCGTCGAAGGGCACGACGAGGGCCACCGGGCCGAAGATCTCCTGGCCGAGCACGGGGGCGTCGGGGGCGATCCCGGTGAGGACGGTCGGCGCGACCAGGTTGCCGTCGACCGCGCCGCGCAGCAGCGCGGTCGCGCCGCCCTCGACGGTCTGCTCGACGAGCGCCGAGACGGCCTCCGCCTGCTGGGAGTTGATGAGCGGTCCGATGTGGGTCGCGGGGTCGGCCGGGTCGCCGACCCGCAGGGTCCTGACCTTGGCGACGAACTTCTCGGTGAACTCCGCCTCCAGGGCGCGGTCCACCAGGATCCGGTTGGCGGCCATGCAGACCTGCCCCTGGTGCAAGAACCGGCTGAAGACGGCCGCGTCCACGGCGTAGTCGAGGTCGGCGTCGTCGAGCACGATCAGCGCGCTGTTGCCGCCGAGCTCCAGCACGGCGTGCTTGAAGTTCTGCGCGCAGACGGTGGCGACATGGCGGCCGACGCGGTCGGAGCCGGTGAAGGAGATGACCTTCGGCACCGGGTGGGTCAGCAGCGCGTCGCCGATCTCGGCGATGTCGGTCACGACGACGTTGAGCAGACCCGCCGGCAGGCCGGCCTCCTCCAGGACCTTGGCGACGAGGGTGCCGCCGCAGATCGGGGTGTTCTGGTGGGGCTTGAGGACGACGCCGTTGCCGAGCGCGAGGGCCGGGGCGACCGACTTGATCGACAGCAGGAAGGGGAAGTTGAACGGCGAGATGACGCCGACGACGCCGACCGGCAGGCGGTAGACCCTGTTCTCCTTGCCGTCCACCGGCGAGGGCAGGATGCGGCCCTCGGGGCGCAGCGCCAGCTGGATCGCCTCGCGCAGGAACTCCTTGGCCAGATGCAGCTCGAAGGCCGCCTTCAGCCGGGTGCCGCCGAGCTCGGCGACGATCGCCTGGGCGATCTCCTCCTCGCGCTCCTCGACGATCCGCAGCGCCCGCTCGAAGACGAGCCGGCGGGTGTACGGGTTGGTCTCGGCCCACTCCGCCTGGGCGCGCTCGGCGGCCCGGTAGGCCTGGTCGACCTCCGCGGCGCTGGCGATCGTGATCGAGGCCAGCTTCTCCCCGGTGTAGGGGTTGAAGTCGATGATGTCCCAGGAGCCGCTGCCGGGCTTCCACTCGCCGTCGATGTACTGGTGGGCCAGCTCGGTGAAGCCGGTGAATGCAGACGGCATGGACGAGACCCCTTACCCGCGGTGGCGGACGTCGGCACGGACGGACGCGTCAGCGACGCACTGATGTCACGTCATCGTACTTACGTCTCACGTGAGTTGGAGGAGTCCCCGGAGAAGATCGCGGCTTTCCGCCGGGTTGGGGCTGTCCTCGCGCAGCCGCTCCATCACGCGCGCGTACTGGGCGACCTCCTCGCGCTTGTCGAGATACAGCGCGCTGGTCAGCTGCTCCAGGTAGACGACGTCGGAGAGGTCGGACTCGGGGAAGCTCAGCATCGTGAAGGCACCGCTCTCGCCCGCGTGCCCGCCGAAGCTGAAGGGCATGATCTGGAGCGTGACGTTGGGGTGCTCGGAGATCTCGATGAGGTGCCTCAACTGCCCCTGCATGACGGCCCGGTCACCGTACGGACGGCGCAGCGCGGCCTCGTCGAGCACGGCGTGGAACTGCGGGGCGCGCTCGGAGACGAGGACCTTCTGACGCTCCAGACGCAGCGCGACCCGGCGCTCGATCTCGGCGCGCGGGGCGCCGGGCATGCCGCGGGTGACGACGGCGTGGGCGTAGGCCTCGGTCTGCAACAGGCCGTGGATGAACTGGACTTCGTAGATGCGGATGAGGGAGGCGGCGCCTTCGAGGCCGATGTACGTCTGGAACCAGCCCGGCAGGACGTCGCCGAAGCTGTGCCACCAACCGGCGACGTTGGCCTCGCGGGCCAGCCCGAGGAGCGAGCTGCGCTCGGTCTCGTCACCGACCCCGTAGAGCGTGAGCAGATCCTCCACGTCCCGTGCCTTGAAGCTCACCCGCCCCAACTCCATACGGCTGATCTTGGATTCGGACGCTCGGATCGAATAGCCGGCCGCCTCTCGGGTGATGCCACGCGACTCCCGCAGTCGCCTCAACTGGGACCCCAGCAGGATGCGGCGCACCACGCTCCCGCTCGCTCCGCTCGACTCGCCTGCCGTCACGGCTCCAGCCCCTCCCCTTCACGGTGCACCGAGCCCCCGTCGAGCCCCGGATTCTGCCACTAAACGCTTCAGCGCGTACACATTCGATTACGGATAGGGGGCGGGTTCCGGGCAGGGCGTCACCCTCTCCGGGGAGACTTATCCGCAGATTCGGCACGGGGACGGACAGGTCCGGCGCGTGCACGTGCATCTGCCCTTGCATCCCTCCGGCGCATTCGGAACCATGGAGCCCGGACGGCCGTGTACTCGCGCGCGCCGTCGCACCGTTGTCGCACCAGTTGTCGCACCACAGTCGCGATTCCCGGGAGTGCCTCGCATGGGACCGAATGGATCGACCATGCTCGAGCCGTTACGGCAGGGCCTCCCCCCGATCGATCCCGCGGCCGTCTCCAACTCCGCCTCCTGCGCCCTGCCGCCCCGCTACGAAGCGGTGCGCGGCGCACGGAAGTTCACCAGCCGGACGCTCACCAACTGGGATCTCGCCGACCGTTTCGACGACGTGGCACTCGTCGTCTCGGAGCTCGTCACCAACGCCCTGCGCCACGCGGTGCCGGCGGAGACGGGACCGAGCTGCGAGGAAGGCCTGAACCCGCCCGTGCGCCTGCATCTCATGCGCTGGGCGTCACGCCTCGTGTGCGCCGTGCGCGACCCCAGCCAGGAGAGCCCGGAGGCGCGCGAGGGCGGCGAGGACTTCGCCGCCGAGTCGGGCCGGGGGCTGTTCCTGGTGGAGTCGTTCAGCGACAGCTGGGGCTGGCATCCGCTCGCGGGCACGCTCCAGGGCAAGGTGGTGTGGGCGCTGTTCCGGCTGGGGCCGGAGTGAGCGGCGAGCACAGGACATGCGAGGGATACGTGAGAGGGGCCCCGGTGGCAACAGCCGCCGGGGCCCCTCTCACGTCTCCTGCACCTCACACCAGGTGGTCGAACTCCCCGTCCTTGACGCCGAGGAGCAGGGCCTCTATCTCGGCGGGCGTGTAGACGAGCGCCGGCCCGTCGGGGTGGCGCGAGTTGCGGACGGCGACGTCGCCCCCCGGCAGCTTCGCGAACTCGACGCAGGAGCCCTGGGAGTTGCTGTGCCGACTCTTCTGCCACACGACACCACGAAGCTCCGTGGCCGCCATGCCGTTGTACGCGTGGTGCGCGTGATGCACTGGTAGCTCCCCGAGTTGCTTGGTGCAGGTGTCAACTTCCTCGGATCATAGCTGTGTTCATATGCCGATGCATGAGCAGATGCACGTGCACGCGCCGTGGCGTAGTGACTACGCGACTCCCTGTGCGAGGTCCCGCGATTGCCTCCAGGGCGCCGCCGTGTAGAGTTAATGAAAACGATTCCCATAACGGATACTGTCCCTGCGTACGCCACGTCCCCGCTCCTCTCTCCCCTCTCCCTCTCTCCCTTCCTCCCTCTCTCCCTTCTCCCTCTCTCGTCTCTCCCTCTCTCGTCTCTCCCTCTCCCTCTCTCCTCCGCCCACTCCCCACCTGAGGCAGGTCACCTTGTCCGCCCACTGCCAGCTGACCGGCGCACAGCCCGGCTTCGGCAACCGCGTCTCGCACTCCCACCGGCGCACCTCCCGCCGCTTCGACCCCAACATCCAGCGCAAGCGCTACTGGCTCCCGAGCGAGGGCCGGTACGTGCGCCTCACCCTGAGCGTCCGGGCGATCAGGACCGTCGACACGATCGGCATCGAGGCCGCCGTGGCCCGCATCCGGGCCCGGGGGGTGCGGATCTGATGGCCAAGGCGAGCAAGATCGCGCGCAACGAGCGGCGCAAGCGGGTCGTGGCCCGGTACGCCGAGCGGCGCGCCGCACTGAAGGAGCTCATCCGCCGCCCCGGCACGCCCGAGGCCGACCGGCAGGCCGCGCTCCGCGAACTGCGCCGCCAGCCGCGCGACGCGAGCCCCACCCGGGTCCGCAACCGCGACGCCGTCGACGGGCGCCCCCGAGGCCACCTGCGGAAGTTCGGCCTCTCCCGGGTCCGGATGCGGGAGCAGGCGCACGCGGGGATGCTGCCGGGGGTGCGCAAGTCGTCCTGGTGACACGGCGGTCGCGTCAGGAGCCCGGGATGCCCGGCAGCGAGACCAGTCGGCGGCCCGCGCGGTCGTACAGCGTCACGTCCAGGTCGTCGCCCCCCTGCGGGCCCGGGTCGCCGGACTCCCGCTGCGGCTGGGGCAGGTGCACGTACCAGACGCCCCAGCCGGGGCGGCCGGGCAGTTCCAGGAGGGTCGCGAGCGTCCTGTGCCCGCCGGGGGCGGTCAGTTCGACCCGGCCCGCGTCCCGGGTGCCGTAGTAGAGGCCCGAGTGGAAGACGCCCTTCCCGTCGCCCTCCGACTGGTGGCTCACGCCCGGTGCCGCCGTGTCGACGTTCCCGTCCACGACGCTGCGGAAGTTCTCGTACCCGTCCGTCCCCGTCCAGTGCTTGCCGTCCTGCGTCAGCCACACGGCCGAGCCGCCGCCCGCGTCCACCCGCTGACCCGGCCGCACGATCCGGACCGGCGGCGGGGGGACCGCGACCGGCGTCGTGGCCGACGCGGTCACGGTGGGCGGCGCGGCGACCGACGGGCCGGGGGCCGGGGACGCGTCCGACGCACCCAGCTGCGCCGCGAGGCCGGTCACGGTGCCGACCCCGAGGACCGCGAGCGCCGCGAGGACCACCGCCCTGCGGCGCCTGCGGGCCCGGCCCTCGCGGCGGACGGCGGCCAGCGGGGCGGGACCGGGGGTGATGTCGTGCGCGGCCCGCGCGAACGCGGCGCGCAGACCGTCGTCCAGATCCGTGCCGGACTCGGATGTCATCGTCGGGCTCCGTGAGGGATGGGGGCGGCGGGAGCAGAGGTCGGGCCGGGCAGGGTGAGACCGGGGTGGGCGCGCAGGGCGGCGAGGCCGCGCCGGGCATGGGTCTTGACCGTACCGATCGAGCAGTGGAGCACCGTCGCGATCTCCTGCTCGCTCAGGTCCTCCCAGTAGCGCAGCACCATCACCGCACGCTGCCGGGCCGGCAGGTCCGCCAGCGCCCCGAGCAGCGCGGTGCGCCGCTCGACCGCCTCGGCGTGCCCCGCGTAGGCGTGCCGGACCGACTCCGGCAGCACCGGGGTCAGCAGATGGACCACGCGCTTGCGGCGCAGCCGGCTGAGGTTGTTGTTGACCAGCGCGCGCCGCACATAGAGGTCGACCTCCTCGCGCGGGACCCGGCGCCAGCGCCCGTACACCTTGGCGAGGGTCGTCTGCACCAGGTCCTCGGCCTCGTGGAAGTCGCCCGTCAGGAGCTGCGCCGTCCGCACCAGCCGGGGCCAGGCGGCGAGGGCGAACTCGGCGAAACCGGCGTCCTCTTCGGTGGGTGACTGCGACACGGCGACGGACCTCGTGATCGTCTCGGGGCGGTGAAGGCAGGGCCCGCCCCGTGCCGGGCCCTGCCTTCGGACACGTACGGACACGTACGGACCGGGCGGAACGGATCCGTCAGAACGACGGCAGTTCCGCCAGCAGGCTCCCGTCACGCGCGTACAGCGCGACGGCCGCCCGCTGGCCCGAGGTGCCGGTGTGGGCGTACCAGACGCCCCAGCCGGGGTGGCCCGGCAGTTCGAGGAGGGTCGCGGGCGTCCTGCGCCCGTCGGCGGCGGTCAGTTCGACCCTGCCGGCCTTCTTGGTGCCGTAGTAGAGGCCCGAGTGGAAGATCCCGCTCGCGTCGCCCTCCGACTGGTGGCTGACGCCCGGCTGGGAGCGGTCGATGTTGCCGTCGACGACGCTGCGGAAGTTCTCGAAGCCGTCGGGGCCCGACCAGTGCTTGCCGTCCTCGGTGAGCCAGACGGTGAAGCCGCCCCCGGCGTCGATCCGTTCGCCGGAACGGACCCGGGTGACGGCGGCGGCGGCGCTCGCCGCACCGACGGAGGCGGGGGCCGCGGAGGCGGTGGCCGCAAGGGCGGGGGGCGCAGTCGCCGGGGCCGGGGCGGTCGCCGGGGCCGCGGGACCGGAGGCCGCGGGGCCGGGAGCCGTGGTCACCGCCGCCGTCGGCACCGCGACGGCGACGGCGGCGGCCGGGGCCGTGGTCACGGCGGCGGCCGCGATCACCGCCGCGGCGAGCAGGTACTTCTTCATCCGCGCACTCCTGTCGCTCCGGGGGCGGGTCCTGTCGCCCCCGGCCCTCCACCCCCTTCAACTCCGTTTCCCGGGCCTCCGGATGACACGGCGTACGGAAAACCTCGAAAAACCCGCTACGGCGTGGCCGCCGCGTCCCGCAGGGCCTCCGACAGCTCGTCGAGCGCCTCCAGGAGCAGCGGCGCGCCCTTGCGCAGCAGGAAGTGGTCCGGGGCCCCCTCCCCCGCGTCCCAGGCGTCGACCGTCGCCCGCAGCTCCTCCCAGCCGGGCACCCTCCCCTCACGCACCGCCTTCGCGCCCCGCTCGGTGGAACGGCGCAGCGCCTCCGCGAGGGCCGCGGCCTCGGGCACGCGCGGGGCGCCGCGCTCGGGCAGATGGGCCTCCAGGAGCATGGCGACGCGCCCGAGCTGGGCCAGCGCGTGCTCGGCGTCGTCGGCCGCCGCGTGCGACAGGCCCCGGTGGCGGACCGGCTCGTGGGCGGCCCTGACCAGCCCCTCCTGCCAGGCGATCCGGGCGGCGCGGGTGCCGAGCAGGGCCTCGCGGACATCGGGGCAGGTGGGCCCGGCCGGGTCGGCGTAGCGGGCGACGACGGCGGCCGCGTACCGCCCGTCGGCCACCAGCCAGTCCGCCAGCCGGCCGCGCAGCCTCGGCGTCTCCCAGGCCGGGTAGACCGCGTACGACAGCATCGCGAGGACGCCGCCGAGGAGGGTCAGCAGGACCCGGTCGCGGACGGTCTGGGAGACGCCCTCGCCGGCCATGCCGAGCAGGAAGACCACGTACGCGGCGACGAAGACCTGGCTGGACGCGTATCCCGTGCGCATCAGCAGATACGTCCCGAACGCGCACAGCACCGCGAGCGCCCCCGAAAGGTACGTGCCCGGGTGCGCGGCCTGCACGACGGCCGTCGCGAGGGTGACGCCCACGAGGGTGCCGCCGAAGCGGGCCACGGAACGCGCGTACGTCTGCGTGAAGTCCGGGCGCATCACCATCACCGAGGCCAGCGGCGCCCAGTAGCCGTGGCCGAGCGGAAGGGCGGAGCCGAGCAGATAGCCGGCGCAGGCGACGACCGTGACCCGCACCGCGTGCCGCAGGACCGGCGACTCGTGGCGCAGCTCCGCGCGCATCCGGGCGAGCGCCACCGGGACGAGCCGGACCAGCGTCGGGCGGCTGCGGGCCTCGGCGGCGGTCTCGGTGCGGGGCTCGGCGGTCTCCACGACGTCGCCGAGGAGCGCGGCGAGCCGGGTCGCGGCCCGGCGGGGCGCACCCGACAGGATCGCTCCGGTGTCGGGGGTGCGCAGCGCGGCGACGGCCGGCGGCGGCAGCTCGACCGGCTCGCCGTGCCGGATGGCGTGCGCGGCGGCGTCGAGCACCTCGCCCGCCGCGCCGAGCAGTTCGCGCACCCGGTCCCGTTCCGGGCCCTCGGCGGGCGCGCCGACGGCCGGGTCCGCGAGGGAGGCGAGCACGGGCCTGATCCGCTCGGCGAGCCCGCGCGCGCCGTGCAGTTCGCCGGGGCGGCGGCGGGCCTGGCGCGGGGTGACGGCGGCGGCGCTGCGGGCGGTCATCAGCGGTACCGGGTCGAAGGAGGCGGTCGGGTCGTGGCGCAGCCGCCGGGCGTAGTCGGCCACCGCGGCGAGCGCGTCGGCGAGCGCGTCGCGCTGGGCGCCCCAGCGGCGCACGGGCAGGGCGACGATCAGCGCGGCCTGCACGAGACCGCCGACGGCGATCATCGCCGCGTGGCCGGCGGCGGTGGCCACGGAGGTGGGCAGGGTGACGGTGACCAGCATGATCGCCACGTTGGAGGAGGCGATGATGCCGACGGTGGGACCGACGGCCCAGGCCAGGCCCGCGAGGAAGGTCCACAGGGCGAGCAGGGTGAGGAAGAGGGCCTCGTGGGCGCCGGTGAGATAGCCGAGGAAGGTCGAGACGGCGAGGCTCAGCCCGGAGGCCAGTGCGAGGGTGGGGCGGGGGCGGTACGAGCGCTGGAAGGTCGCGATGGCCGCCTGGAACGCGCCGAACGCCGACGAGGCGGCGACCGCGGGCCCGAACAGGGCGAGCGACACCCCGACGACCAGCGCGAGCCCCAGCGCACCCCGCGCGGCCACGGCGGGCTCCAGCCGCCGCCGCTCGACGGAGAGCCCCGAGCGCGCGGTCTCCTTCAGCGCGCGGAGCCAGCTCATGGGGGTGAGCCTAATGGCGAGGTGGGGTGAAACGGGCATTTGGGTCACCGGTGGGGTGCGCCTGCATCAGGGGGCGTGGCGGTGGCGGGCGCGGGAGGGCGGGGCGGTGGCGGGCGCGGGAGGGCGGGGGTCATGGCACGGCGGAGGGTCGGAACGCGGCACGGACAAGGCCGCAACGCAGCACGGCGGAAGGCAGGGCCGTGGCACCGCGAAAGCCGGACCGTGGCCCGGCAAAAGCCGGACCGTGGCCGCTACGAGCGGATCTCGCCCCGCGGCGGGGCTCCCAGGCCCGCCCGGTCCGCCGCGCTCGTGCCGTGCGACCAGCCCGCCTCGTCCCACGCGGCCCGGACCCTGCTGGTGCGGGTCTCGGGGAAGAGCTCGTCGGTGCGGGTGGTGACCGCGACCTCGCGGGTGGCCAGGGCCGGGAGCAGGGTCGGCGCCTCGGCGGCGACCCGACGGGACGTGGCGGAGAGGCGGGCGCCGAGCCGGTTCGCGTAGGCGAGGAAGAAGGACTGGCGGAAGGACTTGGTGCGCTTGCGGCCGCCCGCGCGCTGTTCCGCCTCCGCCCGGGTCATCGCGGCCGTGCCCTGCACGAGCAGTGAGGTGTAGAGCAGCTCCACCGGGTCGAGGTCGGCCTCGAAGCCGACGACCGTCGAGAAGCCGAGGCCCTCGTTCCACACGGCCCGGCAGTGGTTCGCCGTCGCCACGGCGTCCAGGAGGATCGCCTTCGCCTGCTCGTACGGCGCGTCGACGCCGATCCGGATCGCCCCGGGCGTCTCCGGCGAGGGCGCGCCCGCCGCGAGGCTCGCCTCGTCGAGGCTGTGGCGGGCCATCAGCTCCTGCGCCTTCGCGGTCAGGGCCTCGGCCTCCTCCGCGTAGGTGGTCGCCTCGGCCTTCGCGAGCAGCGCGCGGATCTTGGACAGCGTCCTGGGCTCGCCCGCGACCGGCGGGGGCAGGGGCTCGCCCGGTACGGGGCCGACGGCGTCGAGCCGGGGCAGCCGGACGAGCAGCCGGTACAGCTCCAGGACGCCCGTCGCGTACGAGAAGCGGTCGGCGGTCCAGACGTCCTGGTCGAGCGCGTCGAGCTGGGCCCCCCAGCGGTGCGGGAGGCGCTCGTAGCGGGCCGTCTCCGCGCGGACGATCCCCGAGAGCAGCCGGACGTGCTCGTCGGACAGTTCGCGCCGGGCCATCCGCACGAGGTCGGCGGGCTGCCAGCCGCGCGCCCAGAGGGAGCGGACGAACTCCTCGCCGCGGCGGGACAGTTCGGCGTCGGCGGACGGGTCGGCGGCGAGCAGGGACGCGGCGGTGTCCAGGGCCCGGTCGTCGTTTCCGTAGAGCGCCTTGAGGGCCTCTTCGACGGTGGCGGCGGGGCCGGCGCGCCCGGCGTCGCCCGCACCGGCGCTGCCCGCGCCCTGGCCCGCGCCCGTGCGCCTGCCGCCGCCGGCGTCGCCCGCGCCCTTGCCCGCGCGCCTGCCACCGCTCATGCCGCATGCCCCTTCGACCGCCCGTACGTCCCTCCCATGGTCCCAGGCCCGCCCCCGGGGGTAGGGCGGGCCCTACCCCCGGGACGCCCCCCAGTGGTCGTGATCGGGGCCGGCGGAAACGGTTCGCTTGAGCCATGACCAGCTACGCCGTACGCCTCCGCGGCCTGCGCCGCCACCATCGCGACGTCCGCGCCCTCGACGGCGTCGACCTCGACGTCCCCACCGGGACCTTCACGGCCGTGATGGGTCCCTCCGGCTCCGGGAAGTCCACGCTGCTGCAGTGCGCGGCCGGACTCGACCGGCCGACGGCGGGGACCGTCGAGGTCGGCGGGGTGGCCCTGGAGGGCCTGAGCGAGCGGCGGCTGACGCTGCTGCGGCGGGAGCGGATCGGGTTCGTCTTCCAGTCCTTCAACCTGCTGCCCTCGCTGACCGCCGCCCAGAACGTGGCCCTGCCGCTGCTGCTCGCCGGCCGCCGCCCGTCCCGCACGCGGGTGCGGGAGGCGCTGGCGAGGGTCGGCCTGGCGGGGCGCGAACGGCACCGGCCGGGCGAACTGTCCGGCGGCCAGCAGCAGCGCGTCGCGCTGGCCCGCGCGCTGATCACCGCCCCGGCGGTCCTCTTCGGCGACGAACCGACCGGCGCGCTCGACTCCACGACGGGCCGCGAGGTCCTGGACATGCTGCGGGAGCTCGTCGACCGCGACGGCCAGACGATCGTCATGGTCACCCACGACCCGACGGCCGCGGCCCGCGCGGACCGGGTGGTCTTCCTGGCCGACGGCCGCATACGAGGCGAGCTGCACGCCCCGACGGCGCAGACGATCGCGGGGCGGATGGCGGGCCTGGAGACGGGGGGCGCGCGGGGGCGGGGGCGGGGGGCCGTGGCGACGGCGGGAGGTGCCGCAGCGGGTGGCGGGCCGACGCGCGGCGGGTCAGGGGCGGGAGGCGGGACGGCGGCGGGAGATGGTGCGGCGGGAGGCGGGCCGACGCGCGGCGGGGCGGCGGCGGAAGGCGGGCCGACGCCCGGCCACCCCACAGGGGAAGGCGGCCCGACGCCCGCGCGCCCGGCGCCGCCAGACCGCTCGACACCCGTGCACCCGCCAGCGGGAGGCCGCTCGGCCGCAGGCGATTCGGCGCCCGGTCGCCCCGCTCCCCGAGGCGGGCCGGCGCCCGGCGCCCACGCCCTCGCCCCCACCCGCGCCCCCGCCGGCCCGGCCGCAGGCGGTGCGGCGTGCTGACCGTCGTGTTCGCCGGGCTGCGGGACCGTTGGACGGCCCTCCTCGGGGGGTTCGTCGCGCTCGCGCTCGGGGTGGGGCTGCTCGTCGTCATGGGGGTCGGTCTGTCCGCGACCGGACGCGCTCCCGAGCGGGCGCCGGAGCGATTCGCGTCCTCGCCCGTCGTCGTGCAGGGTCAGGACCACCTCTCCGTCGAGGTGCGGCGCGGACCGGAGACGACGGTGGTCGACGCGCCGCTCGACCGTCCACAGCCTGTGGACACCGAACTGCTGCGCGAGCTGCGCGCCCGCTGGACCGTCACCGTCGCGGGCGGGCCCGACGCCGTCGGGGTCGACGCCCCCGCCGGCGCGGTGCGGGCCCTGGCCGGCACCCGCGCGCGGGTGCTCACCGGCGACGAGCGGCGCCTCGCCGACCCGGGCGCCGGTCACGACGCACAGGCGCGCGTCACCCTCGACGCCCTGCTCGGCACCGCCGGCGGCGTCAGCGCCTTCGTCTCCGTCTTCGTCGTCGCCTCCACCTTCGCCTTCGCCGTGGCGCTGCGGCGGCGCGAGTACGGCCTGCTGCGCACCGTCGGGGCCACCCCCGGCCAGCTGCGCCGGATGCTGCTCGCCGAGGCGGCCTGCGTCGGCGTCCTCGCCTCGGCCGCCGGCTGCCTGCTCGGCGCCAGGGGCGCACCGTGGCTCGCCCGGGCCCTGGTGGACGGCGGGGTGGCACCGGACTGGTTCCCGCTCGCCGTCCGGGACGGTGGCACGTCCTGGCCCTTCCACGCCGCCTTCTGGACCGGTGTCACCGTCGCCCTCGCCGGCGCCTTCGCCGCCTCCCGCCGGGCCGGGCGCATCGGCCCTGCCGCCGCCCTGCGCGAGGCGGACGTCGACACCGACGTACTCCCCCTCGGCCGGGCCCTGCTCGGCGCGGTCCTGCTCCTCGGCGGCCTCGGCCTGCTGGTGTGGACGTACGCGACGGAGCCGTCCGAGCTCCTGAAGCGCAAGGCGTACACGACCCAGCCGATGCCGCTGATCACCGGAGCCGCCCTGCTCGCCCCGCTCCTCGTCCGCCCCGCCGCGCGGGCGGTGCGGCTGCCGGGGGCGGTCGGGATGCTCGTACGGGAGAACGGCGCGGCCGCCGTCCGCCGTACCGCCGCCGTCGCCGCCCCCGTCCTGGTGACGGTCGCCCTCGCGGGCACCCTGCTGGGCTCCGCGGCGACCGTGACGGGCGCGAAGGCCGCCGAGGCGGCCGGGCAGACCCGCGCCGCCTACGTCACCACCGGCACCGCGCTCCCCCGCCCCACCGGACCGGGCGCGTCCGCCACCGGGGCCACCTCGGTCTTCGTACGGGACGGGGAGGAGGCCCTGGTCAAGTACGGGGCGCGGGTCGTGGCCGACCCGGCGGCCTGGGCCTCCTACGCCCGGCTGCCGGTCCTCGCGGGCGACCCGCGGGACCTGGACGACCGGTCGATCGTCGTCAACGAGGAGTTCGAGCGGCACACGGTCGGCGAGACGGTGGAGGTGTGGCGGGCGGACGGCCGCGGGCCGGTGCGGCTGCGGGTCGCGGCGGTCCTCGCACGCGGGACCGGCTCCAACGGACCGTACGTGACCTGGGCGAACGCCCCGGGCGCGACCGTGGACCGGATCGACAGCGACCGTCCCGCGCCCGTACCCGTACCCGGCGGGACCGTCCGCAGCGCCGCCGACTGGGCCGCCGCCACCCATCCGACGACCACCCCCCAGACCCGCCTGGGCCTGCTCCTGGTGCTCGGCATCGCCCTCGTCTACACGGTGATCGCCCTCGCCAACACCCTGCTCATGGCCACCTCGGTGCGCGGCCCGGAACTGGCGTCCCTGCGCCTCGCCGGGGCCACCCGCGGGCAGGTCCTGCGGGCGGTCGCGGGCGAGACGCTGCTGGCCGTCGGCATCGGGGCGGTCCTGGGCCTGGCCGTCACCGCGGTCTGCCTCGCCGGGCTCGGCGGCGGCCTCGCGGCCCTCGCCGCACCGGTCGCGCTCACCGTGCCGTGGAGCCAGGTGGCGGCCGCGGTGGGGGTGTGCGCGGTGGCCGCGACGGGCGCCTGCGCGCTCCCCGCGTGGCGGTTCACGCGCTGAGGAGCGAGGCTGGGGAGTCGGGACGGGACAGGGACCGGGGTCGGAGCCGGGTCCCTGTCCCGTGCCGTCCGGAAGGGCCGCACCCCCGTGTCGCCCCCTCCGGAGCCGGACGGCCCGCCTGCCGGTTGTCAGTGCGGGCGGCTACGTTGCGCCTGTCGGTCCGAGGTGCGGGCCGAGGAAGCGCGGGGATCGGGGGATCCGCATGCACATGCATCTGAGAGCCGCTGCGGAGGCGGAGATCAGGGACGACCACGCCTGGCTCGAGGCCTTCATGTCCAGGGCCTGGGAGCACCACCAGGTGGAGTGCGCGGCGGGGATCGCCGACTCCGTGGAGAAGGACTTCCACCTCCTCCACGAGCTCTACTCGGCGAGCCCCGACCCGGCCGCCTGGCTGCCGGTCTTCGGCGGGCGCCAGCCGGCCGGGGCGGCGGCCGACGCCGTCCCCGACCCGCCGCTGATCCTCCTGGAACCGGCCGAGGTGCGCACCGCCGCCGCGTTCCTGGCGGGCACCGCCTTCGAGGAGCTGTGGGACGCCGGAGGCGCCAAGATCGTGGCCCATTTCGGGCCCGACTGGGCCGAGGCCCTGGTCGAGGAGATCTTCCGGAGCCACCACCGGGACCTCACGGCGTTCTACCGGCGGGCGGCCGCGGCGGGGCACACGGTGGTCAAGGCCGGCTGGTTCTAACCACACCAGCCAGCCCCGAAGGACCGGCCCACTTCCCGTTCCCGGCTCGGGCGCCCAGCTCTCGGGCGCCCAGCTCTCGGCTCTCGGGCGCCCTGGTCCCGTCGCTCGGCCGGCCTGCTCCCGTCGCCGGACCGCCCTGCGCCCGTCCCTCGGCCGCCCTGCACCCGTCGCCGGACCGCCCTGCACCCGTCCCTCGGCCGCCCTGCACCCGTCGCCGGACCGCCCTGCACCCGTCCCTCGGCCGCCCTGCACCCGTCCCTCGGCCGCCCTGCACCCGTCGTTCGCCGTCCCGTCTCCCGGACAGCCCCACTCTCCCCCGCCCTACAGCAGGATCACCAGCTTGCCCCGCACGTGACCCGACTCGCTGATCTCCTGGGCGCGGGCGGCCTCCTTCAGCGGGAAGGTCTCCGCGAGGTCCACCCGCAGCCGGCCCTCGGCCACCAGGGCCGCCTGGGCGGTCAGCTGCCGGCGGGCCACGGACTCCTCGACCGTCACGCCGGAGAAGACGATGCCGTGCTCGGCGGCGTCCGGGGCTGCGATGGTGACGATGCGGGACTTCTCGCCGCCGAGGAGCTCGATCGAGACCGGCAGGGTGTCGTGCCCGGCCGCGTCGAAGACCGCGTCGACACCCCCCGGGGCGGCGGCGCGGACCCGGTCGGCGACGCCCTCGCCGTAGGTCACGGGGGTCACGCCCAGCTCACGCAGAAACGCGTGGTTCCGCTCGGACGCCGTGCCGATCACCGTCACGCCCGCCGCGACGGCCAGCTGCGCGGCGACCGCGCCCACGGCACCCGCGGCGCCGTGCAGGAGCAGCGTCTCGCCCGGGCGGACGGCGAGCAGGTCGAGGACCCGCTGGGCGGTCTCGCCCGCGACGGGGAGGCTCGCGGCCTGCTCCCAGGTGAGGGCGGCGGGCTTGGGGGCGAAGGTGCCGGCGATGGCGTACTCGGCGTAGGCGCCGGTCTTCGTCCAGCCGAACACCTCGTCGCCGACGGCGACTCCGGTCACGCCCTCGCCGAGCGCGTCGACCGTGCCCGCGAACTCCAGGCCGGGTACGGCCGGGAAGGTCGTCGGGTAGAACTCCTCCACCCACCCGTAACGGCGCTTCCAGTCCACCGGGTTGACGCCGACCGCCGCCACCTTGACCCGCACCTCGCCCGCACCGGGCTCCGGCACGGCCACGCCCGACGCGTGGCGCAGGACCTCGTGGCCGCCGAACTCCTCGTACACGATCGCTTCCATGGTTCCCCGTCTCCTCGACTCCTCGGCGCTGCCGCGTTCCGCGTCGCACGCCCGCCTACTTGCTTGCTTGCTCGCTTGCTCGCTTGCTCGCTCGCGCGCTTGCTTGCTCGTCCGCTTGCTTGCTCGTCCGCTTGCTCGCTCGCCAGCTCCTGATGGATCAAGCTTCGCCGCCGCCCCACCCCCGCCCGCCCATCCGAACGGACAGTCCCACCTGACCGAAAGGACGGCCGAGCCACGAGCCGCGGCCGTACCCTGGTCCTCATGGAACTCACCGCCACCAGCGCCCTGTTGGCCGCGCACGACGTCATCCGGCAGCCGCTGGGCGAGATCCTGCCCCGCCTCTCCGAGGTCCTGGATCCGCTGATCCCGCACCGGGCGGCCGCCGAACTGTCCACGCACTGCGCGCACTCGCCGTTCAAGCGGACCGGCGGCCCCGAACTGCCCTTCACCGCCGCCGAGCTCACCCCGCTCCTGGCCGCCGGCGTCCCCGGCGAGCCCTGGCAGGGCCGCGCCACCGTCGCAGGGGCCGAGCGCGAGGTGGTCGCGGTGCGCAGCGACGCCACGCCCCGCGGCTCGGTCCTCGTCCTCGTACGGGAGGAGGGCGCCGAGCCGGCGGGCGCGCCCGAACTCGCCCTGGCCCAGGCCCTGTGGGACCTGGTGACCAGCCACTTCGACCGGTTCGCGAGCGAGGCGGTGCCCGACGCCCTGGCCCGTTCGCGCACCGCCGCCGACACCCGGGCGCGGGTGACCGCCGAGCTCACCACCGCGCACGCCGCCGCGCTCTCCGGGGTGCTCGGGGTGCTGCGCAGCCGCGCCCTGGACGACACGGCGGCGCGGGCCACCGCCACCGAGCTGGCCGTGTCGGCCCTGATCGAGCTGCGGGCGGAGTCGCAGCGGGACCGCTCGGTCGCCGAGGAACCGGCCTTCGAGGCCTTCGCCCGCCTCGCGGACGCGCTGCGCCCGATGCTGAGGCACAGCCCCGTACGCCTCGAACTCGGCCCGCCCGACTCCGTGCGCACCCTGCCCGCGGACGTGGCACACGGCGCCCGCGCGATCGTCCGCGCCCTGCTCCTGATCGTCCTGGAGCAGGAGGCGGTCTCCCGGGTGCACGTGGGCTGGACCCTCACCGAACACGAGCTGCGCGCCACGGTGCGCGACGACGGCCCCGGCCTCCTCGACGCCTGCCCGCTGGGCGCCGGCAGCATCACCGACCGGCTGGAGGTCCTCGGCGGGCGCCTGGAGCTGGACGCCGTGCCCGGCTGGGGCACCACCCTCACCGCGACGGTGCCGCTCGCCACCCCGGAGGCCCCGGCAGCCGCGATGAGCCCGCTGGCAGACCTCGGGGAACGGGAGGTGGAGGTCCTGACCCACCTGGCGCTGGGCCACCGCAACCGGCAGATCGCGCAGGAGCTGCACATCAGCGAGTCCACCGTGAAGTTCCACGTCGCCAACATCCTGAACAAGCTCGGGGTCGGCTCCCGCGGCGAGGCGGCGGCACTGTTCCACCGGGCGGCCTGAGGCCACTCCCACCAGGCGGCGTAGGCCTCCGGGGCGGCGTGAGCCTCCAGGGCGGCGTAGGCCTCCAGGGCGTCGTGGGCCTCTCCCCCAGGCGGCGTAACGCCTTGCTCCCGCGCCCGGCCCGGCGCGACGGTCGATTGTCAGTGGCGGGTGCCAGACTCGCACCCGTGAACGAAAGGTGGGCACTCGCGCCCGAGCCGGAAGGGGACGGGGCCCTGCTCGCCCCCCTCGGCGCCGACGGGCTGCCCGCCGGTCCGGTGCGCCGCGAGCCGGATCTGGTCGCCTCCGTCCGCTCCCGCCCGGACGTCGCGCGCTGGGTCTGGCGCGCCACCTCCGAGGTGTATCCGAGGCTGCTCGCCGCCGGCGTCCGCGTCGAGCGGTGTTACGACGTCGAGGACGCCGAGCAGCTCCTCCTCGGCCACGAGGGGCGGCTCGGCGAGCCCCGCTCGGCCGCGGCCGCCCTGGCCCGGCTGCGGAACGAGCCGGTGCCGCCCGACCCGCCGCCCAGAGCCGCCGAGCCGGGCTCGCAGGACTCCCTCTTCGAGCCGCAGCCCACCGCCGGCGTCCCCTTCGAGGGCCTCCTGGAGGTGTACGCGGAGCAGCAGCGCCGCCACGACCGGGCCGAGCACCCGGGGCGGATGCGGCTGCTCACCGCCGCCGAGTCCGCGGGCATGCTGGTCGCCGCCGAGATGCACCGCGCCGGGCTGCCCTGGCGGGCCGACGTGCACCGCGAGGTGCTGCACGGCCTCCTCGGCGAGCGGTACGCGGGCGGCGGCGAGCCGCGCCGGCTCGCGGAGCTGGCGGACGAGGTGTCCGCCGCCTTCGGACGCCGGGTGCGGCCCGATCTGCCCGCCGACGTGGTGCGGGCCTTCGCCCAGGCCGGGATCCGGGTGCGGTCCACCCGGCGCTGGGAGCTGGAGGAGATCGACCACCCGGCGGTCGCGCCGCTCGTGGCGTACAAGAAGCTGTACCGGATCTGGACGGCGCACGGCTGGTCCTGGCTCGCCGACTGGGTGCGCGACGGACGCTTCCGCCCGGAGTACCTGCCGGGCGGCACGGTCAGCGGGCGCTGGACCACCAACGGCGGCGGGGCGCTGCAGATCCCGAAGGTCATCCGGCAGGCCGTGGTCGCCGACGAGGGCTGGCGGCTCGTCGTCGCCGACGCCGACCAGATGGAGCCGCGGGTGCTGGCCGCGATCTCCCGCGACCCGGGCCTGATGGAGGTCGCCGGCCACCCCGACGACCTCTACACCCGGCTGTCCGACCGCGCCTTCTCCGGCGACCGCGACCACGCCAAGCTGGCGCTGCTCGGCGCGATCTACGGGCAGACCAGCGGCGACGGACTGAAGAACCTGGCCGCGCTGCGCCGCCGCTTCCCGCGCGCCGTGGCCTATGTGGACGACGCGGCGAAGGCGGGCGAGGAGGGCCTCCTGGTGCGCACCTGGCTGGGCCGGACCAGCCCGCGGGCGGCGGGCGCGGGCGAGGACGAGGAGGCGGGTCTGCCCCAGGCCGCGGCCGCGGAGGACGCCTCGGAGCAGTACGTCCCCGGGTACGCGTCGACCGACGCCCGGGCCCGGGGCCGCTTCACCCGGAACTTCGTCGTGCAGGGCAGCGCCGCCGACTGGGCCCTGCTGATGCTGGCGGCGCTGCGGCGCGCCACCGCGGGGATGCGGGCCGAGCTGGTGTTCTTCCAGCACGACGAGGTGATCGTGCACTGCCCGGCCGAGGAGGCGGCGGCGGTCACGGAGGCGATCCGCGCGGCGGGCGACGAGGCGGGGCGGATCGCGTTCGGGCAGACGCCGGTGCGCTTCCCGTTCACGACGGCGACGGTGGAGCGCTACTCGGAGGCGAAATGAGGCGGTCCGGGCCTCCGCCGAGGCCCGGACCGCCGCTTGGGGGGTGCCCGCGCAGGACTACTTCGCGGACTGCTCCGAGCCCTGCTTCCCGGTCAGCGCGCGCCACTTCGGGCTCAGCGCGATCCGCTTCAGCTGCTCCGTCGTCAGCGCGGGCTCGGCGCGCGTGGCGGCGTCGTGCTGGGTGCCGGAGTTGAAGGCGGAGACGATCACCCGGAAGTCGTCGGCGGCCAGCGTGTCGGCGCTCCACCACACGACGCCCTCGCCGCCCTTCTCACCGGCCCGCTTCGCGAGCTTCACCCGGGTTCCGTCGGCCTCGACGGTGACGTCGGAGCCGCTGAACAGCTCGGCGCGGATGCCGGTCATCCTCGGCTGGACGTTGATCTGGACGAGGCTCTTGCCCTTGCCGTCGTCGACGACCAGATAGGCGTATCCGCCGTCGCCGCCCCGGGAGACCACGTGCACGCCCTCGGGCAGCAGCGAGGAGAGCGTCGCCTGGACGACGGCGGGGCGCGGCTCGTTCACCGTCGACGGGGCATCGGAGCCGGGCTTGAACCACTTCGGGACCGGCAGCCGCTTCAGCAGCGGGCGCCAGCCCTCCGCCGTGACCAGGGTCTTCAACTGGTCCGGGTCGAACGGAGGGTTCTCGCGGCTGATCGGGGAGTCCTTCTCGGTCGCCGCGTTGTACTCCATGGCGTCGATGAGGAAGCCGTCCTTGGTGAGCAGCACCGCGCGCCAGCTCTTGGTCTCGACGCGCTTGTCGGGGTACTCGTACCCCTGGAAGAGCATCAGCCGGGATCCGTCCGCGAGCTTGCGCGTGGTGCAGTCGTCGTAGGAGACGGCCACCGGGTCCGGGCAGGTCACCTGGCCCGCGCCGGCCTCCCCGTCGCCGGACGCGCGGTTGAGGAGGACGGAGACGCCCGCCTTGCCCTTGCCGTCGTCGTACACGGCGGTGACCCCCTGGCCCTTGCCGTCGGGGTCCTGGATCTCCCAGGTGCCGGCGGGGGTGTTGGCCTTGAGGACGGCGGCGAGCTCCGCGACGGGGAGCTGCGCCGAACCGGGGTCGTGGGCGGCCGGGTCGTCCTTGCCGGCGCCGCTGGTGCCGGGCTTGGGGCCGGCCGCCACCGAGGCGCCGTCCACTCCGCCCGCGCCGACCGCCCCGCCGCCGTCGCCGAGCAGCGCGCCGCCGTACACCCCGCCCACGCCGATCGCGGCGAGCGCGAGCGCGCCGCCGGCCATGGCCACGCGGCGCCGCAGCAGCCGCCGGCGGCCCCGGGCGAGGCCGCCGGCCACCAGTTCGCGGCTGTCGCCCGCAGCGAAGCCGTCTCCGGCGTGGCGCAGGACCGCGCCCAGTTCCTCCTCGAATCGTCCGTTCGTCACGTCGTGCTCTTCGTGCTCTTCGTGCTGGGGCATGGCGGTGTCACCGTCTCCGGTTCGTGGGTCGGAAAAGACTGTGGGCAGGCCGGGTCAGCGGGCGGCGAACTCGGCGATGTTGCCCCCGAGCCCCTGGCGCAGCTTGGCCAGGGCACGGGTGGAACGGGTGCGGACCGCCGCGGAGCTGACGTGCAGGACGTCGGCCGTCTCCTCGACGCTGCGGTCCTCCCAGTAGCGCAGGACCACCACGGCCCGGTCCTTGGGCGCCAGGGCGGCCAGGGCGTCGAGCAGGGCGATGCGCAGGGCGGGGTCCTCGCCGTCGACGGGCGCCCGGTCGGGCAGCTCGCCGAGGGGGCGCTCGGTGGCCGAGCGGCGCCGCTGGTGGCTGAGGAAGTTGCGGACGAGCACGGTCTGGGCGTAGCCCGCGGGGTTGCCGATGCGGGTGATGCGGCCCCAGAGGGCGTACATCCGGCCCAGGGTCTCCTGGACGAGATCCTCGGCGAGATGGGTGTCGCCGCTGGTCAGCAGGCATGCCGAGCGGAACAGATGGCCCGAACGGGCGGAGGCGAACTCCAGGAACTCGTCCGCGCGGGACTGTCTCATGTCCCCCCTTCCGTCGCTGTGACGTGTTCGCTGTGGTGCGCTGTCGGTGGGCGGGCGATGCGTTCCCTCGCCGCCGCACCTCGCTTACACCTCACTGACGCGATGGGCTCCCGGAAATGTTTCAGACGGGATTCCGCGCCCAGAAGACGCCTTGGGCCACCCCTGGACCACCCCTGGACCCCTGGATCCAGCCCTGGCCCACCCCTGGGCCCCTGGACCCAGCCCTGACCCACCCCTGGGCCATCACCGGGCCACGCCTGAGCGCCCCTGGACCGCCACTGGACCGCCCTTGGGCCGCCCTTGGAACAACCGGGGGCAAGCCGTGGACCCTCCGTGGGAACAAACGGAGCAAAACGGGGTAATGCTGAAGTATGAACACTTTCCTCGTGGATTCCGCCCAGGTCACCACGGCGGCCGGTGTGTGGCAGTCCGGCCTCGCCCAGGTCCTCGGCGGACTCATCGTGGTCTTCGTCCTCCTCGGCGCCTTCATGCTCGGCATCCGCCTGAAGAACCGCGAGTCGCGCCCGCCCGACCCGGACGAACAGCCGAGCCGGCCGGAGACGGACCGGCTGCCCGGCGAGATGTCGGAGTACCGCAGGCCCGCGGAGATGCCGAAGACCGACGGCGAGCACCGGCTCATGCCGTACCAGCTCAAGGACGGCGGCACGTCCGGCTCCGAGACCTCGCCAGAACCGCCGAGCGAGGAGAAGCGCAAGTGGGGCGGCATCTCCAGCGGCGGCTTCGGCAGCGGCGGGACCGGTCACGGCGACTGACCGTGAACGCCCACACGACACCCACCGGTACGCGGCTGCGCGCAGTCGCGTACCGCCTGCTCGGCTCGTACGGCGAGGCCGACGAGGCGGTGCGGGAGGCTGAGGAATCCGGCGGGGCCGCCCTGGCCCCGCTCGTACGGGTCTGCCTGACCCGGCTGCGGGCCCGCGAGGCCGCGCGGACCGGCCCCGCGCCACCCCCGCCGGGCGGCGCCCCGGGCGAGGAGGCCGTCCTGGAGGAGCTGCCACCGGCCGAGCGGGTGGCGTTCGTGCTCCACGACGACTTCGGCGTGCCCTTCGACGAGATCGCCCCGGCGATGGACCTCACCCCGGCCGCGGCCCGCCAACTGGCCGCGCGCGCGAGGCGCCGGGTGGCGGAGACGGACGAGATGCCGGAGCCGGCCCGGCCGTAGGACCTCACCGGACTCCGGCCGACGCCTCCTCCGCGGGGACCGGGTCGACGCGCCGGGCGACGGCGGCGCGACCGCCGGCACCGCCGGGACCCGCGACGCCGCCGACCCCCAGTAGCCGGAGCAGCGGCCCGGCCATGGCGGTGGTGACCAGGGCCATCAGCACCATCACGGTGAACAGCTCGGGCCCGATCAGGCCCAGCTCGCGGCCGATGCCGAGGATGACGATCTCGGTGAGCCCGCGCGTGTTCATCAGCACCCCCAAGGCCCCCGCCTCGCGCCGGCTCATGCCGGAGAGCCGGGCCGGGAGCACGGCGCCCGCGAACTTGCCGGCGACGGCGGCGGCCAGCACCAGGAACAGGACGGCGACACCGGACCAGCCGAGACCGCCGATGTCGACGGAAAGGCCGGTGAGCACGAAGAAGACCGGCAGGAGGAGGGAGGACACCTTCTCCAGCGGCACCGCGACCTCCCGCCCCAACCGCTGCCCACCCGGCTCCTCCTCCGGGTGCTCACCCGGACGCTCACCCGGAGGAGCACCCGGACGCTCCCTCGGCATGACGAGCCCGAACGCGAAGGCCCCGAAGATCGCGTGGACGCCGACAAACGAGGTGGCGTACGCGGAGAGCAGCACCCCGGCCACGACGACCGCGAGCCGCCCGCTGCCGGCCCGGCGCAGCACGCGGTGCAGCAGCGGCCGCACCACGAGGACCATGGCGACCCCGTACGCGCACGTCCACCCGAGCACCCGGAAGAACCCGCCGGGCCCGCCTGCCCCTCCCGCCCCTCCCGCCCCTCCCGCCCCGGCGAGGGCCACCACGAGCACGAGCACACACCAGGCGACCACGTCACCGACCGCGGCGCAGGCCATGGCGGTGGTGCCGACCCGGGTCGCGCCGAGGCCCTGGTCGCGGACGATCCGCGCGAGGACCGGGAAGGCGGTGATGGAGAAGGCGGTGGCGAGGTAGAGCACGAAGGTGTCCCGGCCGACCCCGGCGGGCGCCTGCGACCCGTAGATCAGGAGCGCGGCGCCCGCTCCCACGGCGAAGGGGGCGCCCATCGCGAGGAGGGCCGTGGCGCCCACGGAGGCGGCTCGGCCGCGCAGCCGGCCGAGGTCGAGCTCCCAGCCGGCCAGGAACATGAAGAGCGCGAGGCCCAGTTGGGCGACGGCGGAGAGCATCGGCCGGGCGTCGGGCGGGAAGACCAGGGCGGGCAGGTCCCCCGGCAGCAGCCCCAGCAGGCTGGGGCCGAGCATGAGCCCGGCGGCGATCTCCGCGACCACGGGCGGCTGGTGGAACCGGCGCGCGATCCGGACCATGACGGCCCCGGCCAGCAGGACGACCGCCACGTCGGCCAGGACCACGGCCTCGATCGGTACGGCGTGGGAGGCTCCGGCCACGGCGCCTGTTCCCCCCTTGCTTCTCTCCCTGGGCTTCCCAGGCGCCCCCGGGCTCACCCTGGCGATCAGGGGCCAGTCTCGCCTACGCCGGGCTCTCCACCACGTCAGCCACGTCAGCCACGTCCGACGCGTCCACCACCTCAGCCACCTCAGCCACCTCAGCCACGTCCGCCACGTCAGCCACGCCCGTCCCGTGGACCATGTCGGCCCGCCGCCCTTCCCGTTCGGCGACATGGGCGGGCGGCTCGATGCCCGGCGGCAGGACCGGGTCGGCGACCGGGGCCCCGAAGCGGGTGACGACCGGGAGCACCCCGGCCCACAGTCCGAGCTCGGCGTCGGGCGAGTCGCCGTCGTCCGGGGGCCCGTCGGCGACCTTCACGGAGGCCTCGGTGAGGTCGAGCGCGACGAGCGCGGTCGCGGCCAGCTCCTTGCGGCTGGGCTGCCGGGCGTACTCCCACTGTCCCGGCGCGGACTGCTCGGTGAGCGCCCGCAGCCCGCGCAGCTTCTCCTCGGGGTCGGTCACGATCCGCGGGACGCCGTAGATCATCGCGCTGCGGTAGTTGACCCCGTGCTCGAACACCGAGCGCGCTAGCACCAGTCCGTCGGCGTGCGTCACGGTGACGCACACGACGCCGTCGGGCGCCTGCACCAGGCTCCGGCTCGCGACCGAGCCGTGCAGGTAGATCCGGTCGCCGTCGACCCCGTACACGGTCGGCACGACCATCGGCGCGCCGTCCACGACCACGCCGAGGTGGCAGAGGAACCCCGCGGCGAGCACCGCGTCCAGGTCCTCCCGCCGATGGCTCCCCTTGTGCCGCATCCGCCGCAGCCGCGTCCGCTCGGTGATCACGATTCCCCTCCGCACTGTTCCCTGGATCCGTCCGCGTGTGCGATCAAACCGGGTCGGCGGGAGAATGAAAAGCGACTTCGTGGCGTCTGCCGAAAGGTGGTCTCAGACGCGAGGGGCGCCCCGGTCCGATCGGCGTGGCCGCCGGGTCGGCCGCGCGGGGCGTGCCGTCGGACGAGGAATTCGCTCTGGCCGAGGACCGGATTCCCCGGCGCTGAAGCGCCCGGGACCGTAGAAGGAGCCATGCCATGACCGAGCACACGCAGGCGAGGACCACCGCCCAGAAATGGGCGTCGGGGGGCACCCTCTTCGGAGGGGTCGTCCTGAGCGTCGTCGGCGTCCTGGACATCTTCCAGGGCATCGCGGCCATCGCGAAGGACGACGTCTACACCCGCGTCGGCGACTACGTCTTCAAGTTCGACCTGACCGCATGGGGCTGGATCCACCTGATCCTCGGCATCCTGGGCGTCCTCGTCGGCCTCGGCCTCCTGGCCGGCCAGAACTGGGCCCGCGGCGCCGGCATCTTCATCGCCTCGCTCACGATCATCTCGAACTTCATGTGGCTGCCGTACACCCCGTGGTGGGCGCTCATCCTGATCGCCGTCTCGGTCTTCGTGATCTGGGCCCTCTGCAGGGACTGGGGCCACAGCCACGGCTGAC
Organism: Streptomyces sp. NPDC020422; assembly: GCF_044386705.1. Lineage (NCBI taxonomy): Bacteria > Bacillati > Actinomycetota > Actinomycetes > Kitasatosporales > Streptomycetaceae > Streptomyces > Streptomyces sp. NPDC020422. The sequence continues at coordinate 599,065 of NZ_JBIRVJ010000004.1, read as the reverse complement.
CCGAGCAACAGAAAACCCCAGGTCGGAATCATCCGACCTGGGGTTTTGTCTGAGCCGCCTTCGGGATTCGAACCCGAGACCTACGCATTACGAGTTGTCGGATCTTGGTCCGGGGGCGTCCGGGGGTGTCCGCCGAAGCGGCTGCGCCGCAGGTCATCGGCGGCACCCGGTGCTTCCGGACAGCGACGGACGTCCACGTACCAGCGGCCGGCTGAGACCAAAATTGAGACCACGGAGCAGACTGTCGCCTGTGGTCCGCATGGGTTAACCACCTGACGTGGGAGCACTGAGCAATGGCACACTGACCGACGTGACCACGCCCGAGAACCTGCCCAGTGAATCGTTTCAAGTGCGGCTCGTCTGGCGGAACGCGGACATGCCGAGTCAGCCGATCAACCAGTTCATCGTGTCGATGGGGCTTCCCGGCCCCGGAGGCGATCCTGATGCTGTCCACATTGCTCTAGGGCAGGCGGACCCCCCTCTGATCACAGGAACGCCTGAGCAGATGAGGCAACAAGCTCAGGAACTCGGTACCCTTCCAGTGGACACGAAGGGGCGGTACGTTCTAAGCAGGACGAGACTGGGTGAACTGATCCAGGTCCTTCAGCAAGCTGCGAACACATACGACAACATGCGGCAGCCAGGGGGGCTGACAGGTGGCGATGCAGATGCCTACACCGCGTGAGCTGACACACTTCACCCTCCCCGTCGGAGCGCGCCCGAAGGGCTTTAGAGCTTCGCAGTTTCTGCCCCTCGCGCAGAGCGGTGTAGACAATGCCCGGCTGCTAGCAGAACGACTTCTCCTTGGTGCGGGAGCCGCCGGAACCCCTCAGGTGCACGAGTCTGACGAGGACGTGCAGCTCGCGGCTACGTACTCTCGCGTCTACAGCACGCCCCCGCCTGCTGCCGCCGCTGCTTACATGCGGGAACGTCTAGCATCGTCCCCGCCGCGTCGCCGGAGGGCGAGGGCTAGCGATTGACCGACCTTTCGTGGCGGCCCGCCACGAGTAGTGATCGCCAGGCCTTTGAGCGCTTTAGCTGCACCAAACCACACCCAAGATCGGTCGGGGGCAGGAAGCTGCCCCACCCGGCTGAGTGGGAGCTGCAAGTGCAGACGTGGATCCGCACTCAGGCGCGAAAAGAGTGCCGCGGCGTTCTCGATGAGCGGGTCCTAGTAGCCGAGGACGTGGACACTAACTTCGGAGCTGTGGTTGCACACGCCCGGTGCGAAGCGAGCTACAGAGCCTGGATCGAGGAGCAGGCGGGGTGGTCCGGCCCTCTCCGTCTGTTGCGTGTGGTCGCCGTGGCAACCACCTATCAGGGAACTGGGCTAGGACGCAGAGCCCTGGAGAGGGCTCTGGATGACGTTGTAGACCGGGAAAGCGATCAAGAGGTCCTCGTTCTCGCAGTGATCGACGACCGCAACAAGCGAAGCGAGGGAATGGTCAAGGCGCAGGGTTTTGATCAGGCGCCGTTTCCCTGTCAGAACGCATCAACGATGCGTTACTGGTTCACGGTCGCCTGAAGGCTCACTGCCCCCTCCCGCAGAGAAGGCAAAATGAGGCCGCTCGCGAGTCAGCGGCGCCCTTCGGCGAACTCCTACGCCCTCGCGAGAGCTCGTGCTACTTCGTTCATATCGAGAACGATCGCGTCGGCTCCGGCTGAGCTGAGAACTTCCTGCTTGCCGGGTTTGTTGGCGAAGCCCACACTCCTCGCGTCTGCCGCTTCGGATGCCTCGATGTCTCACAGAGTGGCCGGTGAGAACTGACCGTTCTGGGGCGACTCCTAGCAGCGACGCCGCTTCGAGCAGGAGATACGGTGCCGGCTTCATGCGGTCTGGCCTCAGGCTTGGCCTGCCCACTACAGCCTCAACGGCGTCGATAGCCCATGGGACGACGGGTAGGCGCACACAGACTCGGCAGAGTTGTTGCTGACGACGAGGGCCACGCGCCGCCCCGATGGGCGAGCCGTCTTCATGGCTTCAGCGGCTCCGATAGTCGGCGCGCCAGCGGTGCCCGCTGCCCGGACCTCCGCTGCGGTCAGCGCGGCCTCGACAACCCCGAGATCATCCGCCCCTCCCTGGAGCGAGAGCTGATGGATGAGCGCTACCCCGCTACCGGCCCCACGCCCCGCAAGCCGGGGACGGTAGCGCACGCATCCGCTACCGCTACCCCATCCGCTACCTGCGATCACGCCCCTGAGCAGGGAGGTAGCGGAGGTAGCGGACCTGACAGAAGACGGCCGAAAGGCCTACTCACCTGCCGAGGAGGCATTCGAGTGCCCACCCCCGTCATGCCCGTTGCCAACCGGATCCTGCTCACCGTGGACGCCGCCGCCGAAGCGCTCTCGTTCGGACGCTCCACCGTCTACGAGCTGATGGCCGCCGGCGTCCTGCCGTGCGGGAAGGTGGGCCGCGCCCGCCGCATCCGACGGACTGACCTGGAGGCGTTCGCCGCCGGTCTCCCCCGACAGACCGCCTGACTGAGCGAAGCACCCGAGGCGGCCCCGGAGTTCACCGGGGCCGCCTCACCCATGAGAGGAAGCGATGAGCCCCCGCAACCACAACATGGAATCGTCCATCTACGAGGGGAGCGAAGGCCGTTGGCACGGCCGCGTGACCACGGGCGTTAAGCCCGACGGAAGCCTGGACCGTCGCCACCGAACGGGCAAGACGGAAGCGAAGTGACCCGCAAGGTCCGCGCCCTGGAGAAGCTGCGCGACGAACAGCGGGCCCCGAAGGCGGGACGCGTGCCGACCGTGGCCCAGTGGACGGAGACGCACCTGACGACGATCGCGAGCCTGACCTGAAGCTCAAGCCGCGGTCGCTGGACGACTACTGGTCCAAGACCCGCAACGACATCATCCCGGGCATCGGCCAGCACCGGCTTAACAGGCTGGAGCCGGAGCACTTGGAGGCGATGTACGCCGCGATACTGGAGGAGGGGCACGCCCCATCCCGCGTGCTCAAAGTGCACCGCACCCTGTCCCGCGCCCTGAAGATCGCACACCGCCGTCGGATCATCGTCGAGAACGTCGCAACGCTCGTCGGCCCGCCGACCGTGGACGAGACCGAGGCGAATCCGTTCACGCAGACGAAGCGCGCGCCTTCCTGGAGGCAGCTGCCAAGCTCCCCACGTTCATGCGCTGGCTGGTCGGCGTCGGGATGGGCTTCCGCCAGGGCGAGACCCTCGGCATGCGCTGGAAGTACGTCGACCTGGAGGTGGAGCTGTTCCACCCGCGCTGGCAGCTTCAGCGGCTGACGTGGAAGCACGGCTGCGCGGATCCGCATACGTGCGGTGAGCGGCTGCACCGGTTCGAGCCCTGCTCATCGCCGTGCACTACTCACAAGGGGCACAAGAGAGGCTGCCCGGAGCCCTGCCCGACGGGGTGCACGGAGCACGCGAGCCCCTGCCCCGAGAGGAAGGGCGGGGGGCCTGCCTGGTGTTCACCCGCCCCAAGACGAAGAAAAGCCAGAACCCCGTACCAATCCCGCCGCTTAAGGACCTCCGAGCGCTCCAGGAGGCGGAGCGGGCAGCCGCCGGTGACCTGTGGCAGGACCACGATGTCGTGTTCGCGCGTCCGGATGGCCGGCCGCTCGACCCCCGGCAGGACTGGGAGGAGTTCAAGGAGCTCCTTGCCGCGGCGGGGAGCGACGACCGCCGCCTGTATGACGGGAGGCGCCACACAGCCGGGACGATCCTGAACGAGCTGGGGGCGCCCCTGGCGACCGTCATGGTCGCCGAACCTCCGACTGAGACCAAATCTGAGACCACGGCCACACGCGCGGCACGTGCTCGGCTCCGCCGACGCGTCGCTGAACGAGAAAACCCCAGGTCGGAAGCATCCGACCTGGGGTTTTGTCTGAGCCGCCTTCGGGATTCGAACCCGAGACCTACGCATTACGAGTGCGTTGCTCTGGCCAACTGAGCTAAGGCGGCATGCCGTGCGTTCCCATGGTGGGTGCAGCAGCGTCGCCAAGTCTACACAGTTTCCCGGGGTGCTCCGACCACCCCCGGAGCGGGCCCGGGCGGGGGCTATGAGCAGCGCTTTCCGTTCTGCGGGGCGATGCCCTCCAGGAGGTAGGTGTTGATCGCCGTGTCGATGCAGTCGCTGCCGCGGCCGTACGCGGTGTGGCCGTCGCCCTCGTAGGTGAGGAGGGTGCCCGAGGAGAGCTGGGCGGCCAGGGAGCGCGCCCACTTGTACGGGGTGGCCGGGTCGCGGGTGGTGCCGACGACGACGATCGGGGGTGCGCCCGCCGCGGTGACGCGGTGCGGGCGGCCGGTCGCCGGGGTGGGCCAGTAGGTGCAGTTCAGGGTCGCCCAGGCCAGGCCGCGGCCGAAGACCGGGGACGCCTTCTCGAAGGACGGCACCGCCTTCTCGGCGTCCGCCGGGCCCGTGAAGGCGGGCGGGAGGTCGAGGCAGTTCACGGCGGCGTTGGCGGACATCAGGTTCGCGTACGAGCCGTCCGGCTCCCGCTCGTAGTAGGTGTCCGCCAGGGCGAGCAGCGCCGAGCCCTCGCCGCCGATCGCCCGCGTCAGCGCCTCCCGCAGCTGCGGCCAGGCCGCCTCGTCGTACATCGCCGCGATCACGCCCGTGGTGGCGAGCGACTCGCCGAGCCGCCGGCTCTCCCCCGTCGGCACCGGCTTGGCGTCCGTCTCCCGGAAGAAGCGCTGCAGGGCCGCCGTCGCCGCCGGGACGGACTCCGTGCCCAGCGGGCAGTCCTGCTTGCGCACGCAGTCCGCCGCGAACGCCTGGAAGGCCGTCTCGAAGCCGGCCGTCTGGTCGCGGTTGAGGTCGGCCGCCGACAGCGACGGGTCCATCGCCCCGTCGAGGACCAGCCGCCCCGCCTTGTCCGGGAACAGCTCCGCGTAGGTGGCGCCCAGGAACGTGCCGTACGACGCGCCCACGTAGTTCAGCTTCCGGTCGCCGAGCACCTCCCGTACGACGTCCATGTCACGCGCCGCCGCCACCGTCGACACATGCGGGAGCACCCGGCCCGAGCGCTTCTCGCACGCCGCCGCGAACTCCTTGAACGCCGCCGCCAGCGCGCTCGTCTCGGCCGCGTCGTCCGGCGTCTGGTCGACCTGCGTGAACGCGTCCATCCGCGGGCCCGTCAGGCACTCGACCGGCTCGCTGCGCGCCACGCCCCGGGGATCGACGCCCACGAGGTCGTAGCGGGCCCGGACCTGGGCCGGGTAGCCGATGCCCGCGTATCCCTGCAGATAGCCGACGGCCGAGCCGCCGGGGCCGCCCGGGTTGACCAGGAGCGAGCCGAGCCGCTTGCCGGGGCCGGAGGCCCTGACCCGGGAGACGGCCAGCTTCACGTCGCCCGCCTCGGGCTTCGCGTAGTCGAGCGGGACGAGGACGGTCGCGCACTGGAAGTTCGCCACACCGCAGTCGCGCCAGGACACCTTCTGGCCGTAGTACCTGCCCAGCGCCGCCGTCCCCGCGCCCGCCCCGGACGCCGTGGCGGTCGCCGTACCGGTCGACGGGGACGACGAGGCGGCGTCACTGCCGCCCGAGCAGCCGGAGAGGATCAGACCGGCGGCCGCGAAGGCCGTGGCGGAGATGCGGAACAGGCGCCTGGAATCCATTCCCGGAGCGTATCGGGACGAGTGCGGAGCGTGTCCAATCGGCCGAGTGTCGGCGGTATCCCGGGGCCGGTGCCGGTCCGGATGCCCTTGGACCGAGGAGTCGGCAGCTTCCGACTCCTCGGCTCGACCGGCTCGGCAGGCTCGATCGGCTCGACCGGCTCGACCGGCTCGGCAGGCTCGATCGGCTCGATCGGCTCAGCTGGCTCGGCCGGCTCCTCGGCGGGTCGGCTCCTCGGCGGGTCGCCTCCTCTGCCCTGTCGGGCTCCTCGGCTCGCCCCGCTCCTTGGCCGGTCGGCTCCTCGGCCGGTCGGCTCCTCGGCTCGCCCGACTCCTCGGCCCGCCCGACTCCTCGGCCCGCCCCGCTCCTCGGCCCGCCCGACTCCTCGGCTCGCCCCGCTCCTCGGCCCGCCCGACTCCTCTGCCTGGCCCGCTCCTCGGCCCGCCCGACTCCTCGGCCCGCCCGACTCCTCGGCTCGCCCGACTCGTCGGCTCGACCGGCTCAGTCCCGCAGCGCCATCGTCATCGCCTCCACCGCCAGGAGCGGCGCCACGTTCCGGTCGAGGGCCTCGCGGCAGGCGAGCACCGCCTCGATCCGGCGCAGGGTCCGCTCCGGGGTCGTCTCGCGCGCGATCGTCTCCAGGGAGTCCCGCACGTCCTCGTTGGCCAGGGCGCTGCCCGCGCGCAGCTGCACGGCCAGCACATCGCGGTAGAAGCCGGTCAGGTCGGTGAGCGCCAGGTCCAGGCTGTCGCGCTGGGTCCGCGTGCGGCGGCGCTTCTGGCGCTCCTCCAGCTCCTTCATCGCCCCGGCCGTGCCCCGCGGCATCCGACCGCCCTGCGCCGCGCCGAGAGCCGCCTTCAGGTCCTCGGTCTCCTTGACGTCGACCTCCTCGGCGACCTGCTTGGCGTCCTCGGCCGCCGCGTCGATCAGCTCCTGGGCCGCCCGCAGACCGCCGCCCACGTCCCCCACCCGCAGCGGCAGCTTCAGCACCACCGCGCGCCGGGCGCGCGCCCGCTCGTCGGTGGCGAGACGCCGGGCGCGGTCGATGTGCCCCTGGGTGGCCCGGGCCGCGGCCTGCGCCACCCCCGGCTCGATGCCGTCCCGGCGGATGAGCAGGTCGGCGACCGCCTCGACCGACGGGGTGCGCAGCGACAGGTGCCGGCAGCGGGAGCGGATCGTGGGCAGCACGTCCTCCAGGGACGGTGCGCACAGCAGCCAGACCGTCCGCGGCGCGGGCTCCTCGACGGCCTTCAGGAGCACGTTGGCCGCGCCCTCGGTCAGCCGGTCCGCGTCCTCCAGGACGATGACCTGCCAGCGCCGGCCCGCCGGCGACAGCTGGGCGCGCCGGACCAGGTCACGGGTCTCCTTCACACCGATGGAGAGCAGGTCCGTGCGGACCACCTCGACATCGGCGTGGGTGCCGATCAGCGCCGTATGACACCCGTCGCAGAAGCCGCAGCCCGGTGCGCCGCCCAGCGCCCGGTCCGGGCTCACGCACTGCAGCGCCGCCGCGAACGCCCGGGCCGCCGTGTCCCGGCCGGACCCCGGCGGGCCCGTGAACAGCCAGGCGTGCGTCATCTTCGACGCCTCGGGAGCGGGCTCGCCGGCCGCCTGGGCGGTCACGAGCGCGTCGGCGTCGCGCGCGGCGGCCGCGAGCTGCTCCTCCACACGCGCCTGTCCCACCAGGTCGTCCCATACGGCCATGTCTGCAGCCCCTCCTCAGGTACGCGTTCCATTGTGGGGCACGGCACCGACAACGCCGCCGCCGTCGACCCCGCCGCCGTCAGCCCCGCCCCGCGACCCGCCCGCGGGTCAGCCAGAGGGCCACGGCCGAGCCGATGAAGAGGGCACCCGTCCCGGCACTGGCCAGGATCTGGGTGATCCCGGTGTAGCCGGAGAAGGTGGTGACGAAGACGTTCGCGACGACGCCGACGGCGAGCATCAGCCAGAGCAAGGAGCGCATGTGGGACCTCCGAAGGCCAAGAAAGAGCAAGAAGGAGCAAGAAATAGGAAAGGGGGGGGTGAGGACCGGGGCGATCAGGGTGATCGGCTCTCGCTCCTCGGTACGTCTTCGATGCTCCCCGTCCGCGCCCTCCCGCACAGCCGTGCCCGCCCCCGAACCGAGGGTGTAGCCCGCTCCACCGTCCCCCGCCCGGCCGTCACCTAGCCTTGACCCATGCGCGAGACGATCAAGGAAGCCGGGAGGGCCACGCGCCACCTCGCCCTGGGGGCGGCCATCGGACTCCTGTGCCACCTGATGATCGGCGTCGCCCTCTTCACCGGCATCCTCGTCCTCACCGTCATCGGCGCCGGCGTGCTCCCCGAGAGCGTGCTGCTGCTGCGCCGCCTCGCCGGCTGGGAGCGGCGGCGCAGCGCGGCGCGGTCCGGGCTGCCGGTCCCGGAGGCGTATCTGCCGCTCGAAGGCCCCCTCCCCGAGCGGGTGCGCACCGCGCTGGCGGACCCGTCCACGTTCGGGGACCTGCGCTGGATGGTGGCGCAGCTGCTGTACGGGCTGTTCCTCATGTACGGAGCGCTGGTGCTGTGGGTGCCGGCCCTGCTCGTCGACGGGGTCTGGGCCGGCCTCGCGGGCCGCGCCCCCGTGGCGCTGCCGCTGATCGGGCGGCTCGCCGACCTGGAGGCCGACTGGTCGCGGATGCTGCTCACCCCGGGCCCGTCCGCCGCCAGGGACGCCGCGCTGGCCGCCCGCATCGAGCAGCTGACCGCGACCCGGGCGGGCGCCGTCGCCGCGCACGGCGCCGAACTGCGCCGCATCGAACGCGATCTGCACGACGGGGCGCAGGCCCGGCTCGTCGCGCTGTCCATGCGGATCGGGCTCGCGCGCCGGGCGTACGACTCCGATCCGGCGACCGCCCGCAAGCTCCTCGACGACGCCCAGGACCAGGCCGAGGAGGCGCTGGCCGAACTGCGCCACGTGGTGCGCGGCATCCACCCGCCGATCCTCACCGACCGCGGCCTGACCGGCGCGGTCCGCGCCCTGGCGGCCGGCAGTGGCCTGGAGGTGACGGTGACCGTCGAGTCGCCGGACGCGGCCACGGGGGACTCCGACGGCCCCCGAGCGCCCGCCGCCGTCGAGGCCGCCGCCTACTTCGCCGTCGCCGAGGCCCTGACCAACGCCGCCAAGCACAGCGGCGCCACCCGCGCCTCCGTCCTGCTCGCCCGCACCCCCACCGGGCTGCGCGCCGCCGTGCGGGACGAGGGCCGCGGCGGCGCCGAGGCGGGCGAGAGCGGCGGTTCCGGGCTGCTCGGCCTGCGCCGCCGGGTCGCCGCGCTCGACGGGACCGTACGTCTGACCAGCCCCGTCGGGGGCCCGACCGTGATCGAAGTGGAGCTGCCGTGCGTGTGGTGATCGCCGAGGACAACGCCCTCCTGCGGGAGGGCCTGGTCCTCCTGCTGACCTCGGCCGGGCACGAGGTGGCCGGAGTGGCGGCGACCGGCCCCGAGATCCTTCCGCTGCTCCTGGAGCAGCGACCGGACGTGGCCGTCCTCGACGTGCGGCTGCCGCCCGGCTTTCGCGACGAGGGGCTGCGGGCGGCGCTCGCGGCCCGCGCCGAACTCCCCGACCTGCCGGTCCTCGTGCTCTCCCAGTACGTGGAGGAGACGTACGCCGCCGAGCTGCTCGGCGGGGGCGCGCGGGGCGTCGGCTATCTGCTGAAGGACCGGGTGGGGCGGGTGGACGAGTTCCTGGACGCGCTGGACCGGGTGGCGGCGGGCGGTACGGCCCTCGACCCGGAGGTCGTCACCGAGCTGATGGCCCGGCGCCGCGACGACCCGCTGGACTCGCTGACCCCGCGCGAACGCGAGTGCCTCGCGCTGATGGCCCAGGGGCACGACAACGCGACGATCGCCCGCTCGATGGTGGTGACCGAGCGGGCCGTCCACAAGCATGTGGGCAACGTCTTCGCGAAACTGGCCCTGCCCCCGAGCGACAGCGGCCACCGCCGGGTGCTGGCGGTGCTGGCGTACCTCAACGCGTGAGGGCGGGCGTACGACCTGGACGAGGCGTGAGGGGGTGCGTCGCCGCGCAAGCCGCGTGCGTCGTAGGCAGCGCAACTCCCATGTCCTGTAAGCCGCGTAAGCCGCCTACCGCGTCCCGCCCTCACCGCGCGGCCGACGCCGCCCTCATCACCCCCACGTACACCGTCACCACCACCGTCCCCGCGATCAGCGCCGCCTGCACCGGCGGCAGGTACGGCAGGCCGCCCGTCAGGGAGACGGCGAACGCCGTGAGCGGGATCGCGGCGACGGCGCCGCCGAGGAGCAGGCCGGTCACGGCCAGGAACGCGGCCTCCAGGCGGAGCATGCCGCGCAGCTGGCGACCGGAGGCGCCGACCTGGCGGAGGAGGGTCAGTTCGTCGCGGCGACCGGCGGCGATGAGGGCGAGCGTGCTCAGTACGGACAGGACGGTGAGCGCACCGATGGCGGCGACGGCGCCCGTCGACAGCAGTCCGCTCGCCTCCGCCTCGTCCGGGACGACCGGTTCGAGCTCCGGGTGCGCCACGGACCCGGCGACGGCGGCCCCGCCCGGGCCGGCCACGAGGACACGGGCCGGGCGCGGATCGGTCATGTGCGGGGCCAGTTCGGCGCGGGGCAGCAGGAACTCGCCGAGCGCGAGGGAGCGTTCGTAGACGGCGACCACCGTGAGCCGTCGCGGTGTCCCGTCGCCGAGCCGCAGCTCCACCGCCGAACCGGGGCGCACGTCCAGGGAGTCGGCCCGGTCCGCGCCGACGGCGACGGTGCCGGGACGTGCGAGCCCGGCGAGGTTCCCGGCGACGACGCCCGGGTCGAGCGTTTCGGCCAGGCCCTGGGGGTCCACGCCCAGCACGGGCAGCCGGTCGAGCCGGGGCGCGCCCGCCTCGGTGTGGGCCAGGACGACGCTGGACCGCAGCACGCCCGTCGCGGCCGTGACGCCGGGCAGCCGCCGGACCTCGGCCGCGGTGACGGTGGCCGCACCCGGCCGACCCGGCCCGTCCCCGCCCCCGATCGCGTAGTCCGCCACCATCGCCGCCCGCGCCTGCGCCTCGGCGGCCCGCTCCGCGGTGGCACCCGCCGCGAGCTGGACGGTCGCGAAGGCGGTGACCAGGACCGCGGGGACCAGCGCGGCGCCCAGCCTGCGCGAGTGCGCCACCGCCCCGGCCGCCACGAGCCGCCCCGGTGCCCCGCCGAACCGCCGCAGCGCGGGCCCCGCCACCCGCATCGCCGCCGCCGCGATCCACGGGCCCAGCAGCGCGCACCCCGCCACCAGCGTGACGGTCGCCGCGCCGGCCGCCGCGCCGGCGGCCTCCCCCGACTGAAGGGTGGCGGTCCCCGCGGACCCCACCCCGGCCACGAGCAGCAGGACGCCGAAGCCGCGACGTACGCCGCCGGATCGCCGCCCGCGCCCGGCGCGCCCCGGCCTCCCCCGGCCCGCCCCCGCGAACACGACCACGAACCGCGCCAGCCCCACGGTGAGCCCCGCCGTCACGAGGAGGGCGGCGAACAGCCAGGGCGGCACCGGGAGTTCGAGCGAGGACGGCAGCATGCCGGGGCCGTGGAGAGCGGCACGGAGGGCGAGGAAGGCCGGTACGGCTCCGAGGGCGCCCAGCGCCGCCGCCGCACCCGCCACCCGGACCACCTCGCGGCCGGCCGCGGCCCGCACCTGGCGGGGCGAGGCACCCAGGTCGTCCAGCAACTCCCTTTCCGGTGACCGCTGCTGGAGGGCCTGGGCGACGAGCGAGGCGAGGACGAGGACGGTGACCATGGCGACGCTCGCGGCGACGGCCGCGAGGAGCTGGAGCAGGCCGTCGCGGGCGGGCAGGGCCGCCAGGTCCTCGACACCGCCGCGGCCGTCCCCGGTGAAGGCGCGGAACTCCCCCGCGCCCGCCTCGTCGAGGGCCTGCCGCACCCGCGCGTGGAGGGTGGCGACGGGGACCCCCGGTTCGCCCAGCACCCCGATCGCGTCGTACCGGCCGGGGTGCCCGGCGAGCCGCCGCGCCTCGGCCGCGCCGAAGTAGAGGGCGGCGGGCCCGTCGGCGACCCCGACGACCCGGTATCCGGCGACCTCCTCGCCGACCCGCGCGCCGAGCCCGGCCCCGGCCACGACCTCCCCGTCCACCCCGGGGCCCCGCCCTTCGACCAGGCCATGCCCACCGAGCGGGGCCGCCGCCCAGGGGCGCCCGGGGTAGACCCGTACGGGATCCTCCGCACCGCGTACGGCATGGGAATCCCGCACGGCACGGGAATCCCGCACGGCACGGGGATCCGGCACGGCATGGGATTCCCGTACGGGGTCGGCGCGCACGGCACGGGGATCCCGTACGGCACGGGAATCCCGCACGGCACGGGGATCCGGCACGGCATGGGATTCCCGTACGGGGTCGGCGCGCACGGCACGGGGATCCCGTACGGCATAGGCATCCCCTACGGCATGGGCGGCGCGCACGGCATGCGGATCCCGTACGGAGAAGGCGTCGTCCGGCACGACCTCCCGCACCCCGGGCACGCCCCGCAACGCCTCCGCCACCCTGGCCGGCACCCTGACCCGCTCGGTCAGCGCGGTCGTGGCGGTGGTGGGCTCACTGCCCCAGGGCTTGGTGGTCCAGCGCACCTCCTGGTCCCCGGCGACCACCACGTCCGCCGCCGCGTACCGCTCCACGAGCGGCTGCGCGAGACCCAGCGAGCCGGCGGCGAGGCCGAGCGCGCCGAGGAGCATCGAGACGAGCGCGACGGCGGCGAAGACCGCCGCCCAGGCCCTGCGATGGCGCCGCAGCGACCGGTCGGCCAGGAGCCGCACGGCCGGTGCGGAGCCGGCACGGCCGCCCCTCACCGCGCCACCATCCCCAGCTGTGCTGCCCCGAACGCCGCCCTGGCCGTCGCCGCGTCCGGCCGGTCCAGACGGTGCGTGAGGCGGCCCCGTTCCAGGAACACGGCCTCGTCCGCCCAGGCCGCCGCGGCCGGGTCATGGGTGACGAGGACGACCGTGCGCCCGTGCTCGTCGACCGCGCGGCGCAGCAGGGCGAGGACCTCGGTGGCGGTGACCGGGTCGAGGGCGGCGGTCGGCTCGTCGGCGAAGATCACCTCCGGCTCGGTGACGAGCGCCCGCGCGATCGCCACGCGCTGCCGCTGCCCGCCGGAGAGCGCCTCGGGGGCGTCGCCCGCCCGGTCGGCGAGTCCCACGGCGGCGAGACCGGCGAGGGCGCGGCCCGCGTCGTCGCGGGCGCCGGCGAGGAGCAGCGGCAGGGCGACGTTCTCGCGCACGTCGAGCGCGGAGACGAGGTTGAGCGACTGGAAGACGAAGCCGATCCGGTCCCGCCGCAGCCGCGTCAGCGCGGCGGGCTTGAGGCGGCCCAGGTCGGTGCCCCCGATCCGTACCGTGCCGGAGGTCGGCCGTTCGAGCCCCGCGGCGCAGCGCAGCAGCGTGGACTTGCCGGAGCCCGAGCTGCCCATGACCGCGAGGAAGCGGCCGCGGGGCACGGTGAGGCTCACCGAGTCGAGCGCGGTCAGCCCGCTGCCGTGGACCCGGCTCACCTCGTCGAGGGAGAGTGCTGTCGTCATACCGGCCACGCTAGGAAAGCGCAGGTCAGGGCGGTATGGAGCAGACTGCCCGGTCAGGGGTGGAGTCTGCTCCACCCCTGACCGGGCGCCGGGTCAGCGACGTCGGCGGCGGCCGCCGTCCTCGCCCTCGTCGTCGTACGAGCCGAGCAGCTCGTCCGCGAGGGTCGGGAGGTCGTCGAGCGGGGTCTCCTCGGCCCAGTCGGAGCGCCGCTTGGGCTTGCCGTCAGCGTCGAGCTGGGGCAGCTCACGGGTGCGGTCGTTCGCGCCCTCGGGCTCGGTCGGGGCGTCCCGCGCGTCACGGAAGAAGTCCTGCGGCACCCGGTCGGCCGGGCCCGCGTCCCGGACGGTCGGCAGCACGGCGGTCCGGTCGGAGTCCTCGTTCGCGTCGCGCGCGTCCCGGATCCGCGGCAGCACCGTCGTGTCCTGGTCGAGCCGCACGATCGGCGTCGGGACGGTGACCTCGTTCGGCGAGACGGTCGGCGCTTCGGCGTCGGCCCCGGCACCGGCGTCCGCCCCGGTCGCGGCCCCGGCCCCGGCACCGGCTCCGGCTCCGGCTCCGGCGGCCGGTCGCTCCTCCGGCTTCCCGGCCGGCTTCCCGGCCGGCTTCCCGGCCGGCTTCCTGGCCGACGTCCCCGCCGGTGTCCCGTCCGGCTTCGCATCCGGCTTCACGATCGGCGTCACGACGGTGACCTCGTTCGCCGACTCCGCCACGGCGTCGGCCGACCCGGCGGCCTTCCGCTCGTCGGCGGCCTTCCGCTCGTCGGCGGCACGCCGCTCCTCGGCAGCACGCTTCTCCGCGGCCGTCGCCGCGGTCTTGCGGGCGGCCTCTTCAGACGCCTTCCGCTCGGCCTCCGCCGCCAGCTCCGCCACCGCGGCCTCCTCGGCGGCGGCCTTCCGCGCGGCCTCCTCGGCAGCCTTGCGGGCGGCCTCCTCCGCGGCCTTCGCCGCGGCCGCCTTCGCCGCCGCGGCCTCCTGCGCCGCCTTCCGCGCGGCTTCCTCCGCGGCCTTCGCCGCGGCGGCCTCCGCCAGACGGCGGGCCTCCTCGGCGCGGATCAGGGCCTCCTCGGCCTTGCGCTGCTTCTCCAGGCGCCGCTCCTCGGCCTCGGCCCGCAGCCGGGCCTCCTCCTCGGCCTGCTTGCGGCGCCGCTCCTCCTCCGCGAGGCGGGCCTTCTCCTCGGCCTCGCGCCGCTTGCGCTCCTCCTCGGCGGCGATGCGGGCCTCCTCGGCGCGCTGCCGGGCCTCCTCCGCCTGCCGCTCGGCCTCCAGACGGCGGGCCTCTTCCTCCTCGGCCCTGCGCCGCGCCTCCTCCTCGGCGCGCAGCTTGGCGAGCTGCTCCTGGCGCTCGCGCTCCAGGCGCTCCTCCTCGGCCTTGCGGGCGGCCTCCTCCTCCGCGCGGCGCCGGGCGTCCTCCTCGGCCTTGCGGCGGGCCTCCTCCTGGGCCTTCACCTCGGCCTCGGAGAGCGGCAGCACCATGTCGAGGCGGTGGCGTACGACGGTGGTGACGGCCTCCGGCTCCTGGCCGGCGTCGACGACGAGGTAGCGGCCGGGGTCGCCGGCGGCGAGGGCCAGGAACCCGGCGCGTACGCGCGCGTGGAACTCCGGCGGCTCGGACTCCAGCCGGTCCGGCGCCTCGGTGAAGCGCTCGCGGGCGGTCTCCGGCGACACGTCGAGGAGCACGGTGAGGTGCGGGACGAGTCCGCCGGTGGCCCAGCGGTTGATACGGGCGATCTCGGTCGGCGACAGGTCGCGGCCGGCGCCCTGGTAGGCCACCGAGGAGTCGATGTACCGGTCGGTGATGACGACGGCGCCCCGCTCCAGTGCGGGCCGGACCAGCGAGTCGACGTGCTCGGCGCGGTCGGCCGCGTACAGCAGGGCCTCGGCGCGGTTGGACAGGCCGGCGCTGGAGACGTCGAGCAGGATCGAGCGGAGCCGCTTGCCGATGGGGGTGGCGCCGGGCTCGCGGGTGACGACGACCTCGTGGCCCTTGGCGCGGATCCACTCGGCGAGCGCCTCGACCTGGGTGGACTTGCCGGCGCCGTCGCCGCCCTCCAGGGCGATGAAGAAGCCGGTCGGGGAGGGCGCCTGGGCCGGGTCGGCGCCGCGCAGCGCGTCACCGAGGTCGCGGCGCAGCGGGACGCCCGCCCGGTCGTCGGTCTTGGCGAGGACGAGCGCGGCGACGGGCAGCAGCAGCGCGCCGACCAGCATCAGGGTGAAGGCGGCGCCGCCGTGGGCGAAGACGAAGCTGCCGGAGGCGAGCCGGTGCGGTCCGATCGCGGCGGCGAGCAGCGGGGCGCCGAGGGCCCCGACGCCGATGCCGACGCGGGCGACGGCCTGCAGGTGCTCGGTGACCCGGGGCCTGCGGGCCTCCTCGGTCTCCTGGTCGACCAGGCTGTGCCCGGTCCGGGCGGCGACACCGGCCGCGTAACCGGCGAGTGCGGCGAGGGCCAGCACGGTCGCCGTGTCCGGCACGAGGCCCATGGCGAGCAGCGCGACCCCGGTGACGGCGACGGCGAGCGCGAGCAGGCGGCGGCGGGAGAGGACGGTGAGGACCGAGCCCGCGGTGCGGATGCCGACGGCGGTGGCGCCGCTGAGCGCGAGGACCAGCAGGGCGTACGTGACGGGCCCGCCGCCCAGGTCGTAGGCGTGCAGCACGGCGACGGCCGCCGCGGCGGCGATGGCGCCGGCGACGGTGGCGCAGGCCAGCACGAACAGCGGCAGCGCGCCGGTGCGGCCCTTGTCCGCGGGGAGCCGCAGGCCCTCCAGGGGCGAGCGGGGCCGCGGGGTCTGGCCGCCGGGCAGCTCCAGCATGGACAGGACGGAGACGGAGGCGGCGAAGAGCCCGGCCGCGACGTACGCGCCGAGGGCCGCCTGGTGCAGCGAGAACCACTCGATGCCGCTGCCGAGCAGATTGCCGAGGAGCGTCGCGAGCAGCAGTACGCCGGCCGCGGCGGGCACCGAGAGGAAGCCGGTGCGCAGGCTGAGCGTGCGCAGCGCGCCGAGGTGGTCGGGCAGCGGCCGGACGGCGGCGCCCTCGATCGGCGGGGCGGGCAGCAGCGCGGGGGCAGCGCCGTCCTTGGCGACGGTCCAGAGGCGTTCGGCGGCGCCGCCGAGGAAGACGGTGCCGAGCAGGAACCACAGCGCGTTGTCGGGGGTCCAGTCGATCCACAGCGGGGCGACGACCAGCAGCGCGAGGCGCAGCGCGTCGGCGCCGACCATGGTCCAGCGGCGGTCGAGCGGCCCGTCGGGCGCGGTCAGCGCGGTGAGCGGGCCGAGCAGGACGGCGCCGAAGAGGACGGCGGCGAGGATCCGGGTGCCGATGACGGCGGCCACGGCGAACGCCGCTCCGCGGTATCCGCCGCCGAGCGCCCCCTCGGTCACGGCCGCCTGCAGGCCGAGGAGGATCAGGACGAGGACGGCGAGGGCGTCGCCGGTGCCGCCGACCAGCTGGGCGCTCCACAGCCTCCGCAGGGGCTGATGGCGCAGCAGGGCTCGTACGGCACGTTCGCGGGAATCGGCGACGAGTGCGGCGTCGGTTTCTGGCTGCTCTGCTCGCGTCATCCGTCCACCCTATCCGGACGCCCTTGCTCCTCGCGGCCTTCGCCCGAACAAACAGACGGGGAGGGCAGGGGCCGTGGCCCCTGCCCTCCCCGCGGTGTCAGGAGAGTCACTCCGGTGCGGAGCGACTCCGTCCCGGCCGCTCCGCCCGGCTCGCTCCATCCGGGTCACCCCATCCGGCTCGCTCCGCCCGGGACACCCGGACCGGATCACTCCGCCGGGGTGCTCCGCCCGGGACACCCGGACCGAATCACTCCGCCCGGGACACCCGGACCGGATCACTTCGCCGGGTCACTCCGGCTTCGCGGCCGCCGTCTTCTTGGCGGCGGTCTTCTTGGCCGTCGTGGTCTTGGCCGTCGTCGTCTTCTTGGCGGCCGTCTTCTTCGCCGCGGCCGTCTTGGTCGCGGTGGTCTTCTTGGCGGCGGTCTTCTTCGCCGTGGCCTTCTTCGCCGGCGCCTTCTTGGCCGCCTTCTTCGCGGGGCCCTTGGCCCGCTTCTCGGCCAGCAGCTCGTAGCCGCGCTCGGGCGTGATCGTCTCGACGCTGTCGCCGGTGCGCAGGGTCGCGTTGGTCTCGCCGTCCGTCACGTACGGGCCGAAGCGCCCGTCCTTGACGACCACGGGCTTCTCGCTGACGGGGTCGGTGCCGAGCTCCTTGAGCGGGGGCTTGGCGGCGGCCCGGCCACGCTGCTTGGGCTGGGCGTAGATCGCCAGCGCCTCCTCCAGCGTGATCGTGAACAGCTGCTCCTCGTCGGTGAGCGACCGCGAGTCCGTGCCCTTCTTCAGGTACGGGCCGTAGCGGCCGTTCTGCGCCGTGATCTCGACGCCCTCGGCGTCGGTGCCGACGACCCGCGGCAGCGACATCAGCTTGAGCGCCTCCTCCAGGGTCACCGTGTCGATCGACATCGACTTGAAGAGCGAGGCGGTGCGCGGCTTGACCGCGTTCTTGCCGGTCTTCGGGGTGTCCTCGGGCAGGATCTCGGTGACGTACGGGCCGTAGCGGCCGTCCTTGGCGACGATCTGGTTGCCGCTGACGGGGTCCGTGCCCAGCTCGAAGTCGCCGCTCGGCTTGGCGAGCAGCTCCTCCGCGTAGGCGACGGTCAGCTCGTCGGGCGCCAGGTCCTCGGGGACGTCGGCGCGCTGGTGGCCTTCCTGGTCCTTCTCGCCGCGCTCGACGTACGGGCCGTAGCGGCCGACGCGCAGCACGATGCCGTCGCCGACGGGGAAGGAGGAGATCTCCCGGGCGTCGATGGCGCCGAGGTCGGTGACGAGCTCCTTCAGTCCGCCGAGGTGGTCGCCGTCGCCGTTGCCGGCATCGGCCGCGCCGCCCTCGCCGGAGCCGCCGCCCTCGCCGAAGTAGAAACGCTTCAGCCACGGCACCGCCTGGGCCTCGCCGCGCGCGATGCGGTCGAGGTCGTCCTCCATCTTGGCGGTGAAGTCGTAGTCGACGAGCCGCCCGAAGTGCTTCTCCAGGAGGTTCACGACGGCGAAGGAGAGGAACGACGGCACGAGTGCCGTCCCCTTCTTGAAGACGTAGCCGCGGTCGAGGATGGTGCCGATGATCGAGGCGTACGTCGACGGGCGGCCGATCTCGCGCTCTTCCAGCTCCTTGACCAGGCTGGCCTCGGTGTAGCGGGCCGGCGGCTTGGTCGCGTGGCCGTCCGCGGTGATCTCCTCGGCGGCCAGCGCGTCGCCCTCGGCGACCTGCGGCAGGCGCCGCTCGCGGTCGTCGAGCTCGGCGTTCGGGTCGTCGGCCCCCTCCACGTACGCCTTCATGAAGCCGTGGAAGGTGATCGTCTTGCCGGAGGCGGAGAACTCGGCGTCCCGGCCGTCGGCGGCGGTGCCGCCGATCTTGACGGTGACGGAGTTTCCGGTCGCGTCCTTCATCTGGGAGGCGACGGTCCGCTTCCAGATCAGCTCGTAGAGCCGGAACTGGTCGCCGGTGAGGCCGGTCTCGGCCGGCGTGCGGAAACGATCACCCGAAGGACGAATCGCCTCGTGCGCCTCCTGGGCGTTCTTGACCTTGCCGGCGTAGACGCGCGGCTTCTCCGGCAGGTAGTCGGCGCCGTAGAGCTGCGTGACCTGCGCACGGGCCGCGGAGACGGCCGTGTCGGACAGGATCGTGGAGTCCGTACGCATGTAGGTGATGAAGCCGTTCTCGTACAGCTTCTGCGCCACCTGCATGGTCGCCTTCGCGCCGAAGCCCAGCTTCCGGCTCGCCTCCTGCTGGAGGGTCGTGGTGCGGAAGGGGGCGTACGGGGAGCGGCGGTACGGCTTCGACTCGACCGAGCGGACGGCGAAGCGGGTGTCGGCGAGGGAGGCCGCGAGCGCGCGGGCCTTCTCCTCGTCGAGGTGGAGCACGTTCTCGGTCTTCAGACGCCCGTCGGCACCGAAGTCGCGACCCTGCGCGACGCGCTTGCCGTCGACCGTCGCGAGGCGCGCGACCAGCGACGACGGGTCGGAGGGGTCGCCGGCGCGGCCGGTGGAGAAGGTGCCGGTGAGGTCCCAGTACTCGGCGGAGCGGAAGGCGATCCGCTCGCGCTCGCGCTCCACGACGAGGCGGGTGGCGACGGACTGGACGCGGCCCGCGGACAGGCCCCGCATGACCTTCTTCCACAGCACCGGCGAGACCTCGTAGCCGTACAGCCGGTCGAGGATGCGGCGGGTCTCCTGGGCGTCGACCATCCGCTTGTTCAGCTCGCGGGGGTTGGCGACGGCCTGCTGGATCGCGTCCTTGGTGATCTCGTGGAAGACCATCCGGTGGACGGGGACCTTGGGCTTCAGGACCTCCTGGAGGTGCCACGCGATGGCCTCGCCCTCGCGGTCCTCATCGGTGGCGAGGAAGAGCTCGTCGGACTCGGCGAGCAGCTCCTTGAGCTTCCTGACCTGCGCCTTCTTGTCGGCGTTGACGACATAGATGGGCTGGAAGTCATGGTCGACGTCGACGCCGAGGCGGCGCACCTCGCCGGTGTACTTCTCGGGAACCTCGGCGGCGCCGCTCGGGAGGTCGCGGATGTGCCCGACGCTCGCCTCGACGACATAGCCGGGGCCGAGGTAGCCCTTGATCGTCTTCGCCTTGGCAGGCGACTCGACGATGACGAGTCGGCGGCCGCCCTGTGCGGTCTCGCTGGTCGGGGACAACTTCGCTCTTCTCTCCGGTCGACGCTCTCTGGCACGTACTGCGTACGTACGGGCAGCGTACGTACCGCGCTGGCACGCACGGCAGCGGCACATACGGTGACACTGTCGTCGCTGCGGAGTGTGACGGTACAACCCGCCCCCGTGTCAAACGGCGAAAGACCGCAACGGCCACTCGAACGGTAACCCGACTCCAGCCCTTCCTGCCGCCCGGACTGCCGGACCGGCGGGGCGGGGCTCCGGCTCGGGATCCCGGCGGAGCGTCCTCACAGCCGCCCGAAGCACCAGATCCCGAGAAGGAGGGAGGCGGCGCCGAAGAGGCCCGCGAGGGCGGCGGCCGGGCGCGGCGCGACGCCGAGCGCGACCGGCTCGCCCTGGGTCGCCCGGACCCCCGTCCACAGCAGCAGTGCGGCTCCGAACAGCGTGAACGCCCCTCCCGCGAAGATCGCCGGCCCGCTCTCCATGCCCGTACCCCGTTCCGTTCCCGTGCCGCGTCGGCGCCGCGTCCGTCCCGCGTCGCTCGCGCGTCCGTGTCCCGGAGCCGAGGCTGACACCTCCCGGCGTCACGGGGGCGAATTCCCGGTGAACGGCGCGGAGGGCCGCGGACGGTTTCACGAGGATGGCCGGTACTCCGCTGTTCCTCCCGTCTTCTTCGTCACCTCACCCTTCGTCAGTTCCGGTCGGGCCGATCGGATCTCTCGGACCCGGCCGAACCCCGCCGGACCGCGTCGGGGCCCGTCAGGCCCGGCCGGGAGCGGCCGGGTCCGGTGGGGCCCGGCCGGGTGCGGTCGGGTGCGGCCGGGCCCGGTGGGGCCAGGTCGGGCCTGACGGGTCCGGTCGGGTGCGGTCGGGCCCGGTCGGGCCCGGTGGGGTCCGGTCGGGTCAGGTCGGGTCCGGTCGGGCCCGGTCGGGTGCGGCCGGGTCCGGTCGGACCCAGGTGGTCCGGTCGAGCCCCGTCCGCCCCCGTCGGGTCCGGTCGGATGCGCCGTCGGATGCCGTCGGGTCCGGTCAGACGCGCCGTCGGGTGCCGTCAGGTGCCGTCACGTCAGGTGGCGTCAGGCGCCGTCAGGTGGCGTCAGGCGCCGGTCTCGCCCAGCGGCAGCAGGAAGCCCTCCTCCACCAGGAGGCGGATCGCCTGCGGGGTGCGGTCCCTGAGGGTGACCGGGTCCTCGCCGGTGAGCTGGCCGATGGCGTCGAGGATCCGGCCGGCGCTGAGCGTGCCGTCGCAGACGCCCGCGAAACCGGCCGCCACGTGGTCCACCCGGGTGGCCCGGCGCATGCCCCGGTTCTGCCGGAGCAGCACGTGCTCCGGGTCCTCGGCCCCGGGCAGGCCGACCTGCTCTTGGACGACCTCGGGCGCCAGGGTGAACCGGTCGGCGAGCAGGCCCGCGTCGTCGCGGTCGCGCAGGTAGTCCTGGCGTTCGAAGTGGGCCCGCACGGTGTCGCCGAGGGGCTGCTCGACGGGGTGCGGCCACTCCTCGATGACGATCGACGGCTCCACCGCGCCGGAGGCCACCGCCGCGTTCCTCCGCAGGGTGATCCAGCCGAAGCCGATCGCCTTGGTCTTGCTCGCCTCGAACTCGTCCAGCCATCGCCCGTACGCCAGCCGGTACTCGGCCGGGTCGCCGCGGTGGTCGCCGCTGTCGCGCAGCCACAGCTCGGTGTACTGGGTGACGTCCTGGACCTCGCGCTGCACGATCCAGGCGTCGCAGCCGCGCGGCACCCAGGAGCGCAGCCGGTCCTGCCACTCCTCGCCCTCGACGTGCTGCCAGTTGGCGAGGAACTGCGCGTACCCGCCGTCGTTGAGCCGGTCCCCCGCCTGCTGCACGAGCGTGCGGCACAGGTCGTCGCCGCCCATGCCGCCGTCCCGGTAGGTGAGTCCGGCGCCGGGCGAGATCACGAACGGCGGGTTGGAGACGATCAGGTCGTACGTGTCGCCGTCGACCGGCTCGAAGAGCGAACCGGCCAGCAGCTCCGCGCCGCGGGCGCCGGAGAGGGCGAGCGTGAGCCGGGTGAAGTCCAGGGCGCGCGGGTTGAGATCGGTCGCGGTGACCAGGGTGGCGTGCTGGGCGGCGTGCAGCGCCTGGATGCCGGAGCCGGTGCCGAGGTCGAGGGCGGTGGCGACGGGGGTGCGGACGGTGATGCCGGCGAGGGTGGTGGAAGCCCCGCCGACGCCGAGGACGACTCCTTCGTCCTTCTTGCCGATGCCGCCGGCTCCGCCGACCGCGCAGCCGAGATCGGAGACGATGAACCAGTCCTCGCCGTCCGGGCCGCCGTACGGGCGTACGTCCACGGTCGCGAGCACGGTGTCCTCCTCGCGGACCACCCAGCCGTCGGCGAGCGCCTCGTCCAGGGGCAGCGCGGCGGCGGCCCGGTCGTGCTCCACGGCCCGCTGGAGCAGGAAGAGGCGGACGAGGGTCTCCAGCGGGGAGTCCCCGCGGGTGGCCCGCAGGGCGGGCACGGTCTCGCTGCGGGCGAGCGCGGCGTAGGCCTGGGCGCCGAGCAGGTCGAGCAGACCGTCGGCGGTGAAGTCGGCGGCGAGCAGTGCCTCGCGCAGTCGGGCGGCGTGCGTGGGCACCGGGAGGCTGGGGGTCGTGCTGGTCGTACTCACGTGCCCCATTGTGACGGCCGCCACCGACAACGGCCGACAGCGACAGGTCGGGCCGGTCCGACACCCGGGCCGGTCCCGCGGGTGCGCGGGGCCGGCCCGGTGCGCCTACGACTTGGGCGACGCGGTCGACTTGGCGGTCGACTTGGCGGTCGACTTGGCGGTCGACTTGGCGGTCGGCTCGGTGCCGGGGGTGGCCGAGGAGCCGGGGGTGGAGCCGGCCTTCGGGGAGGCCGAGCCGCTGGGCTTGGCGGACGGCTGGGGGGTCTGGCAGCCGGGCTGCTTGGCCATGGCCTGGCCGAGTTCGCCGGCCTGGAGCTTGGCGACGGCGTCCTGGTCCATGTTCTGGATCTTGCCGAGGTTCTCGGAGACGACCTTCAGGCCATCGGCGAACTTCTGCTGGTTCGTCGTGTCGAGCGCGTCGACCTGCTTCTTCAGGCCCTCGTACGCCACCGCCGTCGCGTTGAGCTCCTTGATGGCGTCCTGCTGGATCTTCTCGCCGTTCTCGACCGGCGGCACTCCGGAGGCCTGGACGGCCTTGGCGAGGGCGCGGTCGGCGGCGGCGATGTCGGCGAAGGCCTTCGAGTCGGCCGCCTTGATGGTGGCGGGCTTGCTGTCGGCCGCCGTGGAGATGATCAGCTGGTTGGCGTCGGCCCGCTTCTGGATCTGGGGCTGCGCCTGGTCGCAGAACGTCTTGGCCCAGTCGTTGACCTTGTCGCCCTCGTCGTCGCTGCAACCCGACAGCACGAGCACCAGTACCGCGCCGCCGGACAGTGCGGCCGCAAGCTTCTTGTTCACCGGATCGGTCCCTTCCAAGGCTCTCGGCCCCGGAACATACACGCCGGACGGGTGACATCCATCGATCGTGGGACCGATTCATCCGTTATTGCAGCCGTTTGCACCAAGCGGACAGGGGCGGACGTCACGTCAGAACATGGGATCCGCTCTGCGCTGAAGGAGCTTGACGAGGCGTTACGGGCATCACCCCCGCGAAGCGGAAGCGGGAGCCGGAACCGGAGCCGAACCGAAGTCGAAGCCGGACCGAAGTCGAAGCCGAAGCCGAAGCCGAAGCGCCCGTCGCGGCGAAGCGGCCTATGGGGCCTGCTTGGGGGCGCCTACGGGGCCTGCCTGGGGGCGGCCCACGGGGCGACCTGCGGGGCGGGACTACGGGGCGGCCGTGGCGTCCCGCGAGGAGCCGTTGCGCTCCGCCGGGCCGTCCTCGCCCCCGGCGACCCTGCGCCGCTTGGAGACCCGGACGGCGCCCACGATGACGACCAGCGCGAGGACGGCGACCGACGCCCGCAGACCGCTGCTGGCGTCGTCGCCGTAGCTGAACTGCACCACGGCGGGCGCGATCAGCAGCGCGACCAGGTTCATGACCTTCAGCAGCGGGTTGATCGCCGGGCCCGCGGTGTCCTTGAACGGGTCGCCGACCGTGTCTCCGATGACCGTGGCCGCATGCGCCTCGCTGCCCTTGCCGCCGTAGTTCCCGTCCTCGACCAGCTTCTTCGCGTTGTCCCAGGCGCCACCGGAGTTGGCGAGGAAGACGGCCATCAGCGAGCCGGTGGCGATGGCCCCGGCGAGGTACGAGCCGAGCGCGCCGACCCCGAGCGTGAAGCCGACCGCGATCGGCGCGAGGACGGCGAGCAGCCCGGGCGTGGCGAGTTCGCGCAGCGCGTCCTTGGTGCAGATGTCGACGACCCGTCCGTACTCGGGCGTCTCCGTGTAGTTCATGATCCCGGGGTGGTCGCGGAACTGCCGCCGCACCTCGAAGACGACCGCGCCGGCCGACCGGGACACGGCGTTGATGGCGAGTCCGGAGAACAGGAAGACGACGGCGGCACCGAGCACCATGCCGAACAGGTTGTTGGGCTGGGAGATGTCCATGGACAGGTTCATTTCCGTGGCCTTCGCGCCCACTTCGGCGACCGAGGTCGCGATGGCGTCCCGGTAGGAGCCGAAGAGCGCGGCCGCGGCGAGCACGGCCGTGGCGATGGCGATGCCCTTGGTGATCGCCTTGGTGGTGTTGCCGACGGCGTCGAGGTCGGTGAGGACCTGCGCGCCCGCGCCCTCGACGTCTCCGGACATCTCGGCGATGCCCTGGGCGTTGTCGGAGACCGGGCCGAAGGTGTCCATGGCCACGATCACCCCGACGGTGGTGAGCAGCCCGGTGCCGGCGAGGGCGATCGCGAACAGCGCCAGCATGATGGAGGTGCCGCCCAGCAGGAACGCCCCGTAGACGGCGAGGCCGATCAGCAGCGCCGTGTAGACGGCGGACTCCAGGCCGATGGAGATGCCGGCCAGGACGACGGTGGCGGGGCCCGTCAGCGAGGACTTGCCGATGTCCCGGACCGGGCGCCGGGTCGTCTCGGTGAAATAGCCGGTGAGCTGCTGGATCAGCGCGGCGAGCACGATCCCGATGGCGACCGCGACCAGGGCGAGGATCCGCGGGTCGCCGCCGTGGGTGGGGATGCCGGGCTCGGTGACGCCCTTGAGCTCGGCGTAGGAGGACGGGAGGTAGGCGAAGACGGCCACGGCGACCAGGGCGAGCGAGATCAGCGCGGAGAGGAAGAAGCCCCGGTTGATGGCGGTCATCCCGCTGCGGTCGGCGCGCCGGGGGGCGACCGCGAAGATGCCGATCATCGCGGTGACCACGCCGATCGCCGGCACCATCAGGGGGAAGGCGAGGCCCAGATCTCCGAAGGCGGCCTTGCCGAGGATGAGCGCGGCGACGAGCGTCACGGCGTACGACTCGAAGAGGTCGGCGGCCATGCCCGCGCAGTCGCCGACGTTGTCGCCCACGTTGTCGGCGATGGTGGCGGCGTTGCGCGGGTCGTCCTCGGGGATGCCCTGCTCGACCTTGCCGACGAGGTCGGCGCCGACGTCGGCGGCCTTGGTGAAGATGCCGCCGCCGACCCTCATGAACATCGCGATGAGCGCGGCGCCGAGACCGAAGCCCTCCAGGACCTTGGGCGCGTCGGCGGCGTAGACCAGCACGACGCAGGAGGCGCCGAGCAGGCCGAGGCCGACGGTGCACATGCCGACCACGCCACCCGTACGAAACGCGATCTTCATCGCCCGGTGGGCGACATCCGTCAGGTCCTTCTCCGGTTCACCGGGGGCGGGCGTGGCCTGTCTGGCCGCCGCGGCGACCCGAACGTTCGCCCTTACGGCCAATCGCATGCCGACGTATCCGGTGGTCGCCGAGAAAAGCGCACCCACCAGGAAGAACAGAGAGCGTCCGGCCCGCTGCGACCAGTTGTCGGCGGGCAGCAGAAACAGCAGGAAGAACACGACGACGGCGAAGACGCCGACCGTGCGCAGCTGGCGGGCGAGATAGGCGTTGGCGCCTTCCTGCACGGCGGCCGCGATCTTCTTCATGGATTCCGTGCCCTCGCCCGCCGCCAGCACCTGGCGGACGAGGAGCCGGGCCACGACCAGCGCCGCGAGCGCGACGGCCGCGACGACGACCACGATCACGCGGTTCTCCTGAGTGAGCACCGCCGCTGCGAGACCCGCCATTCGTCCTCCTTGACGTTGCGAGGTCAAGATAGGGCGGATTCTAGGGAGAGAAACCCGATCAAAACGGGTCGCCGCAATGGGAATTCCCGAATACCTCACAAGTACCGCCGAATGCGGTAATGGGGTCAAAGCATTCGCGGCTGATGCGCGTCGGCGGGAATGAGAAGAGGCCCTGCGGGGCAGGGCCTCTTTTCGCTGTACGCGAGTCGGTCTCGGGGTCGGCCGGGATCACCGGTCCGGGGACTCCGGCCGGATCATCCGGGCTCGGCCGCCCGCCGCGGCGCTCAGGCGAACGCGGCGTCCGGGTTCGCCGGCCAGCTCATGCGGATGGTGCCGCCGTCCTCGCCGGCGCTCACCTCCACGTCGTCGACGAGCCCGCGGATCACCGCGAGACCCATCTCGTCCTCGCCGTCGGCGTCGTCGAAGTCCTCGGCCGGGGCCGCGTCCCGCTCCCCGGGCACGCCGACGGCATCGGCCGCCGCCACGCCCGCACCGGGCACCTCGTCGCCGACCTCGATGGAGAAGGTCTTCTCCTCCTCGGTCAGCACGACCCGGACGGGGGTGGTGACGCCGTTGCTGCGGTGGAGCCCGACCGCGCGGGAACACGCCTCGCCGACCGCGAGTCTGACCTCGTCGAGGACCGCCTCGTCGACTCCGGCCCGGCGGGCGACCGCGGCGGCCACGAGACGGGCCGTACGGACGTGCTCGGGCTGGGCGCTGAAGAGGAGTTCAACGGTGGCCATGCGATCCCCCTGGGGTTCTGGACGGCTCTCCACGGAACGACGTCTGCGCGACGCTGTCGCGCCGCCCTCAGTCGGCCGCGTTGACGGCCTCTTCGACCGAGGTGTGGATCGGGAACACCTTGGTGAGTCCGGTGATCCGGAAGATCTCCAGAATGCGCTCCTGGTTGCAGACCAGGCGCAGCGATCCCTCGTGCGCGCGAACGCGCTTCAGACCGCCCACGAGCACGCCGAGGCCGGTCGAGTCGAGGAAGTCCACGCCTTCCATGTCGACAACCAGGTGGTAGCTGCCGTCGTTCACCAACTCGACCAACTGCTCGCGCAGCTTCGGCGCGGTATACACATCAATCTCGCCCCCGACCTCGACGACCGTGCGGTCGCCGGCCGGGCCGGGCACAGTGCGAGTCGACAGAGACAGGTCCACGGGTCCTCCAGCACCTAGCTATCGAGCGGCCGTCCCTCGGAACTCCCGTGCGGAGTCACGGGACGGAACGCCGGCCGCGATGGCATTCAATCACTTACCAGCTGCCATGCACGACGCCTTGGAAGCATTGTCCGTCACGCCGGTGACACACTCGGTGCCGATGGCCAAGAATCACCGCCCCCGCCGACCCGCCGGGGAGACGGGCAACCGCCCCTCTCCCGGTCAGATCCTCGACCGGCTCTCCACAGGCGAGAGCCGGGTCGCGCGCATCACCCATACGGAGCATCTGCCCGCCCGTGCGGGCCGTCATGCCGTCTGGCCGGACCGCATCCGCGCGGAGGTGATCAGCGCCATCCAGGCCGCCGGGATCGAGCACCCCTGGGCCCACCAGGCCGAGGCCGCGGAGCACGCCCTGGACGGCTCCTCCGTGGTGATCGCCACAGGGACCGCCTCGGGCAAGTCGCTGGCCTACCTCACCCCCGTCCTGTCCACCCTCCTCGACGGTGCCGAGGCCGCCAACGGCCGCGGCACCACCGCCCTCTACCTGGCCCCCACCAAGGCGCTCGCCGCCGACCAGCGCCGCGCCGTACGCGAGCTCGCCGCCCCGCTCGGCAACCGGATCCGGCCCGCCGTCTACGACGGCGACACGCCGGTGGAGGAGCGCGAGTGGGTGCGCCAGTACGCGAACTACGTGCTCACCAACCCCGACATGCTCCACCGGGGCATACTTCCCTCCCACCCCAGGTGGTCCTCCTTCCTGCGCTCCCTGCGCTATGTCGTCATCGACGAGTGCCACACCTACCGGGGCGTCTTCGGCTCCCACGTCGCCCAGGTGCTGCGCCGGCTGCGCCGCATCTGCGCCCGGTACGGCTCCGACCCCGTCTTCCTCCTCGCCTCGGCCACCTCCGCCGACCCCGCCCACGCCGCCGGCCGTCTCACCGGCCTGCCCGTCACGGAGGTCTCCGACGACGCCTCCCCGCGCGGCGAACTGGTCTTCGCCCTCTGGGAGCCGCCCCTGACCGAGCTCCACGGCGAGCAGGGCGCCCCGGTCCGCCGCACCGCCACCGCCGAGACCGCCGACCTGCTGACCGACCTCACCGTGCAGGGCGTCCGCTCGGTCGCCTTCGTCCGCTCCCGGCGCGGCGCCGAGCTGATCTCGGTCATCGCCCAGGAACGCCTCGCCGAGGTCGACCGCTCACTGGCCCGTCGGGTCGCCGCCTACCGCGGCGGCTACCTGCCCGAGGAGCGCCGCGCCCTGGAACGGGCCCTGCACTCGGGCGAGCTCCTCGGCCTGGCCGCCACGACCGCCCTGGAACTGGGCGTGGACGTCTCCGGCCTGGACGCCGTCGTCATCGCCGGCTATCCCGGCACCCGCGCCTCCCTGTGGCAGCAGGCCGGCCGCGCCGGGCGCTCGGGCGAGGGCGCCCTGGCGATCCTGGTCGCCCGCGACGACCCGCTGGACACCTTCCTGGTCCACCACCCCGAGGCGATCTTCCGCCGCCCGGTCGAGTCGACCGTCCTCGATCCCGACAACCCCTACGTCCTCGCCCCCCATCTGTGCGCCGCCGCCGCGGAACTTCCCCTCACCGAGTCCGACCTGGCCCTCTTCGGCCCCGCCGTACCCGACCTGCTGCCCCAGCTGGAGGCGGCCGGCCTGCTGCGCCGCCGTTCCGCGGGCTGGTACTGGACCCGCCGGGAGCGGGCCGCCGACCTCGCCGACATCCGGGGCGGCGGCGGCAGCCCCGTGCGGATCGTCGAGGCCGGTACCGGCCGGCTGCTCGGCACGGTCGACGAGGCCGCCTCCCACGCCTCCGTCCACGAGGGCGCCGTCCACCTCCACCAGGGCCGCACCTATCTGGTCCGCGAGCTCGACCTGAAGGACTCCGTGGCCCTCGTCGAGGAGGCGAACCCGCCCTACTCGACCACCGCCCGCGACACCACCGCGATCTCCGTCCTGTCCACCGACACCGAGGTCCCCTGGGGGGCCGGCCGCCTCTGCTACGGCTCCGTCGAGGTCACCAACCAGGTCGTCTCCTTCCTCCGCCGCCGACTGATCACCGGCGAGGTGCTGGGCGAGACCAAGCTCGACCTGCCGCCCCGCACCCTGCGCACCCGGGCCGTGTGGTGGACGGTCACCGAGGACCAGCTCGACGCCGCCCGGATCAACCCGGAGATCCTCGGCGGCGCCCTGCACGCCGCCGAACACGCCTCCATCGGCATGCTGCCGCTCTTCGCCACCTGCGACCGCTGGGACATCGGCGGCGTCTCCGTCCCGCTCCACCCCGACACCCTGCTGCCGACCGTCTTCGTCTACGACGGGCACCCCGGCGGCGCCGGCTTCGCCGAACGCGCCTTCCACACGGCCCGCGCCTGGCTGACCGCCACCCGCGAGGCCATCGCCTCCTGCGAGTGCGACTCCGGCTGCCCGTCCTGCATCCAGTCCCCCAAGTGCGGCAACGGCAACGACCCCCTCCACAAACGAGGCGCGGTACGCCTCCTCACGGAACTGCTGCGGGAGGCGGTGGGGGAGGAGCAAGAGAAGACACCGGGAGAGACACCGCCGGAGGGACAGGGAGAGGCACCGGGAGGGGCACAGAGGCAGGCGCGGGGGGAGGGCGCGGCGGCCCCGGAAGATTCCCCACCCCCGGGAGACCCGCCGGGCCAGGCGGGCCCGCTCGGGAACTGACCTCCGGGGACCACCGCCCGAATGGCACCCGGGCGGTGACGTCCGCGATGTCCTCCCGGACCCGGCACCTGACCACCGCCGCCCCCTGCGCCTCGGCCACCCGTGCCGCCGCCGCGCAGGCGTCCGCCTCGCCCCACAGGGCCCGGTCGGCCGCCGCGAGGGCCGCCAGGTCGGCCGCGCCGCCAGCCCGGTGCCGGGCGGCCACCGCCTGCCCCAGGGCGAGCACGGCGCCGAACACCACGCACAGGGCGCAGGCCGCGAAGGCCGTCCACACCGTCGCCGCTCCCCGGTCCGCGGCCCTCATGGCATCGCCGTCCCCACCGTGTCCTCGGCCAGCGCCGCCGCCCCGGCCCGCAGGGTGAGTCCCAGGCCGCCAGGCCCGGGTGCCGACGCCTCCACCGTCACCCGCCACAGCTCCCCCGAACGCGCCACGGAGACCCGGGCGCCGTCCGGGGCCGCGGCCACCGCCGCCGCCTGGGCCGCCGCCACCGGCTCGGAACGGGCCACCGCCCGCGCCCCGGCCCGGGCCGCGTCCACGCACTGGATCTGCGCCGCCGCCGCTGCCAGGGACCACAGCAGGGCCGTGGTGAACAGCACCAGGGCGGGCAGGACGACCGCCGTCTCCGCGGTCACCGACCCCCGGTCAGAACGGCACATCGAGAGCCTTCCCGATCACCGACTCCAGGGCCTTCGTGACCGCGCCGCTGGTGAGCACCTTGTAGAGCACGGCGGCGAACCCCGCCGCGGCGATCGTGCCCATCGCGTACTCCGTGGTGCTCATCCCCACGTCGCGCCCCACCGCCGCCCGCCGGAACCGCCACCAGCCGTGGAACAGCGCCCTGAACGTCCTGACCTTCAGCACGCCCACCACCCCGTCAACCGTCCGCATCGTCCCCGTCCCCATCGCCGTCAACCGCTTCATCTGCATGGCCTCCATCGCCAGTTGCCCTCTCTTCGCCCATCCCGTTCTTCGGGCGTCCCGTTCTTCGGACGCCCCGTTCTTCGGGCGTTCGTCCAGCCGTTCTCGCAGCCGTTCTCGCAGCCCTTCATCCGGCCGTTCATCTGCCGCCGAGCAGTCCGCTCGCCAGGCCGATGACCACCGGGGCCACCCCCACCGCCAGGAAGGCGGGCAGGAAGCAGAGCCCCACCGGCGCGGTGATCAGCACCTGCGCCCGCTGTGCCCGCGCGGCCGCCGCGCGGGCACGGGCCGCCCGCAGGCCCTCGGCGTGCCGGGCCACCGCCTCGGCCGCCGGCGCCCCCGAGGAGGCGGCCCGCTCCAGGCATCGGGCCAGGCCCTCCGCGCCCGGTATCGCGCCGAACCTCCGCCACACCTCGGCCGGTTCGCCGCCGAGCCGCAGCTCGGCCGCCGTGCGGATCAGGCGTTCCCCGACGGGTCCGCCCAGGGAGCGGCCCACGGCTTCCGCCGACTCCCCCGGCCCCGCTCCGGCGGAGGCGCAGGCGGCCAGCAGGTCGGCGGCCAGCGGCAACTGGCGTGCCGTCTCCGGGTCCGGCGGCTGCGGGCCGGCCGGCCGTCTGCCCCGCAGGAACCGCACCGCCCAGGCCGCGCCGATCCCGAATGCCAGACCCGGCAGCCCGCCGATCAGCAGGCACCCGCCGAGGCCCGTCGCACAGGGCACGGCCCAGGTCCGCAGCCGGGGCGGCAGCGCCGGGCGGCGTGGCCGCACCGGCTCCGGCGAGGTCGCCAGCAGGACGGCGCACCTGCGGCGCACCCGCCGCCTCCGGCGGCGTTCGGCCGCTTCCCCCGCCGCCCAGGCCAGGGCGCACAGCACCAGGAGTGCCGTCGTCATGGCCGCTCCCCGCTCCGTACGATCCGGGCCGCCCACCACAGCCCCAGGCCCTCCAGGGCGCCGCCGACGGCCAGACAACCGAGACCGGCCGGGGTGTGGAGCAGCACTTGGAGTGGTCGGGCGCCGAGGGCCGCGCCGAGGCCGAGTCCGGCGACCGGCAGCACCGCGAGGACCGTCACCGTCGCCCACGCTCCGGCCAACTGGGCCCGCAGGCGTTCCCGTTGGGTCTGGTGCCCCCGCAAGGCCGCCTCCAGCCGGTCGAGTCCGGCGGCCAGGCCCGCGCCGCCGTCCACCGCCACCTGCCAGCAGGCCGCCATCCCGGCGAGCCCCTCGGCCCCGTCCTGGCGCGCCGCGCGCCGCAGCGCCCTCGGCACGTCACCGCCGAAGCGGGCGGCCGCCAGGACCGCCGCCTCCTGCCCGCCGAGCGCCCCTGTCGTGCGGGCCGCGAACGCGAGGGCCTGCGCGGGCTGCCACCCGGCTCTCAGTTCACCCGCGACGGCCCCGCACAGGGCCACCACCCGGTCACCGAGCGCCTCCCGCTCCCGGCGCACCCGCCGTGCCCGCAGTCTGCGCGCCACGATGGGCACCACCGCCGCTCCCGCCGGCAGGGGCAGGAAGGAGCCACCGAGCAGCGCCACGGCTGCCGCCACCGGCAGGCACAGCCACTCCGGGTGCCCGCGCGCCACGTCCAGCCACCGCCCGAGAGACACCGGCCAGAGCGCCGCGCCCCCGCCCGGCAGCGCCAGGACCGTCCGTGCCCTGCGGCGCATCCGCCGGTGCTCGGCCGCGCACCACAGCGCCGCGCCGGCGCACAAGGCCGCCGCGCCCTGCGCCGCGGCTCCCGCCGTGACCACCGTCATCGCCCCTCCCCTTCGCCCGTCAGGGCTCCTGAGATCAGCGACCGCAGCCGCTCCCAGCCCCGCTCCGGCTCGAACCCGGCCGCCGCCCAGCGCAGTGCGGGCACGGTCACCACCAGCCCCTCCCGGTCCCGCTCGAGGACGTGCACCTCGGCGATGCGCCGCTGTCCCGACCGGTCCCGCACCAGGTGCAGCACCGCCGAGAGCCCGGCGCCCAACTGGCTGTGCAGGGCGGCCCGGTCGAGGCCGGCAGCCGTGCCGAGGGCCTCCAGGCGGGCGGGGACGTCGGCCGCCGTGTTGGCGTGGACGGTCCCGCAGCCGCCCTCGTGGCCGGTGTTGAGGGCGGCGAGCAGGTCGACCGCCTCAGGGCCTCTGACCTCGCCGACGACCAGCCGGTCCGGTCGCATCCGCAGCGCCTGCCGCACCAGGTCCCGCAGGGTCACCGCTCCGGCGCCCTCCTGGTTGGGCGGGCGGGCCTCCAGGCGCACCACGTGCGGGTGATCGGGGCGCAGTTCGGCCGAGTCCTCGGCGATGACGATCCGCTCCCGCTCGCCGACCATGCCGAGGAGCGTGGACAGCAGGGTGGTCTTGCCCGATCCGGTGCCGCCGCTGACGAGGAAGGAGACCCGGGCCTCGACCAGCGCCCGCAGCAGCGGCTCGCCGCCCCGCGGGACGGTGCCCGCCCCCGCGAGCTCCGCCACGGAGAAGGCCCTCGGCCGCACCACCCTCAGCGACAGACAGGTCGAGCCGACCGCGACCGGCGGCAGGACGGCGTGCATCCTGGTGCCGTCCGGCAGCCGCGCGTCCACCCAGGGCCTGGCGTCGTCGAGCCGGCGCCCGGCCACGGCCGCGAGGCGCTGCGCGAGCCGCCGCACCGCCGCCGCGTCGGGGAACGTCACCCCGGTCGGCTCCAGTCCCCCGCCCCGGTCGACCCACACCCGGTCGGGGGCCGAGACCAGCACATCGGTGACCCGCGGGTCGGCGAGCAGCGGCTCCAGCGGGCCCGTGCCGACCAGTTCACTGCGCAACTCCTCCGCCGCACCCAGCACTTCGGCGTCGCCGAGGAGCCGGCCCTGGGCCCGAAGCGCCGCGGCCACCCGAGCGGGCGTCGGGTCGGCGCCGCTCTCGGCGAGCCGCTGCCGCACGGCATCGAGGAGGGTCGCCCCGGTCATGCGGCACGCTCCGGCACGAGGACGCGCTCCCAGAACGCGGTGCAGAAGCGCCCGAGGCCGCCCCGGGCATCGGCGCCGGGCGGCGGGTCGCCGTCGCGTGCCGCGGAGAGCCCCGGATCGTAGGGGAGTTCACCGGCGAGGGGCAGTCGCAGGGCGTCGGCGATCCACCGCTCGTCGAGCCCGGGCGCGTACGGCCCGCGGACCACCGCGCGCAGGTCCCGCAGGATCATCCCGACCGTGGAGGCCACCCGGTGCGCGGCGGCGACGGCCCGCAGCTCGCCGGGGACGAGCAGGAGCCCGAGGTCGAGCTGGGCCAGAGCCTCGGCGACCGCTCCGTCGACCCGGCGGGGCAGGTCGACCACGACCACTCCGCCGCGCCTGCGGGCCGCGGCGAGCACCGAGCGCATCGCCGCGGGCGGTACGACCACCGAGTCGCCCCGGTCCCAGCTGAGGACCCGCAGCCCCCGCACCGACGGCAGCGACTCCTCCAGGGCCCCGCCGGCCACCCGGCCCTTCGAGGCGGCGAAGTCGGGCCAGCGACGCCCTTCGGCCCGCTCCCCGCCGAGCAGCACGTCGAGGCCTCCGCCGAGCGGGTCGCCGTCGACGAGCAGGGTGCGCCGCCCGGCCCGCGCGGCGGCGAGCGCGAGGGCGCAGGCGAGGGTCGAGGCCCCCGCGCCGCCGCGCCCGCCGATGACGCCGACGGTCAGGGCCTGCCTGCCGACCCCTTCGGCCGCGTCGGCGATCCGGTCGACGAGCCTGCTTTCGTCGCCGGGCAGGACGAGCACGTCGTCCGCGCCGATCTCGACGGCGCGCCGCCACACCCCCGGGTCGTCGGGGTCTCGGCCGACGAGCAGGACGCCGGGCCTGCGGGTGGCGCCGCGGCAGCGGGCCGCCGCGTCGTCGCCGACCAGGACCAGCGGCGGATCGGTCCAGCCCCCGCCGCGCTCGGGCACCGTGTGGTGCACCTCGGCCTCCGCGCCCGCGGCGGCGCACAGGCGCAGCAGGTCGTCGAGGAGTCCGAGGTCCTCGGTCACGATCAGCGGCCTGGGCGGCCGGATCCCTCCGTCCCCCGCGCTCCGGCCCTGGTGCGCGCCACCGCCCGCGCTTTGGCCCCTGCCCTTGTCCGTGCCCCCGTCTGCATCCGCGCCCGAGCTCGCACTCGCCGCCGTTCCGGAAGCCTTCGATCCCTCCACGGCACACACCCCTCACGTGAATCCTGCGGTCCGCGAACTTCGCGGCAGGAATCACCGTGCAGCCGACTCGGAAATCATGTGGATCTTGCTCGAAAACTGTGGATAACCGGGTGCTTGTGAATAACTTCATCACCCAAACCGGCACTGCTCGGAGAGCATCACATCGACTACGCTGAGTGACGAATCGAAGGAGTGCGCGCCCGCCAGGCCTCGCCGGGGCGCGGGCCGGAGCGGGGAGCGAAAATGGTGGAACGGCGGACGAAAACGGGTCCGGACATGCGACGACCCCCGCCGGGGGGGAGAGCGGGGGTCGTCTCTCCGGCCGACTCGGGGGGGGAGGAGCCGGACCGGGTTAGCACGGTCGCGAACGATCCGTGACTTCCATGGTGTACCCGAGAGCCTTCTCAGGCAAACCCACGCGCCCCAGCGTACGCCGAATGGCGGGCACCTATGCTCGGGCTCGTGGAAAACCACTCGATGCCGCGCGCAGCCGCCTTCTTTGACCTGGACAAGACGGTCATTGCGAAGTCCTCGACGCTGACCTTCAGCAAGTCCTTCTACCGGGGCGGACTGATCAGTCGCCGTGCCGCCCTGCGGACGGCGTACATCCAGTTCGTGTTCCTGGTGGGCGGAGCCGATCACGACCAGATGGAGCGGATGCGCGAATACCTTTCCGCGCTCTGCAAAGGCTGGAACGTCGCGCAGGTCAAGGAGCTCGTCGCCGAGACCCTGCACGATCTGATCGACCCGATCATCTACGACGAGGCAGCCTCGCTCATCGAGGGCCACCACGCCGCCGGCCGCGATGTCGTGATCGTCTCCACCTCCGGCGCGGAGGTGGTCGAGCCGATCGGCGAGATGCTGGGCGCCGACCGGGTGGTCGCCACCCGGATGGTGGTCGGCGAGGACGGCTGCTTCACCGGCGAGGTGGAGTACTACGCGTACGGCCCGACGAAGGCGGAGGCCGTCCGACAGCTCGCCGAGTCCGAGGGATACGACCTCTCGCGGTGCTACGCCTACAGCGACTCGGCGACGGACCTGCCGATGCTGGAGGCCGTGGGGCACCCGTACGCCGTGAACCCCGACCGGACCCTGCGGCGCGAGGCGACGGGGCGGGACTGGCCGGTGCTCGTCTTCGACAAGCCGGTCCGACTCAAGCAGCGGCTGCCGGAGTTCCGCATGCCGCCGCGCCCCGCTCTGGTCGCCGCGGCGGCCGTCGGTGCGGCCGCCGCCACCGCCGGTCTCGTCTGGTACGCCAGTCGCCGCAGACAGGCCGCGCTCGCCCAGGCCGCCAGAGCCACCGCACTTGCCGATCGCTTTGCCCGGATTTGAGACGACCGC
Source organism: Streptomyces sp. NPDC020422 (assembly GCF_044386705.1). Taxonomy (NCBI): domain Bacteria; kingdom Bacillati; phylum Actinomycetota; class Actinomycetes; order Kitasatosporales; family Streptomycetaceae; genus Streptomyces; species Streptomyces sp. NPDC020422. The sequence continues at coordinate 562,881 of NZ_JBIRVJ010000004.1, read as the reverse complement.
AAAGAAGCGGAGCCAGGACTTTCGCTTCCTCACGGACAGGAGTAGAAAGGAATCAGGCCCGCGAGACCTAGGACATCCGAGAGGATCACCTGTTGAGCAAGACGGCCCCACGGACCTAAGTACGGAAACCTGGCACCCACGCGACGTCGACCCTTCGATTAAGGGCCAGCCGCACCAGGCGATGGGCAAAGTTCCCCGCCTGATGGGCACATATCGAGGACGCTTGGTAACTGGGTAGACGTGCCAGCGGCGGTACCGCTCCTTGGTACCGCCGCAACCCATGTTCCGGGCCGGACAGGCCGTTCACCCGCTCAGACGCCCATCCGATCAGGCGCCCACCAGATCAGGCGGCGCCGCGCTGCAGCGCCTCACAGACGGCCGTCGACTCCCGGACCCCCAGCTCCACCGCGCGCCCGCAGTGCGCGATCCAGGCGCCCACGCCCTCCGGAGTGCCGGACAGATAGCCCTCGAAGGCAGCGACATAGGCCGCCCGCCCCAGCTCCGCGTGGCCGACCTCGGCCGGGCAGATCGCCTTGGGGTCGAGACCGCTGCCGATCAGGACGATCCGCTCGGCGGCCCGCGCGACAAGGCCGTTGCGCGAGGTGAAGGGGCGCAGGGCGAGCAGTTCGCCGTGCACGACGGCGGCCGTGACCAGGGCGGGGGCGCTGCCGCCGGCGATGATCAGGTCGGCGAGGCCGTCGAGCCGGCCCGAGACCTCCGCCGGGTCCGGCAGCGGCGCCTCGATCAGGGGCTCGTCGACCGCCTCGCCCGCCTGGCGCGGCCGGCCCGTCGTGTCGCGCGGCTCGCCCTCGGCGACGAGGTGCAGCCGGGCCAGCACCCGCAGCGGCGACTGGCGCCAGATGGACAGCAGCTGGCCGCACTCGGCGCCGAGCCGCAGGGCGGCGCCGACCGTGCGGGCCTCGTCGTCGCCGCTGAAGTCGGTACGGCGGCGGACCTCCTCCAGGGCCCAGTCGGCACCCGCGAGCGCGGCGGAACCGCGCGCCCCGCGCAGGGCCGCCTCGGCGGTGATCTCGTTGCTGCGGCGGCGCATCACTCGGTGGCCGTAGACCCGGTCGACGGCCTTGCGTACGGAGTCCACCGAGTCGGCGACGCCCGGCAGGGAGCCGAGGGCGGCCAGGGGGTCAGAGGCGTGCGTACTCATAAGTAGGGAGGCTACGCGCCCGGGGAGCCCGCCCCACCTTGGAGTGGTCTTCTTCACGCACTTCGACCACGGGGTGCGATGATTCCACTACTCTAGGTGAACATGAAGATCGCTTTCGTGGGGAAGGGCGGCAGCGGCAAGACCACGCTGTCCTCGCTCTTCATCCGACACCTCGCCGCCGCCGGCGCCCCGGTCGTCGCGGTGGACGCCGACATCAACCAGCACCTCGGGGCGGCGCTCGGCCTCTCCGACGAGGAGGCCGCCGCACTGCCCGCGATGGGTGCGCACCTGCCGCTGATCAAGGAGTACCTCCGGGGCTCCAACCCGCGGATCGCCTCCGCCGACACGATGATCAAGACGACTCCGCCCGGGGAGGGCTCGCGGCTGCTGCGGGTCCGCGAGGACAACCCGGTCTACGACGCCTGCGCCCGGCCCGTCGTGCTCGACGACGGCGGGATCCGGCTGATGGCGACGGGCCCCTTCACCGAGTCGGACCTCGGTGTGGCCTGCTACCACTCCAAGGTCGGCGCCGTGGAGCTGTGCCTGAACCACCTGGTGGACGGGGCCGACGAGTACGTGGTGGTCGACATGACCGCCGGCTCGGACTCCTTCGCCTCCGGGATGTTCACCCGCTTCGACATGACCTTCCTGGTGGCCGAGCCGACCCGCAAGGGCGTCTCCGTCTACCGCCAGTACAAGGAGTACGCGCGGGACTTCGGCGTCGCCCTGAAGGTCGTCGGCAACAAGGTGCAGGGCGCGGACGACGTGGACTTCCTGCGCGCCGAGGTCGGCGACGACCTGCTCGTGACGGTCGGCCACTCCGACTGGGTCCGCTCGATGGAGAAGGGCCGCCCGCCCCGCTTCGAGCTCCTGGAGGCCGCCAACCGCATGGCCCTGCAGGCCCTGCAGAACGCGGCGGACGATTCGTACGCCCACCGCGACTGGGCGCGCTACACGCGCCAGATGGTCCACTTCCACCTGAAGAACGCGGAGAGCTGGGGCAACGCCAAGACCGGGGCCGACCTGGCGGCGCAGGTCGACCCCGGGTTCGTACTCGACGAGCAGCCGGCCGTACCCCAGCCGACCTGAGACCCGCACCGCCACCGCCGGACGGAGTCCGGCGCAGCACCCCGAAGCCCGGGAGGCGCCCCAGCGCCGAACGGCGCGAGGGGAGCCATAAAAGAGGAGCCCGGGGGCCGACCTGGCGGCGCAGGTCGACCCCGGGTTCGTACTCGACGAACAGCCGGCCGTACCCCAGCCGACCTGAGACCCGCACCGCCACCGGCATGGAGCGGAATGCGCTGCCGCCGGCGGGCCGAGGCCTCGTGCGGGATCAGTGTGCCTTGGCCGGCTTGACCGCTGCCGGGGCGCCCGCCGGCGCGGCCGGCTGGGGGGTCAGGAAGGCCTTCCAACCGGTCGGCGGGGCCTCACCCACCTTCAGGGTGCGCAGCTTGGCGATCACGTCCGGGTCCTGTGCGTCGAGCCAGTCCGCGAGCTGCCGGAAGGAGACGCACTTGACGTCCTTCTGCACGCAGACCGTGGCGATGGTCTCCTCGATGGCGCGCATGTACGTGCCGCCGTTCCAGGACTCGAAGTGGTTGCCGATGATCAGCGGCGCGCGGTTGCCCCGGTACGAGCGCTCGAAGGCCTGCACCAGGCCGTCACGCATCTGGTTGCCCCAGTACTCGTGCTGGGACGGGTCGCCCTGCGTCGTACCGGACTGGTTGACCAGGAAGTTGTAGTCCATGCTCAGCGTCTGGAAGGCGCGGCCCGGGACCGGGACGAGCTGCATCGACAGGTCCCACAGGCCCTGGTCCTTCTTGGGCCAGATCTGGTCGTTGACGCCGCTGGTGTCGTAGCGGAAGCCGAGCTGCGCCGCGGCCTGCACGAAGTTCTTGCGGCCCTCGAGGCAGGGGGTGCGGGCGCCGACCAGTTCCTTGTCGTAGTCGAACGGGAGCGGCTTCTCGCCCTTGAGGCCGGCGTTCGTCTTCCATTTCTTGACGAAGGACTTGGCCTGGTTGATCTCGCTCTTCCACTCCTCGACCGACCAGGTGCCCACGCCCCCGTCCTTGCCGCAGAAGTGCCCGTTGAAGTGCGTGCCGACCTCGTTGCCCTCCTCCCAGGCCCCGCGCAGCTCGCGCACGGTGTCGCGGATGCCCTCGACGTCGTTGAAGCCGATGTCGGAGCGCCCCGGGGAGTGCTGCGGCGGGTCGTACAGCTCGCGCTTGGACTCCGGCAGGAGGTACACGCCGCTGAGGAAGTACGTCATCTTCGCGCCGTAGCGCTTGCCCACCTTGCGGAAGTGGGAGAAGAGCTTCTGGCTGTCCTCGCCGGCACCGTCCCAGGAGAACACCACGAACTGCGGCGGCTGCTGACCCGGCTTCAGCTTCTGCCAGACCGGCTGGTCGGGCTGGTGGCCGGTATAGGCGGTGGAGCCGTCGCCGATCAGGCGCACGGCGCTCTGCGGGGCCGCGGCCGGCCCCTTCTTGCCCCCCGCCGCCCCCGGCGCGCCCTTCGCGGCCGGATCGCCGGAGCCCGAGCAGCCGGCCAGGCCGGTGATCAGGGCGACGGCGAGGGCACCGACGGCGAGCGTCCTCCTGGGGGCACGGACAGGGTTCCTTCTCCCGGCGGCTGACATCCGCCCACCTCTCCTCGGATCCTCGGATTTCCGTACAAGCGGCGTCAACGTCGCACCAGAGGGACCGAGGAGCGTCAACGACAAGCGGCATGCGTTCGTTCTGTCACCGGAACCGGTGATTCTTTGCCCCGTTTGCCCTGAAAATAATGCCGCAGTCTTTACCCTCCATTACCATCCATTTACCGAGTGTTATCCGGCGACCTCGTCGGCACCCGGTGTCCCGCCGCTGCACCCCGCACGAGCCGCGACCACGCTGCCCCGGAGGAGACGGGAACATGACCCTCTGCCCCCCTGCCCGCACCACCTCGACCACCCGGCCCCGCGCCCAGCGGCCGCACGGCCCGCCGGAGGGCCCGCGCCGCCGTTTCCGCATCGCGGGCGCCGACCTCTCCGCCTCGATCGCCGTCTTCCTGATCGCCCTGCCACTGTCGCTCGGCATCGCCCTCGCCACCGGCGCCCCGCTCCAGGCGGGCCTCGTGGCCGCCGCCGTCGGCGGCATCGTCGCCGGCCGGCTCGGCGGCTCACCACTCCAGGTCAGCGGCCCCGCCGCCGGGCTGACCGTGGTCACCGCCGAGCTGATCCAGCGCTACGGCTGGCGCACCACCTGCGCCATCACGGTCCTCGCGGGCCTCGCCCAACTCGGCCTCTCCGCCCTGCGGGTGGCCAGATCCGCGCTCGCCGTATCCCCCGCCATCGTCCACGGGATGCTGGCCGGCATCGGCGTCACCATCGCCCTCGCGCAGCTGCACATCGTGCTCGGCGGCACCCCCCAGAGCTCCACGGTGGACAACGCGCTCGGCCTGCCCGCCCAGCTCGCGGACGCGTCCGCCGCCGCGCTGGTCGTCAGCGGCCTCACCATCACGCTGCTACTGCTCTGGCCGCGCCTGCCCGGCCGTACGGGACGGATGCTGCGCAAGCTCCCCGCCGCGCTCGCCTCGGTGGCCGCCGCCACCGCGGTGGCCGCGCTCGCCGGGCTCGACGTGCCACGGGTCGATCTGCCGTCCTGGAGCAGCCACGCCCTGCCCGGCCTCCCGGAGGGCCCGGTCCTCGGGATCATGGCCGGCGTACTCACGATCACGCTGGTCACCAGCGTGCAGTCGCTGCTGTCCGCCGTCGCCGTCGACAAGCTGGTCGCGAAGCGCGCGAGCGACACCGGGGCCGCCGCCCCGCGCTCCCGCCTCGACCGCGAACTCGCCGGCCAGGGCGCGGCGAATATGGTCTCGGGCGCGCTCGGCGGCCTGCCGGTCGCCGGAGTCGCGGTCCGCAGCGTGGCGAACGTGTCGGCGGGCGCCGTCAGCCGCAACTCCTCGATACTGCACGGCCTGTGGATCGTCCTCGCCGCGCTGCTGCTGGTCCCCGTCCTCGACCTCATCCCGCTGCCCGCACTGGCCGCGCTGGTGATGGTCGTCGGCATCCAGATGGTCAGCATCACGCACATCCGCACGGTCACTCGTCACCGTGAAGTCCTGGTGTACGCGGTGACGGTGGCGGGGGTCGTGTTCATCGGCATCCTGGAGGGCGTGGCCCTCGGGATCGCGGTGGCGGTCGCCGTCGCGATGCACCGGCTGGCCCGGACCCGGATCACCCGCGAGGAGCGGGACGGGCGCCAGGTGGTCCGCATCCGGGGCCAGTTGACCTTCCTCGCCGTGCCCCGGCTGAGCCGGGCCCTGCACCAGGTCCCGGCCGGTGCGGACGCGGTGGTGGAGCTGGACGGCTCGTTCATGGACCACGCGGCGTACGAGGCGCTGCACGACTGGCAGGCGAGCCATCTCGTGCACGGTGGCACGGTGGAGACGACCGGGCCCGGGGGCGGCCGGATCGCCGAGCCGGCACCGGCCGGGTGGTCCACCGCGGGGCCCGGCACCGAGCCGACCACCGGACCGGCCGCCGGAAGCGCCCGCTCCGGCGCGCACGCGGGCGGCCACTCCTGCTGCCGCCCCTGGACGCCCTGGCGCAACCACCAGTGCGGCGAGCTGCCGCCTCCCGACGAGACCGGGGGCGGCACGGGAGCGCGGCTGGCCAGCGGCATCGGTGCCTTCCAGCGGAACACGGCTCCGCTGGTCAGGGACGAGCTGGCCCGGCTGGCCAGGGAAGGCCAGCGCCCCTCGCAGCTCTTCCTGACCTGCGCCGACTCCCGCCTGGTCACGAGCATGATCACCTCCAGCGGCCCCGGCGACCTGTTCACCGTGCGCAACGTCGGCAACCTGGTGCCGCTGCCCGGCGAGGAGAGCGGGGACGACTCGGTGGCGGCGGCGATCGAGTACGCGGTGGAGGTGCTGCGGGTCGAGTCGATCACGATCTGCGGCCACTCCGGCTGCGGCGCGATGCAGGCCCTGCTGAACAGCAGTCCGGACGATCCGCCGAGCCCGCTGCGCCGCTGGCTGCGGCACGGCCGGCCGAGTCTGGAGCGGATGGCCAGCCGCAGACACGCCTGGGCGCGGATCGCGGGGCGGCTGCCGGCCGACGCGGTCGAGCAGCTGTGCCTGACCAACGTGGTGCAGCAGCTGGAGCATCTGCGGTCGTACGAGTCGGTGGCGCGGCGGATCGCCGACGGCACGCTGACGCTGCACGGGATGTACTTCCACGTGGGCGAGGCCCAGGCCTATCTGCTGGCCGGCACGGACGAGGTGCACAGCTACGACGACGTGTTCAACCACGTGCCGCCGGGGGCGAGTCCGGGGGCCTCTCCCCTGGAGGCCGCCCGCGCGTCCTGAACCTTCCGTTCCGTTCGTCCGTGAAAGTGTGTGGCCCCCGCTCCCTTCCGCTCGGGGAGCGGGGGCCACCTTCGCGTACCCCCTCACAGGTCTAAACCAATTACCCGGATGCTCTTGTCACCCGGGCATCCGCCTGATGAGCTATGACGCGGGACACACAGGCACATAGGGACGCCCTGGGAAAGGGAGATGTCGTGAGCAACGAATCCTTGGCCAATCTGCTCAAGGAAGAGCGCCGCTTCGCGCCGCCGGCCGCGCTGGCCGCGGACGCCAACGTGACGGCGGAGGCGTACGAGCAGGCCAAGGCGGACAGACTGGCCTTCTGGGCCGAGCAGGCCAAGCGGCTCTCCTGGGCCACCGAGCCGACGGAGACCCTCGACTGGTCGAACCCGCCGTTCGCCAAGTGGTTCGCCGACGGCGAGCTCAACGTCGCGTACAACTGCGTCGACCGCCACGTCGAGGCCGGCAACGGCGACCGCGTCGCCATCCACTTCGAGGGCGAGCCCGGCGACAGCCGCGCCATCACCTACGCCGAGCTCAAGGACGAGGTCTCCAAGGCCGCCAACGCGCTGACCGAGCTCGGTGTCCGCAAGGGCGACCGGGTCGCCGTCTACCTGCCGATGATCCCCGAGGCCGCCATCACCATGCTGGCCTGCGCCCGCATCGGCGCGGCGCACTCGGTCGTCTTCGGCGGCTTCTCGGCCGACGCCGTCGCCTCCCGCATCCAGGACGCCGACGCCAAGCTGGTCGTCACCGCCGACGGCGGCTACCGCCGCGGCAAGCCCTCCGCGCTCAAGCCCGCGATCGACGAGGCCGTCGCCCGCTGCCCGCAGGTCGAGCACGTCCTCGTGGTCCGCCGCACCGGCCAGGAGACCGAGTTCACCGAGGGCCGCGACGTCTGGTGGGACGACATCGTCGCCCGCCAGTCCCCCGAGCACACCCCGGAGGCCTTCGAGGCCGAGCACCCGCTCTTCATCCTCTACACCTCGGGCACCACGGGTAAGCCGAAGGGCATCCTGCACACCTCCGGCGGCTACCTCACCCAGGCCGCGTACACCCACCACGCCGTCTTCGACCTCAAGCCGGAGACCGACGTCTACTGGTGCACCGCCGACATCGGCTGGGTCACCGGCCACTCGTACATCGTCTACGGCCCGCTGGCCAACGGCGCGACCCAGGTCATGTACGAGGGCACCCCGGACACCCCGCACCAGGGCCGGCTCTGGGAGATCATCCAGAAGTACAAGGTCAGCATCTTCTACACGGCGCCGACCGCCATCCGGATGTTCATGAAGTGGGGCGACGACATCCCCGCCAAGTTCGACCTGTCGTCGCTGCGCGTCCTCGGCTCCGTCGGCGAGCCGATCAACCCCGAGGCCTGGGTCTGGTACCGCGAGCACATCGGCGCCAACAAGTGCCCGATCGTGGACACCTGGTGGCAGACCGAGACCGGCGCGATGATGATCTCGCCGCTGCCCGGCGTCACGGAGACCAAGCCCGGCTCGGCCCAGCGGCCGCTGCCCGGCATCTCGGCCACCGTCGTCGACGACGAGGCCAACGAGGTCCCGAACGGTGGCGGCGGCTACCTGGTCCTCACCGAGCCGTGGCCGTCGATGCTCCGCACCATCTGGGGCGACGACCAGCGCTTCATCGACACCTACTGGTCCCGCTTCGAGGGCAAGTACTTCGCCGGCGACGGCGCCAAGAAGGACGAGGACGGCGACATCTGGCTGCTCGGCCGGGTCGACGACGTCATGCTCGTCTCGGGCCACAACATCTCCACCACCGAGGTCGAGTCCGCGCTCGTCTCCCACCCGGCCGTCGCCGAGGCCGCCGTCGTCGGCGCCGCCGACGAGACGACCGGCCAGGCCATCGTCGCCTTCGTGATCCTGCGCGGCACCGCGAACGAGGACGAGGGCCTCGTCGCCGACCTGCGCAACCACGTCGGCAAGACCCTCGGCCCGATCGCCAAGCCCAAGCGGGTCCTGCCGGTCGCCGAGCTGCCGAAGACCCGCTCCGGCAAGATCATGCGGCGCCTGCTCCGGGACGTCGCCGAGAACCGCGAGCTGGGCGACGTCACCACGCTGACGGACTCGTCGGTGATGGACCTCATCCAGACCAAGCTGCCGGCCGCCTCCAGCGAGGACTGAGCCCCGGCAGACGGCCCCCACACGGCCCAGGCGCCCGCCCCGCAGCACGCGGGGCGGGCGCCTCCGCGTTGCCGGACAGGGTTGTCCACAGGCCTTGTCCACAACGCGTGCCCGCGTCCGTGTATGCACCTAAAGTGAAGATCGCCGGACACCACCGAGCACCTTTAGGTAAAGTAAGGATCGCGTCAGTGACGCGACAAGAAAACCTAGGTGCGCCGGGAAGTCTGGTCGGCATGTGCTCTGTGCTGCCCACCGACCGGAGGTTCTCATCGTGCCCGCGCCCGAAGCCACCACGACCGACCGCAAGTTCCTCGGCCGGCTGTCGCTCCCCGAGCGCCGGTTCGTGGCCGATGCGCTGCGCACCGAGACCGTCGGCGGAGTGCTGCTCCTGGCCGCCGCCATCGCCGCGATCATCTGGGCCAACACGCCCCTGAAGGACAGCTACGCGGCGATCCGCGACTTCCACATAGGACCGGCCGCCCTCGGCCTCGACCTGTCCGTCCAGCACTGGGCCGCCGACGGGCTGCTCGCGATCTTCTTCTTCGTCGCCGGCATCGAGCTCAAGCGCGAGCTCGTCGCGGGCGAGCTGCGCGACCCCAAGGCCGCCGCACTCCCCGTGATCGCCGCCGTCTGCGGCATGGCCGTACCCGCCCTGGTCTACACGCTGGTCAACGTCGTGGGTGACGGCGACCTCGGCGGCTGGGCCGTCCCCACCGCCACCGACATCGCCTTCGCGCTCGCCGTCCTCGCGGTGATCGGCACCTCGCTGCCCTCCGCCCTGCGGGCCTTCCTGCTCACCCTCGCCGTCGTCGACGACCTCTTCGCGATCCTGATCATCGCCGTCTTCTTCACCAGCGACCTGAACTTCGCCGCACTCGGCGGCGCCTTCGCCGGACTCGTCGTCTTCTGGCTGCTGCTGCGCAAGGAAGTCCGCGGCTGGTACGTCTACGTCCCGCTCGCCCTGGTCATCTGGGGCCTGATGTACAACAGCGGCGTCCACGCCACCATCGCGGGCGTCGCCATGGGCCTGATGCTGCGCTGCACCACCCGGGACGGCGAGGAGCACTCCCCCGGCGAGCACATCGAGCACCTGGTCCGGCCGCTGTCCGCCGGTCTCGCCGTGCCGCTGTTCGCGCTGTTCTCGGCCGGTGTCACGGTCTCCGGCGGCGCCCTCGGCGACGTCTTCACCCAGCCCGTCACCCTCGGCGTGGTGCTCGGTCTCGTCGTCGGCAAGGCGGTCGGCATCTTCGGCGGCACCTGGTTCGCCGCCCGCTTCACCAAGGCCTCGCTCAACCCGGACCTGGTCTGGCCCGACGTGTTCGCCGTCGCCTCCCTCGCCGGCATCGGCTTCACCGTCTCGCTCCTCATCGGCGAGCTGGCCTTCGCGGACGACCCGGCCCTGATGGACGAGGTGAAGGCCTCGGTCCTGGTCGGCTCCCTGATAGCCGCCGTGCTCGCCTCCGTGCTGCTGAAGCTGCGGGTCCGCAAGTACCAGGCCCTGTTCGCGGACGAGGAGCGCGACGAGGACCAGGACGGCATCCCGGACATCTACGAGGAGCACACCCCGGAGTTCCACCTGAGGATGGCGGCGATCTACGAGAAGAAGGCCGCCGAACACCGTGAGCGCGCCCAACTGGCGGGGGCATCGCGCGATGAGGCCGACCGTCCGGCATGATCTGAGGTCGGACCGTCACAGGAGAAGAGGGAGCAGCCATGAGCGACCCGTTCAACGGAGCCGAGCGCAGCCTCGGTCAGCTGGTCGCCTCGGCGACCGCCGAGATGTCCGCGCTGGTGCATGACGAGATCGCCCTGGCCAAGGCGGAGATCAGGCAGGACGTCAAGCGCGGCGCGATGGGCAGCGCGGCCGGCCTGGCGGCCGCCGTGGTACTGCTCTTCTCGCTGCCGATGCTGAGCTTCGCGCTCGCGTACGGCATCCAGGCCTGGAGCGACTGGCACATCTCGGTCTGCTTCCTGCTGTCCTTCGCGGCGAACGTGCTGCTCGCCGTGCTGCTGGGGCTCGTGGCGTACGCGAAGTTCCGCAAGGTCAAGCCGCCGGAGAAGTCCATCGCCTCGGCCAAGCAGACCGCGGCGATCATGCAGAACGTCAAGCCGCACCCCCGTCCGGCCGACGCCACGGCGCAGGACAAGGCCGTGGTTGTGGCACGCTCGTCTGCATGACCGTCCCTGAGAGCAGCAACGGCAGCGGCCCCGGCACCGGAAGCCCGGTGCGGATCGAGGGTCCGTGGACCCACCGCGACGTGGCGGCCAACGGAGCCCGCTTCCACATCGCCGAGATGGGTGACGGCCCGCTGGTCCTCCTGCTGCACGGCTTTCCGCAGTTCTGGTGGACCTGGCGGCACCAGCTGCCGGTGCTCGCCGAGGCCGGTTTCCGGGCCGTGGCGATGGACCTGCGGGGCGTGGGCGGCAGCGACCGTACGCCGCGGGGTTACGACCCGGCCAACCTGGCCCTCGACATCACCGGTGTGATCCGCTCGCTCGGCGAGCCCGACGCGGCGCTCGTCGGCCACGACCTGGGCGGCTACCTGGCCTGGACGGCGGCCGTGATGAGGCCGAAGCTGGTGCGCCGTCTCGTGGTGTCCTCGATGCCGCACCCGCGCCGCTGGCGCTCGGCGATGCTCTCGGACTTCGCGCAGTCGCGGGCCGGTTCGCACATCTGGGGCTTCCAGCGGCCGTGGCTGCCGGAGCGTCAGCTCGTCGCCGACGACGCGGCGCTGGTGGGCCGGCTGATCGAGGACTGGTCGGGGCCGAACCCCCGCGCGGACGACGAGGCGATCAGGGTCTACCGGCGGGCGATGTGCATCCCGTCGACCGCGCACTGCTCCATCGAGCCGTACCGCTGGATGGTCCGCTCCCTGGCCCGTCCTGACGGTGTGCAGTTCAACCGGCGGATGAAGCGGCCGGTGCGGGTGCCCACGCTGCATCTGCACGGCTCTCTCGACCCGGTGATGCGGACGCGTAGTGCGGCCGGCTCCGGGCAGTATGTGGAGGCGCCGTACCGTTGGCGGCTCTTCGACGGTCTCGGGCACTTCCCCCATGAGGAGGACCCGGTGGCCTTCTCCACGGAGCTCGTGAACTGGCTGAAGGACCCCGAGCCGGACCGCTGACGCACAGGCGTGCTTCGAACTGCCATGTGCCCCGCGCATACGCCAATTGGCGGGCCCCGGGGCGGTTACCGACCTTGGGCCCCGGGCAGACGTCCCGGTATGGGCTGGACGCACGACTACGGTGACACAGCACGCGACCGCCGCTCGATCGGCGGCCCCGAGACCCCCGAACAGGGCGGCACACGGGAGCACGCGCACCCCGCGCGGGACGTGGGGATCTCGCGCATCCTGCGACGCAGGGCCCGCTGGGTCTCGGCCCGGCTGCGCCACTCCCGTACGTAGGCGGGCAGTACGCAGGTACGTAGCGGCCCGGGGGCCTCGTACGAGACCCCTGGCGCGTCCTTGAGGCACCCCCCCGGCTGTCCCGAGGTGCACCCTGCCGTCTAGAGGGCGCACCCCTGGCTGTCGACCTGCTGGTTGGCGGTGCGGCCCTGGGCGATGTCGCCCTGGATCTCGTCGACCGTCAGCGCGTAGCCGGTGTCGGCGTCGTCGAGGGAGCGGGCGAAGATCACGCCGTACACCTTGCCCTCCGGGGTGAGCAGCGGGCCGCCCGAGTTGCCCTGACGGACCGTCGCGTACAGCGAGTACACGTCCCTGCGCACCTCGCCGCGGTGGTAGATGTCGGGGCCCTTGGCACTGATGCGGCCGCGGACGCGGGCCGAGCGGACGTCGTACCCGCCGTTCTCCGGGAAGCCGGCCACGATGGCGCTGTCGCCGCTGCGGGCGTCCTGCTCGCTGAACTGGAGCGGCCGGGCGTCGAGGTCCGGCACGTCGAGGACGGCGATGTCGCGCTTCCAGTCGTAGAGCACGACCTTGGCGTCGTAGAGCTTGCCTTCGCCGCCTATCTGGACGGTCGGCTCGTCGACCCCGCCGACGACATGGGCGTTGGTCATGACCCGGCGGTCGGCGAAGACGAAGCCGGTGCCCTCGAGGACCTTGCCGCAGCTCGGTGCGGTGCCGACGACCTTGACGATGGAACGCTGGGCGCGGTCGGCGACCGGGCTGCCGGCGAGCGCCGGGTCGGGCGGCCGGACCTCGGTGATGGGCTCGTTGGCGAAGGGGCTGAAGACCTGGGGGAAGCCGTTCTGGGCGAGCGCCGAGGTGAAGTCGGCGAACCAGCTCGGCGCCTGATCCGGCATCACCCGGGAGACCCCGAGCAGCACCTTGGAGCTGCGGACCTGCTTGCCGAGGGTGGGCATCGCGGTGCCGGCGAGGGCGGAGCCGATCAGCCAGGCCACCAGCAGCATCGCCACCACGTTGACCAGCGCGCCGCCGGTGGCGTCCAGGGCCCGCGCGGGTGACCAGGTGATGTGCCGGCGCAGCTTGTTGCCGAGGTGGGTGGTGAAGGCCTGCCCGACGGAGGCGCAGACGATGACCACGATCACGAAGATCACGGTGGCCGTCGTGGTGACCTGACTGTGGTCGGTCAGCGCGTTCCAGATGACCGGGAGCAGCAGGATGGCGACGAGACCGCCGCCGAGGAACCCGATCACCGACAGGATGCCGACCACGAATCCCTGGCGGTAACCGATGACCGCGAACCACACGGCGGCGAGCAGCAACAGGATGTCCAGCACGTTCACCGTCAATAGCCTCGCAGATTCGTCTCGGTCGCCCGGGGGTCAGCCTGTCATGGGCGCCAGTCGAGCGGGACCTGCTTGGACCGGTCCCACGGGCGCTCCCAGCCCGCGAAGTGCAGGATCCGGTCGATGACTCCGGCGGTAAAACCCCAGACCAGGGCCGATTCGACGAGGAAGGCGGGGCCCTTGTGGCCGCTCGGGTGGAGCGCGGTCGCGCGGTTCGCGGGATCCGTGAGATCCGCCACGGGGACGGTGAAGACCCGGGCGGTCTCGGCGGGGTCCACGACCCCGACGGGAGTGGGGGTGCGCCACCAGCCGAGCACGGGGGCGACCACGAAGCGGCTCACCGGGATGTAGAGCCGGGGCAGCACGCCGAAGATCTGGACTCCGGAGGGGTCGAGGCCGGTCTCCTCCTGGGCCTCGCGCAGCGCGGCCCGCACCAGCCCGCCGTCGGCCGGATCGCCGTCCTCGGGGTCGAGGGCGCCGCCGGGGAAGGAGGGCTGCCCCGCGTGCGAGCGCAGGGTGCCGGCGCGCTCGATGAGCAGCAGCTCGGGGCCGCGCTCCCCCTCGCCGAAGAGGATGAGCACGGCGGACTGGCGTCCTCCGCCGTCGGCGGGCGGAAGGAAGCGGCTCAGCTGCTCGGGCGCGACCGTGCGGGCGGCCCGCTCGACCGGCTCCAGCCAGCCGGGCAGGTCCTCGCCGCTGAGCAGCCCGCCCGTTCCGTCGATCTCTTCACCCGTGCGCGTCATAGGCACCCCCGAGTCTCACAACGCGGCCGGAGTGCTCGTTCGTTCCCCGGTCCGGTCCTCCGCGTGCGGGCGGTCACGAGCTCGCGCCCAGCGGCGGGGCCGGGCGGCCGGGATAGTCCGGGGGCGGGTTGAGCCGCTGGCCGGGGAAGCCGCCCTTCTCGTACTTCAGGAGCTTCTTGGCCTTCTCCGGGTCCGTCTCGCCCTCCCCGTACGCCGGGCAGAGGTGGGTGATCGGGCAGGCGCCGCAGGCGGGCTTGCGGGCGTGGCAGATGCGGCGGCCGTGGAAGATCACCCGGTGCGAGAGCATCGTCCACTCGCTCTTCGGGAAGATCTCGGCGACCTCCGCCTCGATCTTCACCGGGTCGTCCTGCTCGGTCCACTTCCAGCGGCGGGCCAGCCGCATGAAGTGGGTGTCGACGGTGATGCCGGGGACGCCGTAGGCGTTGCCCAGGACGACGAAGGCGGTCTTGCGGCCGACGCCGGGCAGCTTGACCAGGTCCTCCAGGCGGTCGGGGACCTCGCCCCCGAACTCGTCCCTGAGGGCGGTGGCGAGACCCATGATCGACTTGGTCTTGGCGCGGAAGAAACCGGTCGGCCGGATCAGCTCCTCGACCTCCTCCGGGACGGCGGCGGCCAGGTCCTCGGGCGTCGGGTACTTCGCGAAGAGCGCGGGGGTGGTCTGGTTGACCCGCAGGTCGGTGGTCTGCGCGGAGAGGACCGTGGCGACGAGGAGCTCGAAGGGATTGCGGAAGTCGAGCTCGGGATGGGCGTACGGATAGACCTCGGCCAGCTCGCGGTTGATCTTGCGGGCCCGCCGGACCATGGCGAGGTGCGACTCGGGCTTGGCCGGCTTGGCAGCGGCCGGCTTGGCGGCGGCGGCGCGCTTGGCAGGCGGCTTGGCGGCGGCCGGCTTGGCGGCGGCGCGCTTGGCAGGCGGCTTGGCGACGGCCGGCTTGGCGGCGGCGGCGCGCTTGGCAGGCGGCTTGGCGACGGCCGGCTTGGCGGCGGCGGCGCGCTTGGCAGGCGGCTTGGCGACGGCCGGCTTGGCGGCCGGTTCGGCGGCGGGCTTCGCCGCGGGCGCCGCCGCGGTCGACGCGGGCTTCGCCGCGTTCTTGGCCGCACCCTTGGGCGCGCGCTTCGCCGCGCTCGCCGTCTTCGCACCGGATCGCTCCGCCGCTGAGCGTTTCGTCGCTTTCGTCTGTTTCGACACGCCGTGTTCGCCCACAGCGGAATTATCTTCGTCCCGCACTCTTCCAGCCCCCTTGGCCTGTGCTCTCACCGGCGAGTTGGACACCCGGCCAGCCTAGGCGTCGCCACCGACATCCGCCCCGTGCGGACCGGATCACGACCCAATCGGGCCCCTGACGTACGGAAAGGCCGTCCGGTGAGTCAAACTTGTTGTGATTGATCGCACTGAGGTCGACATAGGAGAGAACTCGTGGACGACGTTCTGCGACGCGCCCCGCTGTTCGCGGCGCTCGACGACGAGCAGGCCGCTGAGCTGCGCGCCTCGATGAGTGAGGCGACGCTCGCCCGAGGCGACGCGCTGTTCCACGAGGGCGACCCCGGCGACCGGCTGTACGTGGTCACCGAGGGCAAGGTGAAGCTGCACCGCACCTCGCCGGACGGGCGCGAGAACATGCTGGCCGTGCTCGGCCCCGGCGAGCTCATCGGCGAGCTGTCCCTGTTCGACCCGGGCCCGCGCACCGCCACCGCGACCGCGCTGACCGAGGTCAAGCTGCTCGGCCTCGGCCACGGCGACCTCCAGCCCTGGCTGAACGCGCGCCCCGAGGTGGCCAGCGCCCTGCTGCGCGCCGTCGCCCGACGCCTGCGCAAGACCAACGACCAGATGTCCGACCTGGTCTTCTCCGACGTCCCGGGCCGTGTCGCCCGTGCGCTCCTCGACCTGTCGCGCCGCTTCGGCGTGCAGTCCGAGGAGGGCATCCACGTCGTCCACGACCTCACCCAGGAGGAGCTGGCCCAGCTGGTCGGCGCCTCCCGCGAGACGGTCAACAAGGCGCTCGCCGACTTCGCCCAGCGCGGCTGGCTGCGCCTCGAGGCCCGCGCCGTGATCCTGCTGGACGTGGAACGCCTCGCGAAGCGCTCGCGCTGAGCGGAGCCGTACGCGCCGCACGAGCCGTACGCACGAGAAGGGGGCCGCCCGGTTCGACCGGGCGGCCCCCTTCCGTGTGCCGTGGTGCCGGGATCAGCGCTTGCTGCCGTCCACGATCACCGGGCTGGAGCTGCCGCTGCCGCAGGGCACCGCGTAGACCGGGTTCTTCGCCGCGGCCTCCTTGTACGCGTCGATGCACTGGTTCATGAGGACCTTGTCGGTCAGCGAGTCGTTGAGGATCTTGTTGGCGCGGGCGATGCCCTCGGCCTCGATGCGGCGCCGGTCGGCCTCCGCCTTGGCCGTACGGGCGGCCTCCAGGGCCCGCTCGGTGGCCTGCTGCTGCTGGATCTTGCGGTCGATCTGGCCCTGGAGGGCGTCCGAGGGCTTCACGTTGCGCAGGTTGACCGTGGTGACGTCGATGCCGCGCGGGGCGAGCCGCTCCTTGATCAGGCGGGCGATCTCCGCGTTGATCTTCTCGCGGTCGGAGGCGTAGCCCTGCTCGCTGCTGTAGCGGGCGAAGACGTTGCGGACGATCTCCCGGCTGTCCGGGTAGACGAGGCGCTGCTGGATGGCGTCCTCGCTGCCGGCGAGCTTGTAGAGCTCGACGGCCTTGGAGGGGTGCACCGCCCACTTCACGGTGACCTCCGCGTACATCACGCCGCCCTGCGAGGAGCGGACCTCGACCACGTCCTTGTCGGAGAGGTTGAGATCCACGGGACGCGTGGAGAAGGTCGTGACGTTGGTGAACGGCGAGGTCAGGTGCATGCCGGAGGACATCGGCGCACCGACCTTGCCGAAGGCGACCGGGACGCCGACCTCGTACGCGCTGATCACGTACGTCATGCTCACGATCAGCGAGAAGAGGCCGGCGATCAGGGCGCCGACGGCGCCGAGCTTGAGGCCGCGGGTGTCGTTGGCGCGGCCTATGAAGTAGAGCACCACTGCGGTGATGACCAGCAGGATGGCGAGGACGAACACGGGCTTTCCCCCCGGGAGCTACGGCCAGATGTAAGCGGAGCGTAAGACACTCGCCGGAGCCGCCCGGTTGCGGGGCCGCACCCGTCAGATCAGGCCACGCTCCTTCAGATAGTCCAGCTGTGCCCGTACGGAGAGCTCGGCGGCCGGCCACAGGGAGTGGTCCACCGCCGCGTACACATGGGCGACGATCTCCGGGGCGGTCCGCAGGCCCGCCTCGACGGCCGTCTCCACCTGGGCGAGCCGGCTCGCCCGGTGCGCGAGATAGAACTCCACGGCTCCCTGGGCGTCCTCCAGGACCGGCCCGTGCCCCGGCAGGACCGTGTGCACCCCGTCGTCGACGGTCAGCGAACGCAGCCGCCGCAGGGAGTCCAGGTACTCGCCGAGCCGGCCGTCCGGATGGGCCACCATCGTCGTGCCGCGCCCCAGGACGGTGTCGCCCGTGAGCACCGCGCGGTCGGCGGGGAGGTGGAAGGAGAGCGAGTCGGAGGTGTGCCCCGGGGTCGGGACCACCCGGAGCTCCAGGCCACCGGTCGTGATCACGTCGCCCGCGGCCAGGCCCTCGTCGCCCAGGCGCAGCGCCGGGTCGAGCGCCCGCACCTTGCTCCGGGTCAGCTCGGCGAAGCGCGCGGCGCCCTCGGCGTGGTCCGGGTGCCCGTGGGTGAGCAGGGTCAGCCCGATCCGCTTGCCCAGCTTCTCGGCGCTGTCCACGACCCGGCGCAGATGGCCCTCGTCGAGCGGGCCCGGGTCGATGACCACGGCCAGGTCGGAGTCGGGCTCGGCGACGATCCAGGTGTTGGTGCCGTCCAGGGTCATCGCCGAGGGGTTCGGCGCGAGGACGTTCACCGCGCGGGCGGTCGCCGGGCCGGAGACCACCGCCCCGCGCGGCTGTCCCGGCAGGTCGGCCGCGGAACTCACGAGGCACCTCCCGTCGGGATGTGCTTGGTGAACTCGTCGTGCCCCGGCCAGCTCAGGACCAGCTCGTCGCCGTCCAGGCGGGCCTGCGCGAGGACCGGCGTGAGGTCCTGCTCCCGGGCCGCCGCGAGGGCCTCGCCCGCGGTGCCGAAGCGCTCCAGGCCGCGCAGGGTCGAGATGGTCGGCGGCATCATCGTCAGCTCGCCCCGGTCGTAGCCGGCGGCCGCGTCCGCGGGACGGATCCAGACGGTGCGGTCGGCCTCGGTGGAGGCGTTGCGGGTGCGCTGGCCGGCCGGGAGGGCGGCCACGAAGAACCAGGTGTCGTAGCGCCGGGGCTCGAACTCGGGCGTGATCCAGCGGGCCCAGGCGCCGAGCAGGTCGGAGCGGAGCACGAGCCCGCGCCGGTCGAGGAAGTCGGCGAAGGACAGCTCGCGGGCGACCAGCGCCTCCCGGTCCTTCTCCCAGTCCGCGCCGGTCGTGTCGCCGACCACGCTGTCGGGGGTCTCCCCGGCGAGCAGCACGCCCGCCTCCTCGTACGTCTCGCGCACGGCGGCGCAGACGACGGCCTGGGCCTGCGCGGGGTCGTCGAGACCGAGCCGGGCGGCCCACTCCTCGCGGGAGGGTCCGGCCCAGCGCACGGGGTGCTCGTCGCGGGGATCGACGCCGCCGCCCGGGTAGGCGTACGCGCCGCCCGCGAAGGCCATGGAGGTGCGCCGCCGCAGCATGTGCACGGCGGGCCCCTCGGCGCCGTCCCTCAGGAGCAGCACGGTGGCGGCCCGCTTGGGTGCGGCGGGGACCAGCTCACCGGCGGCGAGGGCGCGGATGCGGTCGGGCCATTCCGGTGGGTACCACTGACCATTCGACTGACCATTCGACATGGCCGGATGCTATGCGCAAGCATCGAAATGCACGAGAGCCGATCCCCCGCCTGTGGAAAACCACCTGGGGAGAACCGGCTCCGCGAACGCCCGCGCCTCGGCGGGCCATGCGTCAGTCCTGGACGAGCTCGACCTGGACCTCGACCTCGACCGGGGCGTCGAGCGGCAGGACGGCGACGCCGACGGCGCTGCGCGCGTGCACGCCCTTGTCGCCGAGGACGGCGCCGAGCAGCTCGCTCGCACCGTTGATGACGCCCGGCTGACCGGTGAAGTCGGAGGCGGAGGCGACGAAGCCGACCACCTTCACGACCCGCTTGATGCGGTCGAGGTCACCGGCGACCGACTTCACGGCCGCGAGCGCGTTCAGCGCGCAGGTGGCCGCGAGCTCCTTGGCCTCCTCGGCCGTCACCTCGGCGCCGACCTTGCCCGTGACCGGCAGCTTGCCCGCCACCATCGGGAGCTGGCCCGAGGTGTAGACGTACGCGCCCGACTGCACGGCCGGCTGGTAGGCGGCGAGCGGCGGCACGACCTCCGGCAGGGTCAGGCCCAGCTCGGCGAGCTTCGCCTCGACGGCCCCGCTCACGACTTGGCCCGCTTCAGGTAGGCCACGAGCTGCTCGGGGTTGTTCGGCCCGGGCACGACCTGGACGAGCTCCCAGCCGTCCTCGCCCCAGGTGTCCAGAATCTGCTTCGTCGCGTGCACCAGCAGCGGCACAGTCGCGTACTCCCACTTGGTCATGAGCCGACTGTAGCCGCTGTGGCGAGGCGCCCCGTTCCCGTAGGGGCGCTTTCGGGGTCTTCTCCGGGGCGGCCCTCTGATTGGGCCGGGCCGGCAGTGGTTAGGCTCGATGACGTGAGCAGGCTCCAGGTCGTCAGCGGCAAGGGCGGTACCGGTAAGACGACGGTCGCCGCCGCACTCGCGCTCGCCCTCGCGACCGAGGGCAAGCGAACCCTTCTCGTGGAGGTCGAGGGCAGGCAGGGCATCGCGCAGCTCTTCGAGACGGAGGCGCTGCCGTACGAGGAGCGCAAGATCGCCGTCGCGCCGGGCGGCGGCGAGGTGTTCGCCCTGGCCATCGATGCCGAGCGGGCCCTCCTCGACTACCTCCAGATGTTCTACAAACTGGGCAGCGCGGGACGGGCCCTGAAGAAGCTCGGCGCGATCGACTTCGCGACGACGATAGCCCCGGGCGTCCGGGACGTGCTGCTGACGGGGAAGGCCTGCGAGGCGGTGCGCCGGCGCGAGAAGCAGGGCGGCTTCACCTACGACTACGTGGTGATGGACGCCCCGCCGACCGGCCGCATCACCCGCTTCCTCAACGTCAACGACGAGGTGGCGGGCCTGGCCAGGATCGGCCCGATACACAACCAGGCCCAGGCGATCATGCGCTTCCTCAAGTCCCCGGACACCGCGGTGCATCTGGTGACACTTCTGGAGGAGATGCCCGTCCAGGAGACGGCGGACGGCATCGCGGAGCTCCGCGCGGCCGAGCTTCCGGTCGGCCGCGCCATCGTGAACATGGTCCGCCCGCACGTCCTCGACGAGGCGGCGGTACGGGCCGCCTCCGGCGACCACCGGGAGGCCATCGCCGCCACCCTGGCGGCGGCCGGGATCAAGGGCGGCACGAAGCTGGTCGAGCCGCTCCTCGAACAGGCCGCGGAGCACGCCCAGCGGGTGGAGCTGGAGCGGGCACAGCGCGAGGTGCTGGACGGCATCGGGGTGCCGACGTACGAACTCCCCTTCCTGGGCGACGGGGCGGACATCGCCGGTCTCTACCGGCTGGCGAAGGAACTGCGGAGGCAAGGGGTGGGCGCGTGACGCAGGCGCAGAAGACCGCGACGGCGAACGGGCTCGACGCGGTCCCCGTCCTGGAGCTCGACCCGCTCATCGACGATCCGGCCACCCGCATCATCGTGTGCTGCGGCGCGGGCGGGGTCGGCAAGACGACGACCGCGGCGGCCCTCGGCGTACGGGCGGCGGAGCGCGGCCGGCGGGTGGTGGTGCTCACCATCGACCCGGCGCGCCGGCTCGCCCAGTCGATGGGCATCGACTCGCTGGACAACGTGCCGCGCAAGGTGGACGGCATCAAGGGCAGTGACGGCGGCGAACTGCACGCGATGATGCTCGACATGAAGCGGACCTTCGACGAGATCGTCGAGGCGCACGCGGACGCCGACCGGGCCCGGGCGATCCTGGAGAACCCGTTCTACCAGTCCCTGTCGGCCGGCTTCGCCGGCACGCAGGAGTACATGGCGATGGAGAAGCTGGGCCAGCTGCGGGCCAGGGACGAGTGGGACCTGATCGTGGTCGACACGCCGCCGTCCCGGTCGGCGCTCGACTTCCTGGACGCGCCGAAGCGGCTCGGCTCCTTCCTGGACGGCAAGTTCATCAAGCTGCTGATGGCCCCGGCGAAGGTGGGCGGCCGGGCCGGGATGAAGTTCCTCAACGTCGGCATGTCGATGATGACGGGGACGCTCGGGAAGCTGCTCGGGGGTCAGTTCCTGAAGGACGTGCAGACCTTCGTGGCCGCGATGGACACGATGTTCGGCGGCTTCCGCACCCGCGCCGACGCCACGTACAAGCTGCTGCAGGCGCCGGGCACGGCCTTCCTCGTGGTGGCCACCCCGGAGCGGGACGCGCTGCGCGAGGCGGCGTACTTCGTGGAGCGGCTGGCCGCGGAGGAGATGCCGCTGGCCGGACTCGTCATCAACCGCGTGCACGGCAGCGGGGCCGCCCGGCTGTCGGCCGAGCGGGCGCGGGCCGCCGCGGAAAATCTTGACGAGGGGCGCATTGTGGATCAGGGGGGCGGGAAGGCTGCTGGGCGTGGCTCCCGAGCCACCTCTCCCGAGTCGTCAGACCTCGCCACCGCCGCCGTACCGCCCGTGTCCCAGGCTGCCCCCACAGCCGAAGCGGACACGGATGTCCAACAGCTCACCGCAGGACTGCTCCGTCTCCATGCCGAGCGGATGCAGGTGGTCGCGCGTGAAGAGCGCACGCGCGATCGCTTCACCGCGCTCCACCCCGAGGTGGCGGTCGCCGAAGTGGCCGCCCTGCCCGGCGATGTACACGACCTGGCGGGACTGCGGGCCATCGGTGACCGGCTGACGACGGGTCGTATGCCCTCGTAGCCGGGCCCGGGCCCCGGACCTGACCGGTCCTAGCCCACCGCCGCGTACGTCTCGTACGTCGCGTCGTCGTCCATGGCGACGGGCAGCAGGCCCGCGCCCCGCTCGTACTCCGTGCGCGCGGTCTCCAGGAGCCGGCGCCATGAGGTGACGGTCGGCCGGCGGCGCAGCAGGGCGCGGCGCTCGCGCTCCGTCATGCCGCCCCACACACCGAACTCCACACGGTTGTCGAGGGCGTCGGCGAGGCACTCGGTCCGCACCGGGCATCCGGTGCACACCGCCTTTGCCCTGTTCTGCGCCGCTCCCTGCACGAAAAGTTCATCCGGATCGGTAGTGCGGCAGGCCGCCTGCGCACTCCAGTCAGCTACCCAGCCCATACCGGCGCCGTCCTCTCCCGAATCGAGGCTCCCCCACGGCGGTAGCGGCATATTCACCGCTGCCAGTTGGGACGTTACGGAAGGTGGGCACAGCGCAACACCCCCTTCGGGCCCAATCTTGAATGGTCCGAACGGACTATGCGTACGCGTCAGATCACCCAGGGGAGTGACCGGCAGACATAACTGTCATATCGGGCATGAGCCGAATTCGGGCATGAAGTTCCCGCGCTTCGGGTACACGGGATTTCACGCCGAC
This sequence comes from Streptomyces sp. NPDC020422, assembly GCF_044386705.1. Taxonomy (NCBI): domain Bacteria; kingdom Bacillati; phylum Actinomycetota; class Actinomycetes; order Kitasatosporales; family Streptomycetaceae; genus Streptomyces; species Streptomyces sp. NPDC020422. The sequence goes on along the minus strand of NZ_JBIRVJ010000004.1, from coordinate 540,127 downwards.
GTCACGCACGGGTCTTGATGCTCGACCACACTGCTGTGACAGTTGGGAGCAGCTTAGGCCAAGGCATATACGTGTGTCCGGCGAATGAGAACGTAGACACCTCACGTTGCTATGCCGTCAAGCCGACGGGGTCGGGGCCTCGAACAACGACGACGTCCTGGATAGCCTTGCCGCATGACCGAAACGGCTTCTGTCCAGCGCTCCTTGCCGACGTGGGACCAGGTGGCCACGCTGCGGGACTTCATCCACGGACGGACGTACGCGGCCGCGGTTCCGATCATCCGCCTCAACGGGGAACCGCCTCATGCCCCAGGTTCCGCCCTGGCGCGCGTGGCGGAGGTCAACGGGGCCCTCTACGAAGTCACGTCCCATCTGTGCCGTCGACTGTATGACGAGCTTGAGAGCGGTCACCCTGGCCCCATCGCCCATGCATCGTGGGATGCCCTCCTCACGATCACCGCGGCCTGGCGGGATGACCCCGAGCTGCCGGCCTGGGCGAACGAGCTGCTGCCGCTCAAGCCGCACTGACTGCGTCCTCGATCCCCACGGGGAAGGCGGCTGACTCGTCGAAGCGTTGTCCGTGCTGGAGGCAGTGGTAGAGCTGGCCGATCATGCGGTTGAAGAGATTGCGCTGGGCGGCGGCGTGCCAGTCGCCTTGTTCGCGGCGGCGTCGGTAGTGGGCGTTAGCACCGGGTGAGTTCCGGAGCGAGGAGAAGGCCCAGAGATAGCCGGCGTGGTTGAGCCGGTCGTTCTTCACCCACCGTCTGGTGATGGCGGACTTCTTGCCGGAGGCGCGGGTGATGGGTGACGAGCCTGCGTAGGCCTTCAGGCCCCGGGCGTCGGCGAACCGAGTGCGGTCGTCGCCGATCTCGGCCAGGACTCGGGCGGCGAGCTGGGTGCCGAGGCCGGGGAAGCTCAGCAGGATTTTGGCGTCCGGGTGCTGAGGGAAGGCGTCTTCCACTGCTTCGGCAAGCTGGTCGGCGGCGGTGCAGGCGGCATCCAGCTGGATGAGGAGGGCGAGCATCTGCTTGCCGAGCGCGTCCTCGACCAGCGGCGGCTGATGGGCCCACTCGGCGCGGAAGACCTCGCGGAGGCGTTCGGTTTCGGCTTCGATGCCGCGCTGGCGGCCGGCGCGCTTGAGCGCGGCCTGGATCTGGGTGCGGGTCAGCCGTGCGGCCCGGGCGGGGGCTGGGGCGGTCTTGAGGAGTTCACGGGCTTCGGGGCGGCACAGACCGTTGGTCCAGGCGGCGAAGGCGGCCAGGGCGGCCGGGTAGTACTCGCGCAGCAGGGAACGGAGCTGGTTGGCGAGCTGCTGCCGGTTCCACAAAGAGTCCTGCTGGGCGCGGGCGAGGACGGCGATCGCCCGGCCGAGGTCGCTGTCGTCGGGCAGGGGCCGGTGGGCGTGCATGTCGGTGCGGAGGATGTTCGCCAGGACGAGGGCGTCGCCGGGGTCGGACTTCTTGCGCGAGACGGAGTGCCGGTCGCGGTAGCGGGCGGCGGCCATCGGGTTGATGGCGAATACCTTGCGCTTGCCGGTCCGCAGGACGGCGACCAGCAGGCCGCGGGAGGTCTCGATCGCGACCGGGATCGGGGTCTCCTCGGTGTCGCCGTACTCGGCGAGCAGTTCCAGCAGGGTCTTGTAGCCGTCGGCGTCGTCGGTAATGTGCCGCTTGGCCAGCAGCTGGCCGGTGTCGTCGACCAGGGCGACGTCGTGGGTTCGTTCCGCCCAGTCGATTCCGCAGTAGATCAAGATTCCCCTCCCCAGGGCTCAGCGTTTGCGCTGGTCACGAGCGCATGCGGGCCACGCAGCGACCTAATCCCAGGCCTCGACCGCGCTGCGGTCGGGCCGCCACCTCACTAGCCGTTCGTGGCACCAGCGCACCCCACGGGCCTCGGTCTATGCGGGAGCTCGGGCGGCTCGGGCGTATCGAGAGGTCACCGTGCGATGGGCTCGCACCACCAACACCAACGCGTGATCAAGTCGGGAGGTGTTGACACGCGACGGCCCTGGACGCCGCCGATCTCTTAATAGGCATCGATGCCGGGTGAGTCATAGGCGTGCGTCCAGCGCCGACGAGCGGCAACACCTCTCGACGGTGGTGGTGGCCACGAGGGCGCCGGACGCTGCCGGTCTGACCAAAGGCGTCCAGCCGGGCGTAGGTAGGGCATCCGCCCGGCGCCACGTGACCACCACCACTCGCACCAGACCGCGCACCGATCTACGTTGAGGCCTCGACGGCCCGGCTGCACCTGGATGTCACGGTCTGGTACTCGAACGCTCCGAGAAGCCCCTGCTCCTGCGGATCGCTCATAACTACGGATTAGGCTGCCCCCATGGCAAAGAAGCGCTCGGGCGGAGGTCTGACCGGGACCCAGCAGGCCGCCAAGTTCCTCGGTGTCAGTGTGCTCTCCGGAGCCGTGCTGGCGGGCATCGCCCTGCCCGCGGCCGGAGCACTCGGACTGGCAGCCAAGGGGACGGTCGAGGGATTCGACGAAATCCCGTCCAACCTGAAGACACCGCCGCTGAGTCAGCGCACCACGATCCTGGACTCAAAGGGCGGCCACATCGCCACCGTGTACTCGCGTGACCGGAAGGTCGTGCCGATCGAGAAGATCTCGCCGTACATGCAGAAGGCGATCGTCGCGATCGAGGACTCGCGCTTCTACGAGCACGGCGCGATCGACCTCAAGGGCGTGCTGCGCGCCATCAACCGCAACGCGCAGTCCGGCGGCGTGGCCCAGGGCGCGTCGACGCTGACCCAGCAGTACGTGAAGAACGTGTTCGTCGAGGAGGCGGGCGACGACCCCGAGAAGGTCGCGCAGGCCACCCAGCAGACCATGGGCCGCAAGGTCCGCGAGCTGAAGTTCGCGATCCAGGTCGAGGAGGAGCTCGGCAAGAAGAAGATCCTGGAGAACTACCTCAACATCACGTTCTTCGGGCAGCAGGCGTACGGCATCGAGGCCGCCGCCCAGCGCTACTTCTCCAAGCCGGCCGCCGACCTGACCCTGGCCGAGTCCGCGATGATGGCCGGCCTGGTCCAGTCGCCGAGCCGCTACGACCCGGTCAACGACATCCAGGAGGCGACCAAGCGGCGCAACGTCGTCCTCCAGCGCATGGCCGACGTCAAGGACATCAGCCAGGCGGAGGCCGACAAGGCCAAGGCCACCCCGATCAAGCTGAAGGTGAAGACGCCGAGGAACGGCTGCATCACCGCCGTGGACGGCGCCGGCTTCTTCTGCGACTACGTCCGCAAGACGATCCTCAACGACCCGGTCTTCGGCAAGACGGCCGAGGAGCGCCAGAAGCTGTGGAACCTGGGCGGCCTGACCATCCGCACCACGCTCGACCCGCGCGCCCAGGCCGCCGCCAACGAGGCCGCCGTCGCCAAGATCGACAAGGACGACAAGGTCGCCGCCTCGGTGGTCCAGGTCCAGCCCAACACCGGCAAGATCCTGTCGATGGGCCAGTCCCGCCCGTACGGCCTCGACCAGAAGCTGCACCAGACGACGCTCAACCTCGCCGTCGGCAAGAAGATGGGCGGCACGACGTACGGCTTCCAGGTCGGCTCGACCTTCAAGCCGATCACGGCCGCCGCCGCCCTGGAGAAGGGTCTGAGCCCGGCGCAGTCCTTCAACACGCCGTGGAAGATCTCGGTGCCGATGAACTCGTACCGCACCTGCGCGGGCGGCCCGTCGGGCGGCGGCAACTGGGACCTGCAGAACGAGATGCAGTCCGAGGCCGGCAACTTCGACATGACCAGCGCCCTCGGCAAGTCCATCAACACCTACTTCGCGCAGCTGGAGCAGATGACCGGTCTGTGCGAGACGGTCCGGATGGCGCAGAAGATGGGGTACGAGAAGGAGCTCGGCAAGAAGCTGAAGGAGCTCCCCTCCATCACGCTCGGCGGCCAGGAGTCCACCCCGCTCGACATGGCCTCGGTCTACGCGACCTTCGCCAACCGCGGCACCTACTGCACGCCCGTCGCCATCGAGTCGATCACGACGGCCAACGGCGAGAAGCTGAAGGTCCCGCAGACCGAGTGCTCGCGGGCGATGACCGAGAAGACCGCGGACACCGTCAACCAGATGCTCAAGGGCGTCGTCGAGGACGGCACGGGTACCCGGGCCGGTCTGAGCGACCGCGACAACGCGGGCAAGACGGGTACGACGAACGACCGCAAGGACGCCTGGTTCGTCGGCTACACGCCGAACCTGTCCACGGCGGTCTGGGTCGGTGACGACGTCGGCGAGAAGACCTCGATGTACGACATCACCATCGGCGGCCAGTACTACGACAAGGTCTGCGGTGGCTGCCTCCCGGGCCCGATCTGGAAGATCGCGATGACCGGGGCGCTCGACGCCTCCGAGACGCCGTCCTTCGTGCCGATCAACGTGCCGCGCGGCGCGCAGCCGGAGGACAAGGAGAAGGGCAAGAAGCGTCCCGGCGACGACGGCAAGCCGGGCGACAAGCCCGCCGGCGACACCACCCTGCCGGGCGGCATCACGCTCCCGCCGGACCTGATCGGCGGCACGAACGGGCGGGGCCACGGAAACGGCGGCCGTAACGGATAGCCGCGCTATCGAATCACGCGTTATCCACGTCTCGGAGAGCCGAGACAGGGGCGCCCCTCCCGGATCCCGGGAGGGGCGCCCCTGTCTCGGCTCCGGTCAGAGCTCCGTGAGCGTCCGGAGTCCCTGATCAGCCGGCGAGCAGCTTCTTCACCGTGGCGGCGACCCGGCCGCCCTCGGCCAGGCCGGCGACCTTCGGGTTGACGATCTTCATGACGGCGCCCATGGCACGCGGCCCCTCGGCACCCGCGGCCTTCGCCTCCTCGACGGCGGCGGCCACGACGGCCTCCAGCTCGGCGTCGGACAGCTGCTTGGGCAGGTACGCGTCGAGGATCTCGCCCTCGGCCAGCTCGCGCGCGGCCGACTCGTCGCGACCGCCCTGGGTGAAGGCGTCCGCGGCCTCGCGGCGCTTCTTCGCCTCCTTGGCGATCACCTTCTGCACCTCGTCATCGGAGAGCTCGCGCTTGGTCTTGCCCGCGACCTCCTCCTTGTTGATCGCGGCGATGGTCATCCGCAGGGTCGAGGAGCGCAGCTCGTCGCGTCCCTTGATCGCGGCGGTGAGGTCGTCCTGGAGCTTGGCCTTCAGCGTGGTCATGGGTCCAAGTGTGTCAGGTGCCGGGCCCCCACCGCCCGCGCATTTCCGCCCATCGGGTCTGCGACGATAAGGGGATGCGCGCACGGTACGGGATCCCCCTGAAGATCACGGCAGGCCTCACGGCGACGGCCGCGGCCGGCATCGTCTACGCGGCGGGCTTCGAAGCCCGCTCCTTCCGGCTCCGTCGGGTGACCGTCCCGGTCCTCCCCCGGGGCATGCGTGACCTGCGGGTCCTCCAGGTCTCCGACATCCACATGGTGAGCGGCCAGAACAAGAAGCGCGCCTGGCTCCAGTCGCTGGCCGGGCTGCGCCCCGACTTCGTGGTCAACACCGGCGACAACCTCTCCGACCCGAACGCGGTGCCCGAGGTGCTCGACGCGCTGGGCCCGCTGATGGAGTTCCCGGGGGTGTACGTCTTCGGCTCCAACGACTACTACGGGCCGCGGCTGCGCAATCCCGCGCTCTACCTGAAGGAGAAGGTCCAGGGCCGGCACGGTCTCAACGGCAACCCGCCGGTGGTCGGCGCCGTCCACAACCCGTGGGAGGGGCTGCGGGACGCCTTCGACGCGGCAGGCTGGGTGAACCTGACCAACACCCGCGGCCGGCTGAAACTGCCGGACCTCGACCTCGCCTTCACCGGCGTGGACGACCCGCACATCAAGCGGGACCGGTACGAGCGGGTCGCCGGCGGCCCCGACCGGGACGCCGACTTCAGCGTGGGCGTCGTCCACGCGCCGTACCTGCGCTCGCTGGACGCGTTCACGGCGGACGGCTACGAGCTGCTCCTGGCCGGCCACACCCACGGCGGGCAGCTGTGCATCCCCTTCTACGGGGCCCTGGTCACCAACTGCGACCTGGACACCGACCGCGTGAAGGGCCTCTCCACGCACACGGCCGGCGGCCACACCTCGTATCTGCACGTCTCGGCCGGCTGCGGCACCAACCGCTTCACCCCGGTCCGCTTCGCCTGCCCGCCCGAGGCGACCCTGCTGACGCTCACGGCACGCGGCTGACGGCACGCCGCTGACCGCCTGCGCCGTACGAGTGAGCCGTACGGCGCTTACCGTGGGCCCATGCCGAACACCCTCGTCGCCGCCCTGTTCCGCGGTCTGCTCGCGCTGGCCGCGGTCACCGGCATCGTGATCGAGTGCGTCGAGGGGGACCCGCTCGTCGTCTTCAGCTTCTTCACGATCTGGTCGAACACCGCCGTCGCCGTCGTCCTGGGCTGGGGCGCCGTCCGCGCCTGGACGCGCCGCCCGCCGCTGCCGGCGCTGTGGACCGGCGGGGTGCTGCTGTGCATCGCGGTGGTCGGGCTCGTCTTCCACCTGGTCCTGGACAACGAGGCGAGCGAGTTCAACGAGGCCGCCGCGATCGCCCGGCTCAGCGGCCCCAGGGCCGTCGCCAACCAGCTGCTCCACACCGTCACCCCGATCGGCGTGGTCCTCGACTGGCTCCTGCTCACCCGCCCCGGCGCCCTCCGCTGGCGCCACGCGGCCCAGTGGCTGGCGGCACCCGGCGCCTACCTGGCCTTCGCCCTGATCCGCGGCGCCCTCGTCTCCCCCGACACGCCGACCCGCTACACGTACCCCTTCATCGACGTCACCGCCCACGGCTACCTCGGCGTCCTCACCAACGCGGTCGTCCTGGGCCTGGCCTTCTACGCGCTGGGGCTGGTCCTGGTCACCGTGGACCGTTTCCGGCCGTCTCCGGTGGGCAGCGGGAAACGGATTTCGTCTCTGGGCGCGGGTGGGCTAGAGTAATCGATGTCGCCGCGACGGGAAGACCAAAGCAGCGACATCGGGGTGTAGCGCAGCTTGGCAGCGCGCTTCGTTCGGGACGAAGAGGTCGTGGGTTCAAATCCCGCCACCCCGACAGCCGAAACAGCAGGTGAGGCCGGTACTGATCTCAGTACCGGCCTCACCTGTTTCTGTCTGCATGCCCATCCACCGCGTGACTGCCCGCGTGGCCACAGGCGGTCACCACGGCACCGGTCGGGATCGCGGGCCCCCGGACAGGTCACGGCCCCTACGCCGACGGCGGACCTGTACGCGTGCCGAGAAGACTCATCTGCAGCATGGCGGAGGAGGTGGCGGTACGGCCCGTGGCATCGGCGACGAGGGAGACCATGTGCATGCGCAGCTCCTCCGCGGGCTCGGACAGGGCATACGTGCGCAGGACCAGTTCCAGCATCACCGCGTCGAATTCCGCCCCGAAATTCGGGTACCGGTCCGGATCCCGCTCCGCCTCGGCCCGGACGATGCGCCACCCGCCGCCTTCGGACGCGTCCACGGGACCGAACTCGGCCCGGTAGATCTCGTGTCCCGTCCAGCTTCTCAGCAGCCGGACGGTGTCGCCCTCGGAGACCACATGCCATTTGCCCTCCATCGCGAGGCTGACATGCCCGAGCCGAATCGCGTCCCGCTCGTCGTCACTCCACACGCATGCGGGAGGGACGGTCAAGGGCTCTGGGTGCACCATGGACGTCTCCATGGCGCGAGATCGTAGCCACCGCGCGGGGGGGGGCGTGGTCACCCGCTGCTACAGGCCCTGCCACTCCGGTCCGGATCGACCGGGCGGAGCGGGTGGGGTTGGGGTCCGGGGGCTTCGGCCTCGGAGGGTGTGTGCCCGGGCTGAGGGGGGTTCAGGGGCCGCTCTACCATGGGGCGTCGAGAAGAAGGGTGGGTCTCTGGTGCTGGTCGCGGACCGATATCGGCTCCACATGTGTGTCGGCCGTGGCGGCATGGGTGAGGTGTGGCAGGCCACCGACGAGGTGCTCGGGCGGGATGTGGCCGTGAAGTTGATGCTCGGTCACGAACACGACCCCTCGGCGGCCGAGCGGTTCCGGATGGAGGCGCAGACCGCCGCGCGGCTCAGCCATCCGCATGTGGTGGGCGTCTTCGACTTCGGTACGTGGGACGGGAAGCTCTACCTCGTCATGGAGCTGGTCCACGGGGACAGCCTCGCCGGGGACCGGGGGCAGGCGCCCGTGCTCTCCCCCGAGCAGGTCGCGACCGTCGCCGCGCACGCGGCCGCCGGGCTCGCCGCCGCGCACCGGCAGGGCGTCGTGCACCGCGACATCAAGCCGGGGAACCTGCTGCGGGACGCCGACGGGACGGTGAAGCTCGCCGACTTCGGCATCGCCCGCTTCGTCGACGACCCCTCCGCCGCGCTCACCACCACCGGGCAGATCGTCGGCACCGGGCTCTACCTCGCACCCGAGCGGGCCCTCGGACAGCCCGCCTCGCCCGCGTCCGACGTGTACTCACTGGGCTGCGTGCTCTACCAACTGCTCACCGGGCGCCCGCCGTTCCGCGGCGACACGGCGACCGCCCTGCTCTACCAGCACATCGACACCCCGCCGGCGCCCCCGCGCCAGACCGGGGTCGCGATGCCCGCCGCCTTCGAGGCCTTCCTGCTGTCGCTCCTCGCCAAGCAGCCCGAGCAGCGGCCGGGCGCCCAGGCCATCGCCGAGTGGTTCGCCTCCGGAGCGTGGCGGGACCAGCCGATGCCCCTTCCGCAGGCGGTGGGGGGCGGATATCAGCATCAGCAGCACCACCCCCACCAGCAGCAGCAGCACCGACCGCAGCAGGGTCAGGAGAATCCGCTGCCCCAGCGGCCTTCCTCCGCTCCTCCACAGGCCGTGCCCGCGCCCCGGGCCCGGCGGGCCGCCCCGGCGCCGGTCGAGAACCCGCTGGCCGCGATCTCGCGGCGGCGGCCGCGCAGGACCGCCGCCGTCGCCGGAGCCATCGCCTTCGTCGTCTTCCTGCTCATCGGGATGGCCTGGCTCAGCTGAAGCCGTCCGTCAGTAGACACGGGGGGCCATCACATGGCCCTCCGGTTCCTCCGGGCCCAGCAGCAGGCAGCGCGGGATCCCCGGGCCCGGTGTCGCACGGACGGTGATCGGCGTCGGCGGGTCGGTCGGCAGCTCGATGTGGACCGTGACCGGGCGGTCGTCCCGCGAGGTGGCGAAACCCGTCTCCTTGCCGTCCACCAGGACCTCGACGACCGGGGTGTGACCGGTCTGCACGGTTGCGCTGACCGAATGGCCCCGGTAGTCGATGTGGAAGTGGTGCCGTGCTCTCATGCCGTCGCCTCCGTCGCCTCCGTCGCCTGCGCCGCACGCGTGGCCACCCCGATTCCAGCGTAGGGCGGCGGCGCGGTGATCGTCAGACGGCCGCACCGACCAGGCCCAGGCCGCCCAGGACGATCAGAGCGGCGCACACGCCGAGGTTCACCACCCGGTACTCGAGGAAGACGGCCGCGAACTCGCGGATGGTCGCGCTCGGCCAGAAGTACGCGGCCGTCGGCGAACCCACCACCTGGCCGTTCACCCCCGCCTTGCGGGCCATGAGCGCCGCCCGGAAGGCGTGGAAGTTGTTGGTGACGATCACGCACTCGGAGCCCGGCCGCTCCTGCTCCATCAGGGCCTTGCTGAAGAGCATGTTCTCCTCGGTCGTACGCGAGCGGTCCTCGCGCACGATGCGGTCCTCCGGGAAGCCGCGCTCCACCAGATACGCCGCCATCGCGTGCGACTCCGGCAGCTCCTCGTCCGGGCCCTGCCCGCCCGAGGCGATGAGCACCGGCGTCCGGTCCACCTCACGGCGCCGGGCGAGCGTCTCGTACACCTCGCGGCCCCGCTCCAGTCGGCTCGCGAGCAGCGGCGGCACACGGCGGCCGCCGATCAGGCCCGAGCCGAGGACGACGACGTAGTCGGCGTCGCGGCGGATGCGCATCCTGCCGTACAGGAAGGCGTAGCCGATGAAGCAGACGAAGAGGAAGGAGACGTAGCCGAGCACCGCGAGCAGGGTGCCGACGATGATGCCCAGCATCGTCGAACGCAGCGCGAGGGCGGCCGCCATCAGGGCCATCACGCCGAAGATGCCGAGGCCGGCGAGGAGCGAGAGCAGGTTGGCGGGGCGGCGGCCCTCCTTGCGGACCATCTTCACCCCGTTCGCGCACAGCAGCCCGGCCAGGACGACCGGGCCGAGCGCGAGCACCAGCAGCCCGACGACCGCCACCGTCACGGCGACCTGGGGATGGGCGTCGTCCAGCCCGGCGAGCAGACCCAGGCCGAGGAACGTGACGGCGAGCCCCAGATAGACCGCGTTGCCGAAGCGGCGGCGGTCGCGTGCCACACCGATCCCGAAAAGCAGGAGGAAGACGGCGGAGACGGCGTACGGGAACATACGGGCATCCTAAACAGCGCCGCTCAGGGTTCGGTGACCAGTTTGTGGAGCCCGCGCCGGGCCCCCTCCTCGTACGCCCGGCGCAGCTCCCCCTCCGACAGGTGGGCGCGCAGCGCGGACTCGCTGCGCTCGCGGGCCGGCGAGCAGTAGCGCGCGGGACGGTATCCGTCGTCGAAGGCGGAGGAGCGCAACAGGTCGACCGCGCCCAGGAGATGGGCCGCGGTGGTGGGCCGGCCGCGCAGGATCCGCATCTGCGCGAGGAGTTCCGCCGCGGCGGTCGCCCCGGTGACGCAGCCGAGCCGCAGGTGCTCCCGCAGGGCGCGGGTCGCCATCTCCGTGGCGCGGCCCGCCTCGCCGTACCAGTAGTGGAGTTCGGCCCGCGCGTACTGCACCCAGGCGTCGGCCCACACGTCCCGCCCGGCCCAACTGTGCACATCGGCCCGGTCCAGGGCCTCCTGGGCGGCCTCCGGGTCGGTGCGGACCAGGGCCAGCGCGAGGGCGGTCCAGCACAGCTGCCGGGTCGGGCCGAGATCCGGGTACTCGCGCAGCCCGTCCAGGGCGTCGCGGAACTCGGCCGCCGCCGCGTCCGTACGCCCCTGGTAGAGGGCGGTGGAGCCGCGCAGATGGGCCAGCATGGCCAGGCACTTGTCGTCGCCCTCCCGTACGGCCGCCGCCCAGGACTGCACCAGGAGCGGGTCGGCGTCCTCGGGGTGACCGGCCTCCAGCTCCAGGTAGGCGGCGAGCCACAGGGCACGGGCGGGGGCCGGACCCGGGTGCAGGGCCAGGGCGTGCCGGAGCCGGGCTCGGCCCTCGGTGACCCGGCCGCAGGCCACCCACAGGAACCACAGCGACACCGCGATGTCGACGGCCGCGTCCGCCTCCGCCGTCGGCGAGAGCGGTGCGGTGGTCGGGTCCATCGCGGCTGCCAAGTCGGGGAGTTCGAGGAGGGCGAGGGCGCGTGCGTCGAGCTGCCGTCCGCCCTGCCACCAGTCGGCGGCCCGCCGGGCGACCTTCACGTACCACCGGCGGTGGTGGAGGACGACGGCCCAGCGGTCGCCGCGCTCGGTGAGCCGCCGGGCGCCCACCGCGCGCATCGGCGCCGGCATCCAGTAGCGGTCCTCGCCGGGATCGCCGTCGTCCACGGGCAGCAGGGCCTGCGGGACGAGCCGGTCCAGGACGTCGAGCACGATGTCGGCGGGCAGCGCCCCCGAGGAGCACACCTCGCGGACGGCCTCGCGGCCGAAGGCGCCCTCGAAGACGGAGAGCCGTTCCCAGAGGAGGCGTTCGAGCGGGTCGCACTGGGCGTAGCCGCTTTCGGCGGCGGCGAGTTGGAGGGGGGACGGGGCGTCTTCCGGGGCGGTGGCGAAGCCTGGGGCTGGGGCTGGGGCTGTGCCGGGGGCGGTGCCTGTGCCCGGGGCGGGGGCGGGGGCGGTGCCCGGGGCGGTGCCTGAGCCTGTGCCGGGGGCTGTGCCGGGGGCGGCGCCCGTGCCCGGGGCCGTGCCGTCGTGGAGGGCTAGGGCGAGGGCGATGTCCGTGCCGGTGCCTGCTGCACCGCCTGTTCCGGCACCTGTTCCGGCGCCTGTTCCGGCGCCGACAGCGTTGCCTGGCACCAGGTCGTGGTCGCCGCCATGGCCCGCGTCCTGGGCCGGGCCCTCCCCCGGCACCCGCCGGCCCCCGAGGTCCGTCGGGTGCGGGGAGACCGCGAGGACCGCCTCCTCGCCCAGGCGCAGCGCCCGCAGGGACGTGACGAGGACGGTGAGGCCCGGGGCGAAGGCGGGCGCCTCGCGCAGCAGGCCCGCCACCAGGGCCGCGCCGCGGTGACCGAGGCGTTCCCAGCCGTCCAGGACGAGGACGCGCGGCGCGCCGGGTGCGGCGAGGCGGCGGCGCAGGAGCCGGGCGAGCGAGGGAAGGTTCTCGGGCGTGAGGAGCTCGGCCGGCTCCCACAGGGCCTCGACGCCCTCGCAGCGCAGCGCCTCCCGCAGCAGCCCGGTCTTGACCGGGCCCGGTGGTCCGGTGAGCGTCAGCAGCCGTGCTCCGTCGCGTATCCGGCCCCGCAGGACCGCCAGTTCCTGTTCCCGGCCCGCCAATGGGCGCCCAACTTCCGCCATCTGCCCCTGTCCGCCCCGTTGCTGTGTACCTGGCTCTTCATCCTGACTTCATGGCGGGGCGCCGCCACGGCGGCTTGAATGCATATGCCCCGGGACGAAATCCTCGCGGGTTGCTGCAAATCGGCCAAGCGATTGTCGTAAAACGACCAAGGAGACGCATGCCAACGGGGGAATCCGTCCTGGGAGAGGCGGATCTGGCGCTGATCCACGCACTTCAGCTCGCCCCACGGGCCAGCTGGACCCAGCTGTCCGCCGTCCTCGGCGCCGGACCCGACACGCTCGCGCGCCGCTGGGAGCACCTGACGACCGGCGGTTACGCCTGGGCCGGCTTCCTGACCCGCCATCAGGGGCCGCGGGCGCCGCTGTACGCGTGGGTGGAGGTCGACTGCGCGGCCGGCCGCTCCGAGGACACCGCGATCGAGCTGAGCGCCGACGCCTACACCCTGGGCGTGCACCAGGTGACCGGGGAGGCCGATCTGGTGCTGCTCGTGCTCTGTCCCGACCTGGCGGCCCTCGACGCCTATCTGTCGCTGCGGGTCCAGCGGCTGCCCGGGGTGATCCGCTCGCGGACCCAGGTGGTCACCGGGGTGCACAGCGCGCGCAACCTGTGGCAGCTGGACCAGCTCACCCCGCGCCAGGCCCGTCAGCTGCGCGGTGCCACGGTCCCCGCGCAGGGCGGCCCGGGAGCGGTGCGGCGGCGGCCGCAGCGGCTGACCGAGCTCGACGAGGCACTGGTCCTCGAACTGGCCGGGGACGCCCGGCGCAGCGCCGCGGAGCTCGCGCGGACCTGCGGGGCGAGCGAGTCGACCGTACGGCGACGACTGGACGCGCTGGTGGGCGGCGAGATGCTGATCCACCACTGCGTGCCCGCGCCGCGCTTCTCGGGCCGGCCGGTGTGGGCGCTGATCAAGGCGGACGTGCCCTCGCTCGCGGTGGTGTCCACGGCGGCGGCGATGGCCAGGCTGCGGCAGACCCGGCTGGTGACCTCGGTGACCGGCGCGCACAACCTGGCCGTGGGGGCCTGGCTGCGCTCGGTCTCCGAGCTGCACGAGATCACGACGGCGATGGAGCGGGCGGCGCCTTCGGTGCGGATCACCGGGACCTCGCTGAGCCTGCGGATCCACAAGGCGGGCGCGCAGGTGCTGGGAGCGGACGGCCGCCGTGTGCACCACGTACGCCCGGATCTGCGCACCCCGCTCTGGCAGGATCGTTTCTTCTGAGCCTGGGCAGGACCGTTTCGCCCGGGTCTTTGCCGGGCCGGCGGCTCGGTGACAATGACGGCATGGAGTTCGCCGTGTTCGTGACGCTGCCGGGGCTCGTGATCCTGCTGACCGCGCTCGCGTTCGGCGACCAGATCCTGCGCGCGACCGGACGCGGGCGGCGGTCGGGGCAGATCTCCTCGACCGGCTTCGAGCAGCTGCACGCCACCTTCTCGCAGGGCAAGCAGAACGAGCTCAAGGAGCGGCAGAGCTCCCTCGTGATGCGCGACGACGAGGAGGACGGCGCCCCGCCGCACCACTCGACGGTGGATCTGGCGGGCGGGCGCGCCGTCATCAGGGTGCCGTCATCGACGCCCTCCCCTGCCCCTCGCGCGAGGCCTGCTACCCCTTCTGCCCCCTCTATCCCCTCTACTCTCTCTACTCCCTCTATCCCCTCTGTCCCTTAGGTGCCTTCGACGCCTTGATCGAGTACATCAGCGGGATCCGCGGCCGGTCCGCCGCGAAGCGGTAGTAGCCGTCCTCCTGGCGCGACAGCGCCTCGAAGCGGGGGAACAGGGTCATGTCGTGCTCGTGCAGGAACTCGATGCGCAGCCCCGCCCTCGCGAGGGCCGTGACGACCTCGCCGACCGGGTGCACCCACTCCACGCTGCGGTTGTGGGTGGTGGCGGCGTCCAGGTCCGCGTACGTGCCGGACGAGGTGTCCACCCAGGGGTCGCGCACGAAGTAGTCGTTGACCAGCCGGGTCGCCGTCTCGTCGTCGAAGGAGTCCGAGATCGGGTGGAACTCGGCGACGTACAGGAACCCGCCGGGCGCCACGAGCGAGGCGGCCGTCTCCGCCCAGCGCTCCAGGTCGGGCAGCCAGCACAGCGCGCCGCCGCCGGTGTAGACGATGTCGTACGAGGAGTCCGGCACCGCCTCCGCCGCGTCGTAGGCGTCGGCGGCGACGAACGTGGCCTGCTCCGGCGTCAGACCGAGGTCGGCGGCGAGGGAGCGGGCGGTCTCGACGGCCGGCTCGGAGAAGTCGAGGCCGACGACGCGCGAGGCGCCGTGCCGGGCCCAGGACAGGGTGTCCAGGCCGATGTGGCACTGGAGGTGCAGGAGGGAGCGGCCGGTGACGTCGCCGACCTCCGCGAGCTCGAAGTCGCGCAACGCCTCCTTTCCCGCGCGGAAGGAGTCGAGGTCGTAGAACTCGCTGGCCACGTGGATGGGGACGCGCTCGTCCCAGCGGGCGCGGTTGGCCTCGTGCCAGTCGTCGGGGGTCGGTGCGTACATGCCCGGGAGGTTATCCACAGGTTGCGGATGCGGCGAACGAATTGTCGGCCGGGCGGAGCATGATGGCTGCATGACTGAGAGCAAGGCGGCTGACAGCAAGGCGGCGGAGAGCACCGCGTCGACCGAGAGCACGACCGAGAGCACGACCGCGACCACCGGGGCCGGCGACGCGCCGCTGTGGCAGCAGCGGTTCCGCGCCCCGCGGGTCTCGCTGCCCGAGTGGGCCGAGCAGGCGCCGGACCGCTCGCTGTTCGTGTCCAACGCCACGGGGACGTACGAGCTGTACGCGTGGGACCGGGCGACCGGCGGGCAGCGGCAGGTCACCGACCGGCCGAACGGGACGACGGACGGCACGCTCTCCCCCGACGGGGAGTGGATCTGGTGGTTCGCGGACACCGACGGCGACGAGTTCGGGGTGTGGATGCGCCAGCCCTTCGAGGGCGGCGCGGACGAGCCCGCGGTGCCGGGGCTCGACGCCTCCTATCCGGCGGGGCTCGCCATCGGCCGGGACGGCACGATCGTGGTGGGCCGCTCCACGGACGAGGACGGCTCGACCATCCACCTCCGGCGCCCGGGCACCGGGGAGCCGGTGGAGATCTACCGGCACCGCGAGTCGGCCGGCGTAGGCGACCTGTCCCACGACGGGGCCCTGATCGCCGTCGAGCACACCGAGCACGGCGACTCGATGCACTCCTCGATCCGGGTGTTGCGCGCGGCCGACGCCTCGGTGGTGGCCGAGCTGGACGACACCAAGGGCGGCACCGAGGAGCTGGGCCTGAGCGTCCTCGGCTTCGCGCCGGTCGACGGCGACACCCGGCTGCTCGTCGGCCACCAGCGGCGGGGCCGCTGGGAGCCGATGCTGTGGGACGTGGCGACGGGCACCGAGACCGACCTGCGCCTGGACCTGCCGGGAGACGTGTCGGCCGAGTGGTATCCGGACGGCTCAGGCCTGCTGGTGGTGCACAGCTTCGAGGCCCGCAGCGAGCTGTGGCGGTACGAGATCGCCACCCGCGCCCTGGTCCGGGTGGAGACCCCGGCCGGCACCGTGTCGAGCGCGACGGCCCGCCCGGACGGGTCGGTGGAGTATCTGTGGTCCTCGGCCGCCGAGCCGCCGGTGGTGCGCTCCACCGACGGCGGGGTGGTGCTCGACCCGCCCGGCCCGAAGGCGCCGCCGTCGGTGCCCGTGGAGGACGTGTGGGTGGACGGCCCCGGCGGGCGGGTGCACGCGCTCGTACAGCGTCCCGCGGAGGGTGAGGGCCCGTTCCCGACCGTCTTCGAGGTGCACGGCGGCCCGACCTGGCACGACAGCGACGCCTTCGCTTCCGGCCCGGCCGCCTGGATCGACCACGGCTACGCGGTGGTCCGGGTCAACTACCGCGGCTCCACCGGCTACGGCCGGGAGTGGACGGACGCGCTCAAGCACCGGGTCGGCCTGATCGAGCTGGAGGACATCGCCGCGGTCCGCGAGTGGGCGGTGGCGAGCGGCCTCGCCGACCCGGAGCGGCTCGTCCTGTCGGGCGGCTCCTGGGGCGGCTATCTCACCCTGCTCGGCCTCGGCACCCAGCCGGAGGCCTGGGCGGTGGGCCTGGCCGCGGTGCCCGTCGCCGACTACGTGGCGGCGTACGAGGACGAGATGGAGGCCCTGAAGGCGCTGGACCGCACGCTGCTCGGCGGCTCGCCGGAGGAGGTCCCGGAGCGGTTCGCAGCCTCCTCGCCGATCACCTACGTGGACGCGGTGAAGGCGCCGGTGCACATCACGGCCGGCGTCAACGACCCGCGCTGCCCGATCCGCCAGATCGACAACTACGTGGACCGGCTCGCCGCCCGCGGCGCGGTGCACGACGTGTACCGGTACGACGCCGGGCACGGCTCGCTGGTCGTGGAGGAGCGGATCAAGCAGGTCGCCCTGGACCTGGCCTTCGCGGCCCGGCACCTGGGGACCCGGCCGCAGGAGGACTGAGTCGGCTTGCGTACCGTGGGGGTGTGTATCGGTTCCTGAGAACGCCCCGCTGGTGGGGGATCAACGTCTTCGTCCTGCTGGCGATCCCGTTCTGCGTGTTCATGGGGACCTGGCAGCTGGGCAAGTTCGAGGACCGCGTCGACTCCCACCGGGAGGCGGAGCGGCGGCCCGACCCGGCGACCCAGCGCACCGAGCCGCTGGACGCGCTGCTGCCGGTGGACAAGGAGACCTCGGGCCGGGTGGCGAGCGCCAGCGGACGGTACGGCGAGCAGTTCCTGGTCCCCGACCGCGAGCTGGACGGGCGCTCCGGCTCGTATGTGCTCACCATCCTGAAGACGGACGGCGGCAAGGCGCTGCCGGTGGTCCGCGGCTGGCTGCCCGCGGGCGCCGCGGCGCCGGCCCCGCCGACCGGCGAGGTCACCGTGGCCGGCGCGCTGCAGGCCTCGGAGAACCCGGGCACCAAGGGCGTCAACACGGCGGGCGGCCTTCCGGCCGGGCAGCTGGGCATGATCAGCGCGGCGGCCCTGGTGAACGTGGTGCCGGACGACGTCTACGACGCCTGGATCACGCTCGTCGACTCCCCCGCGGGGCTCACCCCGGTGCCCGCATCGGCGGCGGCCGGCACGAGCCTGGACATGAAGGCCTTCCAGAACCTGGGCTACACGGCCGAGTGGTTCGTCTTCGCCGGCTTCGTGGTCTTCATGTGGTTCCGCCTGGTGCGCCGGGAGGCCGAGGCCTCCCGGGACGCGGCCCTGGGGCTGTAGCGCCGGGGGCGCCGTCGGCACCCGGGACCGCTGCCGCCGCGTCTAGGAGGCGTCCAGGACCCCGGTGCGGTAGATGGTGCCCGCGCAGGCGTTGGAGATGGTCGCCTCGGCCACCGGGCCGCCCGCCTCCGCCGTGTGCTTCACGGCGACGCTGCCGTCGGCCGGGGTGCCGTCCCTCGTGAGCTGGGTGGTCGCGGCGTTGTCGGAGGAGCCCGTGCCCGCGGAGCCCGCGCTCGTGCCGCCGGTCGACGTCGAACCGCCGGAGCCCGTGGTCGGGGTCGGTGTGGGCGTCGGCTCCGGGGGTGTGGTGGGGCAGGTCTCGCTGGGCACCCAGGCGAAGCGCACCTCGTAGGCGTTGTCCGGGGTCAGCACCAGGGTCGGGGACTCCTGCGTCGGGTCGGGCAGTCCGCTCGCCGCGTCGCCGTAGGTGTGCTCGACGACCGTGATCTTCGACGCGTCGGCCGCGCCCCGCGCCTCGAAGGCGACCTGGCCCGGGCCGCCGACCATGCAGTCCTTGCCGGAGACGTTGGCGATGCGGAAGCTCCCGTACACCTTGCCCTCGGTGTCGGGGGCGCCCGCCTGCACGGAGCTGACGCTCAGCTGTCCCGGCTCGCAGGTGGGCGAGGAGGCGGGGACGTTCGTCGGGGTGTCGGCCTCGCCGCCGGAGCCGCCGGAGCCCGTGCCGGGCAACGGCACGCTCGGCTTGCCCGCGCCCCCGCTGCCGCCGTGTTCCGGCTTCGCGGTCCCGGCGGGCGGGGTGTGGCTCTTCTGGCCGCCCTCGACGCCGGTCTCGGTGCCGGTGCCGCCCTGGGCCTGCTCGCCGTGCCCGGCGTTGACCGGGTTGTCGGCGCTGATCCCGCCCGAGGAGGCCACGTGGACGAAGGCGGGGACGGCCGTGCCGACGAGGACGACGGCGGCGGCGATGCCGACGAGTGCCTGGCGCTTGCGCGCCCGGCGCGCGGGCACGGCCCGGCGCAGGTGCTCCAGCGTGCCTTCGGAGGGTTCGAGACCGGACACCGCGCCCTGGAGCAGCCGCCGCAGCGCCAGCTCGTCGGCCGTGCCGGAATCCGGCCCTTCGTTCAGCATTCCGTGTCCGCCCAGCTCGTTCCGGTCTCCGTGCTCGTCGCCGTCCCGCGGCCCGCTCATGACGTCGCCTCCATCGCGACGCGCAGCGCCGCGATCCCGCGCGAGCCGTAGGCCTTCACCGAGCCCAGGGAGATCCCGAGGGTCTCGGCGACCTGCGCCTCCGTCATGTCCGCGAAGTACCGCAGCACCAGGACCTCGCGCTGCCGCCGCTGGAGTCCGCGCATCGCCTTGATGAGCGCGTCCCGCTCCAGCTGGTCGTAGGCGCCCTCCTCGGCGCTCGCCATGTCGGGCATCGGCTTGGAGAGCAGCTTGAGCCCGAGGATGCGGCGGCGCAGTGCGGAGCGCGAGAGGTTGACGACGGTCTGGCGCAGATAGGCCAGGGTCTTCTCGGGGTCGCGCACCCGGCTGCGTGCCGAGTGGACCCGGATGAAGGCCTCCTGCACGACGTCCTCGCAGGAGGCGGTGTCGTCGAGGAGGAGCGCCGCGAGCCCGAGCAGCGAGCGGTAGTGGGCGCGGTAGGTCTCGGTGAGGTGGTCGACGGTGGTGCCGGCAGCCATCGCGTCGTCAGAGCCCTCGCGGGGCGCGGGGATGCCGTTCACGGTGGGTCGGGTCCTGATGGGCATGGGGGCGATCACCGGCATGCCGCCGGCCGGGCGCGGCCGCCGGAGCGGGCGCACCGCGGTGCCGTGAAGCGGGATGACCGCAGCGATGTCGAGTACCTCTGCCACGCCTGTTGGACACGCTTCCCCCCGTCAGGGTTGTACGCGTACGGCACCGTTTTTGACGATGCGTCGTTCGTCCTCATGCGTACCCGTTCTCCCCGAATGCCCCGCTTTCGCGGCGCCCCCGTGATGTGCACGCGAAGACGCCTCCTGCCCGACCACCGGTTGCAGAAGGGAGGGAAGAGCATCGTCGTCCAGGACATCTGACCTGTTCAAGAGGCATCCGACGCCGATTTGCTCACAAGGGCTTCACAGATCCTACAAAGTTGAGCGGTGCAGCGGTGCCGAATTCCGGACGCCGGGAGCCGTCCGGAAGCCATCCGGGAGCCGGCTAGGAGCCCGTTGCGATGATCGACTCGGCGATCTGCAGGGCGTTCAGCGCGGCCCCCTTGCGCAGGTTGTCCGCGCACACGAAGAGCTCCAGGGCCCGCTCGTCGTCCATCGAGCGCCGCACCCGCCCCACCCAGGCCGGATCGGTGCCCACGACGTCGGCGGGCGTGGGGAAGTCGCCGGTGGCGGGGGTGTCGTACAGCACCACGCCGGGCGAGGTCGCCAGGATCTCGTGGGCGCGGGCGACGGTGACGGGCCGTTCGAAGCGCGCGTGCACCGAGACGGCGTGCCCGGTGACGACGGGGACCCGGACACAGGTGGCCGCCACGGGCAGCAGGGGCAGGCCGAGGACCTTGCGGGCCTCCTCGCGGATGGCGAGCTCCTCGGAGGACCAGCCGTCCGCGGCGAGCTCCCCCGACCAGGGCAGCACGTTGAGGGCGAGGGGCCCGGGGAAGGGGCCGGTGTGGTCGCCGACGGCACGGCGTACGTCTCCGGGGTGGAGACCGAGCTCGCTGCCGGTCACCAGGGCCAGCTGGTGGCGCAGCGCGGACACGCCCGCCCGTCCGGCGCCGCTCGCGGCCTGCTGGGCGGTGACGACCAGCTCGGCGAGCCCGAACTCGGCGTGCAGGGCGCCCACGGCGACGATCAGCGCCAGCGTGGAGCAGCCGGGGCTCGCGACGATGCCCCGCGGCCGCACCCGTACGGCATGGGCGTTGAGCTCCGGGACCACCAGCGGCACGTCGGGGTCGGCCCGGAAGGCCGCCGAGGTGTCCACCACGACCGCGCCCTTGGCGACGGCGATCGGCGCCCAGCGCGCCGCGATGTCGTCCGGCACCAGGAAGAGCGCGAGGTCGACGCCGTCCAGCGCCTCCTCGCTCAGCGCGAGGACCTCGCACTCCTCCCCCCGTACGGCCAGCTTGCGCGCGGCCGAACGGGGGGAGGCGAGCAGACGGATCTCGCCCCAGACGTCCGCGTGGTGCGAGAGCGCCTGGAGCAGCACCGCCCCGACGGCTCCGGTCGCACCCACGACCGCGAGCGTCGGTTTACCGCTCATCGGGGCTTCCGGCGGTCAGCGGCCGGTGCCGCCGTAGACGACGGCCTCGTCCGAGTCGCTGTCCAGACCGAAAGCGGTGTGGACGGCGCGCACGGCCTCGTTGACGTCGTCGGCGCGGGTGACGACCGAGATGCGGATCTCCGAGGTGGAGATCAGCTCGATGTTCACGCCCGCGTCGGACAGCGCCTTGAAGAAGTCCGCGGTGACTCCGGGGTTCGTCTTCATGCCGGCGCCGACCAGGGAGATCTTGCCGATCTGGTCGTCGTAGCGCAGCGAGTCGAAGCCGATCGACGCCTTCGTCTTCTCCAGGGCGTCGATGGCCTTGCGGCCCTCGGCCTTGGGGAGGGTGAAGGAGATGTCGGTGAGGCCCGTGGAGGCCGCCGACACGTTCTGCACGATCATGTCGATGTTGATCTCGGCGTCCGCGACGGCCCGGAAGATCGCGGCGGCCTCGCCCGGCTTGTCCGGGACGCCGACGACGGTGATCTTCGCCTCGGAGGTGTCGTGGGCGACACCGGAGATGATGGCCTGCTCCACCTGCTCGGCTCCTTGCTCTACGGGGCGTTCGTTGCTGACCCAGGTGCCCTGCAGTCCGGAGAAGGACGAGCGGACGTGGATCGGGATGTTGTAGCGGCGCGCGTACTCGACGCAGCGGTGCAGCAGCACCTTGGAGCCGGAGGCGGCGAGCTCCAGCATGTCCTCGAAGGAGATCCAGTCGATCTTCTTCGCCTTCTTGACCACGCGCGGGTCGGCGGTGAAGACGCCGTCGACGTCCGTGTAGATCTCGCAGACCTCGGCGTCGAGCGCGGCGGCCAGGGCGACGGCGGTCGTGTCCGATCCGCCGCGGCCGAGGGTGGTGATGTCCTTCTTGTCGGCGGACACACCCTGGAAGCCGGCGACGATGGCGATGTTGCCCTCGTCGAGCGCGGTGCGGATACGGCCCGGCGTGACATCGATGATGCGCGCTTTGTTGTGGACCGAGTCGGTGATGACACCGGCCTGGCTGCCCGTGAACGACTGGGCCTCGTGGCCCAGGTTTTTGATCGCCATGGCCAGCAGGGCCATGGAGATCCGCTCTCCGGCGGTCAGCAGCATGTCGAACTCACGGCCGGCCGGCATCGGGGATACCTGCTCGGCGAGATCGATCAACTCGTCCGTCGTGTCGCCCATCGCGGAGACCACGACGACCACCTGGTGGCCGTTCTTCTTGGCTTCCACGATCCGCTTGGCGACGCGCTTGATGCCTTCGGCATCGGCAACGGAGGAGCCTCCGTACTTCTGCACGACAAGGCCCACGTGCGCTCCTCGCTCAGTCTTTGCCACAGCTGGCACTGCGGTCGGCTCAGTCTAACGAGCGGGCGTGAAACGCCGACGGGATACCGCATGGTGAGACGCGAGGCTCGCAGAGTGATCACCACCACGTGCACGCCCCTTCCCCGGAATATGTCCGCCATACGAAAATCAGCGCCGTGACCTCGACACTTTCCCCCCGCAGCTGCGACCCTCGCGCCATGCGTCCACGTCACAGCGTCATCCTGGCTACCGCCTCCGCCCTCGTCGCCCTCGCCGCGTCCGGCTGCGCGCCCCAGCCCGAGGAGACCTCCGCCGCCGCCCCCACGGGCTCGAAGGCCGCGAGCTGCACGACGGAGGCGCTCGCCACCAAGGCCAGGGGAAAGCTGACCGTCGGCACCGACACGCCCGCGTACGCCCCCTGGTTCCAGGACGACGACCCGGCCAACGGCAAGGGCTACGAGTCCGCCGTCGCCTACGCCGTCGCCCAGAAGCTCGGCTTCGCCAAGGGCGACGTCGTCTGGCAGAAGGTCGCCTTCAACAACGCCTTCGCCCCCGGTGCGAAGACCTTCGACTTCGACATCAACCAGGTGTCGATCAACGAGGACCGGCGCAAGGCCGTCGACCTGTCCTCCGGCTACTACGACGTCCGCCAGGCCGTCATCGCCCTGAAGGACTCCAAGGCGGCCAAGGCCACCGGCCTCGCCGACCTCAAGGGCGCCAAGCTCGGCGCCCAGGTCGGCACCACCAGCCTCGACGTCATCAACGAGCTCATCAAGCCGGACCGGAAGGCCGCCGTCTTCCAGAAGAACGACCTCGCCAAGGCCGCCCTCAAGAACGGCCAGGTCGACGCCATCGTCGTCGACCTGCCGACCGCGTTCTACATCACCGGCGCCGAGGTCACCGAGGCCAAGGTCGTCGGCCAGTTCGCGACCACCCCGGGCGCCGCCAAGGAGCAGTTCGGCCTCGTCCTCGACAAGGGCAGCCCGCTCACCTCCTGCGTCTCCCAGGCCGTCGACGCGCTCCGCAAGGACGGCACCCTCGCCGCGATCGAGAAGCAGTGGCTGTCCGACGCGGCGGGCGCGCCGGTGCTGAAGTGACCGATACGTACACCCCCTCCGCGCGCCGGCTGGAGCGCGAGCGCCACAAGCGCTCGCGCACCCGGCGCGCGACCGCCGTCGCGGCCCTGAGCACCGCCGTCACCCTGGCGGTGCTCTACGTCGGCATCACCGGTTCGCCCGGCTGGCCGCGCGTGAAGGAGACCTTCTTCAGCGCCGAGTACGCCCGCGAGGCGCTGCCCCTCGTCCTCGACGGCCTCTGGCTCAACCTCGGGCTCCTCGCCGTCTGCGGACCCGCCAGCCTCCTCTTCGGCCTGCTGATCGCCCTCGCCCGCACCCTGCGCGGCCCCGCGTTCTTCCCGCTGCGCGCCCTGGCCACCGCGTACGTCGACTTCTTCCGCGGCCTGCCGCTGGTCATCTGCCTGCTGGCGATCATCTTCGGCGTGCCCGCGCTGCGCCTCCAGGGCGTCCCCGCCGACCCGGTCGTGCTCGGCGGCACGGCGATCGTCCTCACCTACTCGGCGTACACGGCCGAGGTCTTCCGCGCGGGCATCGAGAGCGTCCACCCCAGCCAGCGCGCCGCCGCCCGTTCGCTCGGCCTGTCCGGCGCGCAGACCGTGCGGTACGTGGTGCTGCCGCAGGCCGTACGACGGGTCGTGCCGCCGCTCCTCAACGACCTGGTCTCGCTCCAGAAGGACACCGGCCTGGTCTCCCTCGGCGGCGCCGTCGACGCCGTCTACGCGGCGCAGATCCTCGCCGGCAAGACCTTCAACTTCACCCCGTACACCGTCGCCGCCCTGGCCTTCGTCGCGCTGACGATCCCCATGACCCGGTTCACCGACTGGGTCACCGCCCGGATGAACCGCCGGCAGTCGCAGGGAGGCGCGGTATGAGCGGTACCCCGGCCAAGGCCCCGGCCGTCCTCAGGCTCGAAGCGGTCCGCAAGACCTACGGGCAGAGCCTCGTGCTGCGCGATGTCGACCTCACCGTCCCGCAGCACTCCGTCACCGCCCTCATCGGCGCCTCCGGCTCCGGCAAGTCCACGCTGCTGCGCTGCGCCAACCTCCTGGAGGAGATCGACGACGGCGCGATCTTCCTGGACGGCGAGGAGATCACCGACCCGCGCGTCGACGCCGACACCGTACGGCGCCGGATCGGCGTGGTCTTCCAGGCGTACAACCTCTTCCCGCACATGAGCGTGCTCGACAACATCACGCTCGCCCCCCGCCGCGTCCACAAGGCACAGCGCCGCGAGGCGGAGGAGCGGGCCCGGGAGCTGCTCGGCCGGCTCGGCCTCGGCGACAAGGCCGGGGAGTACCCGGACCGGCTCAGCGGCGGCCAGCAGCAGCGCGTGGCGATCGCCCGCGCCCTCGCGAACCGGCCCCGGCTGCTGCTCCTCGACGAGGTGACGGCGGCGCTCGACCCGGAGCTGGTCGGCGAGGTCCTGAACGTGGTGCGGGACCTCAAGGAGGACGGCATGACGATGGTCATCGCCACCCACGAGATGGGCTTCGCCCGGGAGGTCGCCGACCAGGTCTGCTTCCTGGCCGACGGCGTCGTCCTGGAGCGCGGCACCGCGGCGGAGGTCTTCGGCGCCCCCGCCCACGAGCGGACGCAGCGCTTCCTGAGCCGGATCGTGGAGGCGGGGCGGCTATAGAGCCGGCCCCCACGCCTTCCGGCGCCGACCCTCCTGGCCGGTCCCCGGACCTTCAGGGGTCGACCCTCCTGGCCGGTCCCCGGACCTTCCGGGGTCGACCCTCCCGGCCGGTCACCGGAGCTTCCGGGGCCGGCCGTCCCGGCCGGTCACCGGAGCTTCCGGGGCCGGCCCTCCCGGCCGGTCCCTAGACCTTCCGGCGCCCGAGCCCCAGCGGACCCGCGATCTCCTCGATCATCACGCGGCCCGCCTCCTCGGCGAGGTCGTCCTCGGTCAGGTCCTCGTCCGTGTCGAGCCCCGCCAGGTCGGCCAGCGGCTGGTCCAGGCGGACGTGGGCGACCAGGGACTGCAGGGCGCGCAGGGTCGCGGAAGCGGTCGGGCCCCAGTTGGAGAAGTACGAGAACTGCCACCACCACAGCGCCTCGCTGGTCCGGCCCGCCCGGTAGTGGGCCAGACCGTGCCGCAGGTCGGTGACGATGTCGGCGAGGCTGTCGGAGATGCGGGCCGGGACCGGGGCCTTGCGCGGCTCGTAGGGGTCGAAGACCTCCGAGAACACGTCCACCGGCTCCAGCATGACCGCGAAGCGCTCGCGCAGCTCGTCCACGTCCAGGTCGGGGCCCGCGTCCGGCTCGTAGCGCTCGTCCGGGACGATGTCCTCGTGCGCGCCGAGCCGGCCGCCCGCGAGCAGCAGCTGGGAGATCTCCAGGAGCAGGAAGGGCACCGCGCTGTCCGGCTCGTCGCCCTTCGCGACCTCGGTCGTCGCGACGATGAAGCTCTCGATCGAGTCCGCGATCTGGACGGCGAAGTCGTCCGGGTCCTGCGTGACGGAGTGCAGTGTGGCGTCAGACATCGAGGAGCCTCCCTGAGAGTGCGCCGTCGTGCGCACGGACCCGGTCGTCGTCATACATCTAGCAGCCGCCGCCCCTCGAAGGCACGCCCCAGGGTGACCTCGTCGGCGTACTCCAGGTCGCCGCCGACCGGCAGCCCGCTCGCCAGACGCGTCACCTTGAGACCCATGGGCTTGATCATCCGCGCCAGGTACGTCGCGGTGGCCTCGCCCTCCAGGTTGGGATCGGTCGCCAGGATCAGCTCGGTCACCTGGCCGTCCGCCAGGCGCGCCAGCAGCTCGCGGATCCGCAGGTCGTCCGGGCCGACGCCCTCGATGGGACTGATCGCGCCGCCGAGCACGTGGTAGCGGCCGCGGAACTCACGGGTCCGCTCGATCGCCACGACGTCCTTCGGCTCCTCGACCACGCAGATGACCGACTGGTCCCGGCGCGGGTCACGGCAGATGTTGCACTGCTCCTGCTGCGCCACGTTGCCGCAGACCGCGCAGAACCTGACCTTCTCCTTGACCTCCAGGAGGGCCTGCGCGAGCCGCCGCACATCGGTCGGCTCCGCCTGGAGGATGTGGAAGGCGATCCGCTGCGCGCTCTTGGGACCGACGCCGGGCAGCCTGCCCAGTTCGTCGATGAGGTCCTGAACCACGCCTTCGTACAACGGAACGCCCTTCTCGGGGGTGCTTGATTCTTACGGTAGTGGCTGGAAGTGGGCGTTAGAAGCCCAGGCCCGGCATTCCTCCGAGGCCCTGCGTCAGCGGGCCCAGCTTGGCCTGCTGGAGCTGCTGGGCGTTGTCGTTGGCGGCCTGCACGGCGGCCACGATCAGGTCGGCCAGCGTCTCGGTGTCCTCCGGGTCGACCGCCTTCGGGTCGATCACCAGGCCGCGCAGCTCGCCGGAGCCGGTCACGGTCGCCTTGACCAGGCCGCCGCCGGCCTGCCCGTCCACCTCGGTCCGCGCGAGCTCCTCCTGAGCGCGGGCGAGGTCCTGCTGCATCTTCTGCGCCTGCTGGAGGAGCTGCTGCATGTTGGGCTGGCCACCACCGGGGATCACGGTCACTCCAAACGTTCGGTGTCTTGCTGAGCCGAGGTCTCGGTAAGCCGAGCCTACGTGGTCGCCGACCGGGGTGCCGACACAACACTTTCGGGTGAGAAACTGCGGGCCTCTCTACCTGATCAACACCCTCTTGCGGGCGGAAATCCCGGGATTCCGGGCCCGCCGCCCACCATTCGGCGGTAGGAAGGGCAGGCACCACGTGCACCGCACGTCCCAGAAGGACACGAGCGCTGAGCTGAACAGAGGAGTTCCCCGGTGAGCCAGCAGCCGGACATGCAGCCGCAGCCGGGGAATCCCGAAGGCCCGGGCAAGGCCGGGGGTCCGGCGCCCCACCACGACCTGACCGGATCGCCGTTCCCGCTCGGCGACTGGGGCGAGCCCGCCGAACGCCTCGACGAGCTCTACCGCTGGGTCGAGTCCAACGCGCTGCGCACCGCCGAGTGGTATCTGTCCGACCGCGTCTGGAAGCGCCGCTGCGCCCGCGCCCTGCGCATGGGCACGGCCCTCGGGGTGATCGCCGGCGCCGCGCTGCCGCTGCTCGACCTGACCGGGGTCGCCGCGGGCACCGCGGGCTGGGGCTACCTCTCGCTGCTGCTCGGCGCCGCCTGCCTGGCCTGCGACCGCTACTTCGGCCTCACCTCGGGCTGGATAAGGGACGTGGCCACCGCCCAGGCGGTGCAGCGCCGCCTGGCGGCGCTGCAGTTCGACTGGGCCTCGGAGAGCGTGCGCGAGGTGCTCGGCCCCACCGAGGGCACGGCCAGCGAGGCCGCCGAGCGCTGTCTGGGCGTGCTCCGCCGCTTCTCGGAGGACGTGACGGAGCTCGTACGGGCGGAGACCGCGGACTGGATGGTCGAGTTCCGCTCGGGGCCCGCCCCGCTCGCCCTGCAGTCCGCCGGGACCACCGCGGCCCGCCCCGAGAGCGGGCACCCGGCCAGCCGCTTCCCGCTGCCGCCGGGCACCCGGCCCAACATGCCGCGGCAGCGTCCGCCGGAGGCTCGCTGAGCCCCGCACCGGGCGGCGGTCCCGGCTCGCGCCCTAGCTGAGGACGATCATCGAGCCCTGCCCGAGGCTCCGGGTCGCCGCCGCGTGCAGGCCGAGCCACACGTGGCGCTCCCGGGCGAAGGGGCTGTCGTCCTGGTACGGGACGGGCGCGGCGGGCTCCTCCAGGGCCGTGGGGCGGTCCGGCGGCCGGGGCGCGGCGGGCGGGTTGGCCGGGTCGATGCCGATCGCGGGCGCGACGAACTCCAGCTCGCGCAGCAGACCGTGCGAGGAGCCCAGCGGACCGCCGCCCTCCAGGAGCTCGTCGTTGGACAGCGGTACGGGGAAGTCGACCGGCACATAGGCGCCGGCGTGGTCGTAGTGCCAGACCAGGTGGGACTGCTGGGCGGTCGCCTCGAACATCTCCAGGAGCTGCTCGTAGTCGCCGCCGAGCTCCCCGACCGGCTCGACGGGCAGCCCGCACATCTGGAGCAGATAGGCACGGCGCAGGAAGTGCAGGGCCTCGTAGTCGAAGCCGGCGACCGGGGCGACGTCCCCGGAGAGCCCCGGCATGTACGCGTAGACGGGCACGGTCGGCAGGCCGGCCGCCGTCAGGGCGTGGTCGTAGGCGGCGATCTCTTCGGCGAAGGGGTTGTCGGCGCTGTGGCACAGCACGTCGACGAGGGGGACCAGCCACAGGTCACAGGCCAAGGGAGGCTCGCTCTCCGTCAGTTGCGTTGCAGGGACGGCCAGGGTAGTCGGGCCCTCGGGACCCGCACACCCCGCCGGGGACCTGCCCCCGGAGCGGCCGCCTCAACCCGCCCCGCTCACGGGCCGGCGCGGCGCTCCAGCCGGTCCGCCCACTCCAGCGAGCGCGCGTTGTAGTCCCGTACGACGTCGACGGCGGCCGCGGCGTCGCCGCGGGTGAGCGCGTCGACGAGCTCCACGTGCCCGCTCCACAGCCAGCCGGTCAGGTCGCGGTCGGAGCGCAGATAGGGCACCGAGAAGACCCAGGCCTGGACGCGCAGCCGGTGCAGGAAGTCGGCGATGTGGTCGTTGGCGGAGACCAGCCGCCCCAGCTCGCGCCAGTAGCGGATGTCGTAGCCGATGAGGACGTCGAGCTCGCCGGCGCGGGCCGCGCGGGCCGCCGCCTCGCCGCGGCGCCGTATCGACACCAGTGCGACCCCGTACGACAGGTCGGGCTCGGCGGGCGGGGTGCGGGGGGCGTCGCGGCGGAATATGCCGTCCACGACGAGCATGCGGGCCTCGACCATGCCCCGGTAGTCGTCGACCGAGAACTCGTGGACCCGGAAGCCGCGGTGCTGGTCGGAGTCGAGGAGCCCCTGCGCGCAGAGGTCGACGAGGGCCTCGCGCACGGGTGTCGCGGACACCCCGTACTGCTCGGCGATCTGCTTGACCGTGAATTCCCGGCCGGGCTGGAGACGCCCCGCGAGGACTTCGTCACGCAGCGCGTCCGCGATCTGCTGCCGCAGGGTGTTGCGGGTGACAGCTCCGCTCGCGGGCATGTGGTCGGCCCCCTCCGTCCGGCTCCCGGACACCCTAGTCCAGTGCACGGAGGGGGCCGATCCCGTCACACCGTGTGCTCGTCCGCGACGCTCAGCGCCGCGTCGAGGGCCGCCAGACCCTCCTTGGCCTCCGCCTCGCTGACGTTGCAGGCGGGGACGGCGTGGGTGCGGTTCATGTTCACGAAGGGCCACAGGCCCTTCTTCTTCGCCGCGGCGGCGAAGGCGGCCATCGGCGCGAAGGCCTCGCCGGCCGCGTTGTACGGGACGAGCGGCTCACGGGTCTCGCGGTTCCTGACCAGCTCCAGCGCCCAGAAGACGCCCAGGCCGCGGACCTCGCCGACCGACGGGTGGCGCTCGGCCAGCTCGCGCAGGCCGGGGCCGAGGACGGTCTCGCCGATGCGGGCGGCGTGCTCGACGACCTTCTCGTCCTCCATCACGTTGATCGTCGCGACGGCGGCGGCGCAGGCCAGCGGGTGACCGGAGTAGGTCAGGCCGCCCGGGTAGGGCCGCTTGTCGAAGGTCGCGGCGATCTTCTCGCTGATGGCGACGCCGCCGAGCGGGACGTAGCCGGAGTTCACGCCCTTGGCGAAGGTCATCAGGTCGGGCACGACGTCGAAGTGCTCGGCGGCGAACCACTTGCCGGTGCGGCCGAAGCCGGACATGACCTCGTCGAGGATGAAGACGATGCCGTACTTGTCGCAGATCTCGCGCACGCCGGCCAGGTAGCCGGGCGGCGGGGTCATGATGCCGGCGGTGCCGGGCACGGACTCCAGGATGATCGCCGCGATGGTCGCCGGACCCTCGAAGGCGATGGTGTCCTCGAGGTGCTGGAGGGCGCGGGCGCTCTCCTCCGCCTCGTTCGACGAGTAGAACGGCGAGCGGTAGAGGAACGGCGCCCAGAAGTGCACGACACCGGCGGAGGCCGTGTCGGAGGCCCAGCGGCGCGGGTCGCCCGTCAGGTTGATCGCCGTGGAGGTGGCGCCGTGGTACGAGCGGTAGGCCGAGAGCAGCTTCGTCCGGCCCGTGTGCAGACGGGCCATGCGGACGGCGTTCTCGACGGCCTCGGCGCCGCCGTTGGTGAAGAAGATCTTGTCCAGGTCGCCCGGGGTGCGCTCGGCGATGAGCCGCGCGGCCTCGGACCGCACGTCCACGGCGAAGGCGGGCGCGAAGGTCGCGAGCTTCCCGGCCTGCTCCTGGATGGCCTCGACGACCTTCGGGTGCTGGTAGCCGATGTTGGTGTAGACGAGACCGCTGGTGAAGTCGAGGTAGCGGTTGCCTTCGTAGTCCCAGAAGTACGAACCCTCGGCGCCGGCGACGGCGAGCGGGTCGATCAGGCCCTGGGCGGACCAGGAGTGGAACACGTGCGCGCGGTCGGCGGCCTTGACGGCCGCACCGGCCTGGGGGTCGGGTTCGACATGAGGGGTCATGCGTCCGAGGGTAAGGAAGTGCAGGTGGGGCGGGCCATGACCATCTTGTCCACCGAGACCGGGACGGACGAGACAGGTTGCCGGTGTCCCCTCAGAACGGGTCCGCGAACGGGTCCGCGAACGGGTCCGCGAACAGCTCCCTCACCGCGCTCCTCAGCAGCAGCGGGTGCACGAACCGGTCCGGCCCGCTCGGCGGGGACCACCAGGACAGCGGCCAGGTCCTCCCGGTCAACGCGGGCACCGGAACGTAGCTCACATGGGCGGGTCCCGCGTTGAACCGCGTCACGCCCCGCGGCCACGCGCGGTGCGCCGTGGACCCCGGCGGGACGAGGAAATAGACCCCGCGCCGCCCGTTCGCCTCCACGACGACCGGCCCCGGGTCTCCCCCCGTGAGGGCCTCCATCAATCCGGCGAGCCGGCGGCCCTCGTCGCCGTCGACGCGGATGGCGTCGAATTGCACACCGGCCTTGCGGAGCTGGAATCCGGAAAGCGGAATCCAATCACAGGGCGCACAGTTTCGCTCACTCTTTGCAGCATTCACAGGGACATGGTGACGGCTCGCCGCTAGCGTTTTCCACGACTGCGAGGGCGCGTCGGCAATCCCTTGACCTGCGCCGACGCGCCTTGTCGGCAGTCGAATTCGGCGGGGAGCAGTTGAGACCGGTTGAGATCGGTTGAGTCCGAATGGGGAGCGCGAATGGCGCGAGCGGAAATCAGGGAATCGGTGGGTCCTGCGGCGCGGATGGCTGCCGCCTTGGCCAAAAAGCTGAGGCTGCGAAAGGGGCTCACGCAGGAGCGCGAGGGGGCGCTTATGGGGTACACCGGCGCGGCGATCAGCGCGATGGAGCGCCTGGTCCACCCGGTGAGCGACGAGATGGTGGTGAAGCTGGAGGAGGTGCTGGGGGACGGGCTCGGGATCTTCGAGGAGATGCGGGAGCTCGTACGGCTGGAGAAGCTGCCGGAGCAGTTCCGGAGCTACTCGCTGATCGAGCAGAAGGCCGTGGCCCTGTGGCTGTACGCGAACCACATCGTGCACGGCCTGTTCCAGACCGAGGCGTACGCGCGGGCGCTCATCGCGGGCGGGTACCCGGAGCCGACCCTGGAGCGGGTCGAGGAGCTGGTCGTCGGACGGATGGCCCGTAAGGCGCTGTTCGACCGGGCGCCGACCTGCCAGATCGAGCTGGTGCTCGACGAGTCGGTGCTGCGACGGCCGATCGGGAGCGAGGAGATCATGCGGGAGCAGCTCGTGTACCTGGCGGCGTGCGCACGGCGGAGGAACGTGAACCTGCAAGTGCTGCCGATGGATGCGGCGTTGGGCGGGGAGTACGCGGGGGATCGAGGCGACCTGAACCTGGTCGAGAGCCCCGACCACAGCCTCGCCGGCTACCTCGAAATCCAGGGCGAGAGCGTGCTCGTCACCGACCGGGGAAAGGTGAGTACGCTCCTGCAGCGGTATGCGAAGATCCGCGCACAGGCCCTGGATCCACGCACGTCCCTTGGCCTCATCGAGCGGTTGGCGGGAGTACAGAGATGAGCGAGACCCTGCACTGGTTCAAGTCGAGCCACAGCGACAGCGGCGGCGGCAACTGCATCGAGGTCGCCTTCGACTGGCACAAGTCCTCGTACAGCGACGACGGCGGCGGCAACTGCGTCGAGGTCGCCGCCTGCCCCCACTCCGTCCACGTCCGCGACTCCAAGTTCCAGGAGGGCCCCGCCTTCGCGGTGGAGCCCTCCGCGTGGAGTTCGTTCGTCGACTGGCAGGGCTGATCAGCAGTACAGGTTCGCCCCGGCCGGGACGCCCAGGATCTGGGTGAACTGCTGGTACTTGGTGACCCGGCTCTGCACCTGGGCCGGGTTGCCGCCGTTGCACTCCAGCGAGCCGTTGATGGAGCGGATGGTCTCGCCGAAGCCCGCGCCGTTGACCATGGCGTTGTGGGCGGTCATGGTGCCGGGACCGTTCTGCGTGTTCCAGTACCAGAGGCCCGTGGCCATGGCGACGGCCGGTTCGCGTTCCACGCGCCAGGGGTTGTTGAGCAGGTCGATGCCGAGCGCGTCGCCCGCGGCCTTGTAGTTGAAGTTCCAGGAGAGCTGGATGGGGCCGCGGCCGTAGTACGCGGCCTGGCCGGCGGGGCAGC
This sequence comes from Streptomyces sp. NPDC020422, assembly GCF_044386705.1. Taxonomy (NCBI): domain Bacteria; kingdom Bacillati; phylum Actinomycetota; class Actinomycetes; order Kitasatosporales; family Streptomycetaceae; genus Streptomyces; species Streptomyces sp. NPDC020422. Next base: position 507,299 of record NZ_JBIRVJ010000004.1, on the reverse strand, counting down.
CGTAGGGCCGGGTGGCGTCGCAGTAGTGGGGGTAGTTGGCGGTGTTCTGCTCGACGATGTAGTAGAGGCCGCCGGTCTCGTGGCTGACGTTGGCGAGGAAGGCCGCGGCCTCCTGCTTCTTCACCGTGTCGCTGCCGGTGGTGGCGAAGGCCGGGTACGACTTGAGGGCGTCGACGAGGCCCGCGTACGTGTAGAAGGGGTTCCGGTTCGGGAACATCTGGTTGAACTGGGCCTCGGAGACGACGAATCCGGTCCCCGGCTGGGGGTTCGGGTCGGTGCCGCCGCCGCAGGCGCCCTCGTCGCGCCAGACGTCCGTGGTGCCGGGGCGCTCGTTCTGGGTCCACCACTTGGCGTACCAGTTGTGGCCGTTGTACGAGGCGGTCATGCCGCCCGTGTACACGCTGGAGGAGTTCCAGGCGGCCACGCAGGCGGGGGCCGCGCCGGCGGGGGCGGCGGGCAGGAGGACGGCGAGGCCGACGACCGTACAGATCGCGGCGAGAACGGTGAGAAGACGTCGCAACATAGGGCGCTCTTCCTTCCGGTGGGGGAAGGCCCAGCGAAGCGCGATTGGTCTGAACCTGTCAAGGTCTAGACCAGACATGGCCGAGACGGAGCCGGCCGGAAGGGCGCTGTTACGCTCCTGTTCGATCTGCGTCATGGGGACAGAACGGACGCAGCAGGGGAAAACGGGGAGTACACCAGGTGGTTCGTCATGCCCTCGCGCGGAGGGCTTCCCTCACCGCGCTCGGAATCTCGGTCGTCGCCGGCGGGCTGATACCGCTCGCCGTCCCGGCCGCCGCGGACACGCCGGAGGCGCCCCAGGAGCTGGTCGTCCCGGCCGCCGTCAAGGACACCCCGCTCTGGGAGCGGGTGTACAAAGCCGGGCAGGCGGAGTTCGGGGACGCCGACAGCGTGGGCGCCGAGGGCGTCTTCGTCCGGGAGGAAGGCGGCACCCGGCCGGTGTGGACGCGCTTTTCCGACGGCAGGACCTTCGAGATCCCCGGCATCGAGTCCGCGACGGGCGAAGGGCGCGGGACCGGCGCCGACGCCCTCGCGTACGTGACGGCCGACAAGGTCGAACTGCGGCACGCCGACGGCAGGGTGGACACGCTCGCCCTGCCCTCAGGCCTGAAGGAAGCGAACGTCTACGGGCTCCGCGCGGTCGCCGACGACGCCGAGGGCCGGACCCGCATCTTCTCCGCCAAGGCCGACGGCGGCACCGCCGAGGTCGTCGTCGACGAGCCGGCCGGCGTCGAGTACGGCCCGGCGGTCGCGGGCGACGCGTCCTCGATCGTGCTGCAGGGGCCCGACGAGGGCGGCAGGCGGACGTACACCCTCGTCGACGCCGCGACCGGCAAGGCCCAGGGCCGCTTCCCGGCCGTCCCGGCGAGCTTCTCGCGGGTCAAGATCTCCGACTCGTACGTCCTGTTCCACGGCGACCACCGGGACGGACGGGTCCTCGTCGGCTCCCGTACGAAGCCGTCCGCCCCGCTCGCCGACCTGCCGCTCACGGCGTACGGCAACGACGTGGGCCTCGTCGGCGACTGGGTCCTGTACCTGCCGAACGGCCCGTTCGGCAAGGTGCAGGCCTTCCCGGTCAAGGGCGGCGCGCCCCTCGACCTGCTCGACGGGCAGACCTGGGGCGGCATCGGGCAGGGCGGTGACAGCGCGGTCGTCGTCGGCGGGCCCGACAACGCCGACTGGGCGGTCCGGCGGATCGCCCAGGGCGCCGACGGCAAGCCCGTCGTCACGCCCCTGAAGAAGGTCGCCGCCACGCCCGTCCCCGTCGAGCGCCTCGCGCTCGCGCAGGGCCGGCTCGCGGTCGTCGACCGCAGCGACGCCGACGCGAACGGCCCCCGGGCGTGGAGCCGCGACCTGAGCACGAGCGGCCCGCTCACCTTCGGCCCGCGGGCCAAGGACAGCCTCTGGGTGGGCGACTGCCCCGCCGGCGACACCGCGTGCAAGGAGTACTGGCCGACGGGGGACGACGGCTTCCTGACCCACATCGGGGGCAGCGCCGGCTACCTCATCGTCCAGGGCTGGGAGAAGGGCGTCTTCCGCACCGCCTTCCCCGGCGGCACGGCGCGCGTCCGCGACCTCAGCGGCCCGTACGCCGTCGTGGACAGCAAGGAGTCGACGTCCACCACGCAGCGCGTGCTGCTGATGGCGGCCGACCACGAGAAGACCCGCGTCCTGGAGGAGCGGACGCCCGTCGCGGCCGCCCTGTGGGGCTCCTGGCTGTGGAGCGCGGGCGCCGACAAGGGCGCGGTGAGCGCGAAGGACCTGAAGACCGGCAAGACCGTCGAGGCGCTGAACACCGGCGCCCCGTGCGTGCCCGACGAACTCCAGGCCGTCGGCCGCTGGCTCTACTGGTCCTGTGGCGAGCAGGGCCCCGCCGGGGTCTACGACCGTACGGAGAAGACGTCCAGGGCCGTGCCGTCGGGCGAGGCGCTGCTCGGCGACGGCTATGTCGTGACACACGACAAGGCCGCGGGCAAGCTGGTCCTGACCGGCGCCGAGGCGGCCGGGTCCTCCCGGGTGGTCGGCGAGCTGCCCGACACGGGTGTCACGCAGCGGCGGATCACCTGGACCGTCGACAAGTTCGGCGGCCACCTCGCGTACGCCGACGCCGAGGGCCGCATCCACGTGGTGCCCAGCGGCATCGCGCGCCAGCCGCTGACGGTGCTGTCGCGCGAGGACGCGCCGAACGCGATCGTCGACGGCCGGAAGCCCGACGCGCCCCTCACGCTCACCTCGCTGACCCCCTCCCGGCCCTTCGGCGCCTGGACCCTGACGGCCCGCCACCACCGCACCGGCAAGGTCACCGAGCTGGCCTCCGGCACGGACGGGCGCGCCCTGCACCCGAGCTGGAACGGCAAGGACAGGTCCGGGACGCTGATGCCGAACGGCCAGTACACCTGGACGCTGACGGCCCGCCCCGACGGCGCCCCGGGCGCCCCGGTGGAGGTGAGCGGCGACGTCGTGCTGCGCGGGGGCGCCTCGCCCGCGGAGTCCAGCTTCACGCCCGTCCCGCAACCCTTGCGGGTCCTCGACACCCGCAACGGCACCGGGGTCCGCAAGGGCAGGGTCGGCCCCGGGGGAACGATCACCCTCGACGTCTCCGCCATGGCCGCCGTCGACCGGGACACCACCACCTCGGTGGCCCTGCACATCACCGCGACCAACGCGAGCGCCGGCACCTTCGTCTCGGCCTACGACGGCTCCCTCGGCCGCTCGACCGCGTCGAACCTCAACGTGGCGGCCGGAAAGACGGTGTCCAACCTGGTCGTCGTCCCCGTCGACCACGGCAAGGTGACGTTCTACAACCACGCCGGCACCGTCGACCTCATCGCCGACCTCGCCGGCACGAACACCGCCCACGACGAGGACGCGCTGTACCGGCCGATGACGCCCTGGCGGGCGCTCGACACCCGCAGCGGGCTCGGCGCCCCCAAGGCCAAGGTCCGGGGCGGCAGCCGCGTCCGGCTGTCCCTGAAGGGCACCGAGGCGGCGACCGCGGGAGCCGTGGTCCTCAACGTGACGGCGACCAACGTCACCGCAGGCACGTTCGTCACCGCCCTCCCCAAGGGGGCGCCGGTGGTCGGCTCGCACCTCAACCCCGGCGCGGGCGAGACCCGCTCCAACCTGGTGGTCGTCCCGGTGAAGGACGGCGAGGTCGACCTCTACAACCACTCCGGCTCGGTCGACCTGATCGCCGACGTGGCGGGCTACTACACCGGCGCACGGGTGGGCTCGCTCTACTCGTCGCTCTACCCGCAGCGGCTCATGGACACCCGCGGCGGCCTCGGCGTCGCCAAGGCGAAGCTCGGCGCGGGCCGCACGGTCACCCTGACCGTCGCGGGCAAGGCCGGCGTCCCGGCGACGGGCGCCACGGCGGTCGTCCTCAACGTGACCGCCACGAACACGACGGCGAACACCTTCGTGACGGCCTACCCGTCGGGGACCGCCCGCACCAGCGCGTCGAACCTCAACGTGCCGGCGGGGGCGACGGTGTCGAACCTGGTGGTCGTCCCGGTCGTCGACGGCAAGGTGACGTTCTACAACCACGCGGGGACGGCGGACCTCATCGCCGACGTGCAGGGATTCTTCGCGGAGTAGCCGCCCCCGCCAGGGCGCACCGGCCGGTGCGGGTCAGATCATCAGCACGATCCGCCCCGGCCGGTGCCCCGACTCCGCCCGTTTGTGGGCCTCCGCGGCCTCCTCCAGGGGCATCACGTCCGCCACTCGGGTGATGAGCTCGCGGTTCGCGACCTTCTGGAGGATCGCGGTCAGGGAGGCCGCGTCGGGGCGGCCCACCACCGTGTGGATCTCGATGTCGCGTTCGGCCGTCGGGGTGCGGTCCGGGGCCAGGGAGACGAAGCGGCCGCCGTCCTTCAGGGCGGCCAGGACCGGGGTGCCGACCAGGGCGCCGTCGAAGACGCCGTCCACGCGCTCGGGGGCGTAGTCCAGGACCCCGGCCAGCACCTTCGCCGGCTCGCCGCGCGGCACGCAGTGCTGGGCGCCGAGGACCTTCAGCTCGCTCTCGTCGCCCTCGTAGGAGACGCCCACCACCCGCAGGCCGGCCGCCGAGGCCAACTGGACGGCGAAGCGGCCCACCACGCCGCTGGCGCCCGTGACCAGGAGGGTCGAGCCCGGGGGGAGGGGGAGTTTCGCCAGGCCCTGCTGGGCGGTGATCGCGGCCAGCGGGACGGAGGCGGCCGCGGTGAAGTCCACGTCGTCCGGGATCGGCGCCAGCCACTCCGGGGCGACCCGGATGACCTCCGCATACGTGCCCTCGCCGGTCAGCTCGTCGAACCAGGGCATGAAGCCCGCCACCCGGGTGCCGGCCGCCAGCGTGCCCGCCGGGCCCGGGGCCGGGTCGAGGAGCCGGCCCGCGAAGTCCGTGCCGAGGACGAACGGGGGCCGCAGGCCGCCGATCGCGTCCACATAGAGGCCGGCGCGGATCCTCAGGTCCGCCACGGTCACACCGGCCGCCTTCAGCCGTACCCGTACCTTGCCCGGCACGTCCCCGGCCTCCGGCTCGGGGCGCTTGGCCATGCTCAGGACCTCGGGTCCGCCGTAGGCGGTCACTTCGACGACACGCATGGGGTTCTCCTCGTGCGGCAGCCCCCTCGGGGCCATTACACCCACGCCCGGCACCCCCGGCAACAGGGACTCCTCCACAGCAGTTGAAGGAAGGACGAACTCCTCATGGCGAGGGGCGAGCTCCCCCACGGCCTCGCACACGCGTCCGTAGCGTGGCCCCGTGGACTGGGTCAGCCCCGAGAACGTCATCGCCGTCCTCACCGCGCTGCTCGGCGTCGCGGTGACCTTCGGCGTCCTCCTCATCGAGCGCCGCGTGCCCCGCCGCAAGCGGATCGGCTACCGCGTGCAACTGGACACACCCGTGGGTGAGCGCGGCAACCCCGACGCGGGTCTCTTCCACGGCCGGCCGGACATGGCGGACGCCACCCTCGTCCTGCTGCGGATCGAGAACGACGGCGCCGCCTCGATCGGCCGGGAGGACTACCACCTGGACGAGCACGGGCTGACCGTCGACTTCGCACCCCGCCGGGTGCGGGCCGCCACCGTCACCCAGGCCTCGTTCACCGCCGCCGCCCTCAGCCACGACGGCACCGAGGTCTGGCTCCCCAAGGTGCCGCTCAACCGCGGCCAGTACTTCAAGCTCCTCGCCCTGCTCACCGGCGGCCCGGTCGACACCCCCGTGACCGTCTCCGGCGGCATCCGCGACGGCGACATCCACACCAACCACAGCACGACCCTCGACGACACCCCGCCCGCCTTCAGCCGGGCCGCCCGCGCCGTCACCGTCGTCCTCACCCTCTGCGTCATCGCCCTCGCCGGAATCATCGTGGTCCGCGACGACGCCCCGCCGCCGATGGGCTGCGCCCGCGGCACCCTCACCGTCACCGGCTCCACCGCCTTCGCGCCCGTCGTCCGCGACCTGGCCCGGCGGTACGAGGACGACTGCGCGGGCGCCACCATCGTCGTCGACGTCCACGGCTCCACCGCCGGCATCCGGGAGCTCGCCGCCCGGGGGGCCGGAGCGGGCAAGGGCGCGCCGGCGCTCATCGCCCTGTCCGACGGGCGCAAACCCGAGGGCTACCCGCAGCTGCGCGAGAACACGGTCGCCGTCTCCCTCTTCACCCTGGTCGTCAACGACCGGGTGCCGATCGACGACCTCTCGCTCGACGCCGTACGGCGCATCTACCGCGGCGACGTCACCAACTGGCGCCGGCTCGGCGGCCCGGACCTGCCCGTCCGGCTGGTCAGCCGAGACGCCAACTCCGGCACCCGCGAGGTCTTCCAGCGGCGCGTCCTCGGCCGCAACGAGCCCGCGAACTCCTCCCGCGACTGCACCCACAAGGACGACCCCGACGCCCGGGTCGTCCGCTGCGAACTCGACAGCACCGAACAGGTCCTGTCCACCGTCGCCGCGCTGCCCGGTGCCATCGGCTACACCGAACTGCGCTCCGGCAGCGGGCTGAAGGGCCTGCACCGGACCGCGATCGACGGGCGCCACGCGAACGTCGACGAGATCGGCTCCTCCCCCTACCCGTACCGGGAGATCGAGTACGCCTACACCTGGGGCGTACCGCCCGCCGACTCGCTGACCTCAAGCTTCCTCACCTACCTCGGCCGGGGCGGCGGGCAGGCCGTCATCAGCACCCACGGGCACCTGCCCTGCGCGACCCCGAAGGGGCTGCGGATCTGCGGGGAGGGATAGCGGCGCCCGGCGCCCGCGGGCCCCGCCCGCCGGACCGTCTGGCATCCTCTGTCGACGTGGATCCCTTGAACGCGGAAGACCCGGCCACCATAGGACCGTTCCGGCTGCTCGGCCGCCTCGGCGTGGGCGGCATGGGCCGGGTGTTCCTGGCCCGTTCGGCCGGCGGCCGCACCGTCGCGGTGAAGGTCGTGCACGCGGAGCTGGCCGCGCAGGACGAGTTCCGCCGCCGCTTCGCCCGCGAGGTCGCCGCCCTGGAACGGGTCGGCGGCACCGGCACCGCGCCCGTGCTCGGCGCGGACACCGACGCCGAACTCCCGTGGGTCGCCGTGGGATACGTGCCGGGCCCCTCGCTGCGTACGGTCGTCGCCGACGAGTACGGGCCGCTGCCGGCCGACAGCGTCCGCACCCTCGCCGCCGGGATCGCCCGCGCGCTCGTCCACGTACACGCCGCGGGCCTGGTCCACCGCGATCTGAAGCCCTCGAACGTGCTGCTCACCGTCGACGGCCCGAAGATCATCGACTTCGGCATCGCCCGTGCCGTCGACACCGTCACCGACGGCGGACTGACCAGCACCGGCGCGGTCGTCGGCTCCCCCGGCTTCATGTCGCCGGAGCAGGTGCGGGGCGAGAAGCTGACGCCCGCCTCCGACGTCTTCTGCCTCGGCTCGGTCCTCGCGTACGCGGCGACCGGCCGCTCGCCCTTCGGCGGGGCGGACAGCGGGGTGCACGCCACCATGTTCCGCATCGCCCACGACGAGCCCGACCTCACGGACCTCGCCCCCGAGCTCAGCGGCCTCATCCGGGCCTGCCTCACCAAGGACCCCGCCGGGCGGCCCTCCGCGGCGGAGCTCGTCGACACCCTCCAGGTCACCGACCCGTGGCTGCCCGCCGACCTGCTCGCCCGGCTCGGCCGCCACGCCGCCCGGCTCCTGGAGACCGAGCTGGCGACCGAGGTGGCGACCGGCGCCGCGACCGGCACGGAGCCCGCCGCCCCGATCCCCTCCCCCGCGCCCGCCCCGGCCCCGCGCCGCCGTCGACGCGGCCTCCTGGCGGCCGTCGCGGCCCTCGCCGTCGCGGCCGCCGCCGTCCTCGCGTACGTCAACCGGCCCGGCGGCCACGGCGGCACTCCGTCGGACCAGGCGCGCGGCACCGGCGGATCGTCCGCCTCGCGCGCCGCGTCCGGGATCGTCCCGGCCGCCTTCCTCGGCGCCTGGGAGGGCGTCCTGCGGGGCTCCGCGGACGCCCCGTACGAGACCAGCCGGATCGAGATCACCCAGGGCGCCGCCGGCAGCAAGAGCGCCGTCTACACCCATGTCACCGGCGAGCGGCTGTGCATCGGCCGGGCCGTCCTGCTCTCCGCCACCGACGCCGAACTGGTCCTCGGCGAGGCCGAGATCACCGCGAGCGTCCCGGCCCAGCGCTGCACCCCGGCCGCCCGCCAGACCCTGCGGCTGCGCGCGAACGACGTCGTCGAGTGGAGCTCCGGCGTCGCCAAGAGCACGTTCCAGCGCACCAGGACCGGCGCGGCCGTCGTCCCCGCCGCCCTGCTCGGCACCTGGAAGTCGAAACCGCTCTCGGAGGTCCCGGCCGACGAGGAGGGCCGCTGGGTCAACGAACTCACCGTCACCCAGGGCCCCGTCGGCGCCCCCCTGATCCGTCTGGAGCAGAACTACCCGCGCACCGACGACCAGGGCAACACCACCTCCGAGGACATCCACTGCATCGCGACCGCCCTCGTCGCCGGTGCGGGCCCCCTCCTCGTCGTCGGCCCGCAGACCCGCGACCCGGAGATCTGGGACCCGGACTGCGTCGAGGACGGCTCCACCAACCTCCGCATCGTCCGCTACCAGGGCAAGGACCGGCTCCTCGTCTACGGGATGTCGGCGGACGGGGAGCCGGGGGAGTACGTCCGGGACTAGCCGGCCGACGCCCCCGGCCCCCGTGGCCACCCCCGTCACCGCCCCGTGGCCGCCCCGGCCCCCGTGGCCACCCCCGCCACCGCGCTCGCCGCGCGGGCGTAGGCCCGGACCGTCGGGCGGTGGTCGTCGGCGCGCCAGGCGAGGGCGAAGCGGCACTCCGCCAGGCCGTCGACGGGGCGGGTGACGACGCCGTCGCGGGTGAGGAGGGGGGCGTTGCCGGCGGCGACCAGGCAGATGCCCAGGCCGTCCACGAGGGCCTCGTACGTCTCGTCGGCACTGGCGATCACCGCGCCGACGACCGGCGGGCGGCCGGACCGGGCGTCCAGGGCCAGCCAGTAGTCGCGCAGTTCGGGGCCGGTGTCCGGCAGGGCGAGGAAGGGCTCGTCGAGGAGGTCGGTGAACGCGAGGCGGTCGCGGGCGGCCAGCGGGTGGGCGGCGGGGAGGGCGACGAGGCGGGGTTCGGTGGCGACCACGACCCAGCGGAACCGGTCCGCCCCGGCCAGCGGCAGCCACACGAACGCCACATCGCTGCTGCCGTCCGCGAGTCCCGCCGTCGGGTCCTCCCAGCCGACCTGCCGCAGCCTCGTCCGCGCCCCCGGGTGGGCCTCCGTGAAGCGGGAGCGGATCGCGGGCAGCAGGCCGCCCCGGCCGGGGCTGGTGCTCATCCCGACGACCAGGTCCTCCCGGACCCCGCGCAACGCCTGGGCGCCCTCCTCCCAGGCGGCGAGCACCGCCCGGGCGTGCGGCAGCAGCGCCGCACCGGCCTCGGTGAGGGTCACCGCCCGGCGGTCCCGCACGAACAGGGGGACGCCGAGCTGCCGCTCCAGGGCCCGGATCTGTTTGCTGAGCGCGGGCTGCGACACGTACAGCAGCTCGGCCGCCCGGGTGAAGTGGAGCTGCTCAGCGACCGCGAGGAAATAGCGGAGGTCCCGCCCGTGCACATCCATAGCCATGGGTTATCACGACAGGTCTTGGACGCCCAACAGGCTTGTGACGGAGGCTTGTTGTGTCACCGAGTCGTACGCACGAGGGGAACACCCACATGAGCAAGGTCTGGCTGGTCACCGGCGCGAACAGCGGCTTCGGGCGCGCCTTCGCCGAGGCCGCGGTCGGCGCCGGCGACATCGTGGTTGCCGCCGCCCGCCGCCCGGACACCCTGGACGAGCTGGTCGCCGCCCACCCCGACCAGGTCGAGGCCGTCGCCCTCGACGTCACCGACCACACGGCCGTCGACCGGGTGGTCCGCGGGGTCGCCGAGCGGCACGGCCGCATCGACGTCCTGGTCAACAACGCGGGCCGCACCCACGTCGGTTCGGTCGAGGAGACGGACGACGCCGAGCTGCGCTCGCTCTTCGACGTGCACGTCTTCGGCCCCGCCGCCCTCGCCCGGGCCGTGCTGCCCCATATGCGGGCCCGCCGCTCCGGGGCGATCGTGCAGGTCAGCAGCATGGGCGGGCAGATGTCGCTGCCGGGCTTCGGCGCCTACAGCGCGACCAAGTTCGCCCTGGAGGGGCTCTCCGAGGCCCTCGCCACCGAGGTCCGCCCGCTCGGCATCGACGTCCTGATCGTCGAGCCCGGCGCCTTCCGCACCAGCCTCCTCGGCAAGGGCGGCGTCAGCGGGGGCGGCATCGAGGACTACGCGGACACCGTCGGCGCCACCCGGGCCTACGTGGAGACCGGCGGCGGCACCGAGGAGGGCGACCCGGCCAAGGCCGCCGCCGCCGTCCTCGCCGCCCTGGACGCCGAGGAGACCCCGCTGCGGCTCGCCCTCGGCTCCGACTCGATCGACGCCATCCACGCCCATCTGGACCAGGTGCGCGCCGACCTCACGGCCTGGGAGAAGGTCGGCCGGGACACCAGGGTCGACGGCTGACCGCACCGGACACGCGGAAGGGCCCGCACCCCGCCTGGCGGCGGTGTGCGGGCCCTTCGCCGTTCCTACAGGAACGAGTTGATCTCGATCGTCTCCGTGCGGCCCGGGCCCACGCCGATCGCGGAGATCGGAGCGCCGGACATCTCCTCCAGGGCCTTCACGTACGCCTGCGCGTTCTTCGGCAGGTCGGCGAAGGTCTTGGCCTTGGTGATGTCCTCGGACCAGCCCGGCAGCATCTCGTAGATCGGCTTCGCGTGGTGGAAGTCGGTCTGCGAGTAGGGCAGCTCCTCGACGCGCTTGCCGTCGATCTCGTACGCGACGCAGACCGGGATCTGCTCCCAGCCGGTCAGCACGTCGAGCTTGGTCAGGAAGAAGTCCGTCAGGCCGTTGACGCGGGTCGCGTAGCGGGCGATGACCGCGTCGAACCAGCCGCAGCGACGGTCGCGGCCGGTGGTCACGCCGCGCTCGCCGCCGATGCGGCGCAGGGCCTCGCCGTCCTCGTCGAAGAGCTCGGTCGGGAACGGGCCGGCGCCGACGCGGGTCGTGTACGCCTTGAGGATGCCGATGACGCGGCTGATCTTCGTCGGGCCCACGCCCGCACCCGTGCAGGCACCGCCGGCGGTCGGGTTCGAGGAGGTGACGAAGGGGTACGTGCCGTGGTCGACGTCGAGCAGGGTGCCCTGGCCGCCCTCGAAGAGCACGACCTTGTCGTCGTCGAGCGCCTTGTTGAGGATCAGCGTGGTGTCCGCGACGAACGGCTTGATCTGCTCCGCGTACTGGAGCATCTCCTCGACGATCTGCGCGGCGTCGATGGCGCGGCGGTTGTAGAGCTTGGCGAGGAGCTGGTTCTTGCCCTCGAGCGCCGCCTCCACCTTCTGGGTGAGGATCGACTCGTCGTAGAGGTCCTGGACCCGGATGCCGACGCGGTTGATCTTGTCGGCGTAGGTCGGGCCGATGCCGCGACCGGTGGTGCCGATCTTGCGCTTGCCGAGGAACCGTTCCGTCACCTTGTCGAGGGTGACGTTGTACGGCGTGATCAGGTGGGCGTTACCGCTGATCAGCAGCTTCGAGGTGTCGACGCCGCGCTCGTTGAGTCCGCTCAGCTCGGAGAGCAGGACCGCCGGGTCGACGACGACGCCGTTTCCGATGACCGGGGTGCACCCCGGGGAGAGGATTCCGGAAGGGAGAAGATGCAGCGCGTACTTCTGGTCGCCTACGACGACCGTGTGGCCGGCGTTGTTGCCGCCCTGGTAGCGCACCACGTAGTCAACGGATCCACCGAGCAGGTCGGTGGCCTTTCCCTTGCCCTCGTCACCCCACTGAGCACCGAGCAGCACAAGTGCGGGCACAGGCGTACACCCCTTCCGGGCGGGGCAAGACCAAGGTCAGGGGGCCTACGGCCGCCTCACCCATGTGCCCCGGAATAGACGAAGCCCCTGGCGCAATAGCGCAAGGGGCTCTTGCACAAAGAGACTACCCGAGGAAGGACCGAGGTGTCGGATCACGACCAGCTGCTGGTCATCATCGACCCGGTCGCCCGCCGAATGGACGGCGAGTCCGTACGGATCGCGAAAGATGTACTGTCCGCCGGCGCGGAAACGAAGATCTGTCTGCCGGACGGCCCCGAGGAGTTCGTCCGGATCCTGGCCCGGCGCGGCTCGCGCCGCCCCGTCGTCCTCGGCGACGACCGCGCGCTGCGCCGGGCGGTGACCGTGCTGCACCGGGAGCGCGACCCCTCCCGCACCCGCCTGGCGCTGGTCCCGATCGGCGCGCCGGACCGCCTCCAGGTGGCCCGCGCGCTCGGCGTGCCGCCGGGCACGGTGGCGGCCGCCCGCGCGGTCCTCGACGGCCTGGCCCGCCGCCTTGACCTGCTGGTCGACGACAGCGGCGGGGTCGTCCTGGACCGTCTGGAGGTCCCGGCCGGCCGGATCCTGGCCGCCGCCCCGCCGACCGTCTGGGACACCTGCCGCTCCCTGGTCCGCACCCTGGTCCGGCCGGCCCCCGCGCCCGTCCTGGCGCGCACCCACCGGCTGCGGGTGGAGGCGGACGGGGTGCTGCTCAGCGACATGGACACCCCGCTGACGGCCCTGACCGTGCGCGCCCTGGGCGGCTCGGCCGCCCTGACCCTCGCCCCCTCCGGCGCCCCCGCGGTGCACACCACCGCCCAGACCCTCACCGTGACCGGCCCCGACTTCCGCTACCGCGCCGACGCCACGGTCTCGGGGCCGGTGCGGCGCCGGGAGTGGACGGTACGGGCCGGGGCGTGGGCGCTGACGCTTCCGCGGGAGCGCCCGGGCGCGCTCGCCCCGGAGCCGCTTCCCCCCGAGGCGGGCGCGGTCTAGCCTCCCCCTGGGGTACGTGATCTTGCGGGGAACAGGGGGGTTCGTGGTGGAGTGCGCGCTGGACCGGGAGGCGACCCGGCAGGGGCTCGGGCGCTACCGGAGGCAGATGGAGCGGCTGACCTGGGCGGGGGCGGCCGCCGTGGTCCTCGCCCTCGTCCTCCTGCTGCTGCCGGTCGGCGCCTCCTGGGTGACGGACGCGGCCGCGGGCCTCGGCGTGGCCGGACTGATCGCGGGGGGCGTCGGCCTCGGCGCGCTGCGGAACGCCGGGCGGATGCGGCGGGCACTGGCGGCGGGGGCGTGGTCGGCCCACCCGGCCGTGGCGGTGGTCCGCGGCGGTCTGGTGCCCCCGTCGATCGTCCTGGGCGACCCGGACGGCGAGCAGGCGTGGCCGTTCGACCTGGCGGCGACGAAGCAGCGGTACGAGCGGGTGCTGCCGGGCCCCGACGGCGTCCTGTGGTGGTGCGGCGACCCGGACCGCGGCGGCGTGATCTCCGCGCCCGGCGGCGGGGAGCCGGTCTGGGCCCGGCCGGTACGGGGCCACCACACCCGGAACCGGACGCTGGGGCTGGCGGCGGCCGCGGGCCTGTTCACCCGCCCCGCGGCGGCCCCGCCGGGACCGTCGTCGCCGGAACCGGCTTCGCCGCAGGCCTCGTCGCCGCAGACCTCGTCGGTCCACGCCTCGTCGCCGCAGGTCCCGCCGCAGCAGGTCCCGTCGCCGCAGACCTCGTCGGTCCACGCCTCGTCGCCGCAGGTCCCGTCGCAGCAGGTCCCGTCGCCGCAGGTCTCGTCGCCGCAGACTGCCCCGGCCCACGCTTCGTCGCCGCAGACCTCGTCGGTCCACGCCTCGTCGCCGCAGGCCGGCGACCCCGCCGCCGCGCCCGGGGACGGGGCCGGTGCCGGTGCCGAGGCCGGTGCCGGTGCCGAGGCCGGTGCCGGTGCCGAGGCCGGTGCCGGTGCCGAGGCCGGTGTCGGTGCCGGTGTCGGGGCCCGGGAGCCGCACCCGCTGACGTACGCCGTCCTCTCCGCCGCCGCCCGGCGGCAGGCCCTGCCCCCGGGACGCCGCCCGCGCCGCGAGGCGGACGCCCGCGCCGTGCCCTGGTGGCGGGTGCGCTCGCTGCGGCGCATCTCGGGGCTCCCGAGGCTGCTGGTGTCGCCGGTGCCCGTCGTGACCGGGATGCTGATGCTCGGCCGGCCGGAGGACTACCCCGGCGTCGTGGCGTACGCCGTCATCGCGCTCGGCGTGGGCGCCGTCCTGTACTCCGGCCGGGGCTTCTTCGCCTCCGGCCGCGCCTTCGCCCGTGCGCTCGGCCGGGCCGCGGGCGCCCCCGTGTCCGTACCGAAGCGGTACGCCCTGCTGTTCGACCCGGTCGGCGGCGCCCCGGTCCTGGTGCTGTTCCCGCACGGCGGCGGGCCCGACGACGCGCCGGAGGCGGTGCTCCGGCTGTACGCGCCCGGTACGCCCAAGGACCCCCGCAGGGGGCTGCCGGAGGACCCGTCCGGGGCCGTGGAGCTGCGCGGCGGGCCGGACCGCACCGAGAGCGGCGAGGCCGTCGTCGTGCCCTTCGTCGGGGGGCTGCCGCTGTGGCCGTCGGGGCCCTACGAGGAGCTGCTGCCGGGCGACCCGGCCGCGCGGGCGTACCTGGAGCGGCTCGCGCCGCCTCAGGCTCCGGGCGTACCCGGCGCCTCGGAGGTCCCGGCCGCCTGACCCTGGGCCTGGCCCTGGGCCTGACCCTGGGCCTGGGCCTGGCCCTGGGCGCGCTTGAGCGCCCGCCAGCGGTCCATCAGGCCGAGGACCTCCTTCTGGAGGAACGCGAAGAACTCGGCGGTCTCCGCCGTCCGGGCCCCCGCCGCGGTGTCCGGGCCGAGGATCTCGGAGCCGTCCTTGAGGACCTTCTCCCAGCGGCTGAGGACCTGGTCGCGGCGGGTGAAGGTCTCGTACCAGAGCTCGTTGTGCAGGACGTAGCGGTCGCGGCGCGTCCCCGGGTCGCGCTCGCGGCTGACCATGCCCACCTGGGTGAGGTAGCGGACCGCGCCCGAGACGGCGGCCGGGCTGATCCGCAGCTGTTCGGCGAGCTCGGCCGAGGTCATCGAGGCCGTCTCGGAGGCCAGCAGCGCCGCGAAGACGCGGGAGGCCATGCGCTGCATGCCGGCCTCCGTGAGCTCGGCGGCGAAGCGCTCGACGAAGCGGGAGACCGCCTCTTCGTTGGTCGTCGTCATGCCTTCCACTATCTCACCCGCTTTCTGCGGTTCCTTAACTTCACAAGTTTGTGAAAGTCGCGTACGTTCTGAAGCATGACGAAGGCAATCACGGTGGCCGGGCTCCACAAGGCGTTCGGACGCACGCACGCGCTGGACGGCCTCGACCTCGACGTCGCGGCCGGCGAGGTCCACGGCTTCCTCGGACCCAACGGAGCCGGGAAGTCCACCACCATCCGGGTCCTGCTCGGCCTGCTGCGCGCCGACGCCGGGGACGTCCGCCTGCTCGGCAGGGACCCCTGGGCCGACGCGGTCGAGCTGCACCGCCGGATCGCCTACGTACCCGGCGACGTCACCCTCTGGCGCAACCTCAGCGGCGGCGAGGTCATCGACCTGTACGGACGCCTGCGCGGCGGACTCGACCCGGCGCGGCGGGCACGGCTCGTCGAACGCTTCGAGCTCGACCCGACCAAGAAGGGCCGGACCTACTCCAAGGGCAACCGGCAGAAGGTCGCCCTGGTCGCCGCATTCGCCTCCGACGCCGAGCTGTTCGTCCTCGACGAGCCCACCAGCGGACTCGACCCGCTGATGGAGGAGGTCTTCCAGGAGTGCGTCGCCGAGGCGCGCGAGCGCGGTGCGACCGTGCTGCTCTCCAGCCACATCCTCAGCGAGGTCGAGAGCCTCTGCGACCGGGTCAGCATCATCCGCAAGGGCCGCACCGTCGAGTCCGGCTCCCTCGCCGAGCTGCGCCACCTCACCCGGACCAGCGTCGTCGCCGAACTCGCCGGGCCGCCCGACGGGCTCGCCGGCCTCCCCGGCGTCCACGATGTCGACGTCCAGGGCCTGCGCGTCCGCCTCCAGGTCGACACCGACAAGCTCGACGCCGTCCTCCGCTCGCTGACCCGGTCCGGCATCCGCAGCCTCACCAGCACCCCGCCCACCCTGGAGGAGCTTTTCCTCCGTCACTACGAGGACGCGGAAGCCGAGGTGACGGCGCGATGAGTACGGACGCCCTCGCCGGCACCGGACCCCTCACCCGGCTCGCCCTGCGCCGCGACCGGCTGATGCTGCCCCTCTGGGCCGTGGTCACCGGCGGCATGGTGGCCGGCGGCGCGGGCTCACTCGAAGGGCTCTACGGCACCCCCGCCCAACGCACCGAACTCGCCTCCTCCATGAACGCGAACAGCTCGATGCGCTCCCTGTACGGGCCGGTCTTCGACGACTCGCTCGGCGGGCTCGTCGCCTGGCGGTTCGGCACCTTCGGCGCCGTGCTGGCCGCCGTGATGAGCCTGATCATCGTCGTACGGCACACCCGCGAGGAGGAGGAGACGGGCCGTCAGGACATGCTGTCGGCCGCCTCGGTGGGGCGCCGGGCCCCGCTGACCGCCGCGCTGCTCACCGCCCTCGCCGCGAACGCCGCCGTCGCCCTGATCGTCACCGCCGGGCTCGCCGGACAGGGCGCGGCGGGCGCCCTCGCGCTCGGGCTGGCCATCGGCGGGACCGGCATGGTCTTCGCGACGGCGGCCGCGATCGCCGCCCAGCTCACCGAGAGCGCCCGGCTCGCCAAGGGCCTCACGGCGGGCGCCCTCGGCCTCGCCTTCGCGCTGCGCGCGGCGGGCGACTCGGGCACCGCCGGGGGCACCTCACAGGACGAAGTCCTGGGCGGAGGCGGCGGCGTCCTCACCTGGCTCTCCCCCGTCGGCTGGGCCGAGAACGTGCGCGCCTTCGCCGGCGAACGCTGGTGGGTGCTGCTCCTGACCGCCGCGGCCGTCGGCGCCCAGGCGCTCCTCGCGTACGGCCTCGCCGCCCGCCGTGACGTCGGCATGAGCTTCCTGCCCACCCGGCCCGGCCCCGCCGCCGGGCGGCTCGGGACGGCGGGCGCCCTCGCCTGGCGGCTCCAGCGGGGGACGCTGCTCGGCTGGTCCCTCGGCTTCCTCCTCGGCGGAGGAGTCTTCGGCGGGATGGTCGAGGGCGCGGCGGACATCGTCGGCGACAACGAGCAGGCCCGGGAGATCTTCGAGCGGATGGGCGGGCAGAGCGCCCTCACCGACGCCTTCCTCGCCACCATGGTCGGGCTGTTCGGGATGGTCGCCGCCCTGTTCGCGGTCGGCTCGGTGCTGCGGCTGCACGGCGAGGAGACCTCGCAGCGCGCCGAGCCGCTGCTCGCCGCGCCCGTCGGACGGCTGCGCTGGGCCGCCGGACACCTGCTGGTCGCCTTCGCCGGATCCGCGCTGATCATGCTGCTGAGCGGCCTCGGCCTGTCCCTCTCGTACGGGCACGACCTCGGCCCGGTCCTGGGCGCCTCGCTCGCCCAGCTCCCCGCGGTCTGGACCCTGGCCGGCCTCGCGGTGCTGCTCTGGGGCGCCTTCCCGAAGGCCGCGGTCGCCGCCTGGGGCGTGGCCGGGGTGTGCCTGGCCCTGGGCTGGATCGGCCCTGCGCTCGACCTGCCGCAGGCGGTCCTCGACCTGTCCCCCTTCGGCCACCTGCCGAAGCTGCCGGGGCAGGAGCCGTCCTGGACCCCGCTGCTCGCCCTCACCGCGCTGGCGGCGGCGCTGACGGCGGGCGGACTGGCGGGGCTGCGGCGCCGGGACATGGTGAGCTGAGCGACGGGGCACCGGGACGGGTCCCGCCGGAGCGATCCGGCGGGGTACGGGGAGGGGCACGCCCGAGCGATCCGGCGGGGTACGGGGAGGGGCACGCCCGAGCGATCCGGCGGGGTACGGGGAGGGCCACGCCCCAGCGATCCGGCGGGGTACGGGGAGGGCCACGCCCCAGCGATCCGGCGGGGTACGGGGAGGGCCACGCCCCAGCGATCCGGCGGGGTACGGGGAGGGCCACGCCCGAGCGGTCCGGCGGGGTACGTCCGGCGGGGTCCTCCCCGTACGCCCACCGAGGTCTGCCGCCGCTCACACCTCGACCAGCAGCTCCTCGAAGCCCCGGATGACGTAGCCCGGCTTCCGCACGGGGTCCGCGGCGAGCCGGAGGCCCGGCGCCCGGCGGAGGAGTTCGCCGAAGACGGCGGTCAGTTCGAGGCGGGCGAGCGGGGCGCCGAGGCAGTAGTGGATGCCGGCGCCGAAGGTGATGTGCGGGTTGTCGGCGCGGGTGAGGTCGAGCCGGTCGGCGGTGGGGCCGAAGCGGGCGGGGTCGCGGTTGGCGGAGCCGAAGAGCAGGGCGACCTCGGAGCCGCGCGGGATGACCCGGCCGCCGAGCTCGATGTCGTCGAGGACCCAGCGCTCGAACATCTGGAGCGGGGTGTCGTAGCGCAGAAGTTCTTCCACAGCTGTGGACAACTTTTCGGGATCCGGCCGCACGTCCTGGCTCAGCAGGGTCCACCAGCCGTTGACCGTGGTGTTCACGGTGGCCTCGTGGCCGGCGTTGAGGAGGAGCACGCAGGTGGAGATCATCTCCTGCTCGGTCAGCTCGGCGACGCCGATGAGCCCGGAGATCAGGTCGTCGCCCGGTTCCTTCCGCCGCCGGGCGATCAACTCCCGCAGATAGTCCGAGAATTCGATCGAGGCGCGACCCGCGCGGCGGGCCGTCTCCTCGGAGGGGTTCAGCTCGAACATCCCGCAGATGTCCGCGGACCAGGGCCGCAGCCGCCCCCGCTCCTCGTCGCCCTCCGGAATGCCGAGCATCTCGGCGATCACGGCCACGGGCAGCGGCTCCGCGACCCGGGCGAGCAGGTCGCCGCCGCCGTCGGCGACCAGACCGGCGACCAGGTCCGCGGCGAGCCGCCGTACCGTCGGCGCCAGGTCCTCCACCGTCCTGGGCGTGAACGCCTTCGAGACGAGCCGCCGGATCCGGGTGTGGTCGGCGGCCTCCAGGTCGAGCAGACCGTGGTCGTTGAGCGTGTGGAAGGGCTCGTGGGCGGGGTCGGGGGCCTCGCGCCCGAACTCCTCGTGGCCGAAGCGGTGGGTGTACGTCCGCCCGAGGCGCCGGTCCCGCAGCAGCGCGGAGACGTCCTCGTGGTGCGGGATCAGCCACTGGCGGGTCGGCGCGTACCAGTGGGCACGGCCGGTGGCGCGCAGTTCGGCGTAGGCGGGGTAGGGATCGGCGACGAACTCCGGGGACCAGGGGTCGAAGGCAGCGTCCATGCGCGGACGCTACTACCCGCCCACCTGCACCAGCCGTGCCTCGTACGCGAAGACCGCCGCCTGGGTGCGGTCGCGCAGGCCCAGCTTCACCAGGATGCGGCTGACATGGGTCTTGATGGTGGACTCGGCGACGACGAGGTGGTCGGCGATCTCCACGTTCGACAGCCCCTGGGCGATCAGCACCAGCACCTCCGTCTCCCGCTCGGTCAGCTCGCCGATCTGCGCCATCGCGGGCGGGCGCGGGGAGACCGCGGAACGGGCGAACTCCGTGATCAGACGCTTGGTGACGGTCGGTGCGAGCAGGGCCTCGCCTGCCGCGACGACCCGGACGCCGTCGGCGAGCTGCCGCGCCGAGGCGTCCTTGAGCAGGAAGCCGGAGGCGCCCGCGCGCAGCGCCTGGTACACGTACTCGTCGAGGTCGAAGGTGGTCAGGACCAGCACCTTCGCGTCGGCGTCGGCGGCGACGATCTCGCGGGTGGCGTCGATGCCGTTCAGCTCCGGCATGCGGATGTCCATCAGGACGACGTCGGGGCGGAGCGCGGCGACCTGCGCCACGGCCTCGCGGCCGTTGACCGCCTCGCCGACGACCTCGATGTCCGGCATGGCGTTGAGCAGGACGGAGAAACCCTCGCGGACCATCATCTGGTCGTCGACGATCAGGACGCGGATCGTCATGCGACGGGCTCCTCACGGGGGACGGGGATGAAGGCGGTGACGGCGTAGCCGCCGTCGTCGGTCGTCTCGGCGGTCATCTCGCCGTTGAGCATGGCGACCCGCTCGCGCATGCCGGTGATGCCGTGCCCGGCCCCCGGCGACGGCTTGACCAGACCGCGGGCGGGACCGTTGACGATCCGGAGTCCGAGCCCGCCGAGGACGTGGCTCACCTCGACCGTGGCGCCGGCGCCGGGGGCGTGGCGCAGCACGTTGGACAGGGCCTCCTGGACGATCCGGTACGCCGAGAGCTCCACGCCCTGCGGCAGCTCCCGCACCGCGCCGGTCACCGTCAGCCGCACGTCGAGGCCGGCCTCGCGGACGTTGCCGACCAGGCCGTCGAGGTCGGCGAGGGTGGGCTGCGGGGCGTCCGGTGCCTCGTAGTCCTCCGCCCGTACGACACCGAGGACGCGGCGCAGCTCGGTCAGCGCGGCGACGGCGTTCTCCCGGATGGTCGCGAAGGCCTGCTCCAGCTCCGGGGGCGGGTTCTGCACCCGGTAGGGGGCGGCCTCCGCCTGGATGGCGACCACCGACATGTGGTGGGCGACGACGTCGTGCAGCTCGCGGGCGATGGTGGTGCGCTCTTCGAGCAGGGTGCGCTTCGAGCGCTCGACGGCGGTGACGGACTGCTGGGCGGTGACCTCGCGGGCGGCCTCGCGGCGGACCTGGGAGGTCGTGACGAGCAGGAGGGAGACCCCTGCGACGAAGACCAGCGGGAGGGCGTCGCTCTCGTAGCTCGCGCCGAGGAAGAACGAGACGAACAGGGCGTAGCCGGCGGTGACCAGCCACATCCAGCCCGCGGTGCGCGGGCGGGTGCGCAGGGCGACGACGACGAGGACGACGAGGTGCGTGGCGAACGAGTTCGGCGCCCAGGGCCAGCCGTCGCCGTAGGTGCCCAGGTAGGCGACGAAGGGGGTGGAGACGAGCGAGGCCCAGAAGGCGAGCACGGGGCGGATCAGGGTGAGCAGCACGATCGCGGCCGGGACGGCGGCGTACAGGAACGCGACCGGGCCGATGGTGTCGCGGGCCCGTTCGAGCCCGAGGAAGAAGACGATGAGGGCGGCGAAGCCGACGACGAGGTGCGGGATCACGCCGGCCTCGTCGCGTATCCGCCGCGGCAGGAAGCGGAGCGGGCCGCGGCTGACGTCCCAGCGCGGGAGGGGGCGGTAGGCGAAGGCGTCGTCGAAGAGGTCGGCTCGCAGGCCGCCGAGTGCCTTCAGGGTGAGGCGGAGCTCGGGGCTGCGGGGGGTGTCGGGGGCGGGCCGCGTCGAATTCACGCCTCCACGGTACGGTCGCCCCGTCCCCCCGGTCGTCCCGCTTCCTACGGATCCTCCTCCGTCCCCCTTGAGGACTACGGCCACCCCGCACCCCGGGGAGCCGCCACTACCCGCCGCCGTGCAGGGCCGCCGAGCCCGCGCCCCGCGTGGGCCGCCTCCGCCCCGCTCCGCGGAGTGTGGGCAATCGTCCCGCAGGGCGGGACGGGTGGGCACACGGGACGGCGCCCTTAGCGGCGCCTCCGCTCCCCGTGCCTTGACCCGCACCACGACCGCGCCGCACTAGGGGTGCGGGTCAGGGCGCGGAAGCCTAGGCCCGGCAAAGGGCGCCGTCCGTTGTGCCCACCCGTTCCGCCCCAGCGGAACGAATGCCCACAACGGGGGGCCGCAGGCCCACAACGGGGTGCGGGCGCGGCCGGGGGGGTGGGCACCGCCCCAGCGGAACGAATGGCCACAACGGGGGGCCGGCCGCAGGCCGGGGAGCGGGGGGGGGCACCGCCCCAGCGGAACGAATGGCCACAACGGCGGGCCGGCCGCAGGCCGGGGAGCGGGGGGCGCCGCCCCAGTGGTTGGCTCGGAACGGGGCGGCCGCGGCGGGTGTCGGCGCGGCGGGGAAGTGGGTTGGCTACCAGGCCAGTTGGGCGACTTCTTCGGCTACTACCGCGCACGCGTCCGCCGACGGATCGATCAGCGGAAAGTGCCCGACGTCCGACAGAAGCGTCAGCCCGACCGTCTCGCCCGCCTCCGCCGCCGCCTCGACGTACGCCTCGGCCACCGGCTCCGGGACGACGAGGTCCGCGCGGCCCTGGACGACGGTCGTGGCGATGCCCGTGGGGAGCAGCAGGGACGGGTCCGCGAAGGGGGCGCGCTGCTTCATCTCCGCCTCGCCGCCCAGGAGTTCCGCCACCGCTCCCCCGCACACGTCCAGCTCCACCGCCCGGGCGAAATGGGCGATCGGCGCCAGCGCGACCACGCCCCGGAGGGCCGGCGGGACCGGGAGGCGCCACGGGGAGTCGGGCGGCAGGACGTGGCGGGCGGCGGCCCACAGGGCCAGGTGGCCGCCCGCGGAGTGACCGGTGAGGACGATGCGGCGCGGGTCCGCCGAGGGGAGCGCCGACGCCGCCAGGTCCGGCACCGCGTCCAGCGCCGCCGCCACGTCGTCGAAGGTCTCCGGCCAGCGCCCGGCCACGGTCCCGCCCCGCCCCCGCCGGTACTCGACGTTGGCCACGGCGAACCCGCGCCGCGCCAGGAAGTCCACGAAAGGAGTCAGGTGCTGCCGGTCGTACGGGGCCCGCCAGGCGCCGCCGTGCAGGGCGACGACCAGCGGCGCGCTCTGCCGCCCGTCGCGCGGGGCGTAGAAGTCGACGACCTGGTCCGGGTGCGCGCCGTACGCGGCGGAGGCGTCCGGGGCGACGGCCGGGTGCGAGAAGGCCGATGCTTCTTCGGCGGCGTCGCGCGCGGCGGGGTCCGGCATGCTGCTTCCAACCTCTCGGAGACGGGGCCGAATTGGCCTGACCTGCGGGGACGGTACCAGGAGTCCGGGGCCCGCAGATCAGGCGATCATCGGAACTACGCCGCCGGGGTCTCCGCCCGGGTCTCCGGCGGGATCTCCGTCAGGACCTCGGCCAGCACCCGCGCCGCCCGCTCCGCGTCCGCGAAGCCCACGTACAGCGGTGTGAAGCCGAAGCGCAGGATGTCCGGGCGGCGCAGATCGCCGACGACCCCGCGCCGGATCAGCTCCGCCATCACCCGCGGCGCCTCCGCGCAACGCAGCGCGACCTGGCTGCCGCGCTCCTCGTGTGCCTCGGGCGTCACCGACTCCACCCGGCCCGCCGGGGCGTAGGCCCGTACGCACTCCAGGAAGAAGTCCGTCAGGGCCAGCGACTTGGCCCGTACGTCCTCGATCCGCACCCCGTCCCAGACGTCGAGCGCCGATTCGAGGGCCAGCATCGACAGGATGTCGGGGGTGCCGACCCGGCCCCGGAGCGCGCCGTCGGCCGCCTCGTACCCGGGGGTCATCCCGAACGGGTCGGCATGCGAGTTCCACCCGGGCAGCGGCGAGTCGAAGCGGGCCTGGTGCCGCTCGGCGACGTACAGGTACGCGGGCGAACCGGGGCCGCCGTTCAGGTACTTGTAGGTGCAGCCGACCGCCAGGTCGACCCCGTGCGCGTCGAGTCCGACCGGCAGCGCGCCCGCGCTGTGGCACAGGTCCCAGACGGCCAGTGCGCCCGCCGCGTGCAGCGCCGCCGTGAGACCGGGCAGGTCCTGGAGCCGGCCGGTGCGGTAGTCGACGTGGTTGACCAGGGCCAGGGCCGTGCGCGGGCCGGCCGCGGCGGCCATGTCCGCCGGGTCGAGCGGCACGATCCGGTGACCGGTCATGCGCGCCGCGGACGCGGCGATGTACCCGTCCGTGGGAAAGGTCGTGGCGTCGACGAGGATCTCGTCGCGCCCCTCCCCCGCGAGCCGGGCCGCCGCGACGACCGCCTTGAAGACGTTCACGCTGGTCGAGTCGCCGACCACGATCCGCCCCGGGGCGGCGCCGACGAGCGGCGCGATCCGGTCGCCGATCCGCTCGGGCGCGGTCCACCAGCCCGACTCGTCCCAGGAGCGGATGCGCAGCTCGCCCCACTCGCGGGCGATGACGTCGGCCATCCGGGCCGGGACATGGGCCGGGAGCGCGCCCAGCGAGTTGCCGTCCAGGTAGACGGAACCTTCGGGTTCCAGGGCGAACTTCTCGCGGTGCTTGGACAGTTCGTCCGCCGCGTCCAGCCGCGCGGCCTGCTCCCTCAGCTCGTCAGACATGGCTGCGCGCCGTCCACAGCTCGGGGAACACGTTCTTCTGCGCCCGCTTCTCCAGCCAGGCCACGCCGGCCGAGCCGCCGGTGCCGGTCTTGGAGCCCATCGCGCGCCGGGTCGCCACCAGGTGGTCGTTGCGCCAGCGCCACACCAGCTCGGCGACGTCGCTGAGCGCCTCGCCGAGCCGGACGAGCTCGGCGTTCTGGTCGGGGTCGGCGTAGATCCCGGCCCAGATCCGCTCGACCTCGGGGTGCGGCTCGTAGCGCAGCGCCCGGTCGCGGTCGAGGACCTCGGCGGGGACGGGCAGGCCGCGGCGGGCGAGCAGCCGCAGCGTCTCGTCGTACAGGCTGGGCTCCTGGAGGGCCTTCTCCAGCTCGGCGTGGACCCGGGGCGCGCCGCGGTGCGGCACCAGCATGGACGCGGTCTTCTCGCCGAGCAGGAACTCCATCCGCCGGTACATCGCCGACTGGAAGCCGGAGCCCTCGCCGAGCGCGGCCCGGTAGGAGTTGAACTGGGCGGGGGTGAGCTGGGCGAGCGGGCGCCAGGAGTGGTTGAGGGCCTCCAGCTCGCGCACGGAGCGCTTGAGCGCGTCCATCGCGACGGGCACGTCGTCCTCGCGCAGGGCGCGGCTCGCGGTCTCCCACTCGTGGACGATCACGGTGAACCACAGCTCCATGACCTGGGTGGTGACCAGGAAGACCATCTCGCCCGGGTCGTCGGAGCGCAGGTGCTGGAGGTGGGTGAGGACGTCCGCCTGGACGTAGTCCTCGTACGGCGTGGTGCCGGCGAAGTCGAGGTTCGGCGCGTCGGCGGCCGTACCGGCTCCGGAGGCATCGGGGGATCCTGGGAAGGTCGACATTTCTGTCTCCTCGATACGAACTACCGGGTAGCGGTCCGCTCCTACCGTCGCCTCGCGGCACGGGAGCCCCGGTCCCCTCGGGAGCCGTGCGTCGGCGCATGTGCTCCCACGCGCATCATGACACGACCGGGCCGGTGATGTAGATCCCGTCTTCGTCATACGGATACGCGTTCGACCGGCAGCCGTTCAGGCCCTTGATCTGCTGCATCATCACGGGCGCGAGCTTGCCCGGCCCCGGGCAGCCCATGTGGCTGCGGATGCCGATCTCGTGCCCGACCTCGTGGTTGATGATCAGATGCCGGTACTCGGCGGGCTCGCCCGCGAAGGTCGGGGAGCCGAGCATCCACCGCTTGAGGTTGACCACGACGCCCGCGGTGGTCTCGCAGTTCAGCTCGCCGTGGGTGTTCATGCCGTTCGCCAGGCAGAGGCGGTCGGCGGTGTCGGGGGTGGCGATCCGGATGACGAAGTCGGCGTTCTCGGAGACCAGCTGGAACCGGCCACGGCCGTGCGCCGCCCAGCCGCGCGGATGGGCCAGGATCCGCTGGATCTCGGCCGCGGCCTCGCGCGCGGAGATGTCGATGCCGTCCTCGACCTGCACCCGGTAGCGGCGCAGCGAACCGCCGGCCCCGACGGCCTCGCCGGTGGCCTGGGCGGTGGTGAAGGTCCCGGCGCCCGAGCGGGGCACGGCGGTCTTCTTCGGGGTGGGCTTGGGGGTCGGCTTCGGCTTGGGCTTCGGCGTGGGCGTGGGCTTCGGCGGGGGCGTCACCGGCTGCGCGGTGGTCTTCCCGGAGCCGGGGCCGGGACCGGCGCCGGTCGCCTCCGGCGGGCCGGCCGCGGCGGCGTCGGCGGCGCGGGTGCCGTTGTAGTGGGCGAGGGCCGCGCCCCCGCACAGCGAGACGATGACCAGGGCGAGCACGGGCAGCAGGAGTCCCCTCCCGCGCGCCCGTCTGTTCCGCCTGCGGCGGCGGACCGGCTGGGCGGCGCGCTTTCCCAAGACAGACTTCTCCCCCTGCGTGGGCCGGGGTGGGGAGAGAGGGTGTGGGGGCCTCTGCGCCGGCGCTCGGTACTGCGGTCCGGAGGATCGTACCGGCCACTTCGAACGCCCTCGAACGCGTCGAGGAGTCTGTCCGGATTTCCCCCTGCCACGGGGACAGGGGGTCTCCGGACGACGACGGAACGTGTCAGCCGAGCGTGTCCGCGGCGGTCTGGGAGGAGTCGCGCAGGAAGGTGGTGCAGCGCTCGTACTCGTCCTTCTCGCCGATCTCGCCGGCCGCGCGGGCCAGGGCGTGCAGGGCGCGCAGGAAGCCGCGGTTCGGCTCGTGCTCCCACGGCACCGGGCCGTGGCCCTTCCAGCCGTTGCGGCGCAGCGCGTCGAGACCGCGGTGGTAGCCGGTACGGGCGTAGGCGTACGACTCGATGACGTTGCCGCGCTCGTAGGCGTCGTCGGCGAGCTGGGCCCAGGCGAGCGAGGAGGTCGGGTACTTCGCGGCGACGTCCGCCGGCGCGGTCCCGCCCGCGAGCAGCTCACGCGGCTCCGGGTCGTCGGGCAGGTGGGTGGGGGCCGGTCCCCCCAGCAGGTTCTCGTGGATGGCCATGCGCCCCAGTCTGCCTCAGGAGCACCCCGAGCCGATCAGGCGGCGTCACCCGGTGCCGCCCTGACCGACCAGTCAGCGTCACCGGGCTGGCCCCGGGCGGTCGGCCGACACAGCGCGGCAGTGGCCCCGACCGGTCGGCCGACTTCACGCGGCGGTGGCCCCGGCCGGCCAGCCGACTTCACACCGCAGTGGCCCCGGCCGCCAGGCAGCGTCGCCCGACGGCCATCCCGGCCGGTCGAGCATCGGCACCGGCGGCCGGCCGTCCGACGTCACCCGCCGGCCGCCCCTGCCGGTCAAGCAGCGCCATCGGGCATCCACCCCGGCTGCGCTCAGGCGGCGTCACCCGGTGGCCGCCGCGGGTGGGCGGTCGGGGTACGGCCGGGGTCCAGGGGTGGGGAGCCCACCCCGCAGAACCAGCGGCACTCCGGGTGGCACTTCAGCGGCGGCGGGGGCCGCACGATCGCCCAGGCCAGGACCGCGCCCGCCACCAGCAGCCCGGCGCACAGCGGCATCGCCTTGCGAAAGGTGTCCCCGAACTCCTCCGCCGAGCGGTACGCCTCCGGGCCCATCCCCGTCAGCGCGGGCAGCGCCGCCACCGCGAGCAGCCCCGCGGCCCGGGCCGCCGCGTTGTTGATGCCGCTCGCCAGGCCCGCCCGGCTCACCGGCACGGAGGCGAGGACCGTCGCCGTCAGCGGGGCGACGAGGGTGGTCATGCCGAGCCCGAGCACCAGCATCGCGGGCAGCACGTCCGTCACGTACGAGACGTCCTCCCCGACCCGCAGCATCAGCAGCATCCCCGCCGCGCACAGCAGCGGCCCCACGGTGAGCGGCAGCCGCGGCCCGGTCCGCTCGCCGAGCTCGCCCGACTTCGCCGAGCCCAGCAGCATCAGGACCGTCGTCGGCAGCATGGCCGTACCGGCGGCGAGCGCCGAGTAGCCCGACACCACCTGGAGCTGGAGCGCGGCCAGGAAGAAGAAGCCGCCGAAGGCCCCGTACACGCACAGCGTCACCAGGTTGACGGCCGTGAAGAGCCGGAAACGGAACACCGAGGGCGGCACCATCGCGGCCTCGCCCCGCCGCCGCTCCACCGCCACGAAGGCCGCGCCGAGCACCGCCCCCGCGGCGCCGCCCCACCACACCTGGGCGATCAGCGCGTACGTCACCAGGGCGAGCGCCGAGGCGCCCAGGGCCGCGCCGAGCACGTCGAAGCGCCCGTGCGCCGTCTCGTCGCGGGACTCCGGCACATGGCGCAGCGCGACCGGCACGCAGACCAGGGCGAGCGGCACGTTCAGCAGGAAGACCCAGCGCCAGCCGGGTCCGTCCACCAGCCAGCCGCCCACGAACGGGCCGACCGCGGCCCCGACCCCGCCGAAGCCGGACCACAGGCCGACCGCCCGGGCCCGGTCGTCCTCGTGGAAGCTCGCCTGGATCAGCGCCAGCGAGCCGGGCGTGAGCAGCGCGCCGCCGATGCCCTGGAGGGCGCGGGCGGCGACGAGGATGCCCGCGTTCGGGGCGAGCCCGCACAGCAGCGAGGCGGCCGCGAACCAGACCACGCCGATGACGAAGACCCGCCGCCGCCCGTAACGGTCGCCGAGGGCGCCCCCGAGCAGGATGAGACCGGCGAGGGTCAGCATGTAGGCGTTGACGGTCCACTGCAGGTCGGCCAGGTCGGCGCCCAGGTCCGCGCCGATGTGCGGCAGGGCGACGTTGACGACGGTCGAGTCGAGCAGGGCCATGCCCGAGCCGAGGACGGTGGTGAACACGATCCACCGCCCGGTCCCCGAGGCGAGCCGGATCTCCATGTCTGCATGGTCCCGCGAACGCGGGAGCCCCGCCCACCGGAGGGTGGACGGGGCTCTCGGTCGCCGGCGGTCAGCGCGTGAAGTTGAAGTACTTCCACGGGCCGTAGACCGTGCTGTTCACGTTGTCGCCGGAGGCGCCGTCGATGTACGCCGAGCGGATCCGGAACTTGTAGCCGGCCAGGGCCGGGTCACCGTCGAAGCGCACGTACGACTTGCCGTACCGGTCGAGCAGGAAGTACTCCGGCCCGAGGTCACGCCAGGCGCCGCCGTAGTACATCTGGACGTCCAGCTGGGTGCTGCGGTTCGGGTACGCGTTGTGCCAGGTGGTCACCAGCGCGTAGTCGTACGTGTGGTACGTCTGGTAGTTCGTGGTGCCGATCTTCGTCCACTTGTAGTGGCGCGAGAGCGAGGTCGTCACACCGGCGCGGGTGTACACGCCCGACTTGGCCTCGGCCCAGCCGTAGCGCGCGTCACCGGCGAAGACCGCGGACACCGTGGTGTCGCGGGCCATCCACATCGACGCGGAGAGCTTGCCCTGCGCGTTGACGGTGCCCCGCTTGAGCAGCCGCTTGGGCTCGACGCCCCACGGGTCCGCCCAGATCTCCACGACACGGTTCTTGTACGTCGGGCCGAGGGTGGCCGTGTACGTGACGGTGGTGCCGTAGTTGAAGGTGCTGCGGTTGCGGTCGATCGAGATCGCGGTCTTGTTGTGGGAGACCTTGACCAGAGCGCTGCCGGTCGCCGACGCGCGCTGGGTGTCGCCCGCGTACGTCACCTTGTACGTGACGTTGCCGGCGGCGGTCGGGGTGTCGGCGAAGGAGAACGCGCCGGTCGCACCGATCGTCTTGTTCCCGAGGGACTTGCCCGAGGGGTTCTCGACGTCGAAGCGGGTCACCGCGACCGGCGTGCCGGCCGGCAGCGCCTCGCTGGAGGTGAGGCTGCCGGAGACGGTGAGCGGCTTGAGCACCGGGGCGGTCGACGGCGCCTTGACGAGCAGCGTCGACGTGGCCTGGGCGGCCCGGACCACGGCGGTGCCGGTGGCGGAGGCGTGCTCGGCGTCGCCCGCGTACGTCACCTTGTAGGTGAAGGTGCCGACGGCGTTCGGCGTGTCCGCGAAGGAGAACTCGCCGTTGGCGCCCAGCGTTTGGGTGCCGAGGGCCGTGCCGTCCGGGTTGGCGGCGTCGACGCGGCTCACCTCGACCGACGCACCGGCCGGCAGCGCCACGGGCGACGTGAGCTTGCCGGTGACGGTGAACGGCTTGAGCACGACCGTGCTGGCCGGGGCCGTCACGGTGAGCGTGGAGCCGGCCTTGGTCGCCTCGTCGAAGACGTTCAGGCGGGCCGTGCCGTAGGAGCCCTGGGACACCGCGAACAGCTTGCCGTCCGGCGCCCAGGCAAGCGCGCCGGGGAGGACGTTCGTCCCCGTCTCGTAGTCGTGGACCGACGTCGAGTTGTTCGGACGGAAGACGCGGACGTCCTTGTCGTAGGACGACTCGGTGCCGGCCGCGACCGTACCGTCGGCCGCGATGGCCACGGCGTTCGGGTAGTTCGCGCTGTCGTAGCGCTTCACCTCGGACAGGTCCGTGGTGGAGAGCACCGCGTGGTAGTACGGGTACCCGCTGGCCGTGATGACCTGGGTGCCGTCGGGCGTGACGTCGAGCTCGCGCAGGCTGTTGCCGACATTGGGCCGGTTGGCCTTGACCGTGGGCGTACCCGTCGACACGTCGAAGACCACGACGGTCGAGCCGCCCGGGGTGCCGGCGGCCAGCACGCTCGGCGCGGCCGGGTCCGAGCCGAGCACGGGCGCCAGGTGGAAGGTCCCGTCGGGCGCCTGCGCGAGCGCCACCTGCGGCGTCTCGCCCGAGAGGTCCAGGGAACCGAGGTTGCCGGCGGCGGCCTGGCCGTAGCCGAACCAGATCTTGCCGCCGGCGATCGCGAGGTTCGCCGGGTTCACGGCGTCACCGAGGTCGTAGGCGACCGCGTCGGTCGGCGTCTCGGTGCTGATCGAGGCGATCTCGCCCTTGCCGGCCACGGCCGCGTAGACGCGCGACGAGTCGGCGGAGATCTCCAGGCCCCGGACGCCCGGCAGGTCCGCCAGGGTCGTCAGGACGGTGCCCGCGTAGTCGGTGACGACCAGCTTGCCGTTCGCCGGGTCGCTGATGAAGATCTTCTGGTGGACACCGTCCACCACCATGTCGCCCACGGACGACACCGGCAGGGCGACGCTGCTGTCCGCAGCAGCCGAGCCCGCCGTACCCGCGAGCAGTGCCGCGGAGCTGAAGAGGACCGCGAGCGCTGTCGCGGCCGAGAGAGTGCGCTTACGCACGATGAAGAGACCCCCCAAAAATGGCCTCCGGCCCCCAGAAACGGGGCGCGGTGATGCGCAGCCTAGATCACGCCCACGACAGCGCGCCTCCCGGTATCCGTTAAGGGATCAACTTCAGCGGGAGTCGACAAATCGGCAGGGTCGTCACCTCAGGCCCGCAGCCGCGCCGCCGCCCTGACCAGCGCGTCCACGCCCCGCTCCGCCTTGGCGCGCGGGCAGCCGACGTTGAGCCGGACGAAGCCGGGGGTGCCGTAGACCCCGCCCGGCATGATCGCGACGCGCTCGGCGGTCACCAGCTCCTCCTGGAGCGCGGACTCGTCGATGCCCAGCGGGCGCAGGTCGATCCAGGCGAGGTAGCCGGCCTGGGGCGGCGACCAGGAGACCTCCGGGAGGCCGCCCGCGAGCCGGTCCTGGACCAGGCTCATGGTGTCCGCGACATAGCCCCGCAGCGCGTCCAGCCAGGGCGCGCCGTGCCGGTAGGCGGCGATGTGGGCGGTGAGGGAGAGCACCGCCGGGGAGGCGAGGCCCTCGCCGGTCTCCATGCGGCGCACGAACGCGACCCGCTCGTCCGGGTCGCCGAGGAAGCCGTAGGAGCCGGAGAGCGCGGGGAAGTTGAAGGCCTTGGTCCCGGAGGTGACCATCGCCCAGCGGTGGCCGCGCCCCGGCTCCGCGACGGCCGCCCACGGCACGTGGCGGTGCCCCTGGGCGGTCAGGTCCGCGTGGATCTCGTCGCTCACGACGGCGGCGCCGTACCGCTCGGCGAGGCGCGCGAACTCCTTGAGCTCGTCCTCCCGCCACACCCGGCCGGTCGGGTTGTGCGGGGAGCAGAGCAGCAGCATCCGGCTGTCCGGCCGGGCCAGCTCGCGCTCCAGGGCCTCGGGGTCGTCGAGCGGCACCCCGCGCAGCTCGCGGCCGAGGCCGGTGACGGCCTTGCGGAAGCCGTCGTAGGTGGGGGTGTGGACGACGATCCCGTCCCCTGGCTCGGTCCACATCCGCAGCAGCTGGGAGAGCTGGCTGAGGACGGAGGGGGCGTAGACCATCGCCTCGGGGTCGACGGCGGTCGCGTACCGGTCCGCGTACCAGTCCCGTACGGCCTCCCGGAACTCCCCGAGCCGCCAGTCGGTGTAGCCGAAGACGCCGTGGGCCACACGATCCCGCAGGGCGTCGAGGACCGCCGGCGGGGAGGCGAAGTCCATGTCGGAGATGGTGAAGGGCAGCAGGTCGGAGACGCCGAAGCGGTCGGCTATGCCGTCCCACTGCACGGACCAGGTGCCCCGCCGGTCTATCTCCCGGTCGAAGTCGAACATCTCGCTCCTCCTCCTCGGCCTTCCGGCCTTCGGACACGCCGACGGGCCCGGCTCCACTCTCGTGGCGCCGGGCCCGTCGTACAACAGCGCTTACTTCAGCTTGGTGCCGGCCGAGCGCAGCGCGACACAGGCCTCGCCGACGCGCGCGGCCATGCCGGCCTCGGCGAGCTTGCCCCAGGTGCGCGGGTCGTAGGTGGACTTCTTGCCGACCTCGCCGTCGACCTTCAGGACGCCGTCGTAGTTGCGGAACATGTGGTCCACGACCGGGCGGGTGAAGGCGTACTGGGTGTCGGTGTCGAGGTTCATCTTGACCACGCCGTTCTCGAGCGCGGTGGCGATCTCCTCGGCGGTGGAGCCGGAGCCGCCGTGGAAGACGAAGTCGAACGGGGAGGCCTTGCCGAACTTCTCGGCGACGCCCGCCTGCAGGTCCTTGAGCAGCTCGGGACGGAGCACGACGTTGCCCGGCTTGTAGACGCCGTGGACGTTGCCGAAGGAGGCGGCCAGCAGGTAGCGGCCCTTCTCGCCCAGGCCGAGGGCCTCGGCGGTGCGGATGGCGTCGTCGACGGTGGTGTACAGCTCGTCGTTGATCTCGTGGCTGACGCCGTCCTCCTCGCCACCGGTCGGGGTGATCTCGACCTCGAGGATGATCTTGGCGGCGACGGCCTTGGCCAGCAGCTCCTGGCCGATGGCCAGGTTGTCGGCGAGGGTCTCGGCGGAGCCGTCCCACATGTGCGACTGGAAGAGCGGGTCGCGACCGGCCTTGACGCGCTCGGCGGAGATGTCGAGCAGCGGACGGACGTAGCCGTCCAGCTTGTCCTTCGGGCAGTGGTCGGTGTGCAGCGCGACCGTGATGTCGTACTTCGCGGCGACGATGTGCGCGAACTCGGCCAGGGCGACGGCGCCCGTGACCATGTCCTTGTTGTACTGGCCGCCCAGGAACTCGGCGCCACCGGTCGAGATCTGGATGATGCCGTCGCTCTCGGCCTCCGCGAAGCCGCGCAGAGCGGCGTGGAGGGTCTGGGACGAGGTGACGTTGATGGCCGGGTAGGCGAACTTGCCTGCCTTCGCCCGGTCGAGCATCTCGTTGTAGACCTCGGGGGTTGCGATGGGCATTCGTCCGCTCCTTGTGATGTGCGGGTGTGTGCGTTGCTGTCCCTGACCTGGGGGCGACGTCATCGTCGCTGCCCATCTTTCCAGACTCCCGTCCGGGCTCCCACGGGCCGTACGCACCGAGCGGCGGGGTGTTTCACGTGAAACACCCCGCCGCTGGATAAAACCGCAGGTCAGGACCGTATCGTGCGGGGTCCCGGGACCTAAGTCACGACTTGACGGCGGTTACGCCAGTCCGAGATCCCCGAGCTGGTAGCCGGTGAGGTACGGCAGCCCCGCCTCGGCGATCGCGTCGGCCGCGCCGCGGTCGACGATGGTCGCGACGGCGACGACCTCGCCACCCGCCTCACGCACCGCCTCGACGGCGGTGAGCGGCGAGCCGCCCGTGGTGGAGGTGTCCTCCACCACCAGGCAGCGACGGCCCTTGACGTCGGTGCCCTCGATCCGGCGCTGCATGCCGTGGGCCTTCTGCGCCTTGCGCACGACGAACGCGTCCAGGCGCGCACCACGCGCGGCCGAGGCGTGCAGCATCGAGGTCGCGACCGGGTCGGCGCCCAGCGTCAGACCGCCCACGCAGTCGAAGTCCAGGTCCTTGGTGAGGTCGAGCATCACCTGACCGACCAGCGGCGCGGCCTCGCCGTCCAGGGTGATCCGGCGCAGGTCGATGTAGTAGTCGGCCTCACGACCCGAGGAGAGGGTCAC
This sequence comes from Streptomyces sp. NPDC020422, assembly GCF_044386705.1. NCBI lineage: Bacteria > Bacillati > Actinomycetota > Actinomycetes > Kitasatosporales > Streptomycetaceae > Streptomyces > Streptomyces sp. NPDC020422. The sequence continues at coordinate 473,645 of NZ_JBIRVJ010000004.1, read as the reverse complement.
CTTGCCGTGCACCACGGCCTTGTCCTTGATCTGCTGGAGCAGCTCAGCACGTACGTCAGTCATGCCTCCGAGCTTAAGGGCGCGCGCCTAGAGGCGACGCCAGGCCCAGGTGGTCGCGACCTCCAGCGGGTCGATCGGGGTGACCAGCCGCGGGTGGGTGTTGAGGCCGTTCGGGGGGCCGGACTGCGGCTCGACGCAGACCGCGTCCGCCGGCTCGTCGTAGATCACGACCCACTCGGCCCTGCTGGTGAGGCGCAGTTCCAGCTGCCCCGGCCAGGTGAGGGTGACGTCGACGCCGTCGGGCATGCCGAAGCAGTCGTCCCACGGGCGCGGGGTCGGCGCGATGCGGCGCCCGGTGGGGAGGTGGTCGGCGCCGCGCTCCTCCTGCCAGCCGGGGTTGAAGTCGATCTCCACGTCCTGGCCGCCGAGGTTGCGGTGGAACCAGGGGTGCCAGCCGGCCTGCGCGGGGAAGGAGGCGCCCAGCGTCTCGATGCCGAGCTGGAGTGTGAGCGCGTCCTCGGTCAGCTCGAAGGTCTGGGTGACCCGGCCCGGGTACGGCCAGGGCTCGGCCAGATCGGTGGTGAAGGCCGCGGTGGTCTCCGTGACCTCGGCGGTCTTCCACGCCACATCGCGGACCGTGCCGTGCAGGGCGTGCGGGGCCGAGTGCTCGCTGACGGGGAGCTGGTGGACGGTGCCGCCGTTGCGGAAGCGTCCGTTCCCGGTGCGGCCCGCCCAGGGCGCCATCACGAAGGACCCGTACCGCGCGCCCTGGAGCAGGAGTTCGGTGCCGCCGATGCGCAGGCTTTCGATACGGCAGCCGTGCTCGGGGTCGATGGTCAACTCGGCGTCGCCGGCCGTCAGTCGCGTCAGAGTGCTCACGCTCCGACTTTATGGCCTGTGCCGACGCGGCGTCAGCGGCGCCGCCGCAGGGCCCGGCCGACGACGACCGCGGAGGCGATGGCCAGGGCGGCGGCCGGGGCGATCCAGCGCAGGGTCGCGGTGGCGCTGGAGCTCTGCGGTGCCGGGACGGGGGCGTACCGGCCGCGGGGCGGGGCGTGGTCGACCTCCTCCGCGCTGCGCCCGATCATCGTCCGGCGGGCGTGCGCGGCCTCGGCGGCGGGCGGGACGGGGCCCAGGTCGTCGAGCCGGTCGAACTCCTCCGGCTCCCCGGCCGGCGGGACCCCGAGGTCGAAGGAGGCGGCGGGCTCCTCCACCCCGTCGTCCACACCGTCGTCGTCGCTGTCGGCCTCCGCCTCGACGGCCATCTCCGCCTCGACGTCGGCGACGGCCGCCAGCGCCTCCGCGAACCGGTCGAGCAGCCGGGTGCCGGCCGCTCCGCGGGCCTCCGGGTCGGCCTCGGCGAGCCGGCCCGTGGCCTCCACCGCGCCGGTGAAGGTGAGCGTGGTGCCCTCGGCCACCGGGGTGAGGGCGACGGTGAGGGTGAGCGCGGCCGAGCCCTTGCCGCGGACCTCGCTGCCCTCGCCCTCGACGGCGAAGTTCCCGTTCCGCTCGGTGAGCCGCAGCTCCCCGCGGTAGGTGATGGTGTGGGCGCCCACCCGGAGCTTCAGCCGGCCCGCGAGCGGGCCCGCCTCCGTTTCGGCGTCCTGCTGGAGCCCGGGGACGCAGCGCGCCACCCGGGCGGGGTCCGTCAGCGTGGCGCGCAGGACCTCGGCCGGGACCGGGACGAACACCTCATGCTCCATGGGAGCCGAGCCTACTCAGGCCCGGCCCGCCCGTCGCCTGTTTGCGTCCCACCGGGGCGGAGGCGCTCAGTAGCGCGGGTGCACGAGGGTCGACGGCGGCAGCCCGGCCTCCGCCCCGCCGCGGGTACGCTCGGTGCGGGCCCCCGCCGAGGCCAGCGAGCGCGAGGTGAGCGAGCGCAGCCGGGGCACGGTCGGCGCGAGGGCGAGGGCGGGCCGCCGGGGGGCCGGCGCGGCGAGGAGGAAGCTCCACTGCCCGGGCGCGTCGACGCGCCGGCCGGGACCGGAGCCGGAGCCGGCGACGGAGCCGGCGACGTGGCCGGAGCCGGCGAGGGAGCTCGGGCCGGAGCCAGGGCGGGAGCCGGAGCCGGAGCCGGTCCCGGAACCGGTGCCGGAATCGGTGCCGGAACCGGAGCCCGAATCGGTGCCGGCGTGCTCGCTCCCGCCCGCGCCGTACGGGCGGGTCGCGAAGCCGGCGGCGCGCAGGGTGGCGTCGACCGTCCAGTACGTACGGGGGCGGGCGGTCGCCGAGCCGGCGTGCACGACCAGCCGGCCGCCGTCGGCGAGGGCGCCGGCGACGAGCCCGTAGAACTCCTCCGAGTAGAGCTTGGCGCCGGCGGTGAGGCCGGGGTCGGGCAGGTCGCAGATCACCACGTCGTACCGTTCCTGCACGGGCCGCGACTCGCGCAGCCAGCGGAAGGCGTCGCCGTAGGCGACGGTGACGCGCGGGTCGCGGAACGCCTGCCCGTTGAGCGCGGCGAGACCGGGGTCGGTGCGGGCCAGACGGACCACCCCGGGGTCGAGCTCGACGACGGTGACCGCCCGCACATCGGGGTAGCGCAGCACCTCGCGGGCGGCGAGGCCGTCGCCGCCGCCGAGGATCAGCACCCGGGCGCGGCGCCCGTTCATCGCGGGGTGCACCAGGGCCTCGTGGTAGCGGTACTCGTCCCGGCCGCCGACCCGCAGCCGGCCGTCGAGGAACAGGTCGGGCGGGCCGCCCCGCCCGCCGGTCACCACCACCTCCTGGAGCGAGGTGCGGACGGCGACCCGTACGTCGGCGCCGTAGACGGCCCGGCGGGCCGCCGCCTCGAAGTCCTCGGCCAGGACGGTGGCGGTGGCCAGGACCGCGAGGACGGCGACGTTGACGCCGACGAGCAGCAGCCGGGAGCGGGCCGCCAGGTCCCGGCGGAACAGCCAGAGCACCAGGCCGCCGCCCGCCACCGCGTTGACCGCGCCGGTGACGAGCGCGCCCGTGAGCTGCCCGAGCCAGGGCAGCAGCAGGAACGGGAAGGCGAGGCCGCCGACGAGCGCGCCGACGTAGTCGGCGGCGAACAGGTCGGCCACCGTCCCGGCCGCGTCCTGCTCTCGCCGCCCGCCGCGCTTCGACTCCGCGCGCTGGATCAGGGACATCAGGAGCGGGATCTCCGCGCCGACGAGCACCCCGATGGCCAGCGAGAAGGCCACCAGGACGTAGCGCGCCTCGCCGAGCCAGGCGAAGGCCGCGTACAGCACCATCGCCGAGCAGCCGCCGATCAGCGCGAGTCCGCACTCGACCAGGCCGAAGCCGACCGCGGGGCGGCAGCGCAGCCGCTTGGCGAGCAGCGAGCCGACGCCCATCGCGAAGACCATGACGGACAGCACCACGGACGCCTGGGTGACCGAGTCGCCGATCAAGTACGAGGCGAGCGCGACCAGTTCCAGCTCGTACACGAGACCGCAGGCAGCGCAGACGAACACCACCGCGAGCACCGGGTACCGCACCCCGCCCGGCCCCTCCGGCGGCAACCGCACCGCCCGCTTGGGTGGCGGGGGCGCGGTCAGGGTCGGGTCGATCATGCGCGTAACGCTACGTCACACGCCTATCGCGCCCTGTCACCCACACGAGTGCACCTGGGGCGAAGGGGAGGCGCATCAGAGCGTGGCAGGCATACGCGCGCCGATCTGGGTTCTGGTCACCACCAACTGCCCTTCCTGCGGGTACGCGTGCCAGGTGCGCCAGCGCACCTGGCCCTCGGTCCGCTGCGCGAGCATGGCCGTGAAGGCGTGCGGCGAGCCGGGGAAGGTCCCCGCGAGGCCGTGGGGGTGGTCGGCGACGAGCGCGAGCAACTCCTGTGCGCGGCCCGCGAACGAGCCCTGCGTCAGGGTCTCGACGCGCGCCGCGAACTCGTACTCCCACTCGCCCACCCGCTTGGACACGCCCAGCGGCAGCGGCGTACTGCTGCCGGGCATACAGGCGACGGTCTCCGAGCAGTTGCGGCCCTCCTCCTCGAGGAGCACCTGGTGGGAGGCGCCGAGCAGCCGCAACTGGAGCTTGGCACCGGCTAGTTCGAGGTCGAGCACCGCGAGGGCGGGCAGCGGGTCGCGCCCCAGCGCCCAGGCCAGGTCGGCCGCGCGGGTGTCGGTGTAGGAGGTCTTCAGGGTCGTGAGCATGGGTCGGCTCCGCAAACACGGTTTGACGGGTGGGCCGGGGGCGTCCCGGCGAAGAGGCTCCGACCGGGAGTGGGGATCGCCGGCTCGGGTCCACACACGGTCCGAGGGCTGGATGTTCTCAACAGCGAGGGAATCATGAACCGCGGACAGGACACAGCGTTTTTACCCAACTTGGCGTGGTTTCCATCCCCTCGGGGGCCCCACGGTTCAACTGTTCAGTCGGAATCGTTCGCGTGGTTCCCACAAACCCCAACGGAAGCGTGCCCGGCGGCCGTTGCGCGCCGCCGGGCACCCCGGGCTCCGCGGAGCCGACTGCCCCGTGTCAGTCGCCTCCGCCGCCACCGCCGCCGCAGCCGCCTCCGCCGCACGAGGAACCGCACGAGGAGGACGAGCCGCAGGACGAGGACCCGCAGCCGCCGCCGTCGGCGCCGCCGCCCGACCAGCCACCGCGGCGGCGCCGACGGCGGCGGTTGCGGCCCGAGCCGGAGACCGCCGAGCTGAAGGCGATCACCACGATCGCGAAGACCACGATCAGGAAAACTTCCATTTCTCCCCCGTAGGTACGTGCCGTGTCGTCGGCGTGTGGCGACGAGTGTCGTCGTGCGACGGGGATTCCCGGCCCGGAACGCGCCCAAAGCGCACTTGAGCAAGTCCAGAGCTTCCCCCGAGGATGACGGGCATGACACGACCGCTGCTCAACCGCAGGCTCGCGGAGTTCGGTACGACGATCTTCGCCGAGATGTCCGCGCTCGCCACCCGCACCGGTGCGATCAACCTGGGGCAGGGCTTCCCCGACACCGACGGCCCCGAGGAGATCCGCGAGGCCGCCGTCCGGGCCCTGCGCGAGGGCCGCGGCAACCAGTACCCACCGGGCCCCGGCGTCCCGGAGCTGCGCACCGCGATCGCCGAGCACCAGCGGCGGCGCTACGGCCTGGAGTACGACCCCGACAGCGAGGTCCTGGTCACCGCCGGGGCGACCGAGGCGATCGCCGCCGCGCTGCTCGCCCTGGTCGAGCCGGGCGACGAGGTCATCGCCCTGGAGCCGTACTACGACTCGTACGCCGCCTGCATCGCGATGGCCGGCGGCACCCGGGTGCCGGTCACCCTGCGGCCGCACGACGGGGCCTTCGCCCTCGACCTGGACGAGCTGCGGGCCGCGGTCACCGACCGGACCCGGCTGATCCTCCTCAACACCCCGCACAACCCCACCGGCACCGTCCTCAGCCGCGCCGAGCTGACCGCGGTCGCCGAGCTCGCCCAGGAGCGGGACCTGCTCGTCGTCACCGACGAGGTGTACGAGCACCTGGTCTTCGACGGCGCGGAGCACGTCCCGATCGCCTCGCTGCCCGGCATGCGGGAGCGCACCGTCACCATCGGCTCGGCCGGCAAGACGTACTCCTTCACCGGCTGGAAGGTCGGCTGGGTCACCGCCGGCCCCGAACTGACGGGCGCGGTCCGCTCCGCCAAGCAGTTCCTGACCTACGTCTCCTCCGGACCCTTCCAGTACGCGGTCGCCGAGGCGCTGCGGCTGCCCGACGCCTTCACCGACGGCCTGCGCGCCGAACTCCAGGCCAAGCGGGACCTGCTGAGCGAGGGCCTCGCCGCCGCGGGCTTCGGCGTCCACCGCCCGGCCGGCACCTACTTCGTCACCACCGACATCCGCCCCCTCGGCGAGAGGGACGGCTTCGCCTTCTGCCGCGCGCTGCCCGAACGCGCGGGCGTCGTCGCCATCCCCAACGCGGTCTTCTACGACCACCGCGAGGAGGGCGCGCCCTTCGTCCGGTTCGCGTTCTGCAAGCGCGTCGACGTGCTCCAGGAGGCGGTGGACCGACTGAAGAGGCTGGCGAGCGGCTGAACGGGCGGCGCGGGTAGGGTCCCCCTCACCTGATCGGAAGATCATCGCGCCATCACCATGGGGGGTACCCGCGCATGTCCGCACCGAAGTTCTCACCCAGCCGCAGATCCGCTCTGCTCGCCTTCGCCGGAGTCGCGGCGAGCGGCGCCCTGCCGCTGGCCGCGGCGACCCCGGCGGTCGCCGCGACGACGTCCACTCCGACGGACACGCTGCCGTCGACGCCGTCCGCGCTGCCCGCCGGGCTCGACCCGCGGCTTCCGATACAGATGGACCCGACCGACGCCTGGCACTTCGCCCCGCCGACGGCCGGCCCGCTGACCACCCGCGCGATCCCGGGTGGACTGGAGGTCAAGGACGACAGGGGGGTGCTCGCCACGCTCACCACCGGCGCGAAGACGGTGACGCTGCGCGGGCCGAAGCGTTGGTTCACGGAACAGAAGAAGCCGGTCGTCGACGCCTTCAACCGCACCCCGCCCACCGGCGGCTGGGGCATGTCGCCCGGTGGCGGAACGTGGACGCACCACAACGGCGCCGACTCCGCCTACGTCGTCGAGAACGGCCAGGGCGTCATCAAGTTCGCCGTCGCCGACGCGGGCAAGAGCCGCTACTCCCTGCTCTCCGACTACGCCATCGGCGACGTCTCCGTCCGTGCCCGGTTCTCCTTCGAGAAGCGGCCCACGGGCGCGGCCGTCTCGCTCGGCCTCGTCGTCGCCGCCGAGAACGTCAACAACCACTACCGCGCCCGCCTGATCCTCACCCCCGCGGGAGACGTCCAGTTCGTCCTCGAGAAGGAGCTGCTGGACGAGTCGACGACGCTGAGCTCGGCCGTCACGCTCGCCTCCGGCTACACGGCCGGCGAGCGGTGGTGGGTCCGGGTGGAGAAGACCGGCAACCTGCTGCGTGCCCGCGCGTGGAAGGACGGCACCGGTGCGACCGAGCCGGAGACCTGGACGCACACCTTCTACGACCTGGAGAAGGACCCGCTCAAGCTCTTCCCGAAGGGCGCCGTCGGCGTCCGGGGACTCGCCTCCCAGGGCACCACCGCGACCGCGTCGGCCCGGGTCGACGAGTTCCGCATCGAGAAGGCGGTCTGGCCCGACCCGCCGGTCGTCACCCACGACACCTGGGTACGGGTCCTCCCGGAGCCCTTCGCCGGCAGCTGGGCGCCTGCCGTGGAGCAGCAGATCCGCGCCTGGGCGGGCGACACCTCGCCCGACGTCCTCACGTACTCCTCCATGTTCCGCGCCTTCGCCCCGGCGATCACGGACCCCGCCCGGGGCGGCGCGCAGGTGCTCGGCGAGTCCGGGTACAGCGCGGCGGACCCGGTGACCGGGCTGCGCAACGTCGGTCCCGACTTTCACGAGTACATGGGGATCGACAACTGGCCCTTCCCCAACGGGGAGGTCGGGACGCTGGAGCAGGAAGGCCGCTACCTCGACTGCTCGGGCTTCGTCCGGATGGTCTACGGCTACCACATGGGCATCCCGATGGTCCTCGAAAAGGACTTCGTGAACGGCAACCTGCCCCGCAAGTCGAAGGACCAGGCGTCCAGCGGTCCCGGAGTGAAGATCGCCGACGGCGGGGTCGGCACCATCCCGCCGCTCGACGGCCTGCGCATCGGCGACGCCGTCTTCTTCGACACCGACGAGACGTCCGACGCGGGCGGGCACATCGGCATCTACATGGGCCTCGACCTGAACGGACACCGCCGTTTCGTCTCCAGCCGCAAGACGCCGAACGGGCCGACCCTCTCCGACCTCGGGGGCAAGTCGATCCTCGACGGAGAGCTGAACACGTACGACGCGAACCACAACCTGGTGAAGAAGGGCGACCTCTACACCAACACGCTCCGGGTGATCCGCCGCTTCTGACCCGCGCGCCCCCTCCGTGCCGCCGCGTTCATCCGGTAAACCGACTTGTCGGGAATGACCGGATCCGCCGCGCGCACGGAGGTGCCCCCTGTCCGCCGAGACCCTCGACCGCCCGGCGTCCCACGCCGCGGGCCCGACCGACCGGCCCGTGGCCCGCGCGTGGGGGCCGCTGCGCCGGGCGGCGCCCGCGCTCGGGCTGTTCGCAGCGGCGCGGCTCACCGGGGCGCTGGTGCTCGCGCTGTGGGCCCGGCACGTGGGGCGGTCGCCGCGGGCGCTGCTCGCGAAGTCCTGGGACTCGGACTGGTACACCCGGATCGCCGCGCACGGCTACGGCCGCACCCTGTACTGGCCGGACGGGGCCGCCCAGTCCGACCTGGCGTTCTTCCCGCTCTACCCGGGGCTCGTCCGGGCCGTCGCGACCGTGCTGCCGGTCGCGTACGGCACGGCCGGGCTCCTGGTGTCCTGGCTGGCGGCCGGGGCGGCGGCCTGGGGGATCTACCTGGTCGGCGAACGGCTCGCGGGCCGTCCGGCCGCCGTCGTCCTCGTGCTGCTGTGGGGGCTGCTGCCCCACTCCGTCGTGCTGACCATGGCGTACACCGAACCCCTGATGACCGCCTTCGCGGCCTGGTCGCTGTACGCGCTGCTCACCCACCGCTGGCTGCTCGCCGGGGCGCTCGCCGCGCTCGCCGGGCTCTCCCGGCCCAACGGGGTGGCCGTCGCCGCCGCGGTCCTCACCGCCGTCGCCGTCGAGCTGTGGCGCAGGCGCGGCCGGGCCGGGTGGCGGCCCTGGGCGGGGGCGGCGCTGGCGCCCGCCGGCTGGCTGGCGTACGTGCTGTGGGTGGGGGCCCGGCGGGGCGATCCGCTCGGCGGCTACTTCGCCGTCCAGGACGGCTGGACCTCCCGCTTCGACTTCGGGCGGGGCGCGCTGCGCTTCGTACGGGACATGCTGGCCGGGCCGACCCGGTTCAACCTCTCGATGGCCCTGGTGATCACCGCGGCGGGCGTGCTGCTCCTCGCCCTGCTCGTCCTGGTGGAGCGCCCGCCGCTGCCGGTGCTCGTCTACACGGGCGTGCTGGTCCTGATCACCGTCGGCGGTTCGGGCTTCTTCGAGTCGAAGCCGCGCTTCCTGCTGCCGGCCTTCCCCCTCCTGCTGCCCGTGGCCCGGGCACTGACGAGAGCCCGGCCACGCGCCGCGATCCTGGTGGTCGCGGGCCTGGCCGGGCTCTCGTTCTGCTACGGGGTGTACGTGCTCACGCTCGCACACATGCCGCTGTAGGAGGCGGCGGGGAGCGGCGGACTACTCGCCGGACTCCTTGTCCTCCGGGGTCTCCAGACCGAACTGCTCGACGATCCACTTGTCGAACTCGATCGACGCGCGGACCCAGCTGACGGTGGAGGACACGAAGTGCTCCAGCGACACGCCGACGCCGATCAGCATCTGGGCCTCACCGATGAGACGGAGGGTGGCGGAGCCGTCCTCCTCCTCGTGCAGGTGGGTGTAGACCTTGGGCCACAGGGTGCGCCGGTTCCAGTCGTCGATGGCGTCGAGGACCTTGGCGCGGTCGTCCGCGGCGTGCGGACGGTCGTAGAACGTGCGGACGGAGAAGACCTGCTGGTCGTCCTCGCCGCGGAACATGAAGTACGTGCGGAATTCCTCCCACGGCGCCGCGAGGTCACCCTCGTCGTCGACGACGTACTTGAGCTCCATCTGGTCGAGGAGCTGCTTCACCAGGTCCTGGTCGGGAACGACGGGGCCCGCCGGTCCTGCGGCCTGAGGCTGGGGCTGTCCCCCGAAATTCGGAATCGAGGACGGGTCGATGCTCACCGGGATTTCCCTTCGTACGGATGCGGCCATCCTCCCTCATGGCGGCCGGTCGGTGGCAAGCCCCCACGGCGCGGATCCGCTGCAAGCTGATCCGCGCCGCCGAGGGACCCGGCCCGGGCCGGGTCAGGCGGTGGCCCGGCCCACGATCAGGCCGTCCTCGACCCGGTCCACCCGGACGGTGTCGCCGTCGCGCACCTCGCCCGCCAGGATCTCCTTCGCGAGCCGGTCCCCGATGGCCGACTGGATCAGCCGGCGCAGCGGGCGGGCGCCGTACGCCGGGTCGTTGCCCTCCTGGGCGAGCCAGGCGAGGGCCTCGGGGGTGACCTCCAGGGTGAGCCGACGGTCGGCGAGACGGCGGGCCAGGCGGTCGATCTGGAGCTGGGCGATCCGGGCCAGCTCGTCGCCCGCCAGGGCGGAGAAGACCACGATCTCGTCGAGCCGGTTCAGGAACTCGGGCTTGAAGCTGGCCCGCACGACCTCCAGGACCTGCTCCCGCTTCTCGATCTCGCTGCTCAGCGGGTCCATCAGGTACTGGCTGCCGAGGTTCGAGGTGAGGATCAGGATCGTGTTGCGGAAGTCGACCGTGCGGCCCTGGCCGTCGGTGAGGCGCCCGTCGTCGAGGACCTGGAGCAGGACGTCGAAGACCTCCGGGTGGGCCTTCTCGACCTCGTCCAGCAGGACCACGCTGTACGGGCGGCGGCGCACCGCCTCGGTGAGCTGGCCGCCCTCCTCGTAGCCGACGTAGCCGGGGGGCGCGCCGACGAGACGGGCGACGGAGTGCTTCTCGCCGTACTCCGACATGTCGATGCGGACCATGGCCCGCTCGTCGTCGAAGAGGAAGTCGGCGAGGGCCTTCGCCAGCTCGGTCTTGCCGACGCCGGTGGGGCCGAGGAAGAGGAAGGAGCCGGTGGGCCGGTCGGGGTCGGCGATGCCGGCGCGGGTGCGGCGCACGGCGTCGGAGACGGCCCGGACGGCCTCGGTCTGGCCGATCAGGCGCCGGCCGAGCTCGGCCTCCATGCGCAGCAGCTTCTGCGTCTCGCCCTCCAGGAGGCGTCCTGCGGGGATGCCCGTCCAGGAGCCGACGACGTCGGCGATGTCGTCGGGGCCGACCTCCTCCTTGACCATGGTGTCCTTGGCGGCCTCCTGCTCCGCCTCGGTCGCCTCGGCCAGCTCGCGCTCCAGGGCGGGGATCTCCCCGTACAGCAGCTTGGAGGCGGTGTCGAAGTCGCCGTCGCGCTGGGCGCGCTCGGCCCGGCCGCGCAGCTCGTCGAGGCGCTCCTTCAGTTCGCCGACCCGGTTGAGGGACTGCTTCTCCTTCTCCCAGCGCGCGGTGAGCCCGCGCAGCTCCTCCTCGCGGTCGGCGAGGTCGCGCCGCAGCTTCTCCAGGCGCTGGAGGCTGGCCGCGTCGGTCTCCTTGGAGAGGGCGAGCTCCTCCATCTTGAGCCGGTCGACGGAGCGCTGGAGCTCGTCGATCTCGACGGGCGAGGAGTCGATCTCCATGCGGAGCCGGCTGGCGGCCTCGTCGACGAGGTCGATGGCCTTGTCGGGCAGGAAGCGGGAGGTGATGTACCGGTCGGAGAGGGTCGCGGCGGCCACCAGGGCGGAGTCGTTGATCTGCACCTTGTGGTGGGCCTCGTAGCGGCCCTTGAGTCCGCGCAGGATGGCGACGGTGTCCTCGACGCTGGGCTCGGCGACCAGGACCTGCTGGAAGCGGCGCTCCAGGGCGGGGTCCTTCTCGATCCGCTCGCGGTACTCGTCGAGGGTGGTGGCGCCGACCATGCGCAGTTCGCCGCGGGCCAGCATCGGCTTCAGCATGTTGCCGGCGTCCATGGCGGAGTCGCCGCCGGCGCCCGCGCCGACGACGGTGTGCAGCTCGTCGATGAAGGTGATGATCTGGCCGTCGCTCTCCTTGATCTCGGAGAGGACGGTCTTCAGCCGCTCCTCGAACTCGCCGCGGTACTTCGCGCCGGCGACCATCGCGCCGAGGTCGAGCGAGACCAGGCGCTTGCCGCGCAGCGACTCGGGCACGTCGCCCTTCACGATCCGCTGGGCGAGGCCCTCGACGACGGCGGTCTTGCCGACGCCGGGCTCGCCGATGAGGACCGGGTTGTTCTTGGTGCGGCGGGACAGCACCTGCACCACACGGCGGATCTCGTGGTCGCGGCCGATGACCGGGTCGAGCTTGCCCTCGCGGGCGGCGGCGGTGAAGTCGGTGCCGAACTTCTCCAGGGCCTTGTACGAGCCCTCCGGATCGGCGGTGGTCACCCGGCGGGTGCCCCGGCTCTTCTCGAAGGCGTCCTGGAGCCGCGCGGCGGTGGCGCCCTGGCCGTCGAGGAGCTCGCCGGCCCGGCCGCCCTTGGCGGCGGTGGCGATGAGCAGGTGTTCGGTGGAGATGAAGTCGTCGCCGAGCTTCTTGGCGCGCTCGGCGGCGTCGGCGATGACCGCGAGCAGCTCGCGGTTGGGCTGCGGGGGCGCGACCGTGGAGCCGGTGACGCTGGGCAGGGCGGCGAGCAGCCGCTCCGCTCCGGAGCGCACGGCGGCCTGGTCGGCGTCGACGGCGGCGAGCAGGTCGGTGAGGTTCTCGTTGTCCGTGCCTGCCAGCAGGGCCAGCAGCAGATGCACGGGGGTGAGGTCGGCGTGCCCCTGGGACACGGCGCGGCTGCTCGCCGCGTTCAGCGCGTCCCGGCTCCTGTTGGTCAGTTCGGCGTCCACGGGCGGTGTCTCCTCCTAGAGCTCCTGGCTGGATACTATGACTCATCCAACGTACACAAAGTTGAGTCTATTCCGCTCAAGGTGTCGGGGGGAGTCCTTCCGGGGGTAGTTTCCGGGCATGGCGACTGACCCGAGGAACCCCGGCGACTCGTATCTCAGCTTCTGGCGCGAGTACCACATGTGCACCCTGACCACCCCCCGCCCGGACGGCACCCCGCACGTGGTGGCGGTGGGCGTCACGTACGACCCCGAGAACGGCCTCGCACGGGTGATCACCAACAAGCACAGCCGCAAGGTGGCGAACGTCCTGGCGGCGGGCGCGGACGGCGCGCGGGTGGCGGTCTGCCAGGTCGACAAGGGGCGCTGGGCCACCCTGGAGGGCATCGCCAGGATCCGCACCGACGCGGAGGCCGTGGCCGACGCGGTGGACCGCTACGCGGCGCGCTACAACCGGGTCCCGACGCCGAACCCGGACCGGGTGGTCATCGAGATCACGCTGACCCGCGCGATGGGCCGGGCCTGAGGAAACCGGGCCGGGCCCGAGAGGGGCGCACCGGCCCGAGGAGACCGGGCCGGCCCCGAGAGGGGCGAGCGGGGCCCGAGGAGACCGGGCCGGAGATGCACAACGGCGCCATCGCGTTTCAGGTCCGCGATGGCGCCGCTGTGTGGGGGAAGCACCTGAGCGATCTACAACGACGGGGGAATCGCTCAGGCACTGCGGGGGGTGGCGGTGATGGTCTCGGGCTCGACCAGCTGGTGGTCCCGCTGGTCGAGATTGACGAAGATCATGCCGTACCGGATGGCACAGCGAACGGGCTGCGGGGCGCCGCGGGGACGGCGCAGACACCGGTAGGCCCGGACGTCTTCGTCCTGTTCCCTGGCGACGACGATCGGTTCTCCGAAGAGGGTGACCATCAGCGAGTCGCCACGGTGGGGGATGGCCGTGACGAGATCGACGAAATGCCACCCGGACCGATACGCCGAAGCCATCTCCCGCCGGAAGGTCCGGTCGTCCGGGGGCACGGTCATGCGTCCGCGCCCGCCGGGCTGGAGTCCCAAACCGGGTCGAGCTGACCGGCCGGGGTGAAGTCCCAGACGGGGTCGTTCGGTGCCGCGACGACCTTGGCAGGCGTGCTGTCCCACACCGGGTCGCTGACGGCCAGCGCTCCTACTGCCGCCGCCCCAATGAAGACGGAAGCAAGTATCGAGCGAAGCAGTTTCGTGGACATGAGCGGCTTCGACCTCACTTGATGGTTTCCTCTCCCCCGCGTACAAGACGATGGCTCAGTCTTTGCGCTGGCACCACTGGGGCAATGCATCATGTTCCTGAAATACAGGATCCTGGGGGGTGTGCATATGCCGCAGAAACTGACAGACCCGACACATCCCCACGGGCATGTCGACCTCTGTGCAGCCGGAACGGACTTGTACGCAAGTGCGTTGCGGATCGGGCGAATAACCAGGAGTGAGGCAGAAGCCGCACCCTGCCTCATGGACCTCGACCTGCTGCATCCGGATCCGGACGATCCGTCCTGGTTGCGGCCCGTCCCACCCTCCGCGGCGCTCGCCCGGCTCGTCCAGCCCCTGGAACGCGAAATCCAGGACCGGCGCGCCCTGGCCATGGGCCTGTCCAGCACCTTCGAGCCCTTCATGGCGATCAGCGCCCAGGACCCCTCCACCACGCACGCCATCACCGTGCTGGAGGGCATCCACCGGATCGACGCCGTCCTCGGCCGGGCCACCGCCGAGTGCTCGCAGGAACTCCTCACCGTCCAGCCCGGCGGCGGCCGCAGCGAACACACCCTCAACACCGCGCTCAACCGCGTCCAGCCGCTCCTCGACCGCGGCGTCCGGGTGCGCACCCTCTACCAGCACACCGCCCGGCACAGTCCCGGCATGCAGGTCTACCTCGAACAGGCCGGCATGGACCGGCTCCAGGTCCGCACCCTGGAGGAGAGCATCGAGCGGCTCATCATCATCGACCGCTCCGTCGCCCTGATCCCCGCCCGCCAGGACCGCCAGGTCGCCCTCGAACTGCGCCATCCCGGCCTCGTGGAGTACCTGGCCACCGTCTTCGAGCAGTCCTGGGCCCGCGCCACCCCCTTCGGCGAACAGGTCCCCAACGCCCGCAGCAGGGACGGCATCAGCGGCGTCCAGCGCTCCATCGCCAAGCTCCTCGTCGAGGGCCACGTCGACGAGGCCATCGCCCGCCGGCTCGGCATGAACGTGCGCACCTGCCGCGCCCACATCGCCAAACTCGCCGCCACCCTCGGCAGCGGCAGCCGCGCCCAACTCGGCTTCCTCATCGCCCAGTCGGGGATCCTGAACCAGGGGGACGACGACTGACCCGCCGTGGATCCCGTACGGCGTCCACGATGACCACTGCGCCAGCACCTGCGGCAACGAGAGCATCACGTACCAGACGCTGCGCAGCGAACCGGGACGCGGCTACCGCCTCCAGTACGGCACCCCGTCCTGCGACAGCACTGGACTGCCCAGCGGAGCACTCGTCGTCGAGGCGACTTGACGGAAGCGGCCGCTCTTGCCGAACTCGTGCACTACGCCAACACGGAGCAGCGGAAAACGGTGGACGATCTCCGCACCGGTCCGCAGAAACTCAAGATTCAGTACGCGAACCCTGTCGACGCGTTCGTGGGCCACGGTGGCTGTGACACCCCAGAGTGGATCAACAAGATCGTCATGGGCCCGAACGGTGACGGTGACTTCCATGCCGGAGACCCTGCCTCCCAGCTTTGCACGTGGGAGTGGCTCGGCGGCGACTGCCTCAGCCGTGAGTCCTTCCATCCGAAGGACTCGGGTACGACGGGCTACGCTCAGGTGATGCGCGGTCGCCTGGACGAGATCGGATACATGGGTTCCTGAGATGACACGAGAACCGGGCCCGCGCGCCTGGCCGACCGCTCTGACGAAGAGCCTGGCCGGGTGCGCGGGCGTGGCCCTTGGCGCGGTCGTACTGGCCTTCGTGGCTGTCTCGCTGCTGGCGGCCTATGCCGTGCCGGCGTTCTTCGACCGGCCCGATCCGGCTCCGGAGGAGCTGCTCGGCAAACAGGTCGGACTGACCCGGTACCGCCTTGAGCAAGCGATCAAGGACGGGACCTTGACCGACCAGGAGATCGACCGTGCCGCGGGCGCGGAGTGGCGGGCGGAGCAGGACCACTCAGTGCAGCGCGTCGTGGTGAAGTACCCGGTACCTGGGGAGAAGAACGCCTACGAATGCCACGCGTTCACGTTTCCTGGGGGGCTGAAGGCAGGGGCACTCGTCGCGAGCGAGAAGCTCAACGACTGCCCCATCTGAGTCTTCTCGTGTCTCGAAACTCCGGGCGTGGCGCGGTGCCGTCCCGTCATCATCGGGGACATGTCCTCAGACCAGATACTCCGCGGCCGCGGGGTGTACGCGGCCCTCGACGCCGACGGACTGCACGTCGTCCGCGGCGGCAGACGGACCAGCATCCCCCTCGCGGCCGTGCGGGAGATACGCGTTCCCGAGCCCCGCAGCATCGAGATCGTGCTCACCGACGGCGCGGCCCACCGCGTCGACGGCGACAACCCCACCGCCACCGCGGCCTTCGCCGAGACCCTCACCGGGGCCCTGCCCGAGCAGCGGGACCCGGCGGGCAGCGCCCTCGTCACCACGACCGGGACCGGCACCGCCGAGGGCGTCCGGTGGGGCGTGCTCGCGCTCGTCGCGAGCCCCGTCCTCGCCTACACCGGCTACGCGATCTGGGTCGGCGCCACCCACGGCGTCCGGATCCTCGGCGTCGTCCTCGGCGTCATCCCCCTCCTGATCGGCCTGGTCCTGCTCTTCAGCGGCGTCCAGGAGCTGTACCGGCGGATCGTCCTCGCCCGGCGCGGCATCACCGTGCGGGCCGAGCGGATCGGCCCGACCGGCAAGAAGAGCACGATGTACGGGTACGCCGACGCCGACGGGGGCCGGCAGACCTACACGTGCACCCGCAAGACGCCCGGCCTCCTCGTCACCTACGACCCGCGAAAGCCCGAACGGGCCGTCCACGAGGCCTGGCTGGGCGAGGTGATCGCCCGTGTGGCGCTGATGCTGCTCGCCGGTCTCGTCGTGCTCGGGATCGGGCTGGAGATGGCCTTCAGCGACATCCTCTGGTGAGCTTCGGCGGCCCTCCCCCGGCCGGACGCGACGGAGGCCCCCTCCGCCGGAGCGGAAGGGGCCTCGGGAGCCGCTGGGGACTACTCGCCGCGCTTGTGACCCGGACGCCAGACGACGAGCGCGCTCGCCTGCTGCACGTCCTGATAGGGCACCAGGTCGCGCCGGTACGAGGCGTGGACCTGGGCCTCGCGCTGGCGCATCGCCGCCGCCGCGCCCTCGACCGCGCTCGACAGCTCGGCGATCCGGCTCTGCAGCGCCGCGACCTGGTTCTCCAGTTCGATGATGCGCTTGATCCCGGCCAGGTTGATGCCCTCGTCCTGCGACAGCTGCTGCACCTGACGGAGCAGTTCGATGTCGCGGGCCGAGTAGCGGCGCCCGCGGCCCGCGGTGCGGTCCGGGGAGACCAGGCCGAGGCGGTCGTACTGGCGCAGGGTCTGCGGGTGCAGGCCGGAGAGCTGGGCCGCCACCGAGATGACGTACACCGGGGTCTCGTCGGTCAGTTCATAGGGATTACGGCGGCGGTCCATCTGCTCAAGCTCCCTTCGCGGCCTGGAACAGTTCTGCTCTCGGGTCCTCGCCCGCGGTGGCCTCGCGGTAGGTCTCCAGGGCTTCGCGGGCCTTGTCGTCCAGCTCCTTCGGCACCGCGATCTCCACGGTCACCAGCAGGTCGCCCCGGGTGCCGTCCTTGCGGACCGCGCCCTTGCCGCGGGCGCGCATGGTGCGCCCGTTGGGGGTGCCCGCGGGCAGCTTCAGGGTGACCGGGGGGCCGCCCAGCGTCGGCACCTTGACCTCGCCGCCGAGCGCCGCCTCGTCGAAGGTGACGGGCACCGTGACGGTGAGGTTGTCGTCCTTGCGGCCGAACACCGGGTGGGCGTCGACGTGCACGACGACGTAGAGGTCGCCGTTCTGCCCGCCGCGCTCGCCCGGGGCGCCCTTGCCGCGCAGCCGGATCTTCTGGTTGTCGCTGACGCCCGCGGGGATGCGGACCTGCATGGTCCGCGAGGACTTGGCCCGTCCGCTGCCCTTGCAGACCTCGCAGGGGTTCTCCGCGATCAGGCCGCGGCCCTTGCAGTCCACGCACGGGTCGGTCAGCGAGAAGCCGCCGCCGCTGCCGCGCGAGACCTGCCCGGTGCCGACGCAGGTCGGACACACCCGGGGGGTGCCGTTCTTGTCGCCGGTGCCCGAACACGCCTTGCACGGCTGCTGGCTGGACATCCGCAGCGGCACGGTCGCGCCCTCGATGGCCTCGGTGAAGCTGAGCGTCACCTCGGACTCGATGTCCTGGCCGCGGCGCGGCTGGGTGCGGGTGCCCGCGCCGCCCGCCCCGCGGTTGAACAGGCCGCCGAAGACGTCCCCGAGACCGCCGCCGCCGAAGCCGCCCGCCCCGCCGGGGCCCTGGGCGCCGCCGAAGAGGTCGCCCAGGTCGAAGTTGAACGAGCCGCCCCCGCCCGGTCCGGCACGGAAGCCTCCGTTGCCGAAGAGGGCGCGCGCGTCGTCGTACTCCTTGCGCTTCTTGGGGTCGCCGAGGACGTCGTTCGCCTCGGAGATCTCCTTGAAGCGCTCCTCCGCCTTGGCGTCGCCCTTGTTGGCGTCCGGGTGGTTCTCGCGGGCGAGCTTCCGGTACGCCTTCTTGATCTCGGCGTCGGTGGCGTCCTTGGGGACGCCGAGAACCTTGTAGTAGTCCTTCTCGACGAAGTCCTTCGTGCTCATCGACGTCCCTCCTTCCGGACGGTCACTGCGTCACCCCTCTTCGGGGGCACCGCTCTCCTCGTCGGCCTTCTTCTCGTCCTTGCCGGCCGGGGCCGCGCCCGGCTGGGGCTCGGCGACGGCCACGCGCGCGGGCCGGATGGTCCGCTCGCCGATCCGGTACCCCGGCTGCAGGATCGCCACGCAGGTCGTCTCGGTGACGTCCGGCGCGTAACTGTGCATCAGGGCCTCGTGGATCGTCGGGTCGAAGGGCTCGCCCTCCTTGCCGAACTGCTGCAGGCCCATCTTGGCGGCGACGGTCTCCAGCGACTCGGCGACCGACTTGAACCCGCCCACGAGCTCGCCGTGGTCCCGGGCCCGGCCGATGTCGTCGAGCACGGGCAGCAGCTCGGTCAGGAGGCTCGCCACGGCGATCTCCTTGACCGTGACCCGGTCCCGCTCGACCCGGCGGCGGTAGTTCTGGTACTCGGCCTGGAGGCGCTGGAGGTCCGCCGTGCGCTCGGTGAGCGCCGTACGGGCCTGGTCCAGCTGAGCCAGCAGGGCTACGTCACTCGCGTCCCCGGCCGGGGCCGCCCCCTCCGCCTTGTCGGCGGTGGCGGCGGCCTCGGTCTCCTCGGGCGTGCCGTCGGCGGGGACTTCGGGCTTCTCCTCGAAGCCCGGGGTCTCCTCCGACATCAGGCAGCGCCGCCCTTCGGCTTGTCCTCGTCGACGATCTCGGCGTCGACGACGTCGTCGTCGGCCGCGGCCTGCTGGGCACCCTCGGCGCCGGCGGCCCCCTGGGCGGCCTGCGCGTCGGCGTACATCGCCTGGCCGAGCTTCTGGGAGACGGCGGCGACCTTCTCGGTGGCCGTGCGGATCTCCGCGGTGTCCTCGCCCTTGAGCTTCTCCTTCAGCTCGGCGACGGCGGCCTCGACCTCGGTCTTGACCTCACCGGGGACCTTGTCCTCGTTGTCCTTGAGGAACTTCTCCGTCTGGTAGACGAGCTGCTCGCCCTGGTTGCGGGTCTCGGCGGCCTCGCGGCGGCGGTGGTCCTCCTCCGCGTACTGCTCGGCCTCCTCACGCATCCGGTTGACCTCGTCCTTCGGCAGCGAGGAGCCGCCGGTGACGGTCATCTTCTGCTCCTTGCCCGTGCCCAGGTCCTTGGCGGTCACGTGCATGATGCCGTTGGCGTCGATGTCGAAGGCGACCTCGATCTGCGGGACGCCGCGCGGGGCCGGCGGGAGGCCGGTCAGCTCGAACATGCCGAGCTTCTTGTTGTACGCCGCGATCTCGCGCTCGCCCTGGTAGACCTGGATCTGCACGGACGGCTGGTTGTCCTCGGCCGTCGTGAAGATCTCGGACCGCTTGGTCGGGATCGTGGTGTTGCGCTCGATGAGCTTGGTCATGATGCCGCCCTTGGTCTCGATGCCGAGGGACAGCGGGGTGACGTCGAGGAGCAGGACGTCCTTGACCTCGCCCTTGAGGACACCGGCCTGCAGGACGGCGCCGATGGCGACGACCTCGTCCGGGTTCACGCCCTTGTTGGCCTCGTTGCCGCCGGTGAGCTCCTTGACGAGCTCGGCGACGGCCGGCATGCGGGTCGAGCCGCCGACGAGGACCACGTGGTCGATCTCGGACAGCTGGATGCCGGCGTCCTTGATGACGTTGTGGAACGGGGTCTTGCAGCGGTCCAGGAGGTCCGCGGTCAGCTGCTGGAACTGGGCGCGCGTGAGCTTCTCGTCCAGGTGCAGCGGGCCCTCGGCGGAGGCCGTGATGTAGGGCAGGTTGATCGTGGTCTCCGTGGAGGAGGAGAGCTCGATCTTGGCCTTCTCGGCGGCCTCGCGCAGACGCTGGAGGGCCATCTTGTCCTTGGACAGGTCGACGCCGTGGCCGTTGGCGAACTGCTTCACCAGGTAGTCGACGACGCGCTGGTCCCAGTCGTCACCACCGAGGTGGTTGTCACCGTTGGTGGCCTTCACCTCGACGACGCCGTCGCCGATCTCCAGGAGGGACACGTCGAAGGTGCCGCCACCGAGGTCGAAGACGAGGATCGTCTGGTCGTCCTTGTCGAGGCCGTAGGCCAGGGCGGCCGCGGTCGGCTCGTTGACGATGCGCAGGACGTTGAGGCCCGCGATCTCACCGGCCTCCTTGGTGGCCTGGCGCTCGGAGTCGTTGAAGTACGCCGGGACGGTGATGACCGCGTCGGTCACCTTCTCGCCCAGGTAGGCCTCGGCGTCGCGCTTCAGCTTCTGGAGGATGAAGGCGGAGATCTGCTGCGGGTTGAAGTTCTTCCCGTCGAGCTCGATCTTCCAGTCGGTGCCCATGTGGCGCTTCACGGACCGGATGGTCCGGTCGACGTTGGTGACCGCCTGGCGCTTGGCGACCTCGCCGACGAGCACCTCGCCGTTCTTCGCGAAGGCGACGACGGACGGCGTGGTCCTGGCGCCTTCGGCGTTGGTGATGACGGTGGGCTCGCCGCCTTCGAGAACGCTGACGACGGAGTTAGTCGTGCCCAGGTCGATGCCGACCGCACGTGCCATTTCGATTCCTCCAGCTGACTGACTTGAGTGGAACTGACTCAAGGATGCACGAGGGCCGGACAGGAGTCAACAGACTTGAGTCGACTCGACTCAAGTCTTCACCCTCGCCCCCACTCATCCGCCCCATCCAAAGGGTCGCAGAGGGCGCGTCATTCCCCGATAAGGACCGGGCGGACGTGAGAGAGTCCGGACATATCCCATGATTCTCGCCGGAAGGTGTGAACGCATGACGGCGAAGCGCGCGGTCGACGTGTCGGTCGGACTCACCCTCCTGCTGCTGCTCTCCCCGCTGATCGCCGCCGTCGCCCTCTCCGTCGCCCTCGGCACCAGCAGCCCGCGCGGGATGCTGCGCCGGCGCCCGGTCGCCGGCCGGGGCGGGCGGACCTTCACGATGCTGACCTTCCGCACCCGCAGCCCGCTGGCCACGCTGCCGCTGCTGCTGCACGTCGTACGGGGCGAGATGTCGCTGGTGGGGCCGTGTCCGCTGGCGCCCGGCCACCGGGAGTCCACGGGCGACGGACGGCGCCGGCTCTCCGTACGTCCGGGGATGACGGGACTGTGGCAGATCAGCGGGCGCTCGGAGCTGCCGTGGGAGGAGCGCGAGCTGCTCGACCTCCACTATGTGGACCACCACTGGCTCGGCATGGACCTGGTGATCCTTGCGCGTACGCTTCCAGCAGTCCGGCGACGTCGCCACGCGCAACCCGCGGCAAGGGTTGCCTGAGCGACACAGATCACCGTGAGCTCCGCTACAGTGCGGCGCCACGAACGGGTAATCTCGGCACGGACTGAATAAGTTACCGCTTAGTAGGCCCGACTGGCCCCCCGCCCGAGGAGCCCCTCATGCAACTCGCCGCGATCATCGTGTCGCTGGCCCTGACCGTGGTCGGCGTTGCCCTGCTCGCTCGCGCCATCGGTCAGTTCGTCCGGTACTTCAAGCTCGGCCAGCCGGTCCCGGCCGGCACCCGGACCGACAACCCCTACCAGCGGAGCGTGACGCTCGTCCGGGAGTTCCTCGGCCACACGCGCATGAACCGCTGGGGGATCATCGGTTTCGCCCACTGGTTCGTCGCCGTCGGCTTCCTGACCCTGCCGCCCACGCTGGCGCAGGCCTTCGGGCAGCTGTTCCAGGCCGACTGGACGCTGCCGGTCATCGGCGGCTTCCTGCCGTTCGAGCTGTACATCGAGTTCATCGGCGTCATGACCACGATCGGCATCGCCGTGCTGATCGTGATCCGCCTGCTGAGCCTCCCGAGCCGGGCCGGCCGCAAGTCGCGCTTCGCCGGCTCCAAGGCGGGCCAGGCGTACTTCGTCGAGTACGTCATCCTCACCATCGGCCTCGCGATCTACGTGCTGCGCGGACTCGAGGGCGCGATCCACCACGTCGAGCACTACGAGGCCGCGTACTTCGCCTCGTACCCCCTGGTCCTGGCCTTCAAGGGCCTGAGCACCGCGACGCTGCAGAACCTGATCTACTTCACCGCCATGGTCAAGATCAGCACCTCGTTCATCTGGATGATCGTGGTCTCGCTGAACACCAACATGGGCGTCGCCTGGCACCGCTTCCTGGCCTTCCCGAACATCTGGTTCAAGCGCAACGCCACCGGCGAGACCGCCCTCGGCGCGCTCCAGCCGATGACCTCGGGCGGCAAGCCGATCGACTTCGAGGACCCGGGCGAGGACGACGTCTACGGCGTCTCCCAGGTCGAGCAGTTCTCCTGGAAGGGCATCCTCGACTTCTCCACCTGCACCGAGTGCGGCCGCTGCCAGTCGCAGTGCCCCGCCTGGAACACGGGCAAGCCGCTCTCCCCCAAGCTCCTCATCATGTCGCTGCGCGACCACGCGCACGCCAAGGCGCCGTACCTGCTCGCGGGCGGCGGCAAGACGATGGAGGGCGAGGAGAAGGCCTCCGAGGAGCAGCTGAAGGACGTCCCCGCCGCGGCCCTGGCCGAGGCCGAGCGCCCGCTGATCGGCACCGCCGAGGAGAACGGCGTCATCGACCCGGACGTCCTGTGGTCCTGCACCACCTGCGGCGCCTGCGTCGAGCAGTGCCCGGTCGACATCGAGCACATCGACCACATCGTCGACATGCGCCGCTACCAGGTGATGATCGAGTCCGCGTTCCCGTCCGAGGCGGGCACGATGCTCAAGAACCTGGAGAAGAAGGGCAACCCCTGGGGCCTGGCCAAGAAGCAGCGCGTCGAGTGGACCAAGGAGGTGGACTTCGAGGTCCCGATCGTCGGCAAGGACGTCGAGGACCTGTCCGAGGTCGACTACCTCTACTGGGTCGGCTGCGCCGGCGCCCTGGAGGACCGCGCCAAGAAGACCACCAAGGCCTTCGCGGAGCTGCTGCACATCGCGGGCGTCAAGTTCGCGATCATGGGCGGCGAGGAGAAGTGCACGGGTGACTCCCCGCGCCGCCTGGGCAACGAGCCGCTGTTCCAGCAGCTCGGCCAGGAGAACGTCGCGATGCTGAACATGGCGTTCGGCGAGGACGACGACGACCCGGAGACGAAGAAGCCGAAGTCGGCGAAGAAGATCGTCTCGACCTGCCCGCACTGCTTCAACACCATCGCCAACGAGTACCCGCAGCTCGGCGGCGACTACGAGGTCATCCACCACACCCAGCTGCTCCAGCACCTCATCGACGAGGGCAAGCTGATCCCGGTGACCCCGGTCGACGGCCTGATCACGTACCACGACCCGTGCTACCTGGGCCGCCACAACAAGGTCTACACGCCGCCGCGCGAGATCATGTCCGCCGTCCCGGGCCTGCGCCAGCAGGAGATGCACCGCCACAAGGAGCGCGGCTTCTGCTGTGGCGCCGGTGGTGCCCGGATGTGGATGGAGGAGCGGATCGGCAAGCGCATCAACACCGAGCGCGTCGACGAGGCCCTGTCCCTCAACCCGGACATCGTCTCCACCGCCTGCCCGTTCTGCCTGGTCATGCTGACGGACTCCGTCAACGGCAAGAAGAACGACGGCAAGGCGAAGGAGAGCCTGCAGGTCGTGGACGTGGCCCAGCTGCTCCTCGACTCGGTGAAGACGCCGGTGGACCCGGAGCCGGCCGAGGAGCCGGAGCCGGAGCCCGCCGCGTAGCCACCCGGCAGGTACGCGTACGAGAGGGCCGCCCCGCAGTGCACACTGCGGGGCGGCCCTCTTCTCGTGCTTCCGCCCGGTCACCCCTCCCGCTGGGTGCGGCGGTGGTAGAGGGCGAAGCCGAGCCCGGCGGCCCCGAGGGCGGCCATGCCGCCGCCGGCGCCGATGAGGGCGGCCTGGTGGGTGCCCTCGGCGACGTTCTCGGCCCCGGCCTTCACGGCACCCTGGGGGACGGTGCCGCGCGGGACGACGACCGTGCTGGTCTCCTTCTGCCGGTGGGTGTCCTTGCCCTGGTGGGCCTTCTGGGCGACGTACTTCTTCACCAGCTTTCCGTCGAGGTCGTAGACCCAGCTGTTGCCGCCCTGCTTCGGGGTGTCGATGACGACGAAGCGGTAGGCGCCCCTGCCCTGCGGGACGAGCTTGTAGGTCCAGCCGTCGTTGACGACGGAGAGGTTCCTCAGGTCGATCTTGCCGAGGTGGTTGCCGTTCGGCATGAAGAACTCGACGCGCGGCCCGTTCTTGCCCTTGTAGATCTTGGCGATGCGCCCGTCGGGCATGGTGATCTTGGCGTGCGCCTGCTGGGGGGCGGGCTTGGGCTTCGGGGTGGGCTTGGGGGTGGGCTTGGGGGTGGGCTTCGGGGTCGGCTTCGGGTCCGGGGTGGGCACCCTGTCCATCCAGGAGCGGACCGAGCCGTCGGGGTCGAGGACGATGTGCAGGCCGTTGTTCTGGCCGTAGGCGGGCTGCCCGGTGGTGGTCAGGGTGTCGAGGAGGCTGCCCCCGGCCCAGATCTC
Organism: Streptomyces sp. NPDC020422; assembly: GCF_044386705.1. Taxonomy (NCBI): domain Bacteria; kingdom Bacillati; phylum Actinomycetota; class Actinomycetes; order Kitasatosporales; family Streptomycetaceae; genus Streptomyces; species Streptomyces sp. NPDC020422. Next base: position 448,995 of record NZ_JBIRVJ010000004.1, on the reverse strand, counting down.
GGCCTCGTACTGGTCGGTGCCGGTCTTGTAGACCTTGGCGACCGAGCCGTCGGCGAGCCGGTACGACTGGACGAAGGCCCGCTCGACGGGAGGGTCGACCTGCGTCTGCCCGTGATCCTGCCCCTGGTCCTGCGTCTGACCCTGGTCCTGCCCCTGGTCCTGCGTCTGCCCCTGGTCCGGGGTCTGGTTCTGGCTCTGCCCCTGCTCGGTCGGCGCGGGGCTGTCGGCGAAGGCGGCGGCCGCGGGAAGCGAGAGGGCGGCGATGGTGCCGGTGGCGATGGCTGCGGTACGGAGGGTCCGACGGGCGATTCGCATGGGAAAGTTCCTTTTGCCTGGCTTGTTCGGCGACAAATCCAAGGTAGGGGCCCGATATGTTCGGCTTCCATAGGATCTGTAACAGCGGTCACAAGGTCGCCCGGCGCCCGTGTAACCCCCCGCCGGCGCCCCCGAACCCCTAGGTGCGCCCCTCTGCGCGCCCCTAGGGGATGTCACAGCTCTGCCGCACTCCGCCGCGGGGGCGCGAGCGCGCCGCGGGAGCGGGTACGTTCTCTGACGTGGCTGGATTCAGGAACGGACGCGGCCGGGCCGGTGGCCCCCCGCAGCAACCGCAACAACCGCAACGCCCGCAGCAGGCGCCCTACGGGTACAACGCGGCACCACCGCCGTACCCGCAGCAGCAGGGCGGCCAGGCGTACGGCGAGCCCGAGTACTTCGGCGACCCGCACCCGCAGCACCACCAGCAGCAGTACACGGCGGCGAACAACCCGGGCCACACCCAGGTCTTCAGCGTCCACGACGACCCGTACGGCGCGGGCGCGACGTACCAGGCGGGGGCGGCCCCCGTCCTGACGGGCCCGAGGCTGCCGTGGAAGGCCCTGCTGAGCGGCATCGTGACGCGCCCGGCGGACACCTTCCTGCAGATGCGGGACCACGCCGTGTGGGGCCCGGCGCTGATCGTCACGTTCCTCTACGGACTGCTGGCGATCTTCGGCTTCGACGAGCCGCGCGAGGAGGCGATCAACGCCCCGCTGTCGACGGCCGTCCCGGCCGTGCTGATGACCGGCGTCGGCTTCGTCATCGGCGGACTGATCCTGGGCGCGGTCACCCACACCCTGGCCCGCCAGCTCGGCGGCGACGGCGCCTGGCAGCCGACCGTGGGCCTGTCGATGCTGATCATGTCGATCACCGACGCCCCGCGCCTGGTCTTCGCCCTCTTCCTGGGCGGCGAGAACGGCCTGGTCCAGGTCATCGGCTGGCTGACCTGGCTGGCGGCCGGCGCCCTGTTCACGCTCATGGTGAGCCGCTCCCACGACCTCCCGTGGCCCAAGGCCCTGGGCGCCTCGGCGATCCAGTTGGTGGCGCTGCTGAGCCTGATCAAGCTGGGCACGGTCTAGCAGGTCCCGCACCGCACGCGAGAGGGCCCCCGCCGGACGGATCCGGCGGGGGCCCTCTCGTACCGCTCCCGGGCTCAGGCGTCGAGGACCTGGCCCTCGCGCTTCACGACGGGCGGCTCGACCGACCAGGGGAAGTTGATCCAGTCGTCGGTCTTCTTCCACACGTACTCGCACTTCACGAGGGAGTGCGACTTCTCGTAGATGACGGCCGAACGGACCTCGGCGACGTGGTCGACGCAGAAGTCGTGGACGAGCTTGAGCGTCTTGCCGGTGTCGGCGACGTCGTCCGTGATCAGGACCTTCTTGTCCGAGAAGTCGATCGCGTCCGGCACGGGGGCCAGCATGACCGGCATCTCCAGGGTGGTCCCGACGCCGGTGTAGAACTCCACGTTCACCAGGTGGATGTTCTTGCAGTCCAGCGCGTAGGCCAGGCCGCCGGCGACGAAGACGCCGCCGCGGGCGATGGAGAGCACGATGTCGGGCTCGTAGCCGTCGTCGGCGATCGTCTGGGCCAGCTCACGGACGGCGGTGCCGAAGCCCTCGTACGTCAGGTTCTCGCGTACTGCACTCATGCCGGCTACCGCCTCACACCTGGGTCCGATGGAAGTTCATGTAGGAACGGGAGGCCGTCGGCCCCCGCTGCCCCTGGTACCGCGATCCGTACCGCTCGCTGCCGTACGGGAACTCGGCGGGCGAGCTCAGCCGGAACATGCACAGCTGCCCGATCTTCATTCCCGGCCAGAGCTTGATCGGCAGGGTCGCCAGGTTCGACAGCTCCAGGGTCACGTGCCCCGAGAAACCGGGATCGATGAACCCGGCGGTGGAGTGCGTGACGAGCCCGAGCCGTCCCAGGGAGCTCTTCCCTTCCAGCCGGGAGGCGATGTCGTCCGGCAGGGTGATGACCTCGTAGGTCGAGGCGAGCACGAACTCGCCCGGGTGCAGGATGAACGCCTCGTCCCCCTCCGGCTCGACCTCGCGCGTCAGGTCCAGCTGCTCGATGGCGGGGTCGATGTGGGGGTGGCGGTGGTTCTCGAACACCCGGAAGAAGCGGTCAAGCCGCACGTCGATGCTCGAGGGCTGCACCATGGATTCGTCGTACGGGTCGATGCGCACCCGTCCGGCGTCGATCTCGGCCCGGATGTCCTTGTCTGAGAGAAGCACGCTCCCACGATACGCAGAGGGTGCGGAGCTGCCCCAATCGGGAAGACCCCGCACCCTGCGGACATCGTCAGCGCTGCCCGATCTCCACGGGCACCGCGTGCCGCAGCCGCGCACACCGTGGACACCTCACGAGCCGCCCGGGCCCGATCCGCGCGGCATCGAGATGCTGCAGCGGAAACGAAGCGGTGCTGAAAACGTGCCCCTCGGCACAACGGACGACGGTGCGCTCCATCGAACCCATCAAGTCCCTTCCCCGACAAGTGGTGGACGAGACAGCCACATTAGGGGATCAACGGGACACCACTCCAGGCGGCACTCCGCCCGCTCCGAGCAGGCTCGGCGGGCGCTTCGGAGAAGGGAACTTCGCCTCAAGTGGCCCATGGGGTACAGTGTGCAACGATGCCGCACCGATCTTCGGGGCGTCACTGCGGATGTAGTTTAATGGTAGAACATGAGCTTCCCAAGCTTATAGCGCGGGTTCGATTCCCGTCATCCGCTCTTGAACGAAGCCCCAGGTCAGCGACCTGGGGCTTCGTCGTTGTTCTCGGGGCCGCTGCTCACCGGCACTCGTCGCCCCCGCGGTGCGTCGGGTCGGGGGCGCACAGCCAGCCGTTGACGGCGAAGCGGCTGTCCTCGTGCTGCTTTCCGGGGCATACGACCGGGCGTACCTCGTGCCAGGCGGTGGGCAGGAAGAAGACGATGCTGTCGTGCTCGGGCTCCCAGTCCCGCCAGGTACGTTCCTCCCACTCCCCGGTGGTCTCGGTGTGCAGCGGCAGGGCGGCGTCGAAGACGCGCAGCTCGCCGCCCCCGAACGGCCGGGGCGTGCGGTGCAGGTAGTACACGAAAGTGAGCAGACGGCGGGGGGAGTACGCGACGCTGGTGTCCTGGTGCGGCCCGTAGAAGTCACCGTCGTTGTGCACGTTGAGACCGTAACTGGGCTCGGTGCGGCGGCAGTCGACTCCCAGAACGTGCTCGACTGCCTCTCGTACGTCGTCGATGGCCGCCAGTAGCTCGGGTGCCTGAAAATCGGAGCAAGAGCGGGATCTGCGCAGGTCAGGGGCCAGCTCCCGGTCCCGGACCAGGGAAGGCTTGAGCCGGTCGCCGGTGGAGGCGATGGCACGCTCCAGCAGGAGGCCGGCCGTCCTCTCGCCCAGGAACCCGGTGATGCGGCAGACCGTCACCGGGAGCCGCCAGATCGCATCCGTGGACACCGGCGACAGACCCTGCGTCGTCATCGCCCCGCCCCGGACGGAGTGCCCGCCACGGCCTCGCGCAGCACAGCGACTTCGGCCCTGAGGTCCTCCACGTGGCGCTGGAGCGCCTGGATGCAGACCAAGGACACGCCGAGGCCGTCGACGACGGGGATCCTGGTGTCGTCCGGGTTGAAACCGAAAGCGGCGTGCCAGTCCTGGGCCATCGGCCCGAGGTGACGGACGCCCTCGGGCTCCCAGAGGTAGCGCCAGGTGCCGACCGGCAGCGCGGCCACGGCGTCCAGGACGGCGAAGCCGTTGACCGCGCCGACCGGGGACACGACGATGCTGTCCCGTGGACCTGCCGCGGAAGGGTCCGGAGAAGCGTCGCCGGCCGCCCGGGGCCGCCTGCTGAGGATCCGGATCCGCATCGTCACCGGCTCCAGTCGACCGGGACCACGTCCTGCTTGAGCCCACGGTCACTGCAGAGCGAACACGGGGAGCCCGGCACCCCGGGCCCCTGGTCGGTGCCGACGGTGATCGCCCCGTGGGCCCCGACGGGAGCGTGCACGCCGTCGCCGACGAGCGCGGCTTCGTAGCCGCCGAGCAGCTCCTGAAGGGTTCCGGGACCCAGGTTCTCCGGGGCGGTGATCGAGGCCACACCGTCGTAGTCGGTGAAGGCGGCCCCCAGCGTCCGGCCGCCGACGGTGGCGAACACGATCTTCGCTCCCCGGACGGGCTCCCCGGTGATGGCGTCGGAAGCCATCGCGTGGATGTTCTCCAGTTGCATCTGGGTGACGTTCAAGGTGGCCTGGCTGGTCGTGAGCCTGACCGGCTTGAGGCTGGGGCATTCCGCGCCGCTGCACGGCGCGGGCGACGAGGGGGTCGCGGTCGCGGCGACACCGCTTCCCGCCCCCATCGACGCAAGAGCGGCTGCCATCACCGCGACGGTCCTACGACCGACAGAACCCATGTCCACTCCCTGGGAGCCGCTCGGGCGCGCTCCGCACCGGCGTGGAAGGCCGGGACGGTCCTGGCGCATGCGGCACTCGACCGATGCCGCCCCCGTGGGACGACGCGAACGACCGTAGCCACACCTGTCCGGCGTGGGTGCCCGATGAACACGAGTACGCACCATCTGATGAATCGCCGACGGCGCCGTGACGAACGCGGACGATTCATACCGGCCGACGGGGGGCCGCCCTGAGCACCGGTCCTGAACCGACGTGCCCCGTGGTCTCCCGCCGCGGGCGTCCCGCACGCACCGGCCCCGCCGTCGCTCCCTCAAGGAGGACGGACACCGGGCGTTGCCGGGTGGGGAGGCCGGCGCGGACCGTGGCCATGGCCGGTTCGTCGGTGCTGGTGTCGACGTAGACGGATTCCAGTTCGCCGATCCCGTGGTCGCCGGGGTCCACCACGTCCTGGTTGCGTCGCTCGCGGATGTCCGCTGCCCGGATCATGCCGCTCCTCCCCGCTCGGTCGCCGGCGGGGGAAGCGTGGCACCGAGGAGCTCGGTGGCCTGCGTGATGTTGTCGGCGTGGACCGCGCGGGCCATGGCCGCGCGGGCGGCCTCCGGTGGTGTGTCCGGCGGGACGACCATCAGGGAGAAGTGGTCGTTGTCGCCGCGGGTGATCAGGACGGTGTCGTCGCCGACGGGGAAGGAGTCGAGGTGCACGACCCGGCCGTCGACCACCAGGCGGGTCGGGATGCCGTTCCAGGCGGAGGCGTCCAGGCCGACCCGGGTGACGGGCCCGAGGTGCTCGGTCAGGGCGGTGAGCAGCGACGGGAGCTCCCGCTCGACGTCACGCGAGCGCGGCCACCACGCGCCGTCCAGAAGGCTCTGCCGGGACCCCGTCGTCTCCATCCGGAGCAGCGCGGTGCCCGGCCCGACCGACCGGTGGATCTCGTCCGGCAGGAGGCGCTGGGGCGCCGGGACGTGGTGGGGGGAAACGTTCGCGTCGGTCATGGTGGTCCGCCCGTCCACGGGTGGTGCCGCTTCCGCCCGGGTCGGTGCCACGGCGGACGCCGGGCCGGCGGGCGGGGCGACGACCCCGCACTTTCACCGTACTCCGGGAGGACGCGCGGACGCGCAGCTCTCCGTCGGGGAACCGATCGGCTCCCGGGCTCCGGACGTACCGTGGACGTATGGGGGCGTACCCGCCTCACTTCGGTCGCCCGGGCAGGCCCCGGGGGAAGGACGGTGCCGTCCTGGACCGCAACGAGCCGGACGCCGGAGCCCCGTCGCCGCCGGGGACGCCGAAGTCAGGATCGTCTCCGCCTCCACGGACGCCGCCCGCAGAGTGGCCGACACCCTGCGCCACCGTCTCGCCGACGGTCAGCGGTGCGGCTGACCCGCCCCGGGCAAGGGCACCCGCCTGCGTCCCACCGTCGACACCACCCGCACCGCCGGGCCGGGCCTGACTGACCACCGGCCGTCCCCAGCGGGGCACCGGGCCCCACGCCGAGGGACCCTGACCGGGCAGCCGGAGTCGGCGGACGCGCGTGGCGGCCCCGGCCACCGCGAAGCATCCTGGAAGCCGCACCGCGATGCCGCAGGATCGGCCCGTCGGCACCGGTCCACAGTGTCGCCCCGCCGCTCGCCTGGAGGCCCCGGATGACCGTCGGACGGTACGAGGACGGGGATCCCGACCGCTCGGAGAGCTTCGGGGAGATGCTACTGGGCGGGCTCCTGGACCACGCCCACGCGCTGCCGCCCGACCGGGTGGGGCCGGCTCTCGCCGACGCGATCGCCCGGATCGGGGGCCGCGAGGTGCGGATCCTGCTCCAGGACTACGGCCAGCGGAATCTGGTCCCCCTGGCCGGGGACGGACTGGAGGACGGCGATCCCGTGCCCATCGACGGTTCGGCGGCCGGTCGCTGCTTCCTCACCTCGCGTCCGGTCGAGGTACCGGTGGCCGAAGGGGTGCGGGTCCACGTCCCGCTGCTCGACGGCGGCGACCAGGCCGGCGTCCTGGCCGTCACGCTGGACGCGGTCGACGACGACGCCCGCCGCCTCCTGCGCAGGCTCGCGGCCCTGGGCTCCGACATCATCCGGACCAAGAACGGCTACACCGACCTCTTCTTCCGCACCCGCCGCGGCGAACCGATGAGCGTCGCCGCCGAGATCCAGTGGTCGCTCCTGCCGCCCCTGGCCATGACGATGCCCCGCGTCGCCGTCGCCGGAGTCCTGGAACCCGCCTACGACGTGGCCGGAGACAGCTTCGACTACGCCCTGAACGGCGACGTCCTCCACCTCGCCATGATCGACGCCATGGGCCACGGCCTGGACGCGGCGACCATGGCGACCGTCACCATCGGGGCCTACCGGCACGCCCGCCGCACCAGCGTCGAACTCTCCGAGATCTACCTCTTCATGGACCGGGCCGTCGCCGAGCAGTTCGCCCCCGACCACTTCGTCACCGCCCAGATGCTGCGGCTCGACACCGGCACCGGCCGCCTCCAGTGGGTCAACGCCGGACACCCCGCCCCCATGCTGATCCGCGACCACCGCGTCGTACGCCGCCTGAACAGCCCCACCACCCTCCCCGTCGGCTTCGGCGGAGACCAGCCGCAAGTCAGCGAAGTGACGCTCGAACCCGGGGACCGGATCCTCTGCTTCACCGACGGCCTGGTCGAGGAACACGAGAGCGGGCAGGAGGAGTTCGGCGAGGACCAGCTGATCAACTGGGTGAACCAGCTGGACAGGGCGGACCGGGAGGTGCACGCGGTGGCGCGGGACCTGTCCCACACCCTCAAGCGGGCACGTGGCGAGGCCACTTCGGATGACGCCACGCTCCTCCTGGTCGAGTGGCGCGGGTGACGGAGGGACGTGCCGCGGGGTGAGGTCACCGACGCCGACCGGGCGGATGCTCCCGGCCCGGGAAGTCGGCCGGACGGACACCACTCGTCCGCCCCCGGCGCGGAGTAGGCTGAAGGTACCGGGAGTAACTCGAACACCCGCTCCCACGCGGACGTCGTTTCCGGCGATCAAGACACTGGGCCGCCCTGCAGGGCGGCCCGGAGACGGGTCCGCGATCATGACCGCCACCCTCGCACCCTCGCATTCGGCGCGCCTTTCGCTGACGCCGAAGACCACACTCGCCGGTCTCCTGGACGGCGCCTGGTGGCCTCGCTCGCGTGACCTCGCCGCTGAGCTTCCGCCCCTGGTCGACGCGCTGGAAGAGCGCTTCGGACGCATCACACGGGTCACGGTGAACCCCACCCGCTGGCCCGTCGTCCCGCACAAGGTCGCCGTCGCCGGGCACACCGTGCACGTCGGCTGGTTCACCGAACAGGATCCCGACAAGATGATCCTGCTCTCCTACACCGTCGGCCGCGTCGACCTGCTGGTGATACCGCCCGAGACCGAACCCGCCGCGGCCACCCGGCTCATGGCGGCCGCCGCCGTCCCCGGCAGCGTCCTCACCGCCGGTGTCCTGATGTCCGACGAAGCCGCGACCGGCCGCCGCATGCGCGACGCACGCAGCAGCGAGGACGCCTGGGAGACGGACGGAGGAGCCGCCCTGCCACCCCTCCGGCACCCGGTCGTCGGCGCGCGGATGATTCCGCTGCCGAAGAACACGCGGTGGTGACGACATGGAGACCCTGATCGCACTCGCGGCAGTCGCCGTGCTGATCACGCTCGGCGCGCGCCTTGTCCACCGGCTCAACGCCCAACACGACGCACGCATCGCCGCCCGCCACTACAGCGACCCCTTCCCGGCCATCTTCCGACCGCCCGGTCACAACCCCCACACGCCGACAGAGCAAGCCGCCCGCCGCAGGGCCACGGGCACCTGGCCCTGACCGCTCCAGAGACCACTCCTCCGACCGAAGGCCGCGGGCGGGGCACCCGACACCCGGGACAACCCACCCGCCGGCCTCTCGCTCACCCGTGAAGGGACCACGCCCCTTGTACCGCACCGACACCGCGGCCCTGCCCTCGGCCGGACAGGCCGAGATCCGCATCGTCGCCGCCACCCCCGAAGCCGCCCGCACGGTCGCCGAGGTGATCCGCCGCTCGTTCGCCGGGACGGAACAGCGCAGCTACCCCGTCCTCGACGGCGGCACCCGGCTCCACCTCACCGTCGACACCGAAACCGCCGCAGAGCCCGCCCGCTCCTGGCTCACCACCAGCAGATCGTCCCCTCTCACCGGCACCCACGTCGACGAAGTCTGAGCGGAATCGGACCCTCACACGACGAAAGGACTCGGTCATGGCCACACTCCGCGAACGACAGGGGTACCGCGAGCGGGTCCTGACCGCCCTCTACGAAGCCACCGAAGGCAACCGCCTCCTCGGCATCACGGGACGGAAGCTGCGCAACGACCTGCGCATCCCGGAGGAAGACCTGGCCGCCGCCTGCACCTACCTCACCGGCGAGGGCCTGATCAGCGTCGACTGGGAACCGGGCAACACACCCGCGATGGTCTCCCTCACCCACCAGGGAATCCTCCGCATGGAGGCCGAAGAACAAGAGCGCGGCTGAGCCGGACCACCCCGACGTCCCGCTCTCGCCCGGCCCGCCCGGCCGAGAAGTCGTACGATTGAACACGGATCGAGCACGCTCACGTGTGACGATCCGGAAGGGCGGCCCCGACGGAGTGAATGCGCCGGGGCCGTTGTGACGACCGCCGCCAGGCCCGCGCACCCGGCGTCTCGGACGTGGCACCGGCAGGTGCGTCGGCGCCCGTCGTCCCTCGCGACGCCAGTCAGCGTCGGCCCGGAGATCCGCCGTCGGGGCCCGCGCGCTGTCGCGGGCCCCGACCCCTTCCGTCGTCTACTGCATGACGCAGAGGAGCGGGGGCGCCAGGCGGCAGTGGATCAGAGTCCTGCGAGGTGCGGGTCGCGGAGGCGGGGCGGGACGGCGGTGCCCTGGTTCGCGCGGTTCCCCGTGTGCGAGGAGAACCGCTGCGAGCATCGGAACGCAGGTCAGGAGCAGGAACGTCATGACCGGCCTGCCGCCGTCAGGGAGCCTGCATGGGCCCGCTGCCGTCGTGTTGGTGCAACGGCGTTCAGAAGGTGCTGAACGGCCCGGGAGGGGTTCGCGAGTCTGAGACGGCGTCCCTGCTGGGGCCACAAGTCGAGGACGGCCAGGAAACCGGAGTCGCAGAAGGTGACCCGGGAGGCGTCCAGGACGAGCCCGGTGCAGCCGTCGTCGGCCGCCGAGGCCAGCAGTGCCCGCAGCGGGGCGGCGCTGAAGTGGTCGATCTCTCCGGCGAGGCGGACGACCAGGGTGGTGCCGAGGGTGGTGCAGGAGTCGACGACTATGACGCCGGGCGCGGTGTCCGCGCCCGAGTCGTGCACGACGGGACGAGCGGGGGTGGCGAGAGCGGCGGACAGTATCGGTGCGGCGCTTGAAGTACTCACGTCCCCATCAACGCCTCCCGCCCGGGGACGGGGAACGAGCCACGCGACCCTTTCACCCCATGTGACCAGCACTGATCCCCGACAAGGGGGAAAGATTCCACCCGAACGAGGCAGGCGGACGCCCATGATGCGACCGCTGTCCTCCGGAATCGCCGCGACCGCGCCCCGAGTGGGAGCGGCTGCGAGGGGGAGCGTCTCCCCGGGCACCCTGCTGGAGACCCGTCGCGTGCCCCATCCGTGCCCTTCACGGCGGTGAACAGCGGTCACCAGGGGTGCGGGCGGAACCCCTCGGAACACCCTGCGAAGATGCTTGCCCGCAGGTCAGAGGCCATGTGGGCGGCCAAGGCGACGGTGATTCCCAAGCTTATAGCGCGGGTTCGATTCCCGTCATCCGCTCTTGAACGAAGGCCCAGGTCAGAGACCTGGGCCTTCGTCGTTGCCCGGACGCCCCTGGCACTCGGCCCTCCGCGGCGGCGGCTCCCCGTCCGACGGGGCGGCTCCCCGTCCGAGTCAGGTCGGCGCCCTGACGACCCCGCGTCCCGGCCGGCCCTCTTTCGAAACACCGCATTCGGATTGCACGAATAGCTGCGTCCGCGGCCTGAGATTTCATCCGCCCTCGCATAGAGGGTTTTCACCGGCGGCCACCCGGGAGAAATATGCGACAACCGGAGGACACGGAGACGTGCTAGTGTCTGTCGCAGTTGCGGTTTTGGTACCCGACAAGACTTCGAGCGCTCCCGTCGACCACGCGCCACTCGGAAGCACTTTGCAATTCCGGCATTCTCCGGCAGGGCATCATCGCGGCGACACGGCGACCGTACGACACCGGCGCCGGTGCCCCCTCTTCTGAGCCGTACCGCTCGATTCCCCGGACCAGCTTCCGCCCGCAATTCCTTTTCGCCCATGACGCCACGCGTTTTCCGTGCGTCATTTTCGCTTTCGCTTCTCGCATTCCATTCGGCCCGTACCTGTGATTCCTCATGCTGCTCCTACGCTGCGGATCTCCTTGATGCGTGCCGTATCAAGGAAGGTTCTGAATGAACCCCACACGTAGCAACGGCCGTTCTTCCCGCACCCGCCGCAACGGCGCTCCCGCCTTCGGCTCCCCCTCCGGTTCGGCCCGGGGCGGTCGCTTCGGTGCCTCGTCCGCCCCGAACCGTTCGGGTGCTCCCCGCCGCTCGGCAGGGCAGGGCCGGCGGCCCGCCCCGGTGCAGGGCGAGTTCGCCCTGCCGAAGACGATCACTCCGGCGCTGCCCGCCGTCGACGCCTTCGCCGATCTCGACATGCCGAAGACCCTGCTGGCCGCGCTCACCGCGCAGGGCGTGTCCGTACCGTTCCCCATCCAGGGCGCGACGCTGCCGAACTCCCTGGCCGGCCGTGACGTCCTCGGCCGCGGCCGGACCGGCTCCGGCAAGACGCTCGCCTTCGGCCTGGCCCTGCTCGCTCGCACAGCCGGACAGCACGCCGAGCCCCGTCAGCCGCTCGCGCTCGTCCTGGTCCCCACCCGGGAACTCGCCCAGCAGGTCACCGACGCCCTCACCCCCTACGCCCGCGCCGTGAGGCTGCGCCTGGCCACCGTCGTCGGCGGAATGCCGATCGGCCGGCAGGCGAACGCGCTGCGCAGCGGTGTCGAAGTCGTCGTGGCCACCCCCGGCCGCCTCAAGGACCTCATCGACCGCGGCGACTGCCGGCTCAACCAGGTCGCGATCACCGTCCTGGACGAGGCCGACCAGATGGCCGACCTGGGGTTCATGCCCCAGGTCACCGCCCTGCTGAACCAGGTCAGGCCCGAGGGCCAGCGGATGCTGTTCTCCGCGACCCTGGACCGCAACGTCGACCTCCTGGTCCGCCGCTACCTCACCGACCCCGTCGTCCACTCCGTCGACCCCTCCCAGGGCGCGGTCACGACGATGGAGCACCACGTCCTGCACGTACAGGGCGCCGACAAGCAGCGGCTGACCACCGAGATCGCGGCGCGCGACGGCCGGGTGATGATGTTCCTGGACACCAAGCACGCCGTGGACCGGCTCACCGAGGACCTCCTGCGCAGCGGCGTGCGGGCCGCTGCCCTGCACGGCGGCAAGACGCAGTCGCAGCGCACCCGCACCCTGGCCTGGTTCAAGAGCGGACATGTCACCGTGCTGGTCGCCACGAACGTCGCGGCCCGCGGAATCCACGTCGACCAGCTCGATCTCGTGGTCAACGTGGATCCGCCGACCGATCACAAGGACTACCTCCACCGCGGCGGACGCACCGCCCGGGCCGGCGCGTCCGGCAGCGTCGTCACCCTCGTCACGCCCCAGCAGCGCCGGGGCATGAACCGTCTCCTGCAGGCCGCGGGCATCGTCCCCGAGACCAGCCAGGTCCACTCCGGCGAGGCGGAGCTGATCCGGATCACCGGCGCCCAAGCCCCCTCCGGCATCCCGGTCACCGTCACGGCACCGGCGCCCGAGCGCCCCAAGCGCCGCACGTCCTCGTCCCGTGGTCGGCGCGGCTCCGCCTCGGCCACCCGGCGGGCCGGCGCCCGTCGGCCCGTCGCCGCGGCAGCGGCCTGAGAACCCCGTGACGGCCCTGCGCCTGCCGCTGCCGGAGTCTCCGTCCCCGGGACACAGCCCGCGGCGGAGGCGCGTGGGCGCATACTGGCAGCAATGACGAAGCCCAGTGCACCGAAGCGCATTCTGCCCACCAGTCCCTTCAAGGCCCCGGTCACGCGGCCGCCCAAGACGTTCGCCGTAGGCGACCAGGTCACACACGACGTGCACGGCCTCGGCCGGGTCACCGCCATCGAGGACGGGACAGCGGCGGTCGTGGACTTCGGCTCGACGCAAGAGCGGATCCTGAGTCCGTACGCCAAGATGAGCAAGCTGTAGGACCGCCGTTCCCGGCCCCGGCACACCGGATCCCGCCACGCGCTAGGACCCGCCGCGCCCGCCGCGGCCCGTGACGGCGGGCTGTCCGGCGAGCGCCTGAACGACGCAGGCCCTGGTCGAAAGACCAGGGCCTTCGTCGTCGGGCCGGCGGTCAGAACTCCAGTACCTCGCGGTCCAGCGGATAGCGCGCGCGGTGGGGGCCGTCGTACGGGGAGGGGATGACCGGCAGGACACCGGTGGGCTGCAGGCCCAGGTTGTCGTCCCAGATGCGGGGTTCGACCCGTCCGGCGACGCGGAACTCCCGGAAGGTGAACGGCGGGCTGTCGGTCGGGAAGAACTCGGGCGTGGTCATCACCTGGAAGTGCAGGTGTGGCGTGGTCGAGTTGCCGCTGTTGCCGATCCGCCCGAGGATCCGACCGGGTTCGACGTGGTCGCCCTCCCGGACCCTGAGCGATCCGGGCTCCAGGTGGGCGTAGAGCAGGTAGCGGCCGGGCGCGACCTCCACGGTGACGTGGTTGCCGACGGTCTGCTCGATGGGCGGGACCGGCGGTGTGACGGGCGGCGTGTTGTCCGGGATCCCGTCCTGGACCTCCACCACCCTGCCGCCTGCCGCCGCCACGACCGGCTGCCGGTAGCTCAGGTAGCTGGTGAGCCGCGCGGGGTCGCCTTCCCAGGTCTGTCCCCGCTCGCCGACCTTGTACCAGTCGATCGCGAAGCGCTGCGGTACGTAGAAGCCGCCGTCGATCGGGGCGAGGCCGCGGCGGTGGTGGGTGTTGCCGCAGCAGGACTCGCTGGAGTACCAGGTGCCGGGGCGGACCGGCGGGTCCAGGTCCAGCGGAGCGGTGCGGTCGGTCGGGGTGATCCGGACCGTCTCCTCGAACGGGGAGGAGCCGGATGTGGTGAGGACGGCGCCCGAGAGGTGGTGTTCGAGGACCTTGGGCACCCGCTGGCCGTGGTCGAGGGTCAGGTCGAGCCAGACCACCCACTGCTGGGAGCCCGGGATCACGGTCGGCGTCCGCCCCGGCGGCGCCGGCGTGTACCCGTCCGCGCCCGGCAGGGGGTCGCCCACCGGGTTGGCGGCGTCGGCCAGCTCCTGTCCGCTGAGCGAGCCCACCACCCTGTGCGTGCGGGCGTCCTGGACCTCGACACGGTCGAGGCGCACCCGTGCGCTGCTGGGCAGCGCGTTCGTGGTGAGCAGTTCGTACGAGAGGTGCGTCCTGCCGTCCGTCGCGCGGAACGGCGCCGGTTCGGTCATCACGGCCGCCGTCAGGGGCGTGAACCGGGGGCCGGGCGTCGGCGTCGGCGTGGTCGCGGCGGCGCCGTATCCGGGTGCGGTCGAAGCCGTCAGCATGCCGGCCGCGAGTACGGCGGCGGCGAGCCCGCGACGCAGCGGACGGCGGCCGGTGCTGTGGTGAGGGTGGCGCTCTGCCATGGTGCTCTTCCAGTCGTCGGGTCCGCCCCGCGCCGAGGCGCAGGCCCATGTGTAACCCGGCGTCGCCCGCCTGCGGGCCGAGGGCACCGGAGCCGCGGCCGAACTGCACCCGTCCAGCCGCATCGCCCAGCGAGGCCCGGGGGCGGCCCGTTGCGCGGGCTCGTTCGCCGGCGCCTGCCCGACCGGCGGGGGTCTGGCGGCGGGCGTCTGGTGGCGGGCGTCTGGCGACGGGTGTCCGGCGGCGGGTGTCCGGCGGCGGGTGTCCAGCGCCGTCCAGCGGCGAGGGTCCAGCGGCCCGCGTCGGCGACGGGCGACCGGCGACCGGCGACCGGCGTCAGCGATCGGCATCCAGCGGCGGGTGTCTAGCGGTCGGCCCGAGCTTCGGCCAGGCGGGCCGTCGCCGCGCTCAGCCACAGCAGGCCGAGGCCGGCGCCGGCGGTGAACGCCAGGACCGAGGCGGCCGAGGCCGTGAAGCCGACGAGGACGGCCACGGGCACGATGCGGGAGGCGACGGCCCAGCCGTGGCGGCCGCGGGCGGCGAGCGGGCGGGCGAGGACGAAGAAGGCGGCGCACAGGGCGAGGTAGCCGACCATGCCGCCGAACATGTGGACGGCGCCGTGCCCGCTCATCACCGGCGTCTCCGGCGCCCCGACGGGAAAGCCCGCTCCGGCGTCGGCCGGGAAGGCCGCCGCGACCCAGAAGGAAGCGCCGAAGACGCCGACCAGGACCGGCCCCCACGTCCCCCCGGGCCCCCCGCGCAGCACCCGCCGCAGCCCGGCCGCGCCGGCGATCAGCAGCGCACCGGTGAGCACGAAACTTGCCGTCTGGATCCAGCCCGCCGCGCCGAGAGCCAGCTGGCTGATCGCGTTCCGCGTGAAGTCGAAGCCGTCGCGCGTGAATCCCTGCACGAGGCCGACGGCCAGGAACAGCGGACCCGCCACCACGCCCCCGGTCGCGGCCCACCGCGCCGCGGATCGCGGCACGGGCGCGGCGGAGACGACGGGGCGGGGCTCGGCGAGCGTGTCGGTCATGACGGGGCCTTCCTCGGTTCGGCGTTGTCGCTCATATGACCGACGGCGAGGCACCACGTCATCGCTCCCCTCGATGTGCACTGGATCACACGAGGGGGTGCCGCGGAACAGGGCCGGTTCGCCCCTGCCCGGGTGCGTGACCTCGCAGGAGGTCCCGCCAGTCGGCGGGCCAGTTGGCCAGGGCGAGGGCGCCCATGATGACGAGGTGGGCAGGCGCCGCCCAACTCTCCGTGGCCGGATCGTGGTTGACGATGTGGGTGGTGGCCGCGCCGGTGAGCACGAACATCAGCGTCGTGGCGCCCAGGAAGCGGGTTCGTCCGTCGGGGATCACCAACAGGACGGCGGCCGCGCCTTCCAGGGCTCCGACCACGAAGCGCATCCAGGACGGATATCCCCACTCGGCGAACTTCACGGAGTACGCCGGGCTGAACACCGTGTCGCCCGGCCAGTACTTGGTGACGGCGCCCAGCGCGAACTCCAGGGCGAGGAAGCAGTACAGACCGGTCATCAGTCGCTTCGACATGGGTGTCCCTTCTGCCTGCTAAGCGGCGGGCTGCCAGGCGAACCCGTCCGGGTCGGTGAAGGCCTCGGCGGTGCCCCCGAGGACGATGCGGTGCGAACCCGTGCCGTCGACGGGCACTCCGAGGTCCTTGGCGAGGGCTCGGCGCTTGTACAGCGCCAGCTTGACGGGGCTGGACTGACCGGCGGCGAACTCGGCGTACTTGCCGCCGAAGCTCTTCGCCACGGTCAGGCCCCGTCCGACGTAGAACTCCTTGGTGGCCTTCACGTCCTCGACGCCGACCAGCAGGACGACCTCGTCGATCTCGCGGGTGTCGGGGCCGGTGTCCTTCTTCTCCGAGGTCGCGATCTTCCAGATCGTCCCGTCCGGGGCCTGGACGACGCCGCTGTAGCCCCAGAACGACTTCGCGGCGGGCTTCAGGACGGTGGCGCCGGCGTCCACGGCGGCGCCGAGGAATCCGTCGACGATGGCCGGACGGGACACCGTGAGCGCCAGGGTGAAGCCGCGGAATCCGGTGGAGGGCGCCTCGGACGCCCGCAGGCCCACGTACGTGTCCACGCCGAAGGCGCGGTAGAAGCGGCGAGCGGACGGGAGATCGGCCACCTCGAGGGTGACGGACGCGAGGGAGGTGACGGCTGCGGTGGAAGCGGTGGTTGCCATGACCCTCACGCTAGGGGCCGTGCCACGGCCGGGGCTTCTCGATTCCTGACCGGTCTCGACGCTGGCTTCGCCCGGCGCCGGAAGGACCGAGGCGAGCCGGTCGGAACGCGTCAGGCCGGTCGGTCCGAGTCGGGCCGCTCCAGTGCCTGTCGGTCCGAGGCGGGCGGATTCAATATTTGCCCTCGCCGAGGGAGATTCTCGCCGGCGGCACGGAAAGGATTTCTTGCGGCGGCACGCGGGCGTCGAATTCGCAGCGCACACACGAAGCAGCGGCGTGCTACGGTCGAATCAGTTGCAGTTTTGGTACCCGATAATTCGAACGCCCCGCCGGCCGCGTGCCACACGGAAGCGTTCTGCATTCCGGTCTCATTTTCCGGGCAGGGAATCATCGCGACGAAACGGCGTCCGCAAGGTGCGGACTCCGCTGCACCGCCCCAAGGAGATGTGACATGGCTGCTGGCACCGTGAAGTGGTTCAACGCGGAAAAGGGCTTCGGCTTCATCGAGCAGGACGGTGGCGGCCCCGACGTGTTCGCCCACTACTCGAACATCGCCACCCAGGGCTTCCGCGAGCTCCAGGAGGGCCAGAAGGTCTCCTTCGACATCGCGCAGGGCCAGAAGGGCCCGACGGCCGAGAACATCGTTCCCGCCTGACGCTGACGCGCGCCGCGCGGCTGGGGCCCGCATCCTCTTTCGAGGGTGCGGGCCCCAGCTTTTTTGGGCCGTTCCGGCGATTTCCGGCACCGAATTGACATCCGCCGTCTCCGCCTGAATTCCCGGACAGCCGCGAGGGCCCGGCCGGCGCATGCCGGTCGGGCCCTAGCGCGCCTCGCCTCAGTGGTCGGAGTACGTGACGTCGCCGATCGTCCAGGCGCTGATGTCCGCGATCGAGACGCGGTACATGCCGCCCGTCTCGGGAATTCCCACCGCGCCCTGCAGGATCCGCGCCATGTGGAAGTGCAGGTGCGTGGGCGGCTCGTGTCCGCCACCGGCGGCGAAGACGGCGGAGAACTCGCCCAGGCGCTCGGAGTCCGCCAGGACCTCCGAGACCCTCTGCCGCCACACCGCCTCGGGAGCCAGCCGGCCCGTGATGACAGCACCCCCGGTGACGACGGTCAGGGACATCTGGTTGCTCTGCCCGGACTCGACCAGCCTGGCAACGTCAACAAGCAGCTCGTCAATCTTCGACATGCGAGCGATCCTACGAGTCACCGCGCCCCGTCCGCCGGTCGTCCCCCTGGGTGACGACCGTTCGGGCGCGCCGGCGCAGGGGGCCACCGCAGCCGGGAGACCGGGGGCGCTCCTGCCCGGCCCCGACTGTCTCCTCTCCCCGATCCCGAAAATCTACTGCGGCCACGATAGACATCGGCGTGTGGGTGGGTTATGTTTTTTCACGTAACGCCGAGAGACAAGAGGGCCTGGCAGACACGAACTGCCGGCAGCAGTACAGGTAGTCGCAGTGCGCAGGACAGTGCGGCGGCGGAGTTTCGAAGCCAGGGTGTTGCAGGACGGCGACGGGACTGGCGGCCGCACTGGGCGGCCCGCAGTGATCAGGGGCCGCCACGAGCGGGATCGCGGCCATGAGGCCGAGGCGACACCCGCGGGAGCAGTGATGCGGTACCCCGGGTGAAGGCGTCGGGCTGCGGACGCGCGCACCCGGGAGAAGTCGAGGATCAAGGAGAACGGAGGAACGCATCGCCATCAGGATCGCCCGGGCAGGGAGTCTCGCGTCCGGGTACCGCAGGACATCGTGAGCGAGGTGGTCTTCGGTCAGGCAATCGCGATCCCCGCACCCCCGGCAGCGACCAGGCCGGGCGGGCGGACACAGAAGGCCGGCGCTTCATCAGGGCCGGCAGGTGGTGTAGTAGTTCCTTCAGGGCCCTGGTGCCAGTACTGGCACCAGGGCCCCTCTATGCGTTTCACGGAGAGGTGCAAATGACGGCAGATGACTCGTACGACCGTCTCGACGACGACGATTACCCCGCCTACACCATGGGCAGAGCCGCCGAGATGATCGGCGCCACCCAGGGCTTCCTCCGCGCCATCGGAGAAGCCCGCCTGATCACACCCCTGCGCTCCGAGGGCGGCCACCGCCGCTACTCCCGCTACCAGCTCCGCATCGCCGCCCGCGCCCGCGAACTCGTCGACCAGGGCACTCCGATCGAGGCCGCCTGCCGCATCATCATCCTCGAGGACCAGCTCGAAGAAGCCCGCCGCATCAACGCCGAGTACCGCCGTGCCGCCGAATCCGGCACGCCCCCCGAGCAGCCCTGAACCAAGGCGCGACCGATGCCGGCCCCGGTCACCGGGCCTGAGCCTGTCGATGCCGCTCTCCGGGCCACGGCGGCCAGGTCGCTCCGGGCCACGACGATCGGGCCGGTTCCGCCACGCGGCCGCGGGCCGGCCGCCCGAGCGGCGGCGAGGACCGTCGAGGCCGGCGGCGAGGACCGTCGAGGCCGGCGCCGAGGCCGATGTCGAGGCCGGCGTCGAAGCCGGTGCGGAGGGCGGCGCCGTGGTGGGCGGTCAGAGGCCCGGCGATGCCCCCGGCGGCGCCGTACCCCCGCTCAGACCGCCAGGAACGCCAGCGCCGTGGACGCCCCGAGCGACGCCCCGGCGACCGTCTGTGCCACGGAGTGGTACGTCAGGGCGACCCGCGACCAGCACACGGCGATCGTGAGCCCGTACGCCAGCAGCCACCACGGGGAGTGCACCGCGGCCAGGAGCGCCACCACCGCCGAGGCGACGGCGGAGTCCACCGAGATCTTCCAGACGGTGTTCACCGCGAGCAGCCCGATGGTCATCACCCACAGGGCGAGCATCGCGACCAGGATCGGCGTCGGCGCCCCGCCGAGGAGCATGACCAGCGAACCGGTGCCGATCGAGCCGAGGATGACGAAGAAGATCGGCGCCCGCTGGGTGCGGTCGACCACATGGCGGTCGCCCCACGTCCCCCGCTTGCGCTCCCATTCGATGTAGCCGGCCGGGATCAGCCCGGCGCACAGGGCGCCCAGCAGGCCCCACAGCAGGCCCGTCCAGTGGCCGGCCGCGGCCAGGCCGATGCCGAGCATGCCCACCAGCAGGACGTTGCGGGGCTGCAGGACGTCGGTGACGACGCGGGCCGCGGCGGCGACCGGCGTCTCGGGCGTGCCGGGGGTGGTCGTGGTCTCGTTCACGCGCTCTGCTCCAGACCCGAGCGCAGGACCGCGCGGGTGCGCTGTTCCGGTATGGACTTGTACGCGGCGGCCACCCGCACCAGCCAGGCGACCTCGCCGTCCTGGTCCGTGGCGTGCTTCGTCTCGAACGCGGCGGCCTTGCCGGCGGGCGCGCCCGCGGCCTTCGCCGCGAGGGCCGCCCTGATCCAGTAGGCGTCGGCCAGCGCGCCCGTCCTGCCGGGGTCGGCGCCCTCGCCCGCCGCGGCCTCCTTGGCGGCGGTCAGCATGCTGTCGGGCACGTAGTGGCGCAGCTTCTCCACCGCGTCCGCGATGTCGGCGGCCCAGCGGTCGACCCGGAGGTCGGCCGGGGTGTCGAAGCGGGTCAGCTCCCGGGCGAGCGAGGCCGGCGGGGCGAAGGGCTGGTCGGGGAAGGCCGTCATGAGCTCGCGCCACAGGGGGTGCAGGTTCACCTGCGCCCGCCAGAGCCGGGCGCGCCGCCAGGCCTTGCTGAAGGCGGGGATGGAGGCGCCGAGCGCGAAGAAGGCGAAGAGGACGACCTGCGCGGCCTCGGTGGCCTCGTCGAAGGCCAGCGCGAAGCCCTCGCTGGGCTGGTCGACCACGCTGATCCACAGGAACGCGGTCCGGCTGAGCGTGTAGCCGACCCCGATGAACATCGCGAAGGTCATCATGCCGAGCCCGACCCGGAGATGGAGCAGCTTGGCGTCGGCCGTGGCGAGGGCCCACTGGTAGGCGCAGACGGCGGACGCGGCGCCCAAGTACAGGTAGAAGACGCTCATGTAGAGCGTGGCGCCCCACTGGCCGGCGTGCTCGGCCACGAATCGGTCGGCGGGGACCGAGCGGTCCACGACCGTGAAGAAGAGCACGGTGAGCAGGACGAGGGTGACGACGGAGGCCTTGGTGGCCACCTGCTGGATGAACCGGGCGAAGCGCACATGGCGCGGGATCGCCCCGCCTTCCGGGTAGTGGCCGTAGATGGCCACGATGTAGCTGAGGATCGCGAGGATGGCGATGGTCGACGTGTAGTGCTTGATCAGCACCGCGAGGTCGACGACGGGGCTGTTGTTGAGCCCTATTCGCACCACCTGGGTCTTCGTCCACAGGGCGATGGCGAAGCCCGCGTAACAGCCCCACAGGGCGCGCCGGCGCTTGTCCTCCTCGTCGCCCCAGAGCGCGGCCGGCATGCGCCACAGGGCGACGGCGGTCATCAGACCGGCGATGAGGTAGCCGGCGAGGTCGAGCGCGGTCACGTGAGTTCCTCGGCTGTTCTGTGGGGGGTGGGGGGTTACGCGGGACTACGAGCGGCGGAAGAAGCCGCGGCGTCTGTGGGCGACGGGCCGGGAGAGCGAGTTGGCCAGCCGGCCGACCATGTCGTCGCTGGTCACGTCCCTGGCCATGCGCGGGATGAGGGAGGCGCCGAACTCGGCGATCCGCTCGTCGTGGGTGTCGTACTGGGCGCGGGCCTGGACCGTGTCGGAGGAGAGCACCCGCTTGATCAGCGAGGTGTCGAACACCGGCAGCAACTTCCGCAGCTGGTCGGCGTCGAGGCTGGTGCCGTGGTCGAACCACTCGTGGCACAGCTCGTGCAGGATCACGTGCTGGGTCTGGTAGGCGGTGGGGCGGCGACGGTAGAGCACATAGCTGGTGGTGCCGGACTTCAGCCGGAGGCCGCAGGCGGCGTTGACGCGTGCCAGCCGCTCGGGCAGCTCCTGGAGGACGATGGTCCGGCCGCGGGCCGCCTCCATGTTCGCGACCAGGCCCTCGATGGTGAAGGGCGCGGGTATGGGCAGGTCAGCCAGGCCGGCTTCGCACTCTTTGCGCAGTTCACGCAGGGACATTGAGGCCTCTTGGTCGTCGTCACGCGTGTGTGACATGCGGTCGGCGATTTTAGCCAACGCCGGCCGTCGACACCGAGCCGCGTGCCCTAACGTCCCGCTTCGCCGTCCTGTGCGCCGTCCTCGGGGCGCGGCTTGGCCTGGCTGTCCGCGAGGAGCGAGAGCGCGAACTCCAGGAGTTCCGCGGGCAGTCCCTCGTCGTCGACCCCGCGGCCGGCGACGCCGCTGATCTCGCCGGTGCGGCGCTTGGCGAGGAAGCGGAGCCCGGCGACGACGTCGCCGACGACCTCGGACTCCTCCTTGAAGAAACGCCAGTCCACGCCGAAGCCGAGGCCGAGCGCCTTGAGGATCTCCTCGGAGGGCTGGGTGACCTTCCCGGCCAGGATGTTGGAGAAGTAGCTGTGGGAGAGGGAGCCGCCGCGCTCCTTGACCAACTCGGCGAAGGTCCGCCCGGACACCTTCTGGCCGGGGAAGGTCTTCTCCAGCATGTACTCGACCTTCTGCTGCAACGACTGCAGCTCAGGCACCTGTTCCTCGCCGATGTCCATCCCGGTTACCTACGTTCACATCCTGCGCCGGCGCAAGTGCCGGGCTTGCGTAAACACTCTACGTCACTGTTAACTGCAAAAAACACGGCCAGGGCACCACAGGGGAGTGCCCTGGCCGTGTGCACGGCCTTGCACCGCGCCACCGCCCCGCACCGCGCCCCGCGCACCGCCCCGCGTGCCCGCCGACCGCGAACCGGCGGCCGACCTAAGGGTGTAGCCCTTCGCGACGGGGGATGCGCGAAGGGCTACACCCGTGCAGTATGCCAGTCCCCTAGAGGCCACTCCACAGCGCACCTCTCGCCGCAAGCGCGGCGGACCCAGGGCCGGACGCCCCCGGCCCCTCCTCCCGCCCCAGCGGCTCCGTCCACGCCGAAGCGACGCAACCCGCATGCGTTTCCGTCCGTCATCCCTCATGGGAAGAATCCGGCGTCCGCTGCGAAGTGACACAAGGCGGACCTCGCTCGTTAACGGCCAGACGGTTCACAGGATCCGCACACTGGGGGCGAACGATGAAGGTCTCGACTCAGCCGACGGTCTCCGTCGTCGTGCCTGTCTACAACGCCATGCCCTATCTCCGGCTGACGCTCCACTCGATCGAGCAGCAGACCCTCGGTCTCGACGCCATCGAGGTCGTCGCCGTCGACGACGGCAGCACCGACGGCAGCGGTGAGGTGCTCGACGAGTGGGCCGAGCGGCATCCCGGGGTGGTGAAGGTCATCCACCAGGAGGCGTCCGGCGGCCCGAGCCGGCCGCGGAACGTGGGGCTCGACCACGCCACCGGGCGCTACGTGTTCTTCGTCGACGGCGACGACTGCCTCGGCCCCGAGGCCCTGGAGCGGCTCGTCGCCATGGCCGAGCGGAACGGGTCCGACACCGTCCTCGCCAAGCTGGTCGGCGTCGGACGGCGCGTGCCCAAGCAGGTGTTCGCGAAGAACGTCGACCGGGCCGACCTGTCCAAGGGCGACGTCTACTACACCCTCATGCCCTTCAAGCTGTTCCGGCGCGAGGTCATCGAGCGGCACGGGCTGCGCTTCCCCGAGCACATGCGGATCAGCGAGGACCAGCACTTCGTCGCCCGCGCCTACCTGCACAGCAAGGTCATCTCCATCGTCGGCGACTACGACTGCTACTACCTCGTCAAGCGGGGCGACGACGGCAACATCACCGCCAACGGGATCGAGTTCGAGGTCGCCCTCGAACAGGCCGACGAGATGGTCGAGCTGGTGAAGGGGCTCACCGGGCCCGGAGCGCTCCGCGACCACCTGGTCGGGCGGCACGTCAACGTCGAGATGATGCGGCGCTTCGACCAGGGCTTCCTCGCCGCCGACGCCGACCGGCGCAAGCTCCTCGTCGAGCTCGCCCGCCCGTACGCCCGGAAGTGGATCGAGCCCGGCGTCCTCGCCCGGATGCCCGTCCACGAGAAGCTGGTCGCCCACTGCCTGCGCGAAGGGCTCGTCGAGGAGCTCGCCGACGTCGTCCGCTGGCAGCGCGACGGACGGCCCGGCAAGGCCCTCGTCCGCGACGGGCGGGTCTACGCGACCCCGCCGTACCCCCCGGCCGACTCCCCCGTGCACCGGGAGCTCTGCGACATCACCGGTCAGGTCCTCGGCGTCAGCCCGCGCCGCCGGGTCGACCGGCTCGCCTGGCGCGGCACCGTCCTCGAACTGTCCGGGTACGCGTACGTCGACCAGGTCGACACCGACGACCTGGTCACCGAGGTGGTCCTGCGGCACGTCGGCAGCGGCCGCGAGCTCACCGTCCCCGCCGAACAGATCCCCTCACCGCATCTGACCGTCAGCCGCGGCAAGGAGACGTACGACTACGGGCGGGCCTGCTTCCGGGCCGCCGTCGACCTGGCCCGCGCCGACGGCGGGGCGCCCCTCCCCAAGGGCGACTGGCAGCTCTCGCTGCGCTGCACCGCCCACGGCCTGACCGCCCGCGGCGCCCTCGGCAACGCGCTCGGCGGCAAGGTCAGCAAGCGGGCCGACGAGCACGCCGTCTCCCTGCCGGGCACGGGCAAGCGGCTGCACACCGCACGGGTCGGCCCGCGCGACGGCGAGCTGCTGCTGCGGCTGCGGCCCGCGCCCTCCGCCGTCTCCGCGTACGCCGTGAGCTTCGGCTGGAAGGCGGCTCGGGCCGTCCGCTCGCGCGTCAGCTGGAAGTGAGCGGGCGGTCGTCCCCGACCGGGTCCTCCGCCCGCTCCTTCCCCGGCTCGACCGCCAGGAACTCCACCACCGCGAACGCGAAGAGCAGCGCCAGCACCAGGCCCACCACCACCCAGCCCGTCGGGTACGACCACAGCACGTACACCAGCACGGCCACCGCCACCAGGATCCAGGTGATCCACGTGCGGTGGCGCCGTACGAACGGGCCCACCGGGCCGGTGCCGAAGCCCGCGCGGTCGGCGGTGGCGCGGGTCGCCGCGATCCCCGAGTGCCACAGGCTGCGCACCAGGCGGGCGTACCTGCCGGGGCCGGAGAGCCAGGCGGCGAGCGCCAGGACGATGCCGAGGACCACGACCATCCGCACCGCCGTCCGCAGATAGCGGATCAGGATGTCGTAGACGGAGCCCGCGGCGGCCGGGGAGACGCCGGTGGGCAGGGCGTTGAGGTAGACCGTACGGAAGACGGTCAGGCCGATCCCGAGGACGAGCGCCGCGGCGGCGAAGCCGAGGGCGGCGGCGACCAGGGCGCGGCGCCGGTGGGTGGCGAGCAGGACGCCGCCCGCGACGAACAGCACGGCGATCACCGGCAGCCAGAAGCCCAGCTTCTGCAGCAGGGCGAAGCCGGTCTTCACCTTCCCGATGTCGTCGGCCTGGACGAGGGTGAAGTCGGTGTGGACCTCGGGGATCTTCGCGGCCACCGTCAGGCCCGAGTCGACGAGCCGCTGCTTGACCTGGTCGACGACCGGCGCCAGGTCCAGGGTCACCGTGTCCTGGTTGACCTTCACCGCGCCCTCTTCGCTGCCCGTCAGCGCGCGGTCGAGGGAGGTGTGGACGGCACGGTTGGCCTGGTCCCAGACGGTCTGGAAGTTGTCGGAGGCCACGACCTGCTGCGCCTTCTCGTGGACGAAGCTGCCGACGGCCCCTTCGAGGGAGTCGCCGAGCTTGCCCAGGGCCTTCTCCAGGACGGGGCGCTGCTCGGGGGCCACGCCTTCGAGGAGGTCGGCGAGGTCGATGTGCTCCATGACCGCGTTGGTGACCCGGGTCGCGACCGCCGTCTGGACGTCGGGGTCGGAGGCGAGCGGGGCGACCGTGGACACATAGCGGTCGGTGTCGCCGAGCAGGTCGGCCGTCCAGGCGGCGACCAGGCTCAGCGGGGCCAGCACGCAGCCGATGACGATGAGCAGGGCCGAGAAGAAGGCGCGCACCCGGTGGTGGGCCGGAGCCGGCGGGCGGGCCGTCCGCTCCGCCTCCAGGGCCGCCACCCGGGCCCGCAGCACCGAGAGTTCGTCGTCACCACCGGTCGTCATGCCGCCTCCGGAGCTCGTCCGGACCCCGCATCGCGCGCGGAGGCCGGTCCTCCCGATTGTGTGAGCCGTGCGGGGGTTTGTCGCTCCGGGCTGCTCCGGACGGGGCCGTTTGCGATCATGCCGGTCATGGCTTCCCCCGCGCTGCGCTGCGCCGTACTCGACGACTACCAGGGCGTCGCCCTCTCCTGTGCCGACTGGAGCCCGCTCGACGGGCGGGTCGAGGTGCGCGTGCTGCGCGAGCGCCTCGCCGACCGGGACGCGCTGGTCGCCGCCGTCGAGGACTGCGAGATCCTGGTGGTGATGCGGGAGCGGACGCCCGTCGACGCCGCCCTCCTCGACCGGCTGCCCCGGCTGCGGCTGGTCGTCACCTCGGGCCTGCGCAACGCCTCGATCGACCTGGCGGCCGCCCGCGCCCGGGGCGTCACCGTCTGCGGCACCGCCAGCGGGTCCGAGCCGCCCACCGAACTGACCTGGGCGCTGATCCTGGGCCTGGCCCGGCAGGTGCACACGGAGAGCCGGGCGATGCGGGAGGGCGGGCCCTGGCAGTCGACGGTCGGCCTGGACCTGGCCGGACGCACGCTGGGGCTCGTCGGCCTCGGCAAGATCGGCGGCCGGGTGGCCCGGATCGGCCTCGCCTTCGGCATGGACGTGGTCGCCTGGAGCCCGAACCTCACCGACGAGCGGGCCGCGGAGCACGGCGTCCGGCGGGCGCGGAGCCTGCCGGAACTGCTCGGCGGCAGCGACGTCGTCTCCCTGCACATGGTGCTCTCCGACCGCACCCGCGGTCTGCTCGGGGAGGCGGAGCTGCGGGCGATGCGCCCGGACGCGTACCTGGTGAACACCTCGCGGGCGGGCCTGGTCGACGGGGCGGCGCTGCTGGCGGCGCTGCGCGAGGGCCGGATCGCGGGGGCCGGCCTCGACGTGTACGAGACGGAGCCGCTGCCCGCCGACGACCCCCTGCGCACGCTGCCGAACGTGCTCGCGCTGCCGCACCTCGGGTATGTGACCCAGGCCAACTACGGGCGCTATTTCGGGCAGGCCGTGGAGGACATCGAGGCGTTCCTGGCGGGGGCGCCGGTACGGGAGTTGGGCTAGGCGGCCGGAGGCGGCCCGGAAGACGCGCCTCGGCCCCGTGACCCCTGGCGAGGGGTACGGGGCCGAGGGCGGCGTTCGGAGGGTCAGGCGGCCTGGGCCGCCTCCGCCGTCCGCGCCGGGGCGGGCCCCGGTGCGAGCAGTCGCTCCGCGAGCAGGCCGAAGGCGAGTCCGAAGACCGCCCACAGGCCCGCCTGGATGCCCAGGGTCGCGAGCCGGAACTCCCACAGCACGGCGGCGGGGAAGTCGGACTGCACCGAGTCCCCGTTGCCCGGCAGGAACAGGCACGCGACGGTGACCGCGGCGACGAAGCCCGCGCCCGCCAGGACGGTCGCGTTCCAGTTGCCGAGGCGCGGGGCGAGGCGGCGGCCCGCGACGACCGCGGCGATGCCGAGCAGCACGCTCAGCAGGACCATCAGGAAGAACAGCGCGGTGCGCTGCCCGATGGTGTCCGGGTTGCCGACGGCCGGCGGGGTCGCCGGGTACTTCAGGAACGGGACCAGATAGACCGTGGTGAAGGCGCCCGCCGCGACGAGCGCCGCGGTCGCCTTCGGGCCGAAACGGCCGACCCGGCCCAGGACGAAGCAGAACGCCAGCGACGCGATGCCGCCGAGGGCGACACCGTAGACGAGCACGCCGGTGGCGAGACCCGCCGTGGACTGGAGGTCCCGGCTGACGATCTCCTCCTCCTCGGCGGGCTCCGCGGCCTGCCCATGGCCCGCGCCATGGCTGTGGGCTGCCGCGTGCTCCGCCTTGGCGGCGGCCTCCTCGACGGCGATCGAGGCGTTGACGGACGGTTCACCCGCGACGTAGGCGACGGCGAAGGCGAACAGACCGGCGATCAGGCCCGCGAGCATGCCGCGGACGAGCAGCCGCCCCACGAGGGAACCCGTGGGGGCGGCCTGGGGTGGTGCGGGTGGAGCGGTGGGGGATGACATGTGCGCGGTGGCCCCTCAGTGGCAGGGGAAACCGAGCAGGTGGCGCCCGTCGTGCACCCACTCGTGCACGTCGCTGCCCGCGAAGAGGGCGGTGGCGCCCTGCTCGGCACCGACGAAGTAGAGCGCGACGAGCATCAGGACCCCGGCGAACAGCGCCCACGGGAGCACCGCGCGGACCGGCAGGGAAGCCGGGACGGCGATGGACGGGGTGGAGACGGCGGGCGACGCGATGGCCTCGGCCATGGTGGAACCTCCTCGGGAACTCGCGTCCCATACGGTGGTGCGCGACGACGGTCGTCGGGTCTGACTCACCCGTCCCGGGGGCCGGGGCGGGCTCACAGTGGCGCGACCGTGCCGGACTTGCACCGGACTTCCGTCTCGCCGTCGTCGTTCTGTGGAAATGTCGCCTGACCGTACCGCGCCCGTCACTCCGCGCCAAGAGCGCCTGGACGGCGCCCCGATGAATTGAGGGATGAATCACCCATGGTTGCGCGCCCCCAGACCGTGCGGCTCACGCTGATCGCCCCCGCCATGACCGCCGCGCTGCGCGAGGCGCGGTTCGACGACGAGGGGCCGGTCGAGCCCGTGGCGGCGGGGCCGTTGGCCCTTCCGGCGGGGGTACGGGTGGTCAGCTCGCCGTCCGGGCGGTGCCGGGCGACCGCAGGGGCCCTGGGTCTCGGACCGGGCGACTTCCGGGTCGAGGAGGCCCTGGCGGGCTGCGCGATGGGCCGTTGGCGGGGCCGCCGGCTCGACGAACTGGCCGCCGCGGAACCGGAGTCGGTGGCGGCCTGGCTCGCCGACCCGGCCGCGGCCCCGCACGGCGGCGAGTCGCTGGGGGAGCTGCGCGCGCGGGTCGCGGCCTGGCTGGACGCCCTGGAGCCGGGCGCCGTCCGCGCCTTCGCCGAGCCGGACGTGATCCGCGCGGCCGTCGGGCACGCCCTCGGCGCCCCCGACTCCGCCTTCTGGCGGCTGGACGTGCGCCCCCTGTACGCGGTGGAGCTCTCGGGGCGGGCGGGGCGCTGGAACGTGCTCCTGGGCGCCCCGGTCAGCTGAGCGCCGCGCGCGCCAGGTCCAGGAACTCGGCTTCGGTGAGCCCGAGTCGGCGGGCCTCGGCGGCCAGCGCGCGAAGCCGGTCCGCCAGCTGGGCGCGGCCGGGGGTGGTGGCGCCGGGGACGATGACGGCGCCGCGGCCGCGCCGGAGCTCGATCAGCCCCTCCTCGCGCAGCCGCTGGTAGCCGCGCAGCACGGTGTGGACGTTCACGCCGAGGGAGTCGGCGAGTTCACGGGCGGCGGGCAGGCGCTCGCCGGGGGCGGCGGTGCCGTCGGCGAGCGCACCGCGCACACAGCCGGCGATCTGGTCCCCGAGGGGGACGGCGGAGGCGGGGTCGACCCGGAAGAGCACGGTCAGCCCCTCGCGGTGTCGTCGCCGCGCGCCGCCAGCGCGTTGAGCAGGCCCGCGGCCGTCTCCGGGTCGTCGACCGTCACGACGAACTCCCGGCCGTCCCGGCGGCGGACGGCGAGGGCCGGGCCCGAGCGCAGGATGACGCCGCTCGCGCCGGGGCGGACCCGGTAGCCCCAGCCGCCGAACTCGGTGAGCGGGTCGACGTGGCGGGCCCGCGCGTCGGCGATGGTGTCGAGCGGCACCCGCAGCCGCGGGCGGGCCACGAGGGCGGGACGGACGGTCAGACCGCGCCGGTCGGCGCTCACCCGGACGCGGCCGAGCGCGGTGCCGGGCACGCCGATCGCCAGCGGGATCAGCGCGTACGGCCAGGGGGCGAAGAGGGGGACGACGAGCGCGGCGAGCAGGAAGGCGCAGCCGAGCAGGGTCATCGGCAGGGAGCCGGTGGCGCGGGTCCAGCCGGCGAGCTCTCCGGCGCCGAGGTCGAGCCGCGGCGCACCCGCGGCCGCGGCCGGCGGCGCGGGCTCCCGCGGTACGAGCCGGGTGAGCGCGAGGCCGGCCGGGGCGGCGAGGGCCGCGATGCCCAGGGCCGCGGTCAGCACGGCGAGCCGCAGCCGGGCGGCGGCCGGGTCCGTCACGTCGAGGTTGCCGCGCAGCAGCAGGGCGAGCAGCGCGCCGATGAACCCGGCGGTCGCCCAGGCACCCCACAGGGCCCGTCGCCGCACGAGGAGGGTCCAGGCGAGGCCGAGGGAGAGCAGCAGGCCCGAGCTGACGGCGAGGTAGCCGCCGGTGGCGGTGAAGCCGTCGGCGCGGCCGTCCCCGCCGAAGTGGGTGGCGAGTCGGTCGGGCAGCCGGTCGCGCCAGAGCGCGAACAGCAGCAGGTCGACGGCGAGCGCGAGCAGGAACGGCAGTGCGGCGAGCAGCCGCAGCCGAGGGGCGACAGGGTGCACAGGACCCTCCAGGCTCCAGTCCCGGTTCTATTTGTTTGCACTCTACTAGAACAATTAGACCGGGGTGCCGGCTCTCCGGATGCGGAGACCCCGTACTCCCGGTTGACTGACGGCTGACCGGACCGAATGCGTACGAATGGGGAGAACTGCATGCGTCGTCGGCCCGCCACCACCCTCGCCGCCCTGACGGCCCTGACCGCCCTCACCGCCGCCGTGACCACCGGGTGCAGCAGCGACGACGACAAGCCCGACCCCCTGCGCGACGACCAGTGGGCCCTGGACGCCCTGAAGATGCCGGACGCCTGGACCACCGACCGCGGCGACGACACCGTCATCGCCGTCGTGGACACCGGCGTCGACCTCGACCACCCGGACCTCAAGGGCCGCCTGGTCGACGGCTACGACTTCGTCGACGACGACGCCGAGCCCAAGGACCTCAACGGCCACGGCACCCATGTCGCCGGCATCGCCGCCGCCCACACCGACAACGGCATCGGCGTCGCGGGCGGCGCGCCCGGCGCGAAGATCATGCCGGTGCGGGTCCTGGGCGCCGACGGCAGCGGCACCAACGACGACATCACCAAGGGCATCGTCTGGGCCGCCCAGCACGGCGCCGACGTCATCAACCTCTCGCTCGGCGAATCCGGCCTGATGGCCCGGCTGCTCAAGGGCGGCATCCTCAACCAGGCCATCTCCGCCGCCAACGCCAAGGGCGCGGTCGTGGTCGCCGCCGCGGGCAACGACTCCACGATCCTCCAGCCCTACGCGCTCGACACCCCGGTGCTCGTCGTCAACGCCGCCGGCGAGAACGGCGCTCCCGCCTCCTTCACCAACTTCGGCGCCCGGAACGCCGTGTCCGCGCCCGGCGTCGACATCCTGTCCACCCTGCCGACGTACACGACGAGGGAGACCCTGCGGAACACCTCGGGGTACGGGCAGCTCTCCGGCACCTCGATGGCCTCGCCGTACGTCTCCGCCGTGGCCGCGCTGCTGCACCGGCAGGGCCTGTCCCCGGCCGCGATCATGAAGACGATCCGGGACACCGCGAGCAACCCGCAGAACCTACCCAAACTGGGGCTCGGGAACGTGGACGCGGCGGCCGCCGTCAAGGCGGCGAAGGACGCGAAGAACCAGTAGGCGACCGGCGACGAGCGGGAGTTCGGGATCGTGACGTACGCACGACGGTGTGGGACGGTGGGCGCATGCCGGTACCCGTGATCCTCGACTGCGATCCCGGTCACGACGACGCCTTCAACATCCTGCTCGCCGCGGCCCACCCGGCCGTCGACCTGCTCGCCATCACGACCGTGGCGGGCAACCAGACGCTGGAGAAGACCACGCTCAACGCGCGCCGGGTGTGCTCCGTGGCCGGGATCCACGGCGTCCCGATCGCGGCCGGCCGGGACCGCCCGCTGCACGCGGGCCCGTACGGCACTCCGCGGGTCGCCGAGAACATCCACGGCGGCTCCGGGCTCGACGGCCCCGGCTTCGGGGAGGGCGAGCCGCCCGTGCCGCAGGACCCGCGCGACGCCCTCGCGCTGACCCGGGACATCCTGCTCGCCCACCCGGCGCCCGTCACCCTCGTGCCGACGGGCCCGCTGACCAATGTCGCCGCGCTCCTGGTCGCCCACCCGGAGCTGGCCGCCCGGATCGAGCGGATCGTGCTCATGGGCGGCTCGACGGGGCGGGGCAACACGACACCGGCGGCCGAGTTCAACATCCTCTGCGACCCCGAGGCGGCGGACCTCGTCTTCCGCAGCGGGATCCCGCTGACCATGTTCGGCCTGAACGTCACCCACCAGGTCCGGGCCACCCCCGACGTGCTCTCCCGCCTCGCCGCGCTGGGCACCCCGCTGGGGCGCCTGTGCGTCGAGCTCCTGACGTACTTCGCGGCGACCTACCGCGAGGTGTACGGCTTCGACGCGCCACCCGTGCACGATCCGCTGACGGTGGCCCACCTCATCGACCCGTCGCTGGTCAGCCTGGTGCGCGCGCCGGTGGCGGTCGAGCTGGGGGGCACGTACACGCGCGGGGCGACCGTGATCGACCTGGACGGGGTGACCGGGCTCCCGGCCAACGCCGAGGTCGGCATGGAGGCGGACGCGGACCGCTTCTGGGACCTGATCGTGGAGGCGGTGCGGGTGCTGGGCGAGCGCATGTAACGAGACGCCGCGTCTTGCGGGATGCGGGATCACGGCGTACGGTGAACGCGTCGATCACGAGACGACACGTCTCGTCTCGCAGCGAAACCGTCTTGCCGAGCGCGTTGCCGAGCTCCTCGTCGAACTCCCCGTCGGGCTCCCCCGTCGAGCTCGCTCCCGTCCCGCTCGCCCGTCTTGTCGCCGAGGCCAGGAGGCCGCCCTTGTTCCGTGTCCAACTCACCGACGTCACCAAGCGCTACGACACCCGCCTCGTCCTCGACCGGGTCTCCCTCTCCGTCCGCGCCGGCGAACGCATCGGCGTCGTCGGCGACAACGGCTCCGGCAAGTCCACCCTGCTGCGGCTGCTCGCCGGGCAGGAGGCCGCCGACAACGGCACCGTCACCGTCGACTCCCCCGGCGGCGTCGGCCACCTGGCCCAGACCCTCGACCTGCCCGGCACCGCGAGCGTCGGCGCCGCGATCGACCTCGCCCTCGCCGACGTACGGCAACTGGAGCGGGCGATCAGGGCCGCCGAGGCCGCGCTCGACCGGACCGGCGACCTGGACGGATACGCCGCCCTGCTCGCCGCGTACGAGGCGCGCGGCGGCGCGGACGCCGACCGGCGGGTGGAGAGCACGCTGCGGCAGCTCGGCGAGCGCGCCCCGCTCGACCGGGCCCGCCCGCTCGGCTCCCTCTCCGGCGGGCAGCGCTCCCGGCTCGCCCTCGCCGCGGCCCTCGCCGCCGACCCCGAGCTGCTGCTGCTCGACGAGCCGACCAACGACCTCGACGACGAGGCGGTGGACTGGCTGGAGGAGCGCCTGCGCGGCCACCGGGGGACGGTCGTCGCCGTCACCCACGACCGGGTCTTCCTGGACCGGGTCGCCACGACCGTCCTGGAGGTGGACCACGAGCGGCGGACGCTGCGCCGGTACGGCAACGGCTACGCCGGCTACCTGACCGGACGGGCCGCCGAACGGGCCCGGTGGGAGCGGGAGTACGAGCAGTGGCGGGCGGATACCGCCCGGTACTCGGCGCTCGCCGACACCCACATCGACCGCTTCTCCCACATCCCGCGCAAGGCCCCCGCCGCCTTCAGCGGCGCCGGCGCGTTCCGGGCCCGGTCACGGGCGCACGGCGCGATGAGCAGGATCCGGTCGGCCCGCGAGCAGCTGCGGCGGCTGACCGAGCACCCGGTCCCCGCGCCGCCCGAGCCGCTGCGGTTCGCGGCACGCGTCCAGGGCGCCGCGGCGCCGGTCGCCCTGGCGGACGTACGGGTCGCGGGACGGCTCCGGCTGGACGCCCTGCGCCTCGAAGCCGGCGAGCGGCTTCTGGTCACCGGCCCGAACGGGGCGGGCAAGACCACCCTCCTGAAGGTCCTCGCGGGCGAACTCGCGCCGGACCACGGCACGGTGAGCACCCCGGCCCGGTCGGGCATGCTGCGGCAGGACGCCGGTCCGGCCGACGACCCGCGCACGGTGGCGGCGGCGTTCGGCGCGGGCCGGGAGGACGAGCTGCTGTCCCTCGGGCTGTTCGCGGCCGAAGACCTCGCGACCCCCGTGCGCGAACTCTCCACCGGACAGCGGCGGAAGCTGGAACTGGCCCGACTGGTCAGCCGCCCGGTCGACCTGCTGCTGCTCGACGAACCGACCAACCACCTGGCCCCGGGCCTGGTGGAGGAGATGGAGGCCGCCCTCGCGTCCTACTCCGGCACGCTGGTGATCGTCACCCACGACCGGCGCATCCGCGAGGGCTTCCGGGGCCGCCGCCTGGAGCTGGCCCCGGCCCCGTCCGCCACGACGGTCTAGCCCTCGTCGCCGTCCGCGGCGCCCTCCAGGTCGCCCTCGGTCTCCAGGAACACCTGCCGCAGCGCCGCCAGCGTCTCCGGGTCCGGCTTCTCCCACATGCCGCGGGACTCCGCCTCCAGGAGCCGCTCGGCGATGCCGTGCAGCGCCCACGGGTTGGCCTCCTTCAGGAAGGCCTGGTTCTCCGGGTCGAGGACGTACGCCTCGGTGAGCTTGTCGTACATCCAGTCGGCGACGACGCCCGTCGTGGCGTCGTAGCCGAAGAGGTAGTCGACCGTCGCCGCCAGCTCGAACGCGCCCTTGTAGCCGTGCCGGCGCATCGCCTCGATCCAGCGCGGGTTGACCACGCGGGCGCGGAACACCCGGGAGGTCTCCTCGACCAGCGTGCGGGTGCGGACCGTCTCCGGGCGGGTGGAGTCGCCGATGTACGCCTCGGGGGCCGTGCCCTTGAGCGCGCGGACGGTCGCCACCATGCCGCCGTGGTACTGGAAGTAGTCGTCGGAGTCCGCGATGTCGTGCTCGCGCGTGTCCGTGTTCTTCGCCGCGACCGCGATCCGCTTGTACGCCGACTCCATCTCGGCCCGCGCCGGGCGCCCTTCGAGGCCGCGGCCGTACGCGTAGCCGCCCCAGACCGTGTACACCTCGGCCAGGTCCGCGTCCGTGCGCCAGTCGCGGGAGTCGATCAGCTGCAGCAGACCCGCGCCGTACGTGCCCGGGCGGGAGCCGAAGATACGGGTGGTGGCGCGGCGCTCGTCGCCGTGCTCGGCGAGGTCCGCCTGCGCGTGCGCCCGTACGTGGTTGTCCTCGGGCGACTCGTCCTCCAGGCCGGCGACCAGCCGGACGGCGTCGTCGAGGAGCCCGATGACGTGCGGGAACGCGTCGCGGAAGAAGCCGGAGATGCGCAGCGTGACGTCGATGCGGGGACGGCCGAGCTCGGCCAGCGGGATGGGCTCGAGGCCGTTGACGCGGCGCGAGGCGTCGTCCCAGCGCGGGCGGACGCCCAGCAGGGCGAGCGCCTCGGCGACGTCGTCGCCCGCGGTGCGCATCGCGCTCGTCCCCCACAGGGACAGGCCGACGGAGGTCGGCCACTCGCCGTTGTCGTCGCGGTAGCGGGTGAGCAGCGAGTCGGCGAGCGCCTGGCCCGTCTCCCACGCCAGCCGGGACGGGACGGCCTTGGGGTCGACCGAGTAGAAGTTGCGGCCGGTCGGCAGGACGTTGACCAGGCCGCGCAGCGGGGAGCCCGAGGGGCCGGCCGGGACGAAGCCGCCGTTCAACGCGTGCACGGCGTGCGCCAGTTCGTCGGTGGTGGCGGCGAGCCGGGGCACCACCTGCTCGCAGGCGAAGCGCAGCACCGCGTGCACCTCGTCGCCGTACCCGTCGGCCACGGTCGCGATCGCGTCCACGGACCAGTCGGCGGCCTCCATGCCCTCGACCAGCTCCCGCGCCTTCGCCTCCGCCTCGTCGGCGGTGGTGCGGGTCGCCGCGGACTCGTCCAGGCCCAGCGCCTCGCGCAGACCCGGCAGCGCCTGCGTGCCGCCCCAGATCTGGCGGGCGCGCAGGATCGACAGGACCAGGTTCACCCGGGCCTCGCCGGCCGGCGCACCGCCGAGGACGTGCAGACCGTCGCGGATCTGGGCGTCCTTGACCTCGCACAGCCAGCCGTCGACGTGCAGCAGGAAGT
Source organism: Streptomyces sp. NPDC020422 (assembly GCF_044386705.1). Classification (NCBI taxonomy): domain Bacteria; kingdom Bacillati; phylum Actinomycetota; class Actinomycetes; order Kitasatosporales; family Streptomycetaceae; genus Streptomyces; species Streptomyces sp. NPDC020422. The sequence continues at coordinate 413,341 of NZ_JBIRVJ010000004.1, read as the reverse complement.
CGTCGAAGCCGTCGTCCTCCGGGCGCTCCTCCAGGCCCAGGTCGTGGTCGAGCTTCGCCGCCTGGATCAGCGTCCAGATCTGGGCGCGGATCGCGGGCAGCTTCGCCGGGTCCATGGAGCTGATCTGCGCGTACTCGTCGAGCAGCTGCTCCAGGCGGGCGATGTCGCCGTACGAGTCGGCGCGGGCCATCGGCGGCACCAGGTGGTCGACGAGCGTGGCGTGCACGCGCCGCTTGGCCTGGGTGCCCTCGCCCGGATCGTTGACCAGGAACGGGTAGACCAGCGGCAGGTCGCCGAGGGCCGCGTCCGGGCCGCAGGCGGCGGACAGGCCGGCGTTCTTGCCGGGCAGCCACTCCAGGTTGCCGTGCTTGCCCAGGTGCACCATGGCGTCCGCGCCGAAGCCGCCGTCCTCGGCGCGCGCGGCGATCCAGCGGTAGGCCGCCAGGTAGTGGTGGGACGGGGGCAGGTCCGGGTCGTGGTAGATCGCGATCGGGTTCTCGCCGAAGCCGCGCGGCGGCTGGATGAGGACGAGGAGGTTCCCGCGGCGCAGGGCGGCGAGCACGATGTCGCCCTCCGGGTTGCGGGAGCGGTCCAGGAACATCTCGCCGGGCGCCGGGCCCCAGTGCTCCTCGACCTGCTCGCGCAGCTCGGCCGGGAGCTCGGCGTACCAGCGCTTGTAGTCGGCGGCCGGGATGCGGACCGGGTTGCGGGCCAGCTGCTCCTCGGTGAGCCAGTCCTGGTCGTGGCCGCCGGCCTCGATCAGGGCGTAGATCAGCTCGTCGCCGTCGCCGGAGACCAGGCCCGGGATGTCCTCGGCGGGGCCGAAGTCGTAGCCCTCCTCGCGCAGCCTGCGCAGCAGCGCGACGGCGGAGGCGGGGGTGTCCAGGCCGACCGCGTTGCCGATGCGGGAGTGCTTCGTCGGGTACGCGGAGAGGACGAGCGCCAGCTTCTTCTCGGCGTTCGGGATGTGCCGCAGGCGCGCGTGCCGGACGGCGATGCCGGCGACGCGGGCGGCGCGCTCGGCGTCCGCCACGTAGGCGGGAAGGCCGTCCTCGTCGATCTCCTTGAAGGAGAAGGGGACGGTGATCAGGCGCCCGTCGAACTCGGGGACGGCGACCTGGCTCGCGGCGTCCAGCGGGGACAGGCCCTCGTCGTTCTCCTCCCAGGCCGACCGCGAGCCGGTCAGGCACAGGGCCTGCAGGATCGGCACGTCGAGCGCGGCGAGCGCGCCCGCGTCCCAGGCCTCCTCGTCGCCGCCGGCCTGTGCCTCGGCGGGCTTGGTGCCGCCGGCCGCGAGGACGGTGGTGACGATGGCGTCGGCGGTGCGGAGCTCGGCGAGCAGCTCCTCCTCGGGGGCGCGCAGGGACGCCACGTACAGCGGCTTGGCCTGGGCTCCCTGGGCCTCGATCGCGTCGCACAGGGCGCCGACGAAGGCGGTGTTGCCGCTCATGTGGTGGGCGCGGTAGTAGAGCACGGCGATGGTGGGGCCGTCGGTGTTCCCGGCCGCGCGCTCCAGCGGGCCCCAGGTCGGCGCGGCGGCCGGCGGCTCGAAGCCGTGGCCGGTCAGCAGGACCGTGTCGGAGAGGAACCGGGCCAGCTGGCCCAGGTTGGCCGGGCCGCCGTGGGCGAGATAGGCGTGGGCCTCGGTGGCCACGCCGACCGGGACGGTCGAGGCCTCCATCAGCTGGGCGTCGGGGGCCTGTTCGCCGCTGAGCACCACCACGGGCTTGCCGGCGGCCAGGACCGTGTCCAGGCCCTCCTGCCAGGAGCGCAGGCCGCCGAGGAGGCGTACGACGACGAGGTCGACGCCGTCGAGCAGGGCGGGGAGGTCGGCGAGCGGCAGCCGGGCGGGGTTGGCGAACCGGTACTCCACCGCGCCTTCGGCGACGGCGGCGTTCGCCGCGCGGGCGCTGAGCAGGTCGGTGTCGGAGTGCGACAGCAGCAGGAGCATGGCGAGCTCAGGCCCTTCCTCGGGGTTGTCCGCGCCCCGGGTGGTCGTGTGGACGGCGGGAGTTCCTGACTCACCCGTCCCCCCGCCGGTTCGCGCGGGTACGGGCTCACAGTGGCGGGACCGCGCCGGATTCTCACCGGGCTTCCTCCCCGGGGTCCTGGGACCCCATGCCGCTTGCATCCTAGATCGTGCGGGGGGCCTGCGGGGGGTGGGCCGGGGTCGGGCGGATCACAGTGGCCGGCGGCGCTCGCGGCAGGTGGGAGCGGACCACCCCGTGGGTATGCTCGCCGCCATGCCGGCCACCCCACGCACCTCGCCCGAAGCGGGCGAACCTCTCATACGGGACCGCGGCGACGCCTGCCCGGGTGCGCTGCGCCTGCACCGTGCCGACGACGGCATGCTCGCCCGACTCCGCCTGCCGGGCGGGCTGTTGACGGCCCGTCAGGTCGAGGCTCTGGCCGACGCGACCGTCTCCCTCGGGGACGGGAGCGTCAGCATCACCTCGCGCGGCAACGCGGAGCTGCGCGGCCTCGACGCGGGGTGCGGGAGCGAGCTGGCCGCCCTGCTCGACCGGGCCGGACTGCTGCCCTCCCCCGGCCACGAACGGATCCGCAACATCGTCGCCTCCCCGGCCGCGGGCCTGGACGGACTCGGCTGCGCGGACGTGCAGTTGTGGGCACGGGAACTGGACGCACTGCTGTGCGGGGAGACGTGGACGCCGTCGCTTTCCGGACGTTTCCTGTTCGTCCTGGACGACGGACGGGGGGACGTCGCGGGGCTCGGCGGGGATGTGACCTTGCTCGCAGAGGCGGGAACGGGCGCGGGCGCTGCCGTAGCTGTCGGTGGAGCGGCGCGCGGTGTCGTCGGTCGGGCGGTGCTGTGCCTCGGCGCGCAGTCCTTCCGGGTCGCCGCCCCCGACGCGCCCCGCGCCGCGCTCGCCGCCGCCGACGCCTTCCTGCGGGCCGCCGCGGCCGCCGGGAACGGGGCCTGGCGGGTGCGGGAGCTGCCCGAGGGGTGTGCGCCGGACGTGGCGGGGGCCCTGGCGCGCGCCGGTGTCGCCGCGGAGGCCGTGCCCGCGCCGGCGCTCCCCCGGGGCGGCCCTCCGGCCCCCGGCCCCCTCGGCCCCGAAGCCTTCTCCGTCCTCGCGCCGCTCGGCCGGCTGACCGCGGCTCAGCTGCGGGCGCTGCTGCCGGCCCGCGAGGTGCGGTTCACGCCCTGGCGCGGGGCGGTCGTCGCCGCGCCGCCCGCCCGGCTCGCCGAACTCGCCGCGCTCGGCCTGATCACCCGGCCCGCCGACCCGGGCGCCGGCGTCGGCGCCTGCACCGGGCGGCCCGGCTGCGCCAAGTCCCTCGCCGACGTGCGGCGGGACGCCGCCCTCGCGCCGCGGGGCCTGCTGCCCGTGCACTTCTCCGGGTGCGCGCGCCGCTGCGGGCATCCGCACGGCGCCTGGGTGGACGTCCTCGCCACCGAGGACGGCGGCTACCTGGTGGACGGGCGCCCCACTCCCCGTACCTCCCTGTCCGAAGCAGTCGCGGCGGCCCGCGGCCCGGCGACAACCACGAGATGAGCGAGAGCAACAGGATGTTCGAGTACGAGAAGGACGGCACGGAGATCTACCGCCGTTCCTTTGCCACGATCCGCGCCGAGGCGGATCTCGCGGGCCTGCCCGCCGACGTCGCCACCGTCGCGGTGCGGATGATCCACGCCTGCGGCATGACCGACCTCGTGCAGGACCTCGCCTACTCCCCCGGCGTCGTGGCCTCGGCGCGCGCCGCGCTGCGGGCGGGCGCGCCGATCCTGTGCGACGCGCAGATGGTGGCCAGCGGGGTCACCCGCAAGCGGCTGCCCGCCGACAACGACGTGGTCTGCACGCTGTCCGACCCGTCCGTGCCCGGCCTCGCCGCCGAGCTCGGCACCACCCGGTCGGCCGCCGCGATGGAGCTGTGGCGGGACCGCCTGGAGGGCTCGGTCGTCGCCGTCGGCAACGCGCCGACGGCGCTCTTCCACCTCCTGGAGATGATCGCGAAGGGCGCGGGGAAGCCGGCGGCCGTGCTCGGCATCCCGGTCGGCTTCATCGGCGCCGCCGAGTCCAAGGACGCGCTGGCCGCCAACGAGCTCGGCCTGGAGTACCTGGTCGTACGGGGCAGGCGGGGCGGCAGCGCCATGACCGCGGCGGCGCTCAACGCCCTCGCGCACGAAGCGGAGATCCAGGCATGAGCGTCGTGAAGGGCAAGCTGTACGGGGTCGGCCTCGGCCCCGGCGACCCGAACCTGATGACGGTGGCCGCCGTGAAGGCCATCGCCGAGGCGGACGTCGTCGCCTACCACTCGGCCCGGCACGGGCGGTCCATCGCGCGCTCCATCGCGGCCGAGCACCTGCGCGAGGACCACATCGAGGAGCGGCTGATGTACCCGCTCACGGTGGAGACCACCGACCACCCGGGCGGCTACCGGGGGGCGCTGGACGACTTCTACGAGGAGGCCGCGGCCCGGCTCGCCGCCCACCTCGACGCGGGCCGCACGGTCGCCGTGCTCGCGGAGGGCGACCCGCTGTTCTACGGCTCGTACCAGCACATGCACAAGCGCCTCGCGCACCGCTACGACACCACCGTCATCCCCGGCGTGACCTCCGTCAGCGCCGCCGCGGCCCGGCTCGGCGAGCCGCTGTGCGAGGCCGAGGAGGTCCTGACGATCGTCCCCGGCACCCTCCCGGAGGACGAGCTGACCGCGCGCCTCGCCGGCACGGACTCGGCCGTGGTGATGAAGCTGGGCCGCACCTTCCCGGCGGTGAAGCGGGCGCTGGAGCGGGCCGGCCGGCTCGAGGACGCGCGGTACGTGGAGCGGGCGTTCATGGCGGGCGAGCGGACGGGCCGGCTGGACGAGATCGACCCGGAGTCGGTCCCGTACTTCTCGGTCGCCGTCCTCCCCTCCCGCATCGACGCGCAGCCGCCGGTACGGGAGCGGGGCGAGGTCGTCGTCGTCGGCACCGGACCGGCCGGGGCGCCCTGGCTGACGCCCGAGTCGCGCGGCGCCCTGGTGAACGCCGACGACCTGGTCGGCTACACCACCTACCTGGACCGGGTACCGGTCCTGCGCGCCTCGCAGGTCCGCCACGGCTCCGACAACAAGGTCGAGTCGGAGCGCGCCGAGTTCGCCCTCGACCTGGCCCGGCGCGGGCGCCGCGTCGCGGTGGTCTCCGGCGGCGACCCGGGCGTCTTCGCCATGGCGACCGCCGTCCTGGAGATCGCCGCGGAGGACCGCTACGCGGACGTCCCCGTCCGGGTGCTGCCCGGGGTGACCGCCGCCAACGCGGCCGCCGCCGCCGCGGGCGCGCCCCTCGGCCACGACTACGCGACCATCTCGCTCTCCGACCGGCTCAAGCCCTGGGAGGTCATCTCCCGGCGCCTGCGCGCCGCGGCCGAGGCCGACCTGGTCCTGGCGATCTACAACCCGGGCTCCAAGTCCCGCACCCACCAGGTCGCCGCCGCGCGCGACCTCCTCCTCGAACTCCGCTCCCCCGACACCCCGGTGGTCGTCGCCCGCGACGTGGGCGGCCCGGAGCAGTCGGTGCGCGTGCTGACCCTGAAGACCCTGGATCCCTCCGAGGTCGACATGCGCACCCTGCTCCTCATCGGCTCCTCGCAGACCCGGGTCACGAAGCGCGCCGACGGCCGCACGATCGCGTGGACGCCGCGGCGGTACGGCTAGGGGGCGAGGCCCCGGCTACCGGGTGAACGTGCCCAGCCCCTCCCCGTCCAGGTACTCCACCGTGAACGACTTCCCGTCCGGCTTGAAGGTCACGCCGGTGCGGCCGACGGCGTTCTCGCCCGCGGTCTCGAAGCTGTACGTGTCGCCGGAGTAGTGCGTCAGCGGGTACGCCTGGGGCTTCGGGCCCAGGTGGAGGGTGAGGGTGCCGTTCGCGGCCGCGGTGATCTCGGCGGGGCCGTAGTAGGCGTTGCGGTAGGTGCCCGTGTAGGTGGCGGGCGCCTTCGCGGGGGTGGCGTCGGCGGGCGGGTGGGCGTAGTCGGTCTTGGAGACGGCCTCGTCCGCCTGCTGCTGGTAGAGGGCGTCGACCAGCGGGATCCAGTCGCGGGTCGGCTGGCCGTGCTCGGCGATGTCGAAGAAGTCGAGGGCCACGGCGTCCGCGACGCCGACCGGGGAGGCGTTGGTGAGGACGACGATGCCGAGCTGCTCGCCCGGCAGCATCGTGACGTTGGTGTGCGCGCCCAGGGCGAACGCGCCGGTGTGCGAGAGCCGCAGGCGGCCCGCGTCGTCGTAACTCACGTTCCAGCCCAGGCCGTAGAAGCCGGTCCGGGCGGCCGGGGCGCGGGGCGGGCTCGCCACGGCCTCCGGCCAGTGGGTGCGTTGCAGGGCGTCGGCGGGGATGATCCGGCGCCCGTCGAGCTTGCCCTCGCCGAGTTGCAGCTTCAGCCAGGTCGCCATGTCCCGGGCGGAGGAGCTGACGCCGCCGGCCGGGGACTGGGCGTCCGGGTCGCGTACGGACTTCGCCTCCCAGCCGCCGGCCGTCTTGACGTGGCCGTAGGCGCGGTCGGGGGAGTCGGCGTAGTCCTGGAAGCGGGAGCTGGTGTGGTCCATGCCGGCCGGCTTGTAGAGGACGTCGGCGGAGAGCTTCTCCCAGGGCACGCCCTTCTCGTCGGCGACGGCCTGCGCGGCCGCCGTCAGGCCGAAGTTGGTGTAGGCGTAGCTCGCGCGGAACGGGGCCAGGGGCTCGTAGCGCAGGTGGGACAGGATGTACGCCCGGTCGTAGCCGAGGTCTTCGAGGAGGTCCCCGGCGTGGTCGGGGAGCCCGCTGCGGTGCGAGAACAGGTCGGCGGCCGTCACGTGCGAGGTGACCCACGGGTCCTTGAGGCGGAAGCCCGGCACGTGCGGGGCGACGGGTTTCGCCCAGCCGTCGACGCCCACGGCGCCGGCGACGACCGTGGAGGCGATCGGCTTCGAGACGGACGCCAGCTGGAAGACGGTGTCGGCGTCGACGGCGGCCGTCTCGCCGGCCTTCCGCACTCCGTAGCCGGTCAGCTTCACGACCTTGCCGTCGTGGACGACGGCGACGGCCGCGCCCGGCACCCCGGTCCGTCTCATTGCCGCCTCGACCACCCCGTCGAGCCGGTCGACGGCCCGCTGCACCTCCGCGTCGTCGAGCTGGGGCGGGGGCTGCGGCGGGGGCGGGGAGGGCCCCGGGGCCGTGGCGCCCAGAAGCGCCGTGAGTCCCGCCGCGGCAAGCAATCGAACGGTGCTCATTACTCCATTGAAAGGCGGGCGTCCGGGTCTGTCGCGCGCTGCGCGCTCAGCCCGCCAGGGCCCGCGCCCAGGCGGCGGCCTCCTCCGGCGTCGACGCCACCGGGACGCCCTGCGGGACCGGCGGGCGGCGGACCACGACCACCGGGACGGCGGCCTCGCGGGCCGCGGTGAGCTTCGGGGCGGTCGCCGCGCCGCCGCTGTCCTTCGTCACCAGGACGTCGATGCGGTGCCGGGCGAGGAGGCCGCGTTCGCCGTCGAGGGTGAACGGGCCGCGGTCCAGGAGGAGTTCGGAGCGGGCGGGCATCGGGGCGTCGGGGGCGTCGACGGAGCGGACCAGGAACCACTCGGGGCGGTCGGCGAAGGCCGCGAGACCGAGGCGGCCGGAGGTGAGGAAGACCCGGTCGCCGAGGCCGTCGAGGGCGGCGGCCGCCTCCTCCAGGGAGCCCACCTCGTGCCACCGGTCGCCCGCCACCGGGACCCAGCCGGGACGGCGCAGCACCAGCAGGGGAACATGGGCGGTGGCGGCCGCCCGGGCCGCGTTGAAACTGATCCGCTCGGCGAAGGGATGGGTGGCGTCGATGACCGCGTCCACGTCGTGCCGCCGCACCCACGCGGCGAGCCCCTCCGGCCCGCCGAAGCCGCCGATCCGCACCTCGCCCGCCGGGAGCCGCGGCGCGGCGACCCGCCCCGCGAGGGAGCTGGTGACGCGGACGGTGCCGTCGAGGAGCCCCGCGAGGAGCCGGCCCTCGGTCGTTCCCCCGAGAATGAGTACGTGCATGGGAGTCCATCCGTGAATGCGGCGAGTTCCGGCGGCGGGCGTGAGGCCCAACTCAAGCACACCGGTCTGCGCCCCGGCTGGACGACCGGTGCCTGCGCGACGGCGGCGACGACCGCCGCGTACACGGCGCTGCTCACCGGCGAGTTCCCCGACCCGGTGACGATCACCCTGCCCAAGGGGCAGACGCCGTCCTTCGCGCTGGCGGTGGAGGAGCTGGGCGCGGAGCAGGCCATGGCAGGGGTCGTGAAGGACGCCGGCGACGACCCGGACGTCACCCACGGCGCGCTGGTCCGCTCGACCGTGAGGCTGCTGCCGGCCGGCTCGGGCGTGGTCTTCCGTGCGGGTCCCGGGGTCGGCACGGTCACCCTGCCCGGGCTGCCCCTGGAGGTCGGCGAGCCGGCCGTCAACCCCGTCCCCCGGCAGATGATGCGCGAGCACGTCGCCGCGGTCGCCGCCGCGCACGGCGGGAGCGGCGACGTGGAGATCACGCTCTCCGTCGACAACGGCGCCGAGATCGCCCGCTCCACCTGGAACCCGCGGATCGGCATCCTCGGCGGCCTGTCCATCCTCGGCACCACCGGCATCGTCGTGCCGTACTCGTGCTCGGCCTGGATCGACTCGATCCGCCGGGGCGTGGACGTGGCCCGCGCGGCCGGGCTGACCCATGTGGCGGGCTGCACCGGCTCCACCTCGGAGAAGACGGTGACCACGCTGTACGACCTGCCGGAGATCGGCCTCCTCGACATGGGCGACTTCGCGGGCGCCGTCCTGAAGTACGTGCGCCGCCACCCGGTGGACCGGCTGACCGTCTGCGGCGGCTTCGCGAAGCTCTCCAAGCTGGCCGCCGGCCACCTCGACCTGCACTCGGCCCGCTCCCAGGTCGACAAGCCCTTCCTCGCCGCCCTCGCCCGCACCGGCGGCGCCTCCCAGGCCCTGGCCGACGAGATCGCCGGCGCCAACACGGGCCTGGCCGCCCTCCGCCTCTGCGAGACCGCCGGCGTCCCCCTCGGCGACCTGGTCGCCACCCGCGCCCGCGACGAGGCCCTGGCGGTGCTGCGCGGGGCGCCGGTGGCGGTGGACGTGGTGTGCATCGACCGGGCGGGGGTCGTGGTGGGGCGGTCGGCGGTGGCGGGGCCTCCCGTACGGCCGCGCTGACGGCGGCCGACGTGCGGGCCCCCGGGCCCGAACCTAGGCTGGCGACGGCAGCGTCCCCACCAGTGAGAGGGAGTCCCATGGCCAAGCGCGGCAACAAGAAGCGGGCCCGCAAGAAGAAGAACGCCAACCACGGCAAGCGGCCCAACGCCTGAGGGCGTCCTTCCGGTGCCCGGGTCCGTTCAGCAGGTGTGGCGGTCCCGGGCCGGGTCGTAGAGGTGGCTGTCGCGGAACTCCGAGGCGGCCAGGGTGCGGCCCACGATGATCACGGCGGTCTTGGTGATCCCCGAGGCCTTCAGCTGGTCCGCGATGTCCTCCAGCGTGCCGCGCAGGACGACCTCGTCCGGGCGGCTGGCCATCGCGACGACAGCGGCGGGGCAGTCCGCGCCGTAGTGGGGGACGAGTTCGGCGACGATGCGGTCGGCGTAGCGGGCGGCCAGGTGGAGGACCAGGAGGGCGCCGCTGCGGCCGAGGGTCGCCAGGTCCTCGCCCTCCGGCATGGGAGTGGCCTGCTGGGCGATCCGGGTCAGGATGACCGTCTGGCCGACCGTCGGGACCGTCAGCTCCCGCTTCAGGGCGGCCGCGGCCGCCGCGAAGGCCGGGACGCCGGGCACGACCTCGTACGGGATGCCCGCCGCGTCCAGGCGGCGCATCTGCTCGGCCATGGCGCTGAAGACCGACGGGTCGCCGGAGTGGAGGCGGGCCACGTCCTGGCCGGCCTCGTGGGCGGCGGCGATCTCCGCGACGATCTGGTCCAGGTCCATCCGGGCCGTGTCGACGAGCTTGGCGTCGGGCGGGCACTCGGCGAGCAGTTCGGTGGGGACGAGGGAGCCGGCGTAGAGGCAGACCCCGCACGAGGCCAGCGTGCGCGCGCCCCGCACCGTGATCAGGTCGGCCGCGCCGGGGCCCGCGCCGATGAAGTAGACGGTCATTGCTCTGTTCAACCCTTCGTTACGGACCATTGCGTGACCGGCATCGCCTGGCGCCAGCCGGTGAAGCCGCCCACCGGGACCGCGGCGGCGACCGCGAGCCGGATCAGCTCGCCGCCGTGGCTGCGGTAGCGCTCGGCGAGCAGCGCCTCGGACTCCAGCGTCACGGTGTTGGCGACCAGCCGGCCGCCGGCCGGGAGGGCGTCCCAGCAGGCGTCCAGCAGGCCGGGGGCGGTCAGGCCGCCGCCGATGAAGACCGCTTGGGGGGTGGGGAGGCCGGCGAGCGACGCGGGGGCCGGTCCCGTCACCACCCTCAGGGCCGGTACGCCGAGAGCCGCCGCGTTGCGGGCGATGCGGGCCGCCCGTTCCGGGGACCTCTCCACGGAGACGGCCCGGCAGTCGCGGTGGGCCCGCATCCACTCGATGCCGATGGAGCCGGAGCCGCCGCCGACGTCCCAGAGCAGCTCCCCGGGGGCCGGGGCGAGCGCGGCGAGCGTGGCGGCGCGGACGTACCGCTTGGTGAGCTGGCCGTCGTGCTCGTAGGCCTCGTCCGGCAGGCCGGGCGTGACGCCGAGCCGGGGGGTCTCGGGGTCGCGGGCGCAGTCGAGGGCGATGACGTTGAGGGGGTCGGTGAGCGCGTGGGGCCAGTCCGCGGCCGTGCCGTCGAGGGTCCGCTCGCGTTCGGAGCCGAGCTGTTCGAGGACCCGCATCCGGGTGCCGCCCCAGCCGCGCCCGCGCAGCAGCGCGGCCACCCGGGCGGGCGTGTCGGCGCCCTCGCTGAGGAGCAGCAGGCGCCGCCCGTCGTGCAGGCGGCCGGTGAGGGCGTCGAGGGGGCGGGCGACGAGGGAGACGGTCTCGGTGGCCTCCAGGGGCCAGCCGAGCCGGGCGCAGGCGTACGAGACGGAGGACGGGTGCGGCAGGACGTCGAGGCGGTCCGGGCCGAGGATCCCGGCGAGGGTGCGGCCGATCCCGTAGAACATCGGGTCGCCGCTGGCGAGGACCGCGATCCGGCGCCCTTCATGGGCGGCGAGCAGGCCGCGCACGGCCGGCAGCAGCGGGGTGGGCCAGGGCTCGCGGGCGCCAGGGCAGTCGGCGGCGGGCAGCAGGTCGAGCTGGCGGGGGCCGCCGATCAGCACCTCGGCGGCGCGCAGGGTCCGGCGGGAGGCCTCGGCCAGTCCGTCCCAGCCGTCGGCGCCGATTCCGACGACCGACACCACCGATATCGCAGCGTTCACGCCCGGGACTCTACGTGAGCGCCCGCGGGGAGGCGTCCCGCGGTCACTTGTGGGCGTTCTGGCCCACGTAGAAGAGCAGCCACACGAAGCCCGCGAAGGCGTGGGTGGCGAAGACGTAGACGAAGACGCGCAGCATCACGCCGCGCTCCTTCCACCGCTCGGTGTCGGTGCCGGGGTCGGTCATGCCGTCCAGGGTACGGGCCCGGGAATAGCGGGGGTGGATGCGCCGTTGGACGCGATGGTTTAAGATTCAACCAACACCAGGAAACGCGAGAGGTGAGCACGATGCAGTTCGGGATCTTCACCGTCGGCGACGTGACGACCGACCCCACCACCGGCCGCACCCCCACGGAGCACGAGCGGATCAAGAACACCGTCGCCATCGCGCTCAAGGCGGAGGAGGTCGGCCTGGACGTCTTCGCGACCGGCGAGCACCACAACCCGCCGTTCGTCCCGTCCTCCCCCACCACCCTGCTCGGCCACATCGCCGCGCGGACCGAGAACCTGATCCTGTCCACCTCCACGACGCTGATCACCACCAACGACCCGGTGAAGATCGCCGAGGACTACGCGACCCTCCAGCACCTCGCCGACGGGCGCGTCGACCTGATGATGGGCCGCGGCAACACCGGCCCGGTCTACCCCTGGTTCGGGCAGGACATCCGCCAGGGCATCCCGCTCGCCATCGAGAACTACGCGCTCCTCCACAGGCTGTGGAGGGAGGACGTGGTCGACTGGGAGGGCAAGTTCCGCTCCGCGCTGCAGGGCTTCACCGCCACCCCGCGCCCGCTCGACGGCGTCCCGCCGTTCGTCTGGCACGGCTCCATCCGCTCCCCCGAGATCGCCGAACAGGCCGCCTACTACGGCGACGGCTTCTTCGCGAACCACATCTTCTGGCCCAAGCAGCACACCGAGAAGATGGTCCGGCTCTACCGGCAGCGGTACGCGCACTACGGACACGGCACCCCCGAGCAGGCGATCGTCGGCCTCGGCGGCCAGGTCTTCGTGCGGAAGAACTCGCAGGACGCCGTACGGGAGTTCCGCCCGTACTTCGACAACGCGCCGGTCTACGGTCACGGCCCGTCCCTGGAGGAGTTCAGCCGCGAGACCCCGCTGACCGTCGGCTCGCCGCAGGAGGTCATCGAACGCACCCTGTCCTTCCGCGAGTACGTCGGCGACTACCAGCGCCAGCTCTTCCTCGTCGACCACGCCGGACTGCCCCTGAAGACCGTCCTGGAGCAGCTCGACATCCTCGGCGAGGAGGTCGTCCCGGTGCTCCGCAAGGAGTTCGCGAACCTGCGGCCCGCCGGCGTTCCGGAGACCGCCCCGCTCCACCCGTCCGTCCAGAAGAAGCTGGAGGTCTGACGCCATGCAGACGTTGAAGCTGGTCGCCGTGTCCGCCGGACTCAGCGCGCCCTCCTCCACCCGGCTGCTCGCCGACCGGCTGCTCCAGGCGGCCCGGTACCGGCTGGCCGAGCAGGAGTACGCCGTCGACGTCGAGGTCGTCGAACTGCGCGACCTGGCCGTCGACATCGCGAAGAACTTCGTCACGGGCTTCCCCTCGGAGAAGCTCCAGGCGGCGATCGACACGGTGACCGGCGCGGACGGCGTCATCGCCGTCACCCCCGTCTTCACCGCCTCCTACAGCGGACTCTTCAAGTCCTTCTTCGACCTGATCGACCCGACCGCCCTCAGCGGCGTCCCGGTGCTGATCGGCGCCACCGGCGGCACCGCCCGCCACTCCCTCGTCCTCGACCACGCCCTGCGCCCGCTCTTCGCCTATCTGCGGGCCCTCGTCGTCCCGACCGCCGTGTACGCGGCCTCGGAGGACTGGGGCTCGGGCGGCGACGAGTACACCGAGGGGCTGCCGGCCCGGATCACCCGGGCCGGGAACGAGTTCGCGGACACGGTGGCGGCCCGGCCGGCCCGGCGGACGGACGAGGACGAGATCGTCCCCTTCGAGAAGCAGTTGGCCGATCTGCGCCTGGATTGATCGGTTTGTTACGTTGGTCGGGAGGTTCCCGCGCGGGGCCCCGGACGGGGCCTCCCGACAGCGAAACGGAGGTCGGCCATGGCCGGCGGCAGGATCGTGGTGGGCGTGGACGGATCGGCTCCGTCCCTCAGAGCGCTGAAGTGGGCGGCGGCACAGGCCGCCCTGACCGGGGACACCCTGCAGGCCGTGACCAGCTGGGAGTACCCGGCCTCCTGGGCCACGCTCATGCCGGGCGTCCCGCCCGAGTTCGACCCCGAACGCCTGGCGAAGCAGATCCTCGACGAGTCCCTCGCCCAGGCCCTCACCCCCGAGGAGGCCGCCGCGGCCACCCGCACCGTCGTCGGCGGGAACCCGGCCCAGGCCCTGGTCGACCAGGCCGCGGGCGCCTCGCTGCTGGTGGTCGGCGACCGCGGCTACAGCGGCTTCAAGGCGGCGGTCCTCGGCTCCGTCTCCTCGAACGTCGCCCAGCACGCGCCCTGCCCGGTCGTCGTGGTCCGGGGCGAGTTCCCCGGAGGCGAGGCCCCCGGGACCGAGGCCGCCGGGGGCTAGACCCCCGGGACCGAGGCCACCGGGGGTTAGACCCCCGAGACCGAGGCCACCGGGGGGCGTCCCCGGGACCTCGTCCATCAGCCCGTCCGTGCACCGCGGGGCCCGGTCCCCCGGCCGGGTCCCGCGGTGCACGGGCGCACGGACGGGCCGCGGCTCGGGCGGCACGTCCCCGCCGTCCCGAGCCCTCCGGAGCGGCGCCCGGTGTCAGCAGCGCGCGGGGCGGGGCCGCTCGCTGCCCGGCCCCGCCGCGCGGTGGTGGTCGCGTACCACCGCCGCGGGTCAGTAGGGCGCGGGCCGGCCGGCCGCGTCCTCGTGGGTGTAGAAGAGGTAGAAGGCGGCGCCGAACGTCGCGCCTGCCACGATGAGTCCGAGCAGCGCCGAGGAGTAGATGCTCGCGTCGGAGAGGCTGAACAGGAAGCCGATCGCGATGCCGGCGAGGGCGCCCCAGGCGACCGCGCGCAGTTCGCGCCGCAGCGCCCTGCCGTAGCGGTGCAGCCCGTAGACGGAGACGGCGAGGACGACGCCGCTGATCAGGCCGAGCCAGAACTGGCCCCAGGACAGGGCGCCGCCGTCGCGGGCGATGACCGGGGCGTAGAGGCCGTAGGCGATGCCGAGCGTGACGGGCAGGCCCCAGCCGTGCGTGCTCCACTGGCGCCGGGCGGGTACCGCTGCGTGTGCGGCCATGGCAGGTGCTCCTTCCGCGGTCCGGACGAACCGTTCCTGCACCCTCCAGGGCACACCCGGCCCCCGCGGCCCGCAAGTGGATCAGCCACCGGCTCGGGCCTCCGGGGGCGAGTCACCCGGTCGGCGTAGTTGAACGTTCGCCCGTGTGCGGACGCTCCCACGATGAGTCCATGAGTCAGAACACGGCACGACCGCAGAAGCAGACGACAAGCGGCGCCTGGGCGGCCGGGGGCACCCTGTTCGCGGGTGTCCTCATGCTCGTCACCGGCATCATGGACATCTTCCAGGGCATCGCGGGGATCGCCGAGGACGACGTCTACACCCGCGTCGGCGACTACGTCTTCAAGTTCGACCTGACGACGTGGGGCTGGATCCACCTCATCCTCGGCATCGTCGTCGCCATCGCGGGCTACGGCATCCTCAAGGGCGCCGAGTGGGGCCGGGTCGCGGGTATCGCGCTCGCCTCCCTGAACGTCATCGCCCACTTCCTCTTCCTGCCCTACCAGCCGTGGTGGGCGCTCTTCTCCATGGCCGTCTCGATCTTCGTGATCTGGGCGCTGGCCACGGACGACGCCTACGGGGACGAGCGCCGGTGACCGGGCACCGCACCCGCGCCGCCGCCCTGGCGGCCGGCCCGCTCCTCGTCCTGGCGCTCGCCCTCACCGGCTGCGACGAGGCCAAGGACAAGGCCGGCGGCATCGTCTCCTCCGCCACGGCCGCGGTCGCGTCCGCCGCCCAGGAGAAGATGAACCAGGTCAAGGACGGGGTGAACGCGAGCGGCGACGTCAAGGCGGGCGCGACGTCCACGGACGGCGACCGCACGGTCGCCGAGATCACCGCGACCAACCCCAAGGACAAGACCGCCGACTACACGATCATGGTCAACTTCCGCGACACCGACGGCAATCTGCTCGACTCCGTCGTCCTGAACATCGACGGCGTCGAGGCCGGGAAGTCCAAGTCCGGTACGGCCCGCAGCAATCGCACCCTCTCCGGCACGACCAAAGCGGAGATCGCCCAGGCGCTGCGGCACTGACCGCCGGGGCTCGCCCCCCCCCGCCCGAACGGCCCGGACGCGGCGCGTGCCGCCCCCGGGCCGTTCGGTCTCGACCTGCACGTCGGGCCTCGATCGGCCACGCTGAAGGCATGGACAACGACGAGATCCTGGAGAACATCGGCGCCCTCGTCGAGGAGGAACGCGCCCTTCGCCGGCGCACCGGCGGGCTCCTCGACGAGGAACGCGCCCGCCTCGCCGAGCTGGAGATCAAACTGGACCAGTGCTGGGACCTGCTGCGGCAGCGGCGGGCGAAGAGCGAGTTCGGCGAGGACCCGGACACCGCGGCCGTCCGTCCCCCCTCGGAGGTCGAGGGCTACCGGAGCTGACCCCCCGTCGCCCCGGCGGCCCGCCGCCGTACGTTGGACGCATGGCGAAACCCGCACGGCTCACCCCACCCGCCTGGCTCACCGCCGGCCTCCGCCCGCAGCCCACCCCCGTGCCGTGGGCCGCCGTGGCGCGGGCCGCGATCGCGCTCTCCGCACCGCTGGCCGTCGGGTTCGCCGTGGGGCAGCCCGCGTACGGGGCACTGGTGGCGATGGGCGCGCTGTCCGGGGTCATCGGCGACACCGCCGACGCGTACCGGATGCGGATCTACAACATCGCCGTCCCGCAGCTGTTCGGCGCCCTCGGCGTCACCCTCGGCACCCTCGTCTTCGGGCAGGGCTGGCTCGCCGTCGCCGTGCTCACGCTCATCGCGCTCGTCTCCGGGATGATCTCCTCGATCGGCGCCGTCGCCTCCGTCTCCGGCCTGCTGCTCCTCCTCAACGCCGTCGTCGGCGCGGGCCTGCCGATGCCCGACCCGTGGTGGAAGGCACCGCTGCTGCTGACCCTCGGCGGGGTCGTGGTCCTCGTCCTCTCCCTGCTCGGCTGGCCGTTGCGCGGCGGGCAACCCGAACGGGCGGCGGTCGCCGGGACCTACCGGTTCGTCGCCGCGCTCTTCGAGGCCTCCGGCAGCGACGCGTACGACGAGCGGCGCCAGGCCGTCACCGCCTCCCTCAACCAGTCCTACGACCTGCTCCTCGCCCGCCGGGCCCGCCAGCACGGCCGGGCGCCCACCCTGGTCCGGCTGCTGTCCCAGCTCAACGCGGTCACACCGCTCCTGGAGGCCGCGCCCGCCGCCCACCTCGCCGCCCAGCGCTTCCACCGGCCGCTGCCGCCGGAGATCCCGGCCGCCGTCCGCGCGCTCGCCGACGCGATCGAGGAGGGCCGCACCGGGACGCCCGAGGTCGCGCTGCCGGAGGCCCGCCGCCCCTCCGAGAAGGCCGTCGACGCGGCCGTACGGTACGCGGCGACCGTCGTCCACCAGGCCGAGCCCAACCCGCACAACGTCGACGACCGCCTCGGGCGCCCCGCCGCACTGCGCGTCCGGATCCGCCGCACCGCCCGCGCGGCGCTGTTCTCGGAGGCCTCCTGGCGGTACGGGCTGCGGCTCGCGCTGTGCATCGGCCTCGCCCAGGCACTGGTCTCGCTGATCGCCGTACCCCGCTCGTACTGGGTCGCCCTCACCGTCACCTTCGTCCTGAAGCCCGACTTCGGCTCCGTCTTCTCGCGGGCCGTGCTGCGCGCGCTCGGCACCGCCGCCGGGCTGCTGCTGGCCGCGCCGGTGCTCGCCGCGGTGCCCCGCGGCTGGTGGGACGTGCCGGTGATGATGCTGCTGGCGGCGCTCATCCCGGCGTTCTCCGCGAAGGGGTACGCCTTCCAGACGGCGGCCATCACCCCGGTGATCCTGCTCCTGTCCGACCTCCTCAACCACCAGGGCTTCGACCTCGTCCTGCCCCGGCTGTACGACTCCCTGATCGGCTGCGGGATCGCCCTGGTCGCCGGCTATCTGCTGTGGCCCGAGTCCTGGCACACCCGCGTCGCGGACCGGCTCGCCGACGCCGTCGCGGACACCGCCGGATACGTGGCGCTCGCCTTCCGCCCCCAGGGCGCGGCCGACCCGGCCGGAAACCCCGGCGGAGCCGACCCGGCCCGCCGGCACCGGGCCCGCCGCAAGCTGTACCGGGACATGTCCTCCGTACGTTCCGAGTTCCAGCGGGCCCTGACCGAGCCCCCGCCCGCGGGCGACCTGGCCGCCGCCTGGTGGCCGCTGGCCATCGCCGTGGAACGGATCGTGGACGCCACCACCGCCGCCCGGATCCGGGTGGACCACGGCGCGCCCCCGCCCGACCCGGCCGAGGTCGCCGCCGTGGAACGCCAGTTGCGCGAACTCGCCGAGGGGCTGCGCTCCAGCAACGTCCTGGTGGAGGTCCACGCCGAGCTCTCCGGCGACGAGGAGGGCGTCCTCGCCGCCCTGCGCCAGGAGGTGCGCGCGGCCCGCGCGATCACCTCGCCGTAGGGGACGCCGGCGGGCGCCGACGCGGGATCCACCGGTGATCCCACCGGTGGTCCCACCTCTGATCCCAGGCGGGATCTTCTGCGCCCGCCGCCCGCCAAACCTCGCCAATGGGGCGTACGGAAGCCCTTACCGGCGGTTGCGGAACCGAACCCTCCCACCGCCGTTACCGGAATCCACGGGTACGACTACGATGCGCTCGACTCACCGTGATCCGCGCCTCCTCCCCGGCCACAAGCGGCCTGGTGGCACGGTCACTTGCCTGCGTCCCCCGTCCTTCCCCTCCCCGAGGACACCGCCATGCGCACCACCCCCGGCAGAGGCCTCCAGCCCAACGCCCTCGGCACGTTCGACACCATCGTGATGGCCGTGGCCGGCAGCGCGCCCGCGTACTCGCTCGCCGCCACCACCGCCGTGCTGTTCGGCGCGGTCGGCCTCGCCTCGCCCGCGGCCCTGCTCTACTGCGCGATACCGATGCTCGGCATCGTCCTCGCCTACGCCCGGCTCGGCCGGATCGACGTCAACGCCGGCGCCGGATACTCCTGGGTGGGGCGCACCCTCCACCCGTTCCTCGGCTTCCTCTCCGGCTGGGCCCTGGTCTTCGCGGCCACCGTCTTCATGGTCGCCGGCTCCCTGCCCGCCGGCTCCCTGACGCTCTCCCTCTTCGACCCCGAACTCGCCAAGGACACCGCGCTGTCCTGCGCCGTCGGCGCCGGCTGGTTCCTGATGATGCTGCTCGTCGTCCTCGGCGGCGCGCGGCTCACCGTCCGCGCCCAGCTCCTCATGTCCGGCGTCGAGCTGCTCATCCTCCTCGTGTTCGTCCTGGGCGCGGTCGTGCACCGCGGGCACGCCACCGCCTTCGACTGGTCCTGGTTCGGCTTCGGCCACTTCGGCGGGGCCTCCGGCTTCGCGTCCGGCGCGCTGATCGCCGCCTTCTACTACTGGGGCTGGGACGTCACCAGCAACCTCAGCGAGGAGACCCGCGACAGCCGCCGCACCGCGGGACTCGCCGCGCTCGTCGGCGTCGGCGTGGTCTTCCTGCTGTTCGAGGCCTTCACCGTCGCCGTCAACGTGCTGCTGACCGCCGAACAGATCGAGACCGGCGGCGCCAACGTGCTCGCCGTCCTCGGCCAGGAGATCTGGCCGGGCGCCGGCGGCAAGCTCCTGGTCCTCGCGGTGCTGCTGTCCACGGTCGCCACCCTGGAGACCACCCTCATCCAGGTCACCCGCTCGCTGTTCGCGATGGGCCGCGACCGCACGATGCCGGCCGCGCTCGGCCTCGTCCACCGGCGCTGGAACACCCCCTGGGCGGCCATCGCCGCCGTCGGCGCCGCCGCGCTCGTCATGTTCGCCGCGGCCGGTGCCGCCGGCTCCGTCCAGGAGGTCCTGGAGGACGCGGTCAGCGCGATCGGACTGCAGATCGCGTTCTACTACGGCCTCGCCGGCATCGCCGCCGTCGTCGCCTACAAGTCACTGCTCCTCGGCTCCGTACGGGACTTCCTCCTGGGCGGGGTGTGGCCCCTGCTCGGATCCGCCTTCATGCTCTGGGCCTTCGTCGAGTCGCTCGGCGCGCTCTCCACGACCTCCCTCGTCATCGGCCTCGGCGGGCTCGCGCTCGGCCTCGTGCCGATGCTCGTGTACTGGAAGCGGGGCAGCTCGTACTACCGCCCCGCCCGCCTCGACGCGGTCCGCGCGCTCGCCGCCGCCGCGCCCTTCGCCTCACCCGACTCCCCGCGCGCCCGCCGCTCGGACGAGTCGCTCGCCACGGACTTCTGACGGTCACTGCCTTCGAGGGAGGTAACCGGATGGCGGCTCTCCGCAGACCGTCCCGCTCGTCGCGCGCGGCGCGCTTCACACCCGACTTCGACCCGGACTTCGGCGACCGGGCGCTCACCGAAGCACGCCACGACATGGTCATCGGCCGCTGGCAGGGCGTACGGGACCTGCTGCGGGCCACCGGCGACGACTGGACCCGCCGCACCCACCGGCTGCGGCTCCTCTCGCACGCCGCCGCGGGCGGCTCCACCGTCGAGGCCTGGCGGGCGGCCGACCCCCGCGACCCGGACGCGGCCGTGCTGCGGGCCGCGACCGAGGTGGTACGGGTCTTCGACGCGGCCATCGCCGCCGGCCGGGGCAGCACCGTCGAACGCGGCCGGGTCGACGCGGCCGTCGACGCCTGCCGCGAGGCGGCCGAGGCCGCGCCCGCCGACCCGATGCCGTGGGTGGCGCTGCTCTCCGTCGCCCGGCTGTACGAGGGCGGGGTGCAGCGCCGGGAACTGCGGCACTGGTTCGACGAGTTGCGGCGCCGCGACCCGTACAACACCGAGGGCCACACCCAGGTGCTGCGCTACTGGTCGGCCCGCTGGCACGGCACCCACGGCGCCATGTACGACTTCGCGCGCGACGCGGCGGGCGTCGCCCCGCCCGGCTCCCCGCTGCCGATCCTGGTGCAGATCGCGCGGGTCGAGGAGTACCGCTACATCGCGGACGGGGCGCTCGGCCGGGGCCCGGTGCGCGGCTTCGACCAGCACTGGAAGCACGAGCTCGCGGTGACCGAACTGCGCCGCACCCACGCCCGCTGGATCGGCGGGCGCGAGCCGGGCGCCCCGGTGGCCCCCGAGGAGGTCGCCGACCTCAACTACCTGGCCCACGCGGCGTGCTACGCGGGCCAGGTGGAGGTGGCGCGGGAACTCCTCGGCCTGCTCGGCGCACGGGCGGCGTGGGTGCCGTGGGTGTACACCGGCGAGCCGGAGGAGCAGTTCGTGCGCTTCCGGGAGGGCCTGGGCGTGAGCTGAACCCTCCCGGTGCCCGTCAGACGCCGATGTCCCGGCCGTCGGCGCGCCACACGGAGACGACGGCCGGACGCGTGATCTTCCCGGGACCGTCGGGCCAGACGGACGCCGGCTTCTCGACGGAGGCCCCGTCGATCTCGCCCGGGTGCTGGACCGCGACCAGGACCCGGCGGTCCTGGACGATCGGGCCGCAGGTCTCGGCACCGGTCGGGACGGTCAGGAACTGCTTGAGCTCACCGCGCCGCTCGCCGTGCGTGGCGACGCCGAACAGGCCGTCGTGGGAGCCGAGCTGGTTGCCGTCGGTGGAGATCCACAGGTTGCCGTGCGGGTCGAAGGCGACGTTGTCCGGGCAGGAGATCGGGGAGACCCGGTCCTTGGGGAAGCCCGCGAAGTAGGTGGCCGGGTCGTTCGGGTCGCCCGCGACGAGGAAGAGGCGCCACGCGAACCCGTCCGAGGCCGGGTCGTCCCAGTGCTCGGCGAGCTCCAGGATCTGCCCGTGCTTGTTGAGGTTGCGCGGGTTGGCCTCGTCGACGCCGGGGTTGGTCCCCTTGCCCCGGTTGGAGTTGTTGGTGAGCGCGACGTAGACGCGGCCGGTGCGCGGGGAGGGCTCGATGTCCTCGGGCCGGTCCATCTTGGTGGCCCCCACCTTGTCACCGGCGAGGCGCGTGAAAACGTACACCTCCTCGGCGGTCATGCCCGGTACGTGCGAGACGGCGCCGTCCGGGCCGGCCGTGGCCAGCGGGATCCAGACGCCGGAGCCGTCGAACTCGCCGTCGGAGGGCAGCTTGCCGGTGCCGTCGATCTCGGCGGCGGGGCTGTCACCGGTGAGCTTGGCGACGTAGAGGGTGCCCTCGTCGAGGAGGGTGAGGTTGTGCGCGTGCGCGGCGCGCGACCGGCCCTTCTTCATCCGCTTGCTGCCGACGAACTTGTAGAAGTAGTCGAACCGCTCGTCGTCGCCCATGTAGACGACCGGCCGGCCGTCGGCGGTGAGGCGGGGCTGCGCGGCCTCGTGCTTGAACCGGCCGAGCGCGGTGCGCTTCCTGGGCGTCGACTCCGGGTCGTACGGGTCGAGCTCGACGACCCAGCCGAAGCGGTGCACCTCGTTGGGCTCCTGCTTCAGGTCGAAGCGCCTGTCGAAGCGTTCCCACTTGCGCTCGGTGGCGCCGGTGCCGACGCCGTAGCGCTTGTCGGTCGCGCTGGAGCCGTTGGCGAAGTACTGGTTGATGTTCTCCTCGCCGTGCAGCGTGGTGCCCCACGGGGTGGTGCCGCCCGAGCAGTTGTTGAGCGTGCCGAGGACGGTACGGCCGGCGGGGTCGGCGGAGGTCCTGACCAGCGGGCTCCCGGCGACGGGCCCGGCGAGCTCGAACTCGCTGGTGGCGGTGAGGCGCCGGTTGAGCCGGTGGCGGGTGACGGCGGTCAGCCTGCCGGTGCGGTGCTCCTCCTGGACCACGACGACGCCGAGACCGTGGGCGGCCCAGGCGACCTCGACCTGCTCGCGGGTCGGGTTCTCCGGGTCGTACCCGCGGAACATCAGCACTTCGTCCGTGTACTCGTGGTTGGCCACGAGCACCTGCCGGTGGTGCTCGCCGGGGAGCGGCAGCAGCGAGAGGAAGTCGTTGTTGTAGCCGAACTGCCCGGCCTGCGCCTTCGCGGTCTGGTTCTCCGGGTCGAAGGCCGGCGCACCGCGCAGGATGGGCTCGCCCCAGCGGACGACCACGTTCTGCTCGTAGCCGGCGGGGACGGTGACCTGGTCGGCGGTGTTGGGCGCGACGGGTGCGAACCGCAGCCCGCGCGCCCCGTCCACCGTGCCGGGCTTCGGCTTCGGCTTCCCGTGCGCCTCGGCGGCCGGTACGTCCCCGAGCGCGAGCGCACCGCCGGCGGCGGAGGCGACGGTCACGACGGCGGCGGCGCGCATCACGGAGCGGCGCGAGAGCGCGCCCGCTATGACGTCGCCGACGTACTCGTTGGCGCTGGTGTTGGGGACCTCCTGGAAGCAGGCGTCACCGCAACGGAACCGGCAGGTCATGGCGGAACGGCCGCCTCCGTGTGAGTGGTTGCTCAGCATCGGCAGCAGTTTGCGCACTTCGTCCTCCGTGATGTCGACCGTCGTCCGGCGGTGACGTTATGTGTGCACATCTGCACGCCGGAGGCGGCGGAATGAACGCCGGATGAATGCGCGGCGTCCGGGGGCGCCCGGGTCGTAGGGCGGAGGGGGCGCGGCCGCTAACCTTACGTGTCCGCCCTGGCCAGGGATGAAGGACGCATATCGCCCAACTCATGCGAAGGGGTTCGCCCATGGGTATTCGGAGCTTGCTGCGCAAGGTATTCGGCCGAGACCGCGCGAACGACGCCGAAGAGTCCTCCGCCCCGGCGACCTCCGTCCCGCCCCAGTCGTCCTCCCCCGAGGAGACCGCCGCGGAACGCGCGGCGGCGGACCTGGTGGCGGCCTCCTTCGACAACCCGCAGGTCCCGCCGGCCAGGCGGGCGAGCGAGGTGCCCGCGGCGCCGGCGCCTGCGGCGGGCGGGGCAGCGGAAACGACTGCGGCTGCGCCTGCGGCGCGGGAAGCGGACGCGGCTGCGACGGCCGAGCCGGTCGTGCCCGCGGCGCGGGAACCCGAGGCGGCAGATGACGTCGCGGTCGCGACGGGCGAGCGGGACGAGACCGGCGCGGACGCGGACGGCGCGGACGCGGACGTTAAGGCGGACGCGGGCGCGGACGACGACGCCGTGACGGCGGGCGCGGACGACGACGCGGCCGAGGCGGCTCTGGACGCGGACGAGGCCGCGGGCGAGGCCGAAGCGGCGCAGGACGCGGACGGGGCGGCGGCTGACGCCGAGACCGCCGTGGACGCTCCCGCCACGGAGGTGGACGCCCCCGCGGCGGAGCCCCAGGCCGAGGCCGAGGCCCAGGCGGCTGCTGCCGCCGAGTCCCCGGCCGACGCGCCCCAGGTCGAGGCGCCCGAGGCCGAGGCCGCGCCCGCGGCCGACGCCGAGTCCCGGACCGAGGCCGAGGCCCCGGCCCGAGGCGAGGACCTGGCAGAGGCGGAGCCGCAGGCCGAGCCCCAGGCGACCGCCGACGCCGAGCCCCGGGCCGACGCGCCCGAGGCCGAGGTCGCGCCCGCGCCCGGCGCCGAGGTCCCGGCCCAGGCCGAGGTCGGGCCCGCGCCCGACGTCGAAGTCGCACCCGAGCCCGAGGCCGACGCCGAGGTCCCGGCCCACGCCGAGGTCGCGCCCGCGCCCGGCACCGAGGTCCCGGCCGAGGCCGACGTCGTCGCCCTGGCGGACGGGCCGCAGGACGACGCGGCCGCACCCGCCGTCGAGGCGGACGCGGAGGGCGGGGAGCAGGCGGCCGTCGCCGCCCCGGCCGCCCCCGCCCTCTCCCTCGCCAAGCTCAAGGCCGCCGCCCCGCACCTCGCCGACGCGTACAAGGCCGCCGGTGCCGTGCTCAAGAAGCAGGGGCTCGCCGGGGCCAGGGCCGCCGTGTACCTGGTGGTGGACCGGTCGGGGTCGATGCGCCCGTACTTCAAGGACGGCTCCGTGCAGCGGCTCGCCGAGCAGACCGTGGCGCTGGCCGCGCACCTGTCCGAGGACGCGACGGTCACCGCGGTGTTCTTCTCGACCGACATCGACGGCACCGCCGAGCTGCGCCCGGCCGACCTCGCCCCCGACCGCATCGAGACGCTCAACGCGACGCTCGGCCGCATGGGCAGGACCAACTACCACCGGGCGGTCGAGGAGGTCCTCGCCCACCACGAGAAGAACGACCCGACCCGCCCGGCGCTCGTCGTCTTCCAGACGGACGGCGCCCCGGAGTCGAAGACCGCCGCGACGCAGGCCCTGGCCGAGGCGGCGGACCGCCCGGTGCACTGGCGGTTCACGGCGTGGGGCGACGAGGACAACAAGGCCTTCGACTACCTGCGCAAGCTCTCCGCCCCGAAGACGGGCGTGCACCTGGCGGGTCCGGCCCCGCTGGAGACCCCGCACGCCGCCTTCTACCGCGGCCTGCTCGCCGACGCCCCGGCGCTCTGACGAGCCCGACCGAAAACCGGGGCCCGGCGGCCTGCCCGCCGGGCCCCGGTTTTATGCGGGTGAGGAGACCCTGTTCAGGCCGTTAAAATTCGCACCATGGCGGCCACTGGATCCGAGAAGCAGGGCACGAAGGCGTTCTACGTCTCGACCCCCATCTACTACGTCAACGACGCTCCTCACCTGGGCCACGCCTACACGACCGTCGCAGGCGACGTGCTCACCCGCTGGCACCGCCAGCGTGGTGAGAAGGTGTGGTACCTCACCGGCACGGACGAGCACGGTCAGAAGATCATGCGCACGGCCGAGGCGAACAACGTCACCCCCCAGGCCTGGTGCGACAAGCTCGTCGAGGAGGCCTGGAAGCCCCTCTGGGAGCACCTCAACATCGCGAACGACGACTTCATCCGCACCACGCAGAAGCGTCACACCGACCGCGTCCAGGAGTTCGTGCAGGACCTGTACGACAAGGACGAGATCTACAAGGGCGGCTACGAGGGCCCGTACTGCGTGGGCTGCGAGGAGTACAAGCTCCCGGGCGATCTCATCGAGGCCGAGGACGGCACGAAGCTGTGCGCCGTCCACAAGAAGCCGGTGGAGATCCTCAAGGAGGAGAACTACTTCTTCAAGCTGAGCCAGTACGGTCCGAAGCTGCTGGAGTTCTACGAGGCGAACCCGGGCTTCATCCAGCCGGAGTCGGCCCGCAACGAGGTCGTGAACTTCGTCAAGCAGGGCCTGGAGGACCTCTCCATCTCGCGCTCGACGTTCGACTGGGGCGTCCCGGTGCCGTGGGACGACAAGCACGTGATCTACGTGTGGGTCGACGCGCTCCTGAACTACGCGACCGCGGTCGGCTACAACGAGAACCCGGCGAAGTTCGAGGAGACCTTCCCCGCGAACGTCCACCTCATCGGCAAGGACATCCTGCGCTTCCACGCGGTGATCTGGCCGGCGATGCTGATGGCGCAGGGTCTGCCGGTGCCGGGGAGGATCGCGGCCAACGGCTGGCTGATGGTCGGCGGCGAGAAGATGTCGAAGTCGAACCTGACCGGCATCAAGCCGCAGGACCTGACCTCGCACTTCGGCGTCGACGCGTACCGCTGGTACTTCCTGCGGGCGATCGCGTTCGGCCAGGACGGTTCGTTCTCGTGGGAGGACTTCACCGCCCGCTACACCTCCGAGCTGGCGAACGACTACGGCAACCTCGCCTCGCGCGTGGCGGCGATGGTCGGCAAGTACTTCGGCGGCGAGCTCCCCGCGGCGACGGCGGACGGCGACGCGGAGAAGGCGGTCCACGAGGGCCTGGCCAAGGCCGTGGCGACCGCCGACGCCAAGATCGGCGAGGAGCTCGACTTCCAGGCCGGCATCCTGGCGATCTTCGACTTCGTGAAGCAGGTCAACGGCTACATCACGGAGCAGGAGCCCTGGAAGGTCGCGAAGGACGACTCCGAGGAGGGCAAGGCCCGCCTGGCGACGATCCTCTACACGGCCGCGGAGTCCCTGCGCGCCGTCGCGGTCCTGCTCAACCCGATCATGCCGGAGACCTCGCAGGCGCTGTGGGAGTCCCTGGGCGCCGAGGCGTCCCTGGGCGCCCTGGCCGCCCAGCCGGTCCAGCACGCGGGCGAGTGGGGCAAGCTCCCCGCCGGCGCGACGGTCACGAAGGGCGCGGTCCTCTTCCCGCGCCTGGAGGAGCCGAAGAAGGACCAGTAGGACCAGCAGAACCAGCAGGACCAGCAGCCGCCCGAGGCGGACGACGGATCGGAGCCCCGCACGGTACGCCCGTGCGGGGCTCCGCCATGGGGCGGCGGGCAGACCCCGACCGCGTCAGCCCTGCGCCCCCCGCCAGACCCGCCCGCGTCAGCCCTGCGCCCCGGCAGACCCGCCCCCTCAGACCTTCCGGCCCAGCCAGCCCGCCAGCCTGCTGTGGGCGTCCGCGTCGTCCGGGACCGGCTGGACCTCGCCGAACGGCACCTCCCCACCGCGCGGCGCGGCCGGCAGCACCGTCCGCGCGATGCCGAGCGCCACCAGGCCGAGCTCCTCGTCCAGCTCCGCCTCCGGATCGATCACCTGGGCGAGGTCCCAGGTGTGGGTCACCACCTCCATCACGTAGCCGCCGACCGCCCCCCGGCCGGGGACGCGCCCCCACGGCACCTCGACCTCCCGGTCGAGCTTCTCCGGGTCCGCCCAGGCGGCGGCCAGCCGGTCGCGGGACCGGCCGAACGCACCGCCCCAGTCGGAGTCCGGGATCTCGCCGGCCGCCGCGGGCAGGTCCATGCCCCGGCCGCCCTCGCCGACGTACGCGATGCGGTGGACCGCGCCGAGGGTGTGGCCCAGGAGGGCCCGCAGGTCGTACTCCGTGCACGGGGTCGGACGGTCGAGCCGCGCCGGGTCGAGGCGGGCCGCCAGCCGCGCCAGCTGCTCCACGGCGCTCAGCAGGACGGGACGGGGATCGGACGTGCGGTCCATCGGTGCGTACTCCTCGCTCGGTGGCCAGGGCCCCTGCCCTGACCGGCGTCGAGTACTCTGCCGCCCTATACCTGACATCCTCCGGCAGGATTCGAGGACCGCCTCCCATGAAGTCCGACCGGCTGCTGTCGATCCTGCTGCTGCTCCAGTCTCGGGACGAAGGAGCCTCCGCCCCCGAGCTGGCCGAGCGCCTGGAGGTCTCGGTCCGCACGATCTACCGGGACGTCGAGGCGCTCTCCGCCGCCGGCGTGCCGGTCTGGGTCGAGCGCGGCCGCAACGGCGGCGTCCGGCTGCTGCCCGGGTACCGCACCGACGTCCCCGGTCTGACCGGCGAGGAGGCCCGCGCCCTGTTCGTCCTCACGGCCGACGGAGCGTACGAGGCACTGGGGCTCGGCGGTGCGATCGGCTCGGCGCTGCGCAAGGTGATGGCCGCGCTGCCCGCCGGTCACCGCCCCGCGGCCGAGGCGACCAGCCAGCGGATCCTGGTCGATCCGGCGCGCTGGCGCGGAGGCGGCGCCGCGGCCGAGGTGGAACTCGGCGTGCTGCAGCAGGCGGTGTTCGCGGACCGGCGCCTGCTCCTGCGCTACCGCCACGGCGGCGAGACCCTGTGGCACGACTACACCGTCGACCCGTACGGCCTCGTCAACAAGGCCGGCGTCTGGTACCTCGTGGCCGACCTGGAGGGCGAGCCCCGGCTGTTCCGCGCGGACCGGGTGGGGGAGGCGGCGATGTCCGACGAGCCGGTGCGCCGGCGCCGCGGAGCCGGTCTGGCCGAGGTCTGGGCGACGCTGCGGGAGCGGGTGGAGCGCGTCCCCGACGTGCTGCGGACGACCTGCCGGGTGCGCCAGGAGCGGCTCGACATGTTCCTGCGGTTCCTGGGCTCGAACCTGGCCGCCGCCCCCGTCCCCGGCGCGGACGGATGGACGCGGGTGCGGCTCGCGCTCCCGGGTGTGGGGGCGGTCCGCTCGCTGCTCCCCTTCGGCGCGGACGTCGAGGTGCTGGACCCGCCGGAGGCCCGCGAGGAGCTGGCGGCCGTGGCGGCGGAGGTCACGCGGCTGTACGGCCGGTGCTGAGACGCGCGAAGGGCCCGGAACCGGCGTACCGGTTTCCGGGCCCTTCGTCAGGCGCGGGCGGGCTCTAGCGGGCCGCGTCCGGGTGGACGGCCTCGGTCACCGGGCGGTCGTCCGACGGCTTCTCCTTGGCGACCGGCTTGCGGAGCTGGATGTTCAGCTCGCGCAGACGGGACTCGTCGAGCTCCGTCGGGGCGCCCATCAGGAGGTCCTGGCCGTTGCCGTTGAGCGGGAAGGCGATGATCTCGCGGATGTTCGGCTCGTCGGCGAGGAGCATCACGATGCGGTCGACGCCCGGGGCGATGCCGCCGTGCGGCGGGGCGCCGTACTCGAAGGCGCGGAGCATGCCCGCGAACTCGGTCTCGACGGTCTCGCGGGAGTAGCCCGCGATCTCGAAGGCCTTGAACATGATCTCGGGCTCGTGGTTCCGGATCGCGCCGGAGGAGAGCTCGATGCCGTTGCAGACGATGTCGTACTGCCAGCCGAGGACGTCCAGCGGGTCCTGGGTCTCCAGGGCCTCCAGGCCGCCCTGCGGCATCGAGAACGGGTTGTGCGAGAAGTCGATCTTGCCGGTCTCCTCGTCCTTCTCGTACATCGGGAAGTCGACGATCCACGCGAAGCGGAAGACGTTCTCCTCGAACCGGCCGGCGCGCTTGGCGGCCTCGACCCGGACCGGGCCCATGATCTTGGAGACCTCGTCGAACTCGCCCGCGCCGAAGAAGACGGCGTGGCCGGCGGCGAGGCCGAGGCGCTCGGTGAGGACCTTGACGTTCTCCTCGGTGAGGAACTTGGCGATGGGGCCGGTGAGGGCGCCGTCCTCGCCGACGCGGACCCAGGCCAGGCCCTTCGCGCCGAGGGAGACCGCGAAGTCGCCGAGCGAGTCGAAGAACTTGCGCGGCTGGTCGCCCGTTTCCGGGACGGCGAGCGCGCGGACGTGCTTGCCGGCGAAGGCCTTGAACTCGGAGTTCTCGAACACGTCGGTGATGTCGACGAGTTCGAGGTCGGTGCGCAGGTCGGGCTTGTCGTTGCCGTACTTCAGCATCGACTCGCGGAACGGGATCCGCGGGAACGGCGAGCTGACCGGACGGCCGCCGCCGAACTCCTCGAAGATCTCCGTCATGAGCTTCTCGATCGGCTGGAAGACGTCCTCCTGCTCGACGAAGCTCATCTCGACGTCGAGCTGGTAGAACTCGCCCGGCGAGCGGTCGGCGCGGGCGTCCTCGTCGCGGAAGCAGGGCGCGATCTGGAAGTAGCGGTCGAAGCCCGAGATCATCAGCAGCTGCTTGAACTGCTGCGGCGCCTGCGGCAGCGCGTAGAACTTGCCCGGGTTGAGGCGGGACGGGACGACGAAGTCGCGGGCGCCCTCGGGGGAGGTCGCGGCGAGGATCGGGGTCGCCATCTCGTTGAAGCCGAGGGCCACCATCTTGGAGCGGATCGCGGCGATGACCGCGCTGCGCAGCATGATGTTCTTGTGCATGCGCTCGCGGCGCAGGTCGAGGAAGCGGTACTCCAGGCGCCGCTCCTCGTTCACGCCGTCGTCGGCGTTGATGGTGAAGGGGATCTGCTTGGCCGCGCCCAGGACCTCGACCGTGGCGGCCTCGATCTCGATCTCGCCGGTGGCGAGCTCCGGGTTGACGTTCTCGGCGCCGCGGGAGACGACCTTGCCGTCGACGCGGACGACGGTCTCCTTGGTCAGCTTGTCGAGGACCTCGGCGGCGGCGGTGCCGGGGCGGGCCACCAGCTGGGTGATGCCGTAGTGGTCGCGCAGATCGATGAAGAGGATGCCGCCCAGGTCGCGCCGATTGTGCAGCCAGCCGCTCAGCCGGACGTCGGTGCCGACGTCAGAGGCGCGGAGCTCGCCGCAGGTGTGGGACCTGTACCGATGCATCGTCGTTCATCCAGTTCTTCGGGATCCTTGGTGGGTGCCGGGCGGTAGACGGACACGCGCCCAGCCGTCCCAAGGGTACCGGGCCACCCAAGATCGCGATTCGAATACTCTCAGTGGCGACCTGCTGTCCGATATTCATAAAGTGGGGCAATGCGCACCGAGGACGTCCTGGCCGCCATCGCGACCGGCCTGTGGCGCTGGGACAACGCGTCCGGGGTGGTCACCCTCGACGCCGAGGCGGCCCGGCTCCTCGGGCTGCCCGCCGAGCCCGTACAGCTCAGCGAGGCGGCGGTGCGCTCCCGCTTCCATCCGGTGGACTGGAACGAGATCGACGGGGTGGTGAACCTCGCCGTCGCCGAGGGCACGCTCGCCGAGGCCCGGCTGCGGATCATGGACGGACACGGCCGGGTGATCCGTACCGTACGGAGCAGGTCCAAGCCGCTGATCGAGGGAAACGACTACCAGCTGGTCGGCACCCTCCAGGAGGTCGCCGAGCAGCCGCCCGGCACCGCCGCCTCCACCCCCATCACCGGCGACTGGCGCCGCTCGCGCGAGGCCTTCCTGCTGGACGCCGGCCGGGCGCTCGCGGAGGCCCGGTCGACGGCCGAGGTGCTGCGGGTGGCGGCCTCGCTGTCCATGCCCGGCTTCTCGCCGGACGGGCTCGCGGTCTTCGGCGTGGCCGGCGACCGGCTGACGGTCATCGGGCACCACGGGCACAGCGAGGGCGACGAGGGCCCCTTCACCTCGATGACCCTGGACACCGACTATCCGGCGGCGGAGGTGGTGCGGACCGGGCGGGCGATCTATCTGCCGACGCCCGAGGAGTACCTGCGCCGCTTCCCGATGACCTGGCCGCTGGCCCGGCGCTTCGGGCGCCGCTCCTGGGCCTTCGTGCCGCTGGTCGTCGCGGGGCGCACGATGGGCGCCTGGATGGCGGCGTTCAAACACCCGGTCGCCTTCACGCCCGACGAGCGCTCGGTGCTCACCACGGTCGCCCGGATGCTGGCGCAGGCGCTGGCGCGCGCGGGCGTGGCCGAGTCGGAGCGGGAGCTGTCGCTGGGGCTGCAGCGCACGATGATGCCGGTCCTCGGCCCCGGCATCCCCGGCATCCAGGTGGCCGCGCGGTACGTGCCCACGGGCGGCGGTCTGCAGGTCGGCGGCGACTGGTACGACATGATCCGGCTGCCCGGCGGGGCCGGTGCCGGCCGGATCGCCCTGGTCATCGGCGACGTCCAGGGCCACGACGTGCGCGCGGCGGGGCTGATGGGGCAGCTGCGGATCGCCCTGCGGGCGTACGCCTCCGAGGGGCACCGCCCGGACGCGGTCCTCTCGCGCGCCTCGCGGTTCCTGTACGGGATCAACGAGGGCGCGACCGGTGCGGACGGGGACGACGGGCCGTTCGGCGGGCCCCGGTTCGCGACCTGTCTGTACCTGGAGGTGGACCTGGAGTCGGGGATCGTCGAGATCGCCCGGGCCGGGCATCCCGACCCGGCGGTGCGCATGACTGACGGAACGGTTCTGCTGAGGCCCACGGCCGGCGGTCTGCCGCTCGGCATCGACCCCGACACCGACTACCCCACCACCCGGCTCACCCTGGAGCCCGGCGAGACCCTGATGATCTGCACCGACGGCCTCCTGGAGACCGGCGGCCACGACCTGGACAGCGGCTGGGAGCGGGTCCGCAAGCTCCTGGAGGGCGACGGCGGCGAGGACCTGGAGGCGCTCGCCGACCGCCTGGTGGAGGCCGTCCACGGGCCCGGCTCGCACCACACCACGGGGCCGCTCGCCGACCGCCGCGAGGACGACATCGCGGTGCTGCTGCTGTCCCGCCAGGGCGCGCCCGCGCTGCCCGCCCCGCGCCGCACGATGATGACGGTCGCCCAGGCCGAGCCGGAGCGGATCGCCACCGCCCGCGCGCAGCTGCGCCAGCTCCTGCACGACTGGTCGGACGAGGACCAGGTCGACTCGGCGGTCCTGATGGTCTCCGAGATGGTCACCAACGTCCTGGTCCACACCGACGGGGACGCGCTGCTCGTCGCCGAGGTCGTCTGCGGCGAGCGCGCGCGCCGGCTGCGGGTGGAGGTCGCCGACGCCAGCGACGAGCTCCCGCACAAGCGCCACCCGGGCGAGATGGCCTCCAGCGGGCGCGGGCTCTGGCTGATGGAGATGCTGGCGCACACCTGGGGCGTGGACCCGCGCGGCGAGGGCAAGTCGATCTGGTTCGAACTGCAGGAGCCGGAGCCGGGGGACGGCGGCCGCCGGTAGGGGGCCGCCGAGCGCGGCGCGCGCGGCCGCCGAGCGCGGCGCGCGCCCCCGGAGGAGACTGGTGCCGTACGGCCGCGGGGGGCCGGGACCAGGAGCCCGCCATGGACACGCACAAGCTCGGCAGCGACACCACCGTCATGGGCGACAGCCTCGAAATACCGGGGATCGGGCACATCCCCGTCAACGCCTTCGTCCTCACCGCCCGCGAGCCCGTGGTCGTCGACACCGGGCTCTCGGTCGCCGACCGGGACTTCCTCGCCGTGCTGAGCGGCGTGATCGACCCGGCCGACGTGCGCTGGATCTGGCTCACCCACCCGGACCGGGACCACACGGGCGGCATCTTCGAGCTGCTCGAAGCGGCCCCGCGCGCGCGGGTGGTGACCACCTTCGTCGGCGCCGGGATCATGACCACCTGGCGGCCCCTGCCGATGGACCGCCTGTACTTCCTCAACCCGGGCCAGAGCCTCGACGTCGGCGACCGCTCCCTGACCGCCTTCCGGCCGCCGCTCTTCGACAACCCGGCCACCGTCGGCTTCTACGACGACAAGACGCGGATCTGCTTCAGCTCCGACTGCTTCGGCGGCCCGATGCCGACCGAGGAGATCGCGCGCGGCGGACACGCCAACGACCTGAAGCCGGAGGAGCTGCGCGAGGCGCAGCTGCTGTGGGCGGCGATCGACAGCCCGTGGGTGCACATCGTGGACCCGGTGCGCTACGGGCTGTGGCTCGACCTCGTACGCGAGATGAACCCGGAGATCGTGCTCAGCACGCACCTGCCGCCGGCCGTCCGGATGACCGGCAGGATGCTGGAGACGCTCACGATGGCCCCGGACGCGGACCCGTTCGTCGGCCCCGACCAGGTGGCCCTGGAGCAGCTGCTCGCGTCCTTCGAGCCGGGCGGGCTGCCGGCCTGAGCGGCCGGGCCCGGTTGCCCTGATCAGCCGGGCCCGGCGTCCCGCGGCGCGGCGTCCCGCGTCCCGTACCGGCTGCGCAGCTCGCCGAGGACCCCGAAGGCCGCGGCCGTCAGGGGGACGGCGAGCAGCATGCCGAGGATCCCGGCGACGGAGGCCCCGGCGGTGATGGCCAGCATGACCACCGCCGGGTGCATCTGCACGGTCCGGCTCTGGACCATGGGCTGGAGCACGTTCCCCTCCAGGACCTGCACGGCGAGGACGATCCCGAGCACCCACAGCGCGATGACGAAACCCCGGTCGGCGAGGGCGACGAGGACGGCGACCGCGCCGGAGAGGAAGGCGCCGAGGTACGGGATGTAGGCGGTGACGAAGACGAGCGCGGCGAGTCCCACCGCGCCCGGCACGTCGAGGATCAGCAGCCCGACGCCGATGAGCAGCGCGTCGACGAGCGCGACGAAGGTCGTGCCCCGCATGAAGCCCTCGACGGCCTCGAAGGCGCGCCGCCCCATCGCCTCGACCATGTCGCCGGTGGAACGGGGGGCGATCGAGCGCAGGGCGTCCGCGGCCCGGTCGGAGTCGCGCAGGAAGAAGAAGATCAGCAGCAGGGCGAGGACCGCGGTGGCGAGCATCTGGCCGACCACGCTGAGACCCGAGATCACCCCGGAGGCCGCGGTGCCGCCGAAGCGCTCCAGGAGCTTCTTGGCGTTCCTGGCCAGGTCGTCGAGGGAGGTGCCGGCCGCGCCGAGGTGGTCGGCGATGTCGGCGGCGGCCTGCCGCAGGGAGGTGACGATCTGGTCGCCGGTCTCGACGAGGGCGGCGACGACGATGTAGGTGGCGCTGCCGACGACCGCGAGGACGGCGAGGACCGTGAGCCCGGCGGCGAGCGACTTGTTCACCCTCATCCGCAGCAGCCGGCGGTAGAGGGGGCCGAGCAGCGCGGTGCCGAGGAGGGCGAGCAGGACGGGGGTCACGGCCGTCTCGAAGACGACGCACAGCCAGACGAAGACCGCCGCGACCCCGGCGACGAGGAGGGCGACGGCGCACCAGGCGGCGGTGCGGCGGGCACCCTCGGGAAGCAGCGGCGGCGGGCGATCGGAGGACACGCGTCCACCGGACCACGCCCCCCGGCGTGTCGTCCTGCGCTGGGAGCCGGACGGGTGACTGCCCGTCAGGCACGTACGGAGGAGGTACGGGTACGCGTACGGGGTGCGGCGCGCGGGGCCGTCGCCCCGTGCCCCGCACCCCGTGCTCCGTGCGTCCTACTCGCCCATCCCGTGCACCGCCGGGATGGTGCCGAGCCGGCCGGCCTGGAAGTCCTCGAAGGCCTGGCGCAGTTCGGCCTGGGTGTTCATGACGAACGGGCCGTAGTGCGCCATCGGCTCGCGGATCGGCTGTCCGCCGAGGAGCACGACCTCCAGGTCGGGGGTGTTCCCGTCCTGCTTCTCGTCGGCGCGGACGGTGAGCGCGCCGCCCTTGCCGAAGACGGCGGTCTGGCCCATGTGGACCGGGCGCCCCTCGGCGCCGACCGTGCCCCGGCCGGCCAGCACGTAGGCGAGGCCGTTGAAGTCCTCGCGCCACGGCAGGTTGATCTCGGCGCCGGGGCGCAGGGTGGCGTGGATCATCGTGATGGGCGTGTGGGTGATGCCCGGGCCCTGGTGCCCGTCGAGCTCGCCGGCGATGACGCGGAGCAGCGCGCCGCCGTCCGGGGAGGTGAGGAGCTGGACCTGGCCGCCGCGGATGTCCTGGTAGCGGGGGGCCATCATCTTGTCGGAGGCGGGCAGGTTCACCCAGAGCTGGAGCCCGTGGAAGAGGCCGCCGCTCATGACGAGCTGCTCCGGCGGGGCCTCGATGTGGAGCAGGCCGGAGCCGGCGGTCATCCACTGGGTGTCGCCGTTGGTGATGGTGCCGCCGCCACCGTTGGAGTCCTGGTGGTCGAAGATCCCGTCGATGATGTAGGTCACCGTCTCGAAGCCACGGTGCGGGTGCCAGGGGGTGCCCTTGGGCTCTCCGGGCGCGTACTCCACCTCGCCCATCTGGTCCATCATGATGAACGGGTCGAGGTACTGGTAGTTGATCCCGGCGAACGCGCGGCGCACCGGGAATCCCTCCCCTTCGAAGCCCGAGGGGGCGGTGGTCACGGCCAGCACCGGCCGGGCGACGGCCTCGGCGGGGGCGACGACGCGGGGCAGGGTGAGCGGGTTCTCGACGGTCACGGCGGGCATGGCGTGCCTCCTTCTGTACGACCAGTTTAGTTGAAGGCCGTACGACCACTTTAGTTGAAGCTTGAACTTCCTGTCCACCCCGAACGCGAAAGCGCCCGGGAGGTATTCCTCCCGGGCGCTCGTCGCCGAAAACCCGCGTCAGCCGTCTGCGCGGCAGGCGGACGCCTAGCCGTACATCCGCCGCATCGCGTAGTCGACCATCTGCTCCACGGCCTTCGCGTCGAAGACCATGCGGTGGTCGCCCTCCATGTCGAGCACGAAGCCGTACCCCGTCGGCAGCAGGTCGATGACCTCGGCGCCGGTGATCACGAAGTACTTCGACTCCTTGCCCGCGTACCGCCGCAGCTCCTTCAGCGAGGTGAACATGGGGATCACCGGCTGCTGGGTGTTGTGCAGCGCCAGGAAGCCCGGGTTGTCGCCGCGCGGGCAGTAGACCTTCGAGGTCGCGAAGATCTGCTGGAAGTCCTCGGGCGCGAGCGTGCCGGTCGTGAAGGCCCGCACCGCGTCCGCCAGCGACGGCGGCGACGGCTCCGGGTACAGCGGGGGCTGCTGGGCGTACCCGCCCTGCATCCCCCCGGGCATGGCTCCCGGCATGCCGCCGTGCATCGGCGGCTGCTGCTGGGACTGGCCGTACTGCTGCTGGGCACCCGGAGTCTGGTCGTAGCCGTACATGCGCCCAGACTATCGAGCGGCGGGCCGCGGGACAGGCGCATGGATGCCCCTCGCACTCTTCTTCGCACCGCGCGGGGTCTCTTGCTACCTTCGCGGAAGCAATCCGGCCACCACGGGGGTGAAAGATGGCGCTCAACGCCAAATGGCAGGAAATCATCGGGGAACAGCCCGCGGCCATGAGCCTCGCGGGGCTTCCGGCCCCCGACGGCGGAGGCGGCGGCGGACCCGACCTCAAGGCGGACGTGGGTCCCTGGCACAGCGCGGGCAACACCGCAGGCGAGCTGAAGACCTCCACGTCGAGCTCGCTCACCGACCTCGACAGCGCGAACGAGGGCGTGAGCGCCGGCACCGCCGGCTTCGACTCCTCCGCCGCGCTCAGCGAGATCCTCGGCACCTGGAAGACCCGCCTCACCAACGTCCGCGACGAGTGCGGCCGGCTCGAAGGGGCCCTCAAGGCCGCCGGACGCGACTTCGGCGAGCGCGAGCTGGACACCAAGCAGAAGGTGGCCGCCGCGGGCGGCCCGCAGGGATCCGACCCGCAGCCGAAGAAGGAGGGCTGAGCCCGCCATGCCCACCTGGCAGCAACTGCGCGACGTGAAGCTGAACGAGTACACCGACGCCGCCGACGGCTGGGGCAAGGTGAGCTCCCGCGCCAACGCGGACAAGGACCGCGTGGACAACGGCATGTTCGCCAAGATCCACGACACCCAGAAGGGCGATACGGCCCAGAAGGCCGGCGGCGACGTCCAGCAGCTCTCCCGCAACTACCAGTACCTGCACACCGAGTGCGGGCTGATCCGCACCGCGCTCAACGCGCTCGCCGCCGAACTCGCGGCGCCGCAGAAGAAGCTGAAGCAGGCGCTGGAGGACGCGGAGAACCTGAAGTTCACCGTGAACGCGGACGGCAGCGTCTCGTACCCGACCGACTCGAAGGTGCTCGCGCCGGGCACCAACACCGCTCACGAGGGCGCCCCCTTCCCCATGCTCCCCGGCAAGGCCGAGGGCATCGGCAGCGCCGACGCCAACAAGGGCAAGGCCGAGGACATCGCCGAGCGCATCGGCCAGGCCGTCCGGGAGGCCAACGAGATCGACGGCCGCTACGCCGGCGTGCTCCGCAAGCTCAAGGCCGAGCCCGGCCTCACGGTCAGCGACGAGACCCTCGCGGACGCCGCCAAGGACACCAAGGCGATGCAGGACGCCGCCGGCAAGTACGCCGACGACGACAAGATCCCCCACGGCAAGTCCCCCAAGGAGAACGCCGACTGGTGGAACGGCCTCACCCAGGAGCAGCGCGACGAGTACGCCACGCTCTACCCGGCCTCCATCGGCGCCCTGGACGGCATCCCCTCCGCCGTCCGCGACGACGCCAACCGCATGGTCCTCGCGGAGACCCGCGCCCAGACCCAGCTCGACCTCAACGCCATACCGAAGCAGCCGCAGGAGTACCTGCCGAACCCGAGCGGCCAGTACCCGGCGGTCATCAAGAACCCCGAGTGGCGCGAGTGGAACGAGAAGTACGGCGACCGGAAGAAGGAGCTGGAGGCGGACCTGAAGGGCATGAACGCCATCCAGGACCGCTTCGACCGCACCGGGAAGGCCGAGAAGCCCGGCGAGAAGCCGCTGCCCGAGGCGTACCTCCTCGGCTTCGACACCCAGGGCAACGGGCACGCGATCGTCGCCAACGGAAATCCGGACACCGCCACCCACACCGCGATGTACGTGCCCGGCACCACCTCCAACCTGGAGGGCATCGGCGGCGACATCAAGCGCATGGAGACCCTCTGGCGGGCCAGCGACAACCTGGCCAACGGGCAGAGCGTGTCCACCATCACCTGGCTCGGCTACGACGCCCCGCAGGACATCGTCAAGGACGCCCCCTTCAGTCACTACGCCAACGACGGCGCGCCCAAGCTGAACTCCTTCGTGGACGGCCTGCGCGCCACCCACCAGGGCGACCCGACCCATCTGACCGTCACCGGCCACAGCTACGGCTCCACGGTCATCGGCTCCGCCGCCCGGCAGGGGACGCTGCACGCCGACGACATCTTCGTGGCCGGCAGCCCCGGCATGCAGGTGGGCAGCGCCACCGACCTGGACGTGCCCAAGGGCCACGTCTACGCGGCGGAGGCGGACAGCGACCCGTACCTGAAGGGCCTGCGGCTGCCCGGCACCCCGCTGGACCTGCTCACCGACGACAAGTACGGCGGATTCAACATCCCCTTCGTGACCAGCGACCCGGTGCCGGACATCGGCGGCTGGGGCCATGCGCCGAAGAAGGTCGACATCGACATCCTGCCCTCGTGGATCGACGGCGACGGGCAGAGCGTGGTGAAGACCCTGACCCCGACCAACCCCGACTTCGGCGCGCACATCGTGGCGACGGACGGCTCCCGCGGCCACAGCGGGTACTGGGACAACGGCACCGAGAGCCTGAACAACCAGGCCCGTGTCGTCACCGGCCGCTACCAGGAAGTGACCAACCAGTGAGCGCACGGACCGTACGCACCGGCGGCCTGGCGGCCGCCGCCACCGCCCTTCTCCTCGCGACGGGATGCAGCACCATGAACGACTCCGCCGGCGACCTGCCGTACGAACCGCAGGCGAAGAAGGTCGCCGAGGCCAAGGACCTCGTGCGGACCCGCTCCAGCGAGATCTTCGACGCCGCCGGCCTGAAGCAGGCGAGCAACGGCGCCCCCGACGCCTCGCCCTGCGACGGGGTGGACCACGGCTACCGGGTGCGCCACTTCTGGTCGATGTACGCGCCGACCGCCGACGCCCTGAAGCAGGCCATGGACCGGCTGCACCGGGACCTGCCGGCCAAGGGCTGGAAGGTGCTGCGCTTCGAGCCGGCGAAGTCCGCGGCCCGCCAGCTCCAGCTGGACGTGGAGCACGAGCAGGACCACCACACGGCCACGATCGAGCTGCTGCTGCCCTCCACCTACAAGGACGCCTCGAAGTGGGAGAAGGCCTCCCGCGACAGCCTCTCGGTCTCCGTCACCTCGCCCTGCTGGACGGACCCGGCGTACGAGACGGGCGACTGACCGGCGGGCCCGCGGCCCCACTGAGGGCGGGGTCACAGACAAATGTCCGGTGAGGGGTTGCCGTTATTACCGGTGGGTAGCATCATCGTAGAGAGCGTGGACTACCCGCCGGTAGCCGTCGTGTGTACGCGAACGAGGAAACCGCCTCCCCGAGCCTTTACGGAGCCGTCGCCATGGGGCACTACAAGTCGAATCTCCGCGACATCGAGTTCAACCTCTTCGAGGTGCTCGGCCGCGACAAGGTGTACGGCACCGGTCCGTTCGAGGAGATGGACGTCGACACCGCGAAGAGCATCCTCGACGAGATCCGCCGCCTCGCCGAGAACGAGCTCGCGGAGTCCTTCGCCGACGCCGACCGCAACCCGCCGGTCTTCGACCCGGAGACCAACACCGCGCCCGTCCCGGCGTCCTTCAAGAAGTCCTACAAGGCCTTCATGGACTCCGAGTACTGGCGCCTGGGCATCCCCGAGGGCATCGGCGGCACCGTCTCCCCGCGCTCCCTGGTCTGGGCCTACGCGGAGCTGCTGCTCGGCTCCAACCCGGCCATCTGGATGTACTCCTCCGGCCCCGCCTTCGCCGGCGTCCTCTACAACGAGGGCAACGAGGCGCAGAAGAAGATCGCGCAGATCGCCGTCGAGAAGCGCTGGGGCTCCACCATGGTCCTCACCGAGCCCGACGCGGGCTCGGACGTCGGCGCCGGCCGCACCAAGGCGATCCAGCAGGAGGACGGCTCCTGGCACATCGAGGGCGTGAAGCGCTTCATCACCTCCGGTGAGCACGACATGGAGGAGAACATCCTCCACTACGTCCTCGCCCGCCCCGAGGGTGCCGGCCCCGGCACCAAGGGCCTGTCGCTCTTCCTCGTCCCGAAGTACGAGTTCGACTGGGAGACCGGCGAGCTCGGCGCCCGCAACGGCGTCTACGCCACCAACGTCGAGCACAAGATGGGCCTCAAGGCCTCCAACACGTGCGAGATGACCTTCGGCGACAAGCACCCCGCCAAGGGCTGGCTGGTCGGCGACAAGCACGAGGGCATCCGCCAGATGTTCCTCATCATCGAGTTCGCCCGCATGATGGTCGGCACGAAGGCGATCTCCACCCTGTCCACGGGCTACCTCAACGCCCTGGAGTACGCCAAGGAGCGCGTCCAGGGCACCGACCTGGCGAACTTCATGGACAAGGCCGCCCCCAAGGTCACCATCACGCACCACCCCGACGTCCGCC
The DNA here is from genome assembly GCF_044386705.1 of Streptomyces sp. NPDC020422. Lineage (NCBI taxonomy): Bacteria > Bacillati > Actinomycetota > Actinomycetes > Kitasatosporales > Streptomycetaceae > Streptomyces > Streptomyces sp. NPDC020422. The sequence goes on along the minus strand of NZ_JBIRVJ010000004.1, from coordinate 372,840 downwards.
GCTCGCTGATGACGCAGAAGGCGTACGCCGAGGGCATGCGCTCCCTCGTCCTCTACACGGCCGCCGTGCAGGACGAGATCGCGATCAAGGAGGCCGCCGGCGAGGACGCGAAGGCCCTGCACGGCCTGAACGACCTGCTGCTCCCGATCGTCAAGGGCTACGGCTCCGAGAAGGGCTACGAGCAGCTCGCCCAGTCGCTGCAGACCTTCGGCGGCTCCGGCTTCCTGCAGGAGTACCCGATCGAGCAGTACATCCGGGACGCCAAGATCGACACCCTCTACGAGGGCACCACGGCCATCCAGGGCCAGGACTTCTTCTTCCGCAAGATCGTCCGCGACCAGGGCGCGTCCCTGAACGCGCTGGCCGAGGAGATCAAGAAGTTCCTCGCGGTCGGCACCGGCGGCGAGGAACTGGCCGGCGCCCGCGACGCGCTCGCCAAGGCCGCCGTCGACCTGGAGGGCATCGTCGGCAAGATGCTCACCGACCTCACCGCCACCGGCGAGGACGTCAAGAACATCTACAAGGTCGGCCTCAACACCACCCGCCTGCTGCTCGCCTCCGGCGACGTCGTCGTCGGCTACCTGCTGCTGCGCGGCGCGGCCGTCGCCGCCGAGAAGCTGGCCGCCGGCGCGACCGGCAAGGACGTCGCCTTCTACCAGGGCAAGATCGCGGCCGCGAAGTTCTTCGCCGCCAACGTCCTGCCGGGCGTGACCGCCGAGCGCCTCCTCGCGGAGAACGTCGACGGCTCGCTGATGGACCTGGACGAGGCCGCGTTCTAAAGACGCGCCTCCGTCCGACCAGGAACGGCTCGCTCCCGGGGAGGGGAGCGGGCCGTTCTGCCCTTCCGGGAGAAGGGCACCGGCCCCGTGTCCGCATACCGGGACCTGCGTAAGGTGAACGGCATGAGTAGCGCAGCTCCCCGGTTCGACCGCGGCCACACCGATGACCTGATGGCCTTCCTCTCGGCCTCCCCCTCGCCGTACCACGCGGTGGCGAACACCGCCGGGCGCCTGGAGAAGGCCGGCTTCCGCAAGGTCGAGGAGACCGACGCCTGGGACGGGACGACGGGCGGGAAGTACGTGATCCGCGGGGGCGCGATCATCGCCTGGTACGTGCCCGAGGGCGCCGCCCCGCACACCCCGTTCCGGATCGTCGGCGCCCACACCGACTCCCCCAACCTGCGCGTGAAGCCGCAGCCCGACTTCGGCCGCGAGGGCTGGCGCCAGATCGCCGTCGAGATCTACGGCGGACCGCTGCTCAACAGCTGGCTCGACCGCGACCTCGGCCTGGCCGGCCGGGTCACCCTGCGCGACGGCAGCCACCACCTGGTCAACGTGGACCGCCCCGTGCTGCGCGTGCCGCAGCTCGCCATCCACCTCGACCGGCAGGTCAACGAGGGCATGAAGCTGGAGCGCCAGCGCCACATGCAGCCGATCTGGGGGCTCGGCGAGGTCCACGAGGGCGACCTGATCTCGTTCGTCGCCGAGGAGGCGGGCCTCGACGCCGAGGACGTGGCCGGCTGGGACCTCATGGTGCACGCCGTGGAGGCCCCCGCCTACCTGGGCCGCGACCGCGAGCTGCTCGCCGGCCCGCGGATGGACAACCTCATCTCCGTCCACGCCTGCGCCGCCGCCCTCGCCGCCGTGTCCGCGCTGCCGGACCTGCCGTACATCCCGGTCCTCGCCGCCTTCGACCACGAGGAGAACGGCTCCGAGGCCGACACCGGCGCCCACGGCCCCCTCCTCGGCAACGTCCTGGAGCGCTCCGTCTACGCCCGCGGCGGCGGCTACGAGGACAAGGCCCGCGCGCTGGCCGGCTCCGTCTGCCTCTCCTCCGACGTCGGCCACGCCGTGCACCCCAACTACGGCGAGCGCCACGACCCGACGCACCACCCGCGCCCCAACGGCGGCCCGATCCTCAAGGTGAACGTCAACCAGCGCTACGCCACCGACGGCAGCGGCCGGGCCGTGTTCGCCGCCGCCTGCGAGAAGGCGGGCGTGCCGTGGCAGTCGTTCGTCTCCAACAACGACATGCCCTGCGGCACCACGATCGGCCCGATCACCGCCGCCCGCCACGGCATCAGCACCGTCGACATCGGCGTCGCCTGCCTGTCCATGCACAGCGCCCGCGAACTGTGCGGCTCCGACGACCCGCACCACCTCGCCAACGCGCTCGTGGCCTTCCTGGAGGGCTGAGCGGATGCCGGTACCCGCCCCGGAGCCCCGGCCCGCGCTCACCGCGGAGCTCACGGGGGCCGAGCTCCTGCGCTGGTACTGGACCCTCGCCGAGCTGACCGCCCTTGCCCGGGCCCTGGGCCTGTCCGCCGGCGGCGGCAAGGCGGCCGTCACGGAGCGGCTCGCCGCCGCCCTCGACGGGCGCCCGCTGCCGCCCCCGGCCGCCCGCCGCCGGGCGGCCGGGGCGTCCCGGCAGCTCGCCGCCCCGGTCGACGCGGACACCGTGATCCCGGAGGGGCAGCGCTGCAGCCAGGTGCTGCGCGCCTGGTTCACCGCCGAGCTCGGCCCCTCGTTCCACTTCGACGCGCCCATGCGGGCGTACATCGCCGAGAACGCCGGCCGCACGCTGGGCGACGCCGCCCGCCACTGGCACGGGACCCGGGCCGAGGCGGCCCGCCCGCGGGAGATCGACGCCCCGTTCGAACTCAACCGCTTCCTGCGCGACTGGCACACCGCCCACCCGGCGGGCACCCGCGCCGAGGCCCTCGCGGCCTGGCGGGCGCACCGGTCCCGGCCGCGGGACCGGAAGGGCCCGGGGGAGACGCACGGCACCCGGGCGCCCGGGGCGGGCGGATCGCAGGGGCCCGCGGAAACCCGTTGATCGACCCGCCCCGCACTCCCGTACGATCGAAGATCGGGGCGCGTCTCTTCGACCAGACGTTCTCGCGTGTCGGCGCGCCTCGGGAACCTGTTCGGGGGGACACACCTATGCAGCGCACGACGCGCTCCCTTTCCCTCGCCCTGGCCGCCTCCGTGGCGCTGGGCGTACTCGCGGTGCCGGGCACCGCACTCGCGGCGGGCGGACCGACCCTCCGCTCCGTCTCCGGCGACGCCACGGAGTTCGGCCGCCTCTTCGTCGACGACCTCGCCGCGGACAGCGACATCACCGGGGTCACCGCCGTCCTTCACCCGACCGGTGACGACACGGCCGTCGCCACCGTCCAGGACTTCACCCTGGCCTCGGGCGACCGCAGGAAGGGCGACTGGATCACCGCCGACGACGTCCGGCTCGCCACCGCCGGCACCTACGCCGTCGACCTCCTGCTCAAGGAGGCGGACGGCGACGAGACCACGCTGAAGAACGCCGGCACGTACGCCTACACCGCCAAGCGGTACCTCGACGGCTTCGGCGTCGACCGGCCGCACCCGACCATCGACGACATGAAGGTCACCGCGAGCGGCCGGCTCATGGAGTGGCAGCCGGTGACGCACGCCCGCACCCCGGTCACCGACGCGTCGGTGATCCTGGACAACGGCTCGTACCGCGAGTACCTGCGGACCGACGCGGACGGCCGCTTCTCCCACTGGTTCATCGCGGACCGCAGGCCCGCGCTCGTCCGGGCCTTCGCCGGCACCGCCCCCGCGCAGAGCGTCGAGGTGACTCCCCAGGGGCTGCCCGCCCGCGTCACGCTCGACAAGAGCGACTTCAGCGGCGTGTACGACACCAAGGTCGCCGTCACCGGCACGGTCGAGTACGAGATCGACGGCACCTGGAAGCCCGCCGAGTTCGCGGACGTGCGGATCGAGAACGCGGCGGGGCTGTACCAGGGCAGCGCCGTCACCGACGAGCACGGCCGCTTCAGCGCCGAGACGGCGGTGCCGTTCGCGGGCGAGCAGCGCGTGCTGAACGTCGGCTACGGCGACTGGTTCAGCAACCGGCCCGCCGCCCCGCTCACCTTCCACACCACCGGCGTGAGCCGCATCGGGCAGTTCGGCGCCGAGCTCGGCCTCGACTCCCGGCTGACCGTGTCCGGCCTCCTGGACGTCGACGGCGCCCCGCGCCCCCACAACGCGCTCGACATCCAGATCTCGCCGAACGGCAGGGACGGCTGGAAGAAGCTCGGGACGGTGACGCTCACCAAGGGCGACAGCTACTTCCGCACCGCCATCCCCGCCCCGGCCTCCGGCTACTACCGGGCGGTCTACTCCGGCTCCGCCACCGTCAAGGGCACGGTGGGCCCGGTCGTCCGCGCGAGCCGCATCGCCACCCTGATCACCTCGTTCAAGGTGCCGGCCACGGTGAAGAAGGGCGCGAAGATCGCCGTCTCGGGCCGGCTGACCCACGCGGTGCCGAACTGGCGCTCGTACGCCGGCCAGCCCGTGTACGTCTACTTCTCGCCCAAGAACAAGCCCCAGCAGTCCTTCCAGGTCGCCGTGGTCAAGACGGCCGCCGACGGCATGTTCCGGGCGAGCTTCAAGGAGCGCGGGGACGGCTGGATCTTCGCCAGCCACATCCACTCCGACCCCAAGCACCTGTGGGCGAAGAGCCCCCGGATCCTCGTCGACGTGCGCTGACGCCCACGCCACATGCGGAACGGGCCCCCGGCGGTCGCCGGGGGCCCGTTCCGCATGTGGCGTGGGGCCGGGTCTCAGGCGCCCGCGGCGGCCTCGTCCATTCCCGCCAGGATCAGCGGCAGCCGGGCCGCGCCGCCCTCGACGACCTTCACGGGGACGCCCCAGTCCTGCTGGTGCACGTGGCAGGCCGGGTACTCGTTGGCCGGGTCGTCGTCGCAGGACGCGGCCATCGCCGAGACGTGCAGGACGCCCTCGGTCAGCTCCGGGTTCAGTTCGAGCTCGCGGAACAGGTCCGTGCCCGTGCCCTCGCCCGCGAGCAGCAGCTCGGGCGGGGTCGAGGAGACCAGGAGCCGGGTCGAGGGGCCGTAGCGCTCGTCCAGCTTCTGGCCCTTCGGAGCCTGGAAGACCACGTCGAGACGCAGGCCGCCGGGGCCGATCTCGGTGGCCTCGCGCCGGGTGCGGTGGGCGACCGACTCGACCTGGACGGCCTCCTCGGGCAGCCGCAGCCGGGTCAGCCGGTGCCGGGCCGACTCGACGACCACGACGTCCTCGCCGACCACGACCGCGTCGCTGGGCTCGCGCAGATCCGTGGCGAGCGTGCTGACCTCACCGCTCGCCGGGTCGAAGCGGCGCAGCGCGTGGTTGTAGGTGTCGCTCACGGCCACCGAGCCGTCGGGGAGCGCGGTGACGCCCAGCGGGTGCTGGAGCAGGGCCTGGTCGGCGGCGCCGTCACGGTGCCCGAAGTCGAAGAGGCCGGTGCCGACGGCGGTGTGCACGAAGCCGTCGGGGTCGATCCAGCGCAGCGCGCTGGTCTCCGAGTCGGCCACCCACAGGCGGTCGGCGGTGGCCGCGAGGCCGGACGGCTGGGCGAACCAGGCCTCGGCGGCGGGCCCGTCGACCAGGCCCTCGTTGGTGGTGCCGGCCGCGACCTCGACGGTCCCGGCCTCGGGGTCGTACGTCCAGATCTGGTGGACGCCGGCCATGGCGATCCACACCTTGCCCTGCCACCAGGCCACGTCCCACGGCGAGGACAGGTCCACGTCGAGGGCCGGACCCGAGGTGGGCGAGCCCTGCCACCACTGGCGGCCGGTGCCGGCGATCCGCTCGGACGTGCCGGTGGCCGGGTCGAACAGGCGCAGCGCGTGGTGGACGGTGTCGGCGACGACGACCTTGCCGTCGGGCAGCACCGCGAGGCCCTGCGGCTCCCGGAACTCCCCGTCGCCGATCCGCCGCACCACGGTCTCGCCGTCCGGGGCCAGCTCCACCAGCTGGTGCCGGGTGGTGTCGGAGACCAGGAAGTTGCCCGAGGGGAGCAGGACCGCCTTGCCGGGGAAGCGCAGGTCGGTCGCGACCGGCTCCGGCGGCACGTACGGCCCGTCGCCGCGCCGCAGCGTCCCCTTCGCCCCGTGCTCGGCCTCCAGCTCCTCGACGAGCGTCCGGATCGCGTTGGCGTGGCCCTCGCCCGCGTGCTGGGCGACGACGTACCCCTCGGGGTCGATGACGACCAGCGTGGGCCAGGCCCGTACGGCGTACTGCTTCCAGGTCGCGAGCTCCGGGTCGTCGAGCACCGGGTGGTGCACCTCGTAGCGCTCGACGGCGTCGACGACGGCCTGGTGCTCGGCCTCGTGGACGAACTTGGGCGAGTGCACCCCGATGATCACCAAGGTGTCGCGGTGCTTCTCCTCCAGCTCCCGCAGCTCGTCCAGGACGTGCAGGCAGTTGATGCAGCAGAAGGTCCAGAAATCCAAGATCAATGTGCGACCTCGGAGGTCGGCGAGCTTCAGATCCTTCCCGCCGGTATTGATCCAGCCGCCCTTGCCGATCAGCTCGGGAGCACGGACACGGGCACGGCGGGGCGCGGGCGCGGGGGTGGGCGCCGATGCAGCATCGTTCATACTTCAAGCTTGCCATTGGCCCATGAACACCGGATCACGGACGTACGACGCCGTCGTCCTGCGCACCTACGGGATCCGTTCCACCACGGGCTAGCCTCCTTGGACGCCCCGGACGAACAGGGTTCCTGTGCGCCGGTTACCGGGGGGTGGGGCAAGCACGGACGCTGATACGTCCACGAAGCACGCGAGCGGTGGCCGAGCGTGGACGGGATGGAACTCCACCGGGCCGACGCCCTCACCTACCTCGGAGACACGTTCACGACCTTCGATGCGGTCTACAGCGTGTTCGGCGCTACCTGGTTCACCGACCCCGGCCTACTGCTGCCGATGGTTCACGCGAACCTCAAGCCAGGTGGCGTCTTCGCCTTCTCCCAGCAGCCCCCCGGTTGAAGGGTGCTACGGGTTCAGGAATTCCAGACGTCGAGCAGAACGATCTTCCCCCGCAGGTCGGTGAGGGTCAGATCGTCTCCGCCGGTGTTCAGCCAGCCGCCCTTGCCGATCAGCTCGGGGGCACGGACACGGACGCGCGCGCACACGGAGTCGTCGTTCAGGTTCAAGGGTGCCGTACGTCCGGCCGGACGGATGAACGAGGGGCCCGGGTGGCGGGACGCGGGCGTGTCCCGGCGCGGGCGGAGGCGGGACGCCTGGTGAGCATGGCGGACATGACAGCCGGAACGATCATCCGCTTAGTCCTGCCGCCGTGCCTGCCGGCATGCCTCCTGGCCTGTCTGTTCCTGCCCCTCCTGGCACCGGCGGCGCGGGCCGGCGGGGCGGGCGACGGCGCGCTCGCCATGAGCGTCACCGTGAACGGCGCGAGCGGGGCCGAGGCGCGCGCCGTGCGCGCCGGGGCCGTCGTCGTGAAGCGGTACCGCCTGGTCAACCGGGGCGAGGCCGATCTGTACGGGGTGCGGATCGCCGACCCCGGCGTGCCGGGCGACCTGGTGCGCTGCCCGGCGAAGCCGCTGACGGCGCTCCGCTCGATGCTCTGCACGGCCCGCTTCCGCGCCCTGCCCGGCCCCCACCCGGCGACCGCCCGCGCCACGGGGAGCGTCCCCTCCCTGAACAAGCGCCTCACCGCCACCGCCCGCTCCGGATACGACGGGGTGGCGGGGGCGCTGCGGCTGACCGAGGCGGTACGGGTCGTCGCACGCCAGGCGGTCGTCCGCTACACCGTCACCAACCCCGGCAACCGCCCCCTGCACGCCGTCCGGCTCAGCGACCCCGGCCTGGGCGCCGTGCCCGGCGGCATCGACTGCGGCACGGACTCCCCGGGGACGGTGCCCCTGCTGGCTCCGGGCGCCTCGGCCGGGTGCACGGCGACGGTACGGCGCGCCCCGGGCACCTACCGCAGCACCGGGCTCGTCTCGGGCAGCGACCGGGTCACGACGATCGGCGAGGGCGGCACGCCCGTCCCCGCGCCGGAGCTCACGGCGCGCGCTTCGGCGCAGTTCCGGTTGACGGCGGGGACGGGGCCGGGAGCGGCGGGGGCCGGGGCGGGACCGGCTGCGGCGGGAGCCGCGGGGGCGAACGGGGGGCCGGCGGTACGGGGTGGGGCGGCGCGGTCCCCAGGGGCGGGGGCCGGGGTGGCGGGGGCTGCCGGTGCTCCCGGGGTGGCCGGTGCGCCCGGTGGGGCAGCGGCTGGAGGCGCGGGCGGGGTCGCCGGCGGCGCACCCGCGGGCGCCGGTCCGGCAGGAGGCCCGGCAGCGGCTCCGGGCGCCGCTCCGGGCGCCGCGCCCCCCGCCGTACCCCCGGCCCGGCCGCCCGGCGCCGTCCCCCGCGTCCCCGCCCCCGTCCCCGTCCCCCCTGCCCTGCCCACCACGCCCCGCCCCCCGGCCGCCGCCGTCGCCGTCGCCGAGGACGAAGGCCTGCTCGCCCGGATCCACCGCCGTTCCCGCGAACTCCCGCACCTCGGCGTGGTCCTGACGCTGCTGTTCCTGCTCGTTCCCGCCGCGATCGCCGCCGCCGTGTTCGGCTCCCGGCCCCACTGAGAGACGCCATGGTCATCCTGGAAACCCTCGTCGTCGTCCTCGGTGTCGCCCTGGTCGCCGGGCTCGTCGTGGTCGGCAAGACGCGGCTCTTCCCGATGCGGGAGGAGGACGAACCCCGCGAGGACCTGGCCGAGTACATCGCGATGATGGTCTCGGTCTTCTACGCCCTGGTGCTCGGCCTCTGCCTGGTCTCCGTCTGGGAGAACCGCGCCGCCGCCGACGACATGGTGCGGGCCGAGGCGAGCGCGCTGCACCAGACGTACCTCCTGGCGGACGCCCTCCCCGCCGCGCAGCGGCAGCCGGTGCGGCAGGCGGCCCGCTCGTACGCCACGCACGTGCTGGACGTCGAGTGGCCGCGGATGACCGAGCGCGAGCCGCTCGGGACGGAGGGCTGGGTGCTGCTGGAGCGGCTGCGCCGGGCGGGCGAGCTGCACGGCAGGGCCACCACGGGCGAGCAGATCGCCGCCCAGGAGATGCTCGCCCAGGTGGGGTTCGTGGACGACGCCCGCCGGGGGCGGGAGGCGGCGGCCGAGGAACGCCTGTCCCCCGTGCTGTGGACCGGGCTCGTCCTCGGCGGGGTGCTGACCCTGGCCTTCATGTTCCTGTTCGGGATCAAGCGGAGCACCACCCATGTGGTGATGGTGATGGGCCTGTCGGGCTTCATCGCCTTCACCGTGCTGCTCATCCACCAGCTGGACGCGCCCTTCGGCGCGACGCTCGGCGCGAGCCCGGACCCGTTCACCCGCTACTTCCCGGCGTGACGGGGCCGGCGTGACGGGGCCGGCGTGACGGACCCGGTGTTCCGGGGAAGGCATGCCGTCATGAAATACCTCGTACGGGACAAGATCTTCGCGATCGGCGACGACTACTGGATCGAGGACGAGCGGGGCCGCCACGCCTTCCTCGTCGACGGCAAGGCGATGCGGCTGCGCGACACCCTGGAGCTGAAGGACCCGGACGGGCAGGTCCTGATCACGCTGCGGCAGAAGATGTTCAGCCTGCGCGACGCGATGACGATCGAGCGGGACGACCGGCCGCTCGCCACCATCCGCCGCAAGCGCCTGTCGCTGCTGCGCAACCACTACCGCGTCACCCTCGTCGAGGGCACCGAACTCGACGTCAGCGGCCGGATCCTGGACCGGGAGTTCACCGTCGAGTACGACGGGGAGCTGCTCGCGCACATCTCCCGCCAGTGGTTCCACGTCCGCGACACGTACGCCGTCAACGCCGTCCGCGAGGACGCCGATCCCGCCATGCTCATCGCGGTCGCGGTGTGCGTGATCCGGATGGCGGAGCGGGAACGGGAGGACTGAGGGAGGGGCCCGGTCCCTCAGCCCCGCGGTTCTCCGGTCCTCCGGTCCTCCGGTTCTCCGGTTCTCCGGTTCTCCGGTTCTCCGGTCCTCCGTTCCTCAGAGCGCCTTCGCCAGTGCCTGCTCCAGGTCCGCCCACAGGTCCTCGACGTGCTCGATGCCCACCGAGATCCGCACCGTGCCCGGGCCGATGCCCGCCGCCTCCAGCGCCGCCGCGTCCAACTGGCGGTGCGAGGTGGAGGCCGGGTGCATGACCAGGGTCTTCACATCGCCGAGCGAGGCGCTGAGCGAGGCCACCCGGACGCCCTCGACGAAGGCCCGGCCCGCCTCGCGGCCGCCCGCGAGGTCGACGGAGACCACCCCGCCGCCGCCCCGCGGCAGCAGCCGCGCCGCCACCTCGTGGTCGGGGTGGGAGGCCAGGGCGGGGTGCCGGACGGCGGCCACGGCCGGGTGGGCGGCGAGCCGGGCCGCGAGTTCGGCGGCGTTGGCGCACTGGCGCTCGATGCGCAGGGGCAGCGTCTGCAGGCCGCGCAGGGTCAGCCAGGCGGCGAACGGGTCGGTGGTGGCGCCCTGTTCGACCGCGTAGTGGCGGACCCGCCCGTACAGCTCCTCGTCCCCGAAGACGGCGATGCCGCCGAGGACGTCGGCGTGGCCGGCGAGGTACTTGGTCGCGGAGTGCACGACGATGTCGGCGCCGTACGCGAGCGGCCGGCACAGCAGCGGCGAGGCGAAGGTGTTGTCGACCGCGGACGGCACCCCCGCCTCGCGGGCGACGGCGATCAGGGCGGGCAGGTCGGAGACCCGGGTGGTCGGGTTGGCGATGGTCTCCAGGTAGAGCAGCCGGGTCTCGGGGCGCAGCGCGGCGCGCACCTCGTCCGGGTCGGAGCCGGAGACGTACGTGACGTCGACGCCCCAGCGCGCGGCGAGGTCGGCGAGGAGGGCGTACGTGCCGCCGTACAGGCAGCGCTGGGCGACGATGTGGCCGCCGCTGGCGAGCAGTCCGAGCAGGACGCCGTTGATGGCGCCCATGCCGGAGGCGTAGGAGAGCGCGGCGACGCCGCCCTCCAGGCGGGCCACGGCGTCCTCCAGGGCGCGGACGGTGGGGTTGCCCATCCGGCTGTAGAGGAAGGTGTCCGTCGAGTGGAAGGCCTCGGCCATGGCGTCGGCGGTCTCGAAGGCGAAGACGTGCCCCTGGTGGAGCGGGACGCCGAGCGGCCTGCTGCCGTGGATCGAGGGCTGCGGGGAGTGCACGGCGAGGGTCTCGGGACGGGACGTTTCGGGAAGGAAGTCGGCGCTCATGACGCCCAGTCTGTGGACGGCGGGCTTGCGCCCACAGGACCAATCCCGGCAGATTGGTCCGCCGATGGAACCAATGGCACCCCCGGCCCCCCTGGGCCCGGACGAACTGGTCGCCTGGCTCGGGCGCTGGTCGGCCGGGCGGGGGCCGCTGTACCTGCTGCTCGCCGCCCGCATACGCCAGTTGATCGACGAGGGCCTGCTGCCGCCGGGCGCCCCGCTGCCACCCGACCGGCGGCTCGCGACCGCGCTCTCGGTCGGCCGGACGACGGTCGTCGCCGCCTATGACACGCTGCGCCAGGAAGGGCGCCTGGTGCGCCGGCAGGGCAGCGGGACGCGCGTGGCGCCGGCCGCGCTCGCCCCGCCGGGGCCCCGGGTGACGGAGACGTCGAACCCGATGTTCCTGCACCTCCTCGAAGCCTCCGACGGCGTCCTGTTGTTGAGCTGCGCCGCTCCTCCGGCGCCGCCGCCCGAGCTGGCCGAGGCCTACGCGGGGCTCGTCCTGCCGGAGGCCGACCTCGGCTACCACCCGGCCGGCGTCCCGGCCCTGCGGGCGGCGGTCGCGCGCCGGTATGCGGCGCGGGGCGTGCCGACCGACCCGGCGCAGGTGCTGGTGACGACGGGCGCCCAGCAGGCGATCGGGCTGCTCACCCGGCTCCTGGTGGCGCCCGGCGACGGGGTCCTCGTGGAGGCGCCGAGCTATCCGGGGGCGCTCGACCTGTTCCGGGAGGCGGCGGCGGTGCCGCACCCGGTGGCGGTGGGGCCCGACGGGCTCGACGTGGCGGCGGCGGTCGCCGTGATGGAGCGTCACCGCCCCGCCCTGGCCTATGTGGTCCCGCACCTGCACAACCCCACCGGCACCGACCTGCCGCCGCTGCTCGGACGGCGCCTGGTCGCGGCGGCGAGGTCGCTGGGGATCCCGCTCGTCGACGACGAGGTGCTGAGCGAGCTGCGCTTCGACGGGACCGGGCCGCCGCCGCTCTCCTCGTACGGTGCGGAGGTCATCGGCGTCGGCTCGCTCAGCAAGACGGTCTGGGGCGGCCTGCGCATCGGCTGGGTGCGCGGCCCGGCCCCGCTGGTGGCGCGGCTCGCGCGGCTGAAGGCGCTGCACGACCTCGGCAGTGACGTGCCGGCGCAGCTGGTGGCGGCCCGGCTGCTCGGCGCCTTCCCGTCGCTCCTGCGGTCCCGGGTGGCGCGACTGCGGGCCGGCCACGACCTGCTGCGCGCGGAGCTCGCCCGTCGGCTGCCCTCCTGGGAGTGCCCGCCGGCCGCCGGCGGACAGACCCTGTGGGTCCGGCTGCCCGGCGGCGACGGGGTCTCCTTCGCCCAGGTCGCGCTGCGGCACGGGGTGGCCGTGCTGCCCGGCTCCACGATGGACGCCCTCGGGGGGAGCACCCGCATGCTGCGGCTGCACTTCCTGCTGCCGCCGGACGATCTCGTGGAGGCGGTGCGCAGACTCGCGTCGGCGTGGGCGGAGTACGCGCCGGGAGGCCGCCCCGGAGCCCCCGCGGCCTCGTCCGCCCTGAACGCCATCGCCGTGTGAGGCGCGGCGCGGGCAGGCCGGGAGGAACCCGACAGCGCGTGGCGCGGGCGGGCCGGGAGGAACCCGACAGCGCGCCGCGCGGGCGGGCCGGGAGGAACCCGACAGCGCGCGGCGCGGGCCCGCTACAGCACCCGGTCCTTCAGCGCCGGGAACTGCTCGCGGGTGCCCGTCACCTTCTGCGCGTCGAGGACCACCCGCAGGGTCTCCTCGCCGGGGCCCGCCTCCGCGAGGACCTCGCCCCAGGGGTCGACGACGATCGAGTGGCCGGCCTGCTCCACCCCGGCGTGGGTGCCGGCGGTGCCGCAGGCCAGCATGTACGCCTGGTTCTCCACGGCCCTCGCCTGGGCGAGCAGCGTCCAGTGTCCGCGGCGCCGGGCGGGCCAGCCGGCCGGCAGCACGAAGGCCTGCGCGCCCGCGTCGACCAGCCCGCGGAACAGCTCCGGGAAGCGCAGGTCGTAGCAGGTGGCGACGCCGACGGTGAGCTGCGGCAGGTCGACGGTGACGAGGTCCTCGCCGCGCGCCATCAACACCGCCTCGCCCTTGTCGAAGCCGAAGCGGTGGATCTTCCGGTAGGACGCGACGAGTTCGCCGTCGGGCGAGAAGACGAGCGAGGTGTTGTAGAGCGCGCCGCCCGCCGCCTCGACGATCGAGCCCGCGTGCAGCCAGACCCCGGCGTCGCGCGCCGCGGCGGCCATCGCCTCGTACGTCGGGCCCTTGAGCGGCTCGGCCTCGGCGGCGAAGGACTCGAAGGCGAAGGCGCCGACGGGCCACAGCTCGGGCAGGACCACCAGGTCCGCCGCGCCCCGTTCGGCCCGCACCAGGCGCGCCACGCGCGTCCGGCGGTCGGCGACCGGTTCGTCCGGGTCTACCGCGATCTGGATCAGCGAGGCGCGCACACTACCACCGTCCTGGCATTCGAGCCGTCAACACCGGCCTACGATCGTCACACGAAAGCACTGCCGGGGTGCCTGCGGGCAGCGTAACTTAGCCAGCGAGCCTCCCACGCAGTCATGTTTTCAGCCCGCCCAGCCTTACCAGCGCCGCCGAGGGGTCCCGTGACCGTCCATCCCAGCCTCCAGAACTACGCCGACGCCTGGACCCACTCCATCGAAGCGATAGCCGAGCTGGTGCAGCCGCTCGTGGAAGGCGAGTGGAACCGCGCCACACCGTGCCCGGGCTGGTCGGTCCGCGACATCGTCTCCCATGTCATCGGCATGGAGACCGAGATGCTGGGCGATCCGCGCCCGATCCACAGCCTCCCCCGCGACCTCTACCACGTGCGCTCGGACTTCGCCCGCTACATGGAGATGCAGGTCGATGTGCGCCGGCACCACACCGCGCCGGAGATGACCTCGGAGCTGGAGTACATCCTGATCCGCCGGGCCCGCCAGCTGCGCAACGAGAACCGGCAGCCCGACACCCTGATCCGCGCCCCGCTCGGCGCCGAGCAGACCCTGGAACTGGCCTACCGGATGCGCGCCTTCGACTGCTGGGTGCACGAGCAGGACCTGCGCACCGCGCTCGGTGTCCCCGGCAACCTGGACTCGCCCGGCGCGTACATCACCCGTGACGTGCTCCTGGAGGCGCTGCCGCACGTCGTCGCGAAGGAGGCGGGCGCCCCGGCGAGTTCGGCGGTGGTCCTGGACGTGACCGGCCCGGTGGAGTTCCTGCGCACGGTGCGGGTGGACGCCGACGGCAACGGTTCGGTCGACGGCGCGCCCTCGCTGGGCCCGGCGGTGACGCTGACGACGGACTGGGAGACGTATGTGCGGCTGGCCTGCGGCCGGGTCCGGCCGGCCGACGTGGCCGACCGGGTGAAGACCGAGGGCGACGAGGACCTGGCGCGGGCGATCCTGGACCGCTTCGCGGTCACGCCCAACTAGCCGGCGGGACCGGCGGGGCCCGTCAGACGGGCACGTGCACGGCCTCGACCCGGCTGGCGACGAGCCGCTCCCGCTCCCGGCGGGCGGTGCGCGCCTTGAGCCGGAGGATCTGCACGACGCCGAGGGCTTCGAGGACGAAGACCGAGGAGAAGGCGATCCGGTAGTCGTCGCCGGTGGCGTCGAGGAGGACGCCGACGGCGAAGAGCGTGGTCATGGAGGCGACGAAGCCGCCCATGTTCACGATCCCGGAGGCGGTGCCCTGCCGCTCGGGCGGGTTGGCGGGCCGGGCGAAGTCGAAGCCGATCATCGAAGCGGGGCCGCAGGCGCCGAGCACGGTGCACAGGACGATCAGCAGCCACATCGGCGCGTGCTCGCCGGGGTAGACCAGGGTGGCGGCCCACAGGGTGGCGGTCACGCCGATGGTGCCGAGCGCCAGGGGCGCGCGGGCGGAGTGGTGCCGGGCGATGATCTGCCCGTAGACGAGCCCCACCACCATGTTGGAGGCCACCACCAGGGTGAGCAGGGAGCCGGCCGTCTCCCGGGTCAGGCCCTGTGCCTCGACGAGGAAGGGCAGTCCCCACAGCAGCAGGAAGACCATGGCGGGGAACTGGGTGGTGAAGTGCACCCACATCCCGAGCCGGGTGCCGGGCTCGCGCCAGGACTCGCCGATCTGCCGGCGGACGAAGGCGGCGCCCGCGTGGGGCTGGGGCTCGGGCTCGTATCCCTCGGGGTGGTCCCTGAGGAAGAGCAGCAGCAGGACGAGGACGACGACCCCGGCGACGGCGCTGCCCGCGAAGGCGGCGGTCCAGCCGACGCCGTGCAGGAGCCTGGCGATGACGATCGTGGAGACCAGGTTGCCGGCCATCCCGACGAGTCCGGCGAGCTGGGCGACGAGCGGTCCGCGGCGGGCCGGGAACCAGCGGGTGCCGAGCCGCAGCACGCTGATGAAGGTCATCGCGTCGCCGCAGCCGAGCAGCGCGCGGGAGGCGAGCGCCATGCCGTACGAGGGGGAGAGCGCGAAGCCCAGCTGCCCGAGGGTGAACAGCAGCACCCCGATGGTCAGCACCTTCTTGGTGCCGAGCCGGTCGACCATGAGGCCGACGGGTATCTGCATGCCGGCGTAGACGAGCAGCTGGAGTATGGAGAACGTGGACAGGGCGGAGGCGTTGACGCCGAAGCGGTCGGCGGCGTCGAGCCCGGCGACGCCGAGGGACGTCCGGAAGATGACGGCGACGAAGTAGACGGCGACGCCGACGCCCCACACCAGCGCCGCCCGCCGCCCGCCGGGCGGGTCCCCGGGCAGGCTGACGGCCGACCCGTATCCGTCGCGGCTCACCGGGCCTCACCCCGGACCAGCACCTTGACCCAGCTCAGGTGCTGCCGCACACAGGCGGCGGCCCCCTCGGCGTCCCCCTCCCGGATCCGCTCCAGGATCTCGGCGTGCTCGGCGATGTTCTTGGCCACCCGGTCGGGCTGCGACTGCATCACGGCCACGCCCATCCGCAGCTGCCGGTCCCGCAGTTGGTCGTAGAGCCGGGCCAGGATCTGGTTTCCGGCGTGCTGGACGATCTCCGCGTGGAAGGCCCGGTCGGTGGCGGCCACCTCGGCCAGGTCCCCGACCTCGGCCCGCCGCTTCTGCTCCTCGAGCAGCTCCTCCAGCCGTGCGACGAGCCCGGGGCCCGCGGGCACGGCCCGGCGCACCGCGAACTCCTCGACGAGCAGCCGCGTCTCGACGACGTCGGCGATCTCCTGCGCGGAGACCGCGAGCACCAGCGCGCCCTTCTTGGGGTAGAGCTTGAGCAGCCCCTCCATCTCCAGCTTGAGCAGCGCCTCGCGCACGGGCGTCCGGGAGACACCCACGGCCTGCGCGAGCTCCCCCTCGGTGAGCAGGGTCCCCCCTTCGTACCGACGGTCGAGGACCGCCTGCTTGACGTGCATGTAGACGCGGTCTGCTGCGGGGGGTGCGGATGCCATGCGCACAGCTTAGATACAACAGAGGTGCAACAGACAGACCCGTCCGCATCGCGGACGGACCCGAACCGCACACGCCCGGCCCGGGGGACGCGGCAACGCTCTAGGCTGCCTGTCGGACGGGGGAGGTGAGGTCGTGGCGGAGGATCCGGCACGTACGGACACAGAAGGCTCGGGCAACACACGGCCACCGGCGGCTCCTTCCCCGCCGGAGGCACCGGCGGCCGCCTCCGCGCCGGCGGAACCAGCGGCTCCCCCCGCGCCCGCGGAACCAGCGGCTCCCCCCGCGCCGGCGGAACCAGCGGCTCCCCCCGCGCCCGCGGCGCGCGGCCTGGCGCACGGGGCGCGCCGCCTGCGCGAGCGTCATGCGCGTCTGAGCGGAGCGAACAAGCTCGCCCTGTACGGCCTCGTCTGCGCCGCCCTCGCCTACCTCACGCCGCTCGGGCAGTCGCTGTACAGCACGCTGTTCCCCGAGCGGGCCATCGCGCTCATCGTCGACCCCGGCAACAGCCCCTGCCTCAGCAGCTTCGTCCTCACTCCGGGGAACGAGCAGCTGAAGAACGTGATCTGGTCGTCCGACAGGCGCCAGGTCGGCCGCTGGGAGAGCGACGGGAGGATCGTGCACTCCGGGGACGCCCAGATCGCCGTCACCGTACGGGGCAACGTCGACAAGGCAGCCGTCATACGCGACATCTCCCTCACGGTGGTCGGGCGGTCCCGGCCGGTGGCGGGCGAATTCGTCCGCGGCGGCGGCTGCGGCGCGGAGGACGACCCGGAGTACCTCGTCGTGGACCTGGACACCCTGCCCCTGAACCGTGCCGTGCCCGTGTCGTACCTCCAGCACAGCCCGCAGCAGAAGGCCGCGAAGGCGGCGGCAGCCGAGCTGGGCAAGCCGATCTCCCTGCCGAAGCAGGTCACCACGGACGGCATCTACTCCTTCTTCCTCACCGGGCGGAGCCAGAAGTACGACACCCGCTGGGTCGCGACGGTCACCTGGTGGGACGGCGAGGAGGACCACGTCGAGCGCATCGACAACAGCGGGAAGCCCTTCCGGGTCTCCGGACGGGCGCGATGACGCCGATCCGCGCCCCGAAGACCCCGACCGGAAACGGCGGGCCCGGACCCGCCCTGCGGACCGCCTGTCTTTCGCTGGTCCTCGCGTTGGCGGCGGCGGAGTTCCTCGCCGCGACGCCCTTCCAGATCGACTGGGCGGACTCGACGGGACGCGTCGGCTACCACACACCCCTGTCGGCCCGGCTGCGGTACCTGACGGTGTCCCCGGTCTTCCTGTACGGCGTCGGAGGCACCGTCAGGGCCGCCTTCGGCCTCGTGCTGTGGACGGCCGTGTTCGCCCTCGTCCTGACGCTCGGGGCCCGGGCCCTGGCACACCGGTCCGCCGAACCCGGCGCGCGCGTCGGTGTGTTCCTGTTCGCCGTGCTGGTCCTCGCCCCTCCGGCGAACGCCGTCGCCTGGATCGTTCCCCTGGTGCCCTCGCTGGTCCGCGAACCGGTCGGTCGTGGCGAGGTGCTGACCCGCGCCCTCATCGACGTCCAGGACAGCACGGGCCACGCCATGGCGCTGGCTCTCGTCGCCGCGCTCTGCGCTGGTCTCGCCCACACGGCCGCCCACCGGCGGGCCTCCCGCAGGGGGAGCGCCGAGGCGCCGGCCGGCACCGAGGCTCCCGAGCCGCCCACCCTCCGCGGTGTGCTCCTCCAGCTCGCCGTTCTCCTGCGAGGCCCTTCGGAGACCTTGTGGCGCAGGATCGGCCTCACGCTCCTGATGACGTGCGGTGCGTGCGTCCTGCTGAAGCTCCTGGCCTCCCCCGGCACGGAGGACGTCCTCTCCGCGCTCGCCCGGCCCTTCTGCCAGAGCGACGGCGATGTGCGGCTGTGCTCGAAGCAGCTCGGATCCGTCCTGCAGGGCGATGTGCCCGACAACAGCCCGTCCCCCGTGGTCCCCCCCGTCTATTTCGCGTACGCCTCGCTGTACGCGCTCCAGGGCTTCGCCCTGCTGTTCGCGATGTGCGTCTTCCTGCTGACGGCACAGACCGAACTGCGCCGTACACCGGCGACGACGTTCCTGATGACCTGCTGGGGCTATGTCTTCGGCACGGTCACCTACGGAGTCCTGCTGGAGGTCGGGCTCGCGGCCGGGCAGGGTGAGCCGGTGGGGCTTTCGGCTCTCCCGGGGCTCCTTCCGCGTCTGCTCGTCCCCCCGCCCACGCTGAGCCACACGCTGTTCGCCGCCCCCGTGGCGGCGGGCGTCTTCGCCCTGTGCCACAGGACGTGGATCCGGCTTCGGAGCCGGGAAGCGAGACGCCCGGACGGGGAGAGGACCCCGTCCGGGCGTTTCACGTGAAACAACGCAATCGGGCTGTTACGCCCAGGTGATGAGCCGCTTCGGCTGCTCCAGGATCGCGGCCACGTCGGCCAGGAACTTGGAGCCCAGTTCTCCGTCGACCAGGCGGTGGTCGAAGGAGAGCGCCAGGGTGGTGACCTGACGCGGCTTCACCTTGCCCTTGTGGACCCAGGGCTGGAGCTTGATCGCGCCGACCGCGAGGATCGCGGACTCGCCCGGGTTGAGGATCGGCGTACCGGTGTCGACGCCGAAGACGCCGACGTTGGTGATGGTGAAGGTGCCGCCCTGCATCGCCGCCGGGGTCGTCTTGCCCTCGCGGGCGGTGGAGACCAGCTCGCTGAGGGACTTCGACAGCTCCGGGAGGGTCTGGGCGTGCGCGTCCTTGATGTTCGGCACGATCAGGCCCCGCGGGGTGGCCGCGGCGATGCCCAGGTTGACGTAGTGCTTGAGCACGATCTCCTGGGCGGCCTCGTCCCAGGCCGCGTTGATGTCCGGGTTGCGCTTGACCGCTACCAGGACCGCCTTGGCGATGAGGAGGAGCGGGTTCACGCGCAGGCCCGCCATGTCCTTGTCGGACTTGAGCTCCTCGACCAGCTTCATGGTGCGCGTGATGTCGAAGGTCACGAACTCGGTGACGTGCGGCGCGGTGAAGGCCGAGCCGACCATCGCCGCCGCCGTGGCCTTCCGTACGCCCTTGATCGGGATACGGGTCTCCCGGGCCTCCGGGAGCGCCGAGGAGACGGCGGGCGCGGGGGCCGCGGCCACCGGAGCGGCCGCCTCGGGCGCCGGAGCCGCGGCGACGGGGGCCGGCGCGGCCGGGGCCGCCGCCTTGTGCACGTCCTCGCGGGTGATGATGCCGTCCGGGCCGGTCGCGGTGACCGTCGCCAGGTCGACGCCCAGGTCCTTGGCCAGCTTGCGCACCGGCGGCTTGGCCAGCGGGCGGGCGCCGGCGGCGGGACCGTGGCCGTTCAGCTGCTCGGGGACCACCACCGCCGGAGCGGCCGGAGCGGCCGGAGCGGTCGCCGCCGGCGCCGTCTTGCGGGCCCGGCGCTTGGTGGAGGTCGCGGCCACGCCGTAGCCGACCAGGACCGGCTGGCGGCCCTCCGGCTCGGCGGCCGGCTCGGCCACCGGCTCCTGCGCGGGGGCCGCTG
Organism: Streptomyces sp. NPDC020422; assembly: GCF_044386705.1. Classification (NCBI taxonomy): domain Bacteria; kingdom Bacillati; phylum Actinomycetota; class Actinomycetes; order Kitasatosporales; family Streptomycetaceae; genus Streptomyces; species Streptomyces sp. NPDC020422. The sequence goes on along the minus strand of NZ_JBIRVJ010000004.1, from coordinate 352,916 downwards.
CCACCGCAGGCGCCGCCGGCGCCTCGGGCTCGGCGCCGCCGCCGACGTTCACCGAGATGATGACCTGGCCGACGTCGACCGTCGTGCCCTCGGGGAACAGCAGGTCGTGCACCGTGCCGTCGAAGGGGATGGGGAGCTCGACGGCGGCCTTGGCCGTCTCGACCTCGCAGACGACCTGCCCGTCGGTGACCGTGTCACCGGGCTGGACGTACCACTTGAGGATCTCGGCCTCGGTCAGGCCCTCGCCCACGTCGGGCATCTTGAATTCGCGGATCGTCATCGTGCTCTCCTCAGAACGCCAGCGAGCGGTCGACGGCGTCGAGCACGCGGTCCAGGCCCGGCAGGTACTCCTCCTCCAGGCGCGCCGGCGGATACGGCGCGTGGTAGCCGCCGACCCGCAGGACGGGGGCCTCCAGGTGGTAGAAGCAGCGTTCGGTGATCCGGGCGGCGATCTCCGCGCCGGAGCCGAAGAACACCGGGGCCTCGTGCACCACGACCAGACGGCGGGTCTTCTCGACCGAGGTCTGGATGGTGTCGAAGTCCAGCGGGGAGATCGAGCGCAGGTCCACGACCTCGATCGACTTGCCCTCCTCGGCGGCGGCCGCGGCCACCTCCAGGCAGGTCTTCACCATCGGGCCGTACGCGACGAGCGTGAGGTCCGTGCCCTCGCGGGCGACCCGGGCCTTGTGCAGCTCGCCGGGGAGGGCCTCGACGTCGACGTCGCCCTTGTCCCAGTAGCGGCGCTTGGGCTCGAAGAAGATGACCGGGTCATCGCTCTGGATCGCCTGCTGGAGCATCCAGTAGGCGTCGTTGGAGTTCGCCGGGGTGACGACCTTGAGGCCCGCGACGTGCGCGAAGAGCGACTCGGGGGACTCGGAGTGGTGCTCGACGGCGCCGATGCCGCCGCCGTACGGGATGCGGATGACGATCGGCATCTTCACCGTGCCGAGCGACCGGGCCCGCATCTTCGCCAGCTGGGACACGATCTGGTCGTACGCCGGGAAGACGAATCCGTCGAACTGGATCTCCACGACCGGCCGGTAGCCGCGCAGCGCGAGACCGATCGCGGTGCCGACGATGCCGGACTCGGCGAGCGGGGTGTCGATGACCCGGTCCTCGCCGAAGTCCTTCTGCAGACCGTCGGTGATCCGGAAGACACCGCCGAGCTTGCCGACGTCGAGGCCCATGATCAGGACCTTGGGGTCGGTCTCCAGGGCCTTGCGCAGCGACTCGTTGAGCGCCTTCGCCAGGGGAAGCTTCTGAACAGGCATGGTTACTCGGCCTCTCCGCCCTCGAAGGACGCCTGGTAGGCGGCGAACTGCGCACGCTCCTCGTCGACGAGCGCGTGCCCGTCCGCGTACACGTTGTCGAACATCGCCATGTGCTCCGGGACGGGCATGGCGCGGACGACCTCGCGGACGTGCTTGCCGAGCGCCTCGCTCTCCGCCTCCAGCTCCTCGAAGAAGGCCGCGTCGGCGTGACCCTGGTTCTCCATGTACGTCTTGAGGCGCTGGATCGGGTCCTTGGCCTCCCACTCCTCGCGCTCCGCGTCCCGGCGGTAGCGGGTCGGGTCGTCGGAGGTGGTGTGCGCGGCCATCCGGTAGGTGTACGCCTCGATGAGCGTCGGGCCCTCGCCCCGGCGGGCGCGCTCCAGGGCGTCGCGGGTCACCGCCAGACAGGCCAGGACGTCGTTGCCGTCGACCCGGACGCCGGGGAAGCCGAAGCCGCGGGCGCGCTGGTAGAGCGGCACGCGGGTCTGCTTCTCGATGGGCTCGGAAATGGCCCACTGGTTGTTCTGGCAGAAGAACACGACCGGGGCGTTGTAGACCGCGGAGAAGACGAACGACTCGTTGACGTCGCCCTGGCTGGACGCGCCGTCGCCGAAGTACGCGATCACGGCGGAGTCCGCGCCGTCCTTGGTGATGCCCATCGCGTAGCCGGTGGCGTGCAGGGTCTGCGAGCCGAGGACGATCGTGTACAGGTGGAAGTTGTTGCTGTTCGGGTCCCAGCCGCCGTTGTTCACGCCGCGGAACATGCCGAGCAGGTTGGTGGGATCGACTCCGCGGCACCAGGCGACCGCGTGCTCACGGTAGGTGGGGAACACGTAGTCGTCGTCGCGCAGGGCGCGGCCGGAACCGATCTGGGCCGCCTCCTGACCGAGCAGCGAGGCCCACAGGCCCAGTTCGCCCTGGCGCTGCAGGGCGGTGGCCTCGGCGTCGAAGCGGCGGCTGAGGACCATGTCGCGGTAGAGCCCGCGCAGTTCCTCGGCGCTCAGGTCGATGTCGTAGTCGGGGTGCTGGACGCGCTCACCCTCGGGCGTCAGCAGCTGAACGAGCTCCGGCTCGGTCTGCTGCGCAGCCGCCGCCTTCTTCGCGCTCGCGGCGCTGGTGGTGCGCTTGGCGCCGCTGCTGCGTCGCGTCGTCTTGCGCGCGGCAGTGCTCTCCACGGTCACGTGCGTGCTCCTCCGTCGGTCCGGCCTCCGGGTTCGCCGGGTGGGCCTGGGGGTCCCCCCTGCTCGGAGAGCTTGGGGGAGGCTCCGCCTTCTCCGTACCCTTCGCACGGGGTGGGTGCGACGCGGCCGGGGTCAGGCGTGACAGGTGCCCCGGCGAACGCCGTCACAGGCACGTTACCCATTGCACAGCATTCCCGCGAAACCCCATTTGACCTGCGATTTTGCTTGGATTTCCAAGTAAATCGAAGAATGGGGGATTCACCGCTGGTCAGCGCATGGACAACGGCCCGACGCCGTCGTCGGAACACCCGGCACGTTATCTCGGCCACCCCGGGCGCGGGAAGAGCCAATATGTGAGACTGGCTGCGTGCGCGAAGAAGGAAAAATCCGGGTATTTCTGCTGGACGACCATGAAGTCGTCCGGCGCGGCGTCCACGAGCTGCTCTCCGTAGAGGACGACATCGAGGTGGTCGGCGAGGCCGGTACCGCCGCGGACGCCCTGGTCAGGATCCCTGCGACCCGCCCCGACGTGGCCGTGCTCGACGTCCGGCTCCCGGACGGCAGCGGGGTCGAGGTGTGCCGCGAGGTCCGCTCCCAGGACGATTCGATCAAGTGCCTGATGCTCACCTCGTACGCGGACGACGAGGCGCTCTTCGACGCGATCATGGCCGGAGCCTCGGGGTACGTCCTCAAGGCCATCCGCGGCAACGAGCTGCTCAACGCGGTCCGGGACGTCGCGGCCGGCAAGTCGCTGCTCGACCCCGTGGCGACCGCGCGGGTCCTGGAGCGGCTCCGGGACGGCAACAGCCCGAAGGGCGACGACCGGCTCGCCAATCTCACCGAGCAGGAACGCAAGATCCTCGATCTGATCGGCGAGGGCCTGACCAACCGGGCCATCGGCGAGCGGCTCCACCTCGCGGAGAAGACCATCAAGAACTACGTCTCCAGCCTGCTGTCGAAGCTGGGCATGGAGCGGCGTTCCCAGGCCGCCGCGTATGTGGCGAGGATGCAGGCCGAGCGCCACTGAGGCCCGGGGATTCCCGCACTCCGGCCGTTTCACCCGAACGGGTGCGGCCGGGCCGCGGGGCCCGCATTCGGGACCTATGACCCCGCAGAACCGGGGCTGGGGCCCCTTTCCCGACACGGTGCCGGTGGCGGAGAGTGGAAGCCATGTCCACCGACGAGATCCGCGCCATCGAGCTGCTGGGCCGAGTGTCGTACGGCCGGGTGGCGACGAGCATGCGGGCGATGCCCTTCGTCGCCCCGGCCCGCCATATCGTGGCCGACGGCGACGTCCTGATCCGGCTGCACCGGGGCCTCGGCTACCACCGGGCCTGCAACGGCAGCGTCGTCGCCTACGGGGCGGACAACCTCGACTCCGGCGCCGCGACCATGTGGTCCGTGCAGTTCACCGGCACCGCCGAGATCGTCGAACCGACCCCGGAGCAGCTGGCGGCCTTCGGCCCGGCCCCCCGCTCCGTGGACGGCGAACCCTTCGACCCGGTCTTCATGCGCATCGAGCCCCAGTTCGTCACCGTGCACACCCTCGACTACACGTCCGAGCAGGGGCCCGCGGTCACGACCCCCGCCTCCGTCGGGCGACATCTCCACCACGTAGCGTGATCTAACATCTGCGGAGTGCCGCGCTCATCTGCACCCCTGGCCTCTCCACGGACGTCCTTCCCCGCCCCGCCCCTCGGCGCCCTGCTGCGCCGTTACGGGGACGCGGGGGAGCCGCTCGCGTGCGAGCCCGTGGCCCAGGGGTTACTCAACCGCGGGTACCGGGTCTCCACCACCCGCGGCGCCTACTTCCTCAAACAGCACCTGGACGCCCGCACCGCCGACCGGGACACCATCACCCGCCAGCACCGGGCCACCCTGCGCCTGAGCGCCCTCGGGCTGCCCGTCGCACCGCCGCTGCCCGACGCACGGGGCCGCACCGTCGCCGTCATCGGCGGGCGCTGCTACGCGCTGCACCCCTGGGTCGAGGGCCGGCACCGGGACGGCGCCCAGCTGTCGACGGCCGGCTCCCGCCGCCTCGGCGCCCTCCTCGGGCACGTCCACACCTGCCTGGAGCAGGTCATGGGCTCCCCGCCGCCCGACGCGGGCCACGAGAGCGCCCGCCCCGAGGACACCCTCCGGCTCATCGACGAACTCCTGCGCCTGGTCCCCGTCCGCCGGAAGCGCGACGGCTTCGACGAGCTCGCCGTGCACCGGCTGCGCGAGCGCCGGGTGCTGCTCGACCGGCACGCCCACCGCCGGCCGCCGGCCGCCGCCGCGGGCGGCTGGGTGCACGGCGACTTCCACCCCTTCAACCTGCTCTACCAGGGCGCCGAGCCGGTCGCGATCATCGACTGGGACCGCCTCGGGGTCCGCCCGCGCGCCGAGGAGGCGGTCCGCGCCGCCGCGATCTTCTTCGTCCGGCCGGGCGGCGAGCTGGCGCTGGAGAAGGTGCGGGCCTATGCGCGCGCCTACCGGCAGGCGGCCGGGGCGGACGGCGCCGAGCTGGCGGCCGCGGTCGACCGGGTGTGGTGGGAGCGGCTCAACGACTTCTGGACCCTGCGCTGGCGCTACCAGCACCACGACCGCAGGGCCGACCCGCTGTTTCCGGCGATGTCGGCCCTGGCCGTGTGGTGGACCCGCGAGTACGAGGCGGTGCGCGACGCCTTCGCGGGGTGAGCGGGGTGAGCGGGGTCAGCGGGGTCAGCGGGTGGGCCGGCCCCGGTCAGTTGCCGGTGCCGGTCAGTTGCCGGTGCCGGTCAGCTGCCGGCCCCGGTCAGTTGCCGGTGCCGGTCAGTTGCCGGTGCCGGTCAGCTGCCGGCCCCGGTCAGTTGCCGGTGCCGGTCGAGGTGCCCGTCGTGGTGCCCGTGCCGGTGGAGGTGCCGGTCGAGGTGCCCGTGGACGTGCCCGTCGTCGTGCCCGTCCCCGAGGACGTGCCGGTCGAGGTGCCCGTGCCCGAGGAGGTACCGGTGGAGGTGCCCTCCGTGGTGCCCTCGGTCGTGCCCTCCGTGGTGCCCTCGGTCGTGCCCTCGGTGCCGCCCTCGGTCGTGCCCGTGCCGCCGTCCGCGGTGCCCGTCGGATCCGTCGACGGCGTGTCCGTCGGCGTCGGCTTCTGCGTCGGCTTGTAGGTCGGCCGGTACGTGGGCTGCTGCGACCACCCGCCGTCCCCGCCGGTCGACGAGTCGGGCGTCTCCGTGTCCTGAGAGGGCTGGTCGGAGGGCTCCGGGGACTGCTCCTTGGTGGACGGCGAGTCCGTCACCGCCGGCGGCTTCGTCCCGCCGCCGTCGTTCTTCTCGCCCGCCTTGTCGATCGCGTACGCGACCCCCGCGACCATCGCGACCAGCGCGAGCGCCACGAACAGCAGCAGCTTGGCGCGGCTCTTCTTGGGGGCGCCCTGCGCGCCGTACCCGCCGTCGGGGCCGTAGCCGCCGTGCCCGCCGTCGTAGCCCCCGTCGTCCGGGTTCATCGGGGGCAGGATCGGACCCTGCGCGGTGTCGTGGTGCATCGGGTGGCCGAGGACGGCCGTCGCGCCGACGCCGCCCATCCCGCCGCCCGGCGTGTGCATGGGGTCGTGCACGGCGCCCACGTCGACCGGGCCGGTGTTCCACACGCCGGTGTGGCCGCCCTGCTCCTGGAGCATCTGCAGCGCGTACTGGATCAGGCCGCGCATCTCCTCGGCGCTCTGGAACCGGTCGTCCGGGTCCTTCGCGAGGGAGCGCATCGCCAGCCCGTCGAGCTCCGGCGGCGCCGCCGACGCCACCTCGGACGGCGGGATCGGGGCGTCCTGGACGTGCTGGTAGACCACCGACAGCGGCGTCTCGCCGGTGAACGGGGGCCGCGAGGCGAGCAGTTCGTAGAGCAGGCAGCCCGTCGCGTACAGGTCGGAGCGGTGGTCGACGGTCTTGCCGAGCGCCTGCTCCGGCGACAGGTACTGCGGGGTGCCCATGACCATGCCGGTCTGGGTCATCGTCGACTGCGCGCCGTGCAGGGCGCGCGCGATGCCGAAGTCCATGACCTTGACCGCGCCGCCGTGCGTGATGATCACGTTCGCCGGCTTGATGTCGCGGTGCACGATGCCGTGCTGGTGGGAGTAGGCGAGCGCCTCCAGGACGCCGGAGACGATGATGAGGGCCTGCTCGGGGCCCGGCGGCTCGGCGCTGATCAGCAGGTCGCGGATGGTGCGGCCCTCGACCAGCTCCATCACGATGTACGGCACGGAGCGGCCGCCGACCAGGTCCTCGCCCGAGTCGTAGACCGCCACGATCGCATGGTGGTTGAGACCGGCGACCGACTGCGCCTCGCGGGTGAAGCGGGCCTTGGAGACCGGGTCCTCGGCGAGGTCGGGGCGCAGCAGCTTCACCGCGACGGTGCGCCCGAGGCGCACGTCCTCGGCGGCGAACACCTCGGCCATGCCGCCGCGTCCCAGACGGTGGGTCAGCCGGTACCTTCCGTCGCCGACCACCCCGCCGACGCCCCAGGACTCGGCAGATGCGTCCGGCAGACCGCCGCCTGCTCCGGATTCGGGTGCCATCAGTCCTCGCCGTCGTCTCTCGTGCCGTGTCCAGTCGTCACGCTACAGGCTCCGTACGACATCACGGTCCGCGATGGACCGGTCATCCAACTCCCCACGCATACACCTGTGCAAATTCCGTGCCGTTCCTGTCACACGCCCGTCACGCTCCCGGGAGGGACGCTCAGCGCAGGGTCACGGAACGGGTACCGAAAGGGCACTCGGCTTGACGTGTCACTGCCCTCGGGCAGACTTGGCCGGGAAATTTCCGGATCAGCGCCGCCGCGCGCGCGTAGGGGGAAGCACGAGATGAGCCAGGACGGCGCACAGGGCCGCTATGCGGGCGGTTCGGTCGCGGGCGGCCGGTACCAGCTTCGCGACCTTCTCGGCGAGGGCGGCATGGCGTCGGTGTACCTGGCCTACGACTCCGCCCTCGACCGCCAGGTCGCCATCAAGACGCTGCACACCGAGCTCGGCCGCGAACAGTCCTTCCGCGAACGCTTCCGGCGCGAGGCGCAGGCGGTCGCGAAGCTGTCGCACACCAACATCGTCTCGGTCTTCGACACCGGCGAGGACACCCTCGACGGCGCCGTCATGCCGTACATCGTCATGGAGTACGTGGAGGGGCAGCCGCTCGGCTCGGTGCTCGCCTCCGACGTGCAGCAGTACGGCGCGATGCCGGCCGACAAGGCGCTGAAGGTCACCTCCGACGTGCTCGCCGCGCTGGAGACCAGCCACGAAATGGGCCTGGTCCACCGGGACATCAAGCCCGGCAACGTGATGATGACCAAGCGCGGCGTGGTCAAGGTCATGGACTTCGGCATCGCCCGCGCCATGCAGTCCGGGGTCACCTCGATGACCCAGACCGGCATGGTCGTCGGCACCCCGCAGTACCTCTCCCCCGAGCAGGCCCTGGGCCGCGGCGTCGACGCCCGCTCCGACCTGTACTCGGTCGGCATCATGCTCTTCCAGCTCCTGACGGGCCGTCTGCCCTTCGACGCGGACTCGCCGCTCGCCATCGCCTACGCGCACGTCCAGGAGGAGCCGGTCGCGCCGTCCTCGGTGAACCGCTCGGTGACCCCGGCGATGGACGCGCTGGTGGCCCGCGCCCTGAAGAAGAACCCGAACGAGCGCTTCCCCAGCGCGGCCGCGATGCGCGACGAGTGCCTGCGGGTGCTCTCCGCCGGCCAGACCGGTGCGCCGGTGATCGTCGCGGGCGGACCGGTGCAGAGCGGTTCGGGCGTCGGCTCGGCCGTCTTCCCGCCGGTCGGCCAGACCCCGCCGCCCTCCGTGCACGGCGTCCAGAGCCCGTACCAGCCCACGCCGCAGCCCGGTCCGTACGGGGCGCCGACGCCGGCTCCCTCCTACGGGTACCCGCAGCAGGTCCCGACCCCGCCCCCGGCGCCGGTCTACCAGACCCCGGCCCCGGCGCCCATGCCCGGCCCGTACACGGTGCCGCAGCAGCAGGCGCACGCTCCCGTCGTGGGCGGCGGCTCCTCGCAGAACAACCGCACGAAGATCGCCATCGGCGCCCTCGCGCTGGTCGTCGTCGCCGGCGTGGTCACGGGCATCTCGCTGATGAACCGCGACCCCGACACGAACCCGCAGGCGAACGACCCGAGCCAGAGCAGCAGCGCCGCCCCCGGCCACAAGGGGCCGGACCTCTCCAAGACCATCGACACCAAGAAGTGCACGGAGCCGACCGAGTCGAGCGACGACCCGGACAAGTTCCAGGTCCCGGACTTCACGTACAAGAACATCCAGTCGGTCAAGGCCTGCATCCAGGCCGCCGGCTGGAAGGTCAAGGCGGAGTCCTCGACCGACGAGGCCACCTACGGTCAGGGCACGGTCATCACCCAGTACCCGCGCCAGGGCACCGACATCGCCAAGGACGACGCCGAGTTCACCCTCGAGGTCTCCACCGGCAACCCGCCGCAGTAGCACCACCGCGGCCGTCCGGCCGCCGGGGCGGGCGCCGACGCGGCCCCGCCCCGTCCGGATGTCCCGGGATGCCGGGTTTGTCCGTGCATGTGACGCTGAGTCGAAGAACTCGGCGGCTCGGCACGGGAGGGGGTCACCCGGTGACTCCAGCACTCCGCAGCACGAGGTCACGGGCGCTCGGCCCCGTGCTCGTCTGCTGTCTCACGGCCTGTGCCGTACCGGTCGTCCCCCCGCTGACCGCGTACGCGTACGGCGCCGAGCTCACGCCCGCGGGACCGGACCGCACCGCCCCTGCGGGCGCCGCCGCGGCCGGCACCGCCACGGCCGGCACCGCCGCACCCGGCACCTCGTCGCCCGGCACCCCGCCCGCCGGGACCACCGCGCCGCCGACCACCGCGCCCGGCAGCACCGCCCCGGGGCGCGCCACGCCGTCCGCCTCGACGCTCGCCCCGCGTCCGTCCGGCACCGCCTCGGACTCGCCCTCCGCGACCGTCTCCCCCGCGCCCGCGCCGAGCGGTTCCGCCGCCGCGCCCGGCCCCTCCGCCTCGCTCGCGGGGCGCCCGGCGGGGGAGGGCAGGGAGCGCCCCGGACGCCCCTCGGAGTCCGCCGAGCCGAGCTCCTCGGCCTCCGCGACGCCCTCGGGAAGCCCCTCGCGTACCAAAACGGCAACAGAGGAGGAGCCCGAAGCGGCGGCCGACGAGGCGGTCGGAGCGGTACCCGAGACGGAGGAGCCGCTCCCGTCCGCCTCGGCGGCCGCGCTGCCGGCCAGGGCGCCGCGGATCGGCGCGGAGGCCGTCGGCGCCCTCTCCGACCGGCGGATTCCGGTGCTGACGCTGGGTGTGGGGCTCGCCCTGATGGGGCTCGGCATCGGCTTCCTCGGGGTCCGGATGCGGCGCCGCTGAGGGCGCCGTGACACCCCGGGTCCTCCTTGAGTCGGACCCCCGGGGTCCGACTCAGGACGCTTGTCGGCTCCGACTTACCCGGTATACATACTCGGTATGTCGATCCGCCACGGGCTTCTCGCCCTCCTCGAACGCGGCCCCCGCTACGGCTCGCAGCTCCGCACGGAGTTCGAGTCCCGCACCGGCTCCACCTGGCCGCTCAACGTCGGCCAGGTCTACACGACCCTGGCCCGGCTCGAACGGGACGGGATGATCGGCCAGGACGGCGAGGACGAGGCCGGCCACGCGCTCTACGCGATCACCGACAAGGGGCGCGGGGAGCTGCGCTCCTGGTTCGAGAACCCCGTCGACCGCACCAGCCCCGCCCGGGACGAGCTCGCCATCAAGCTCGCCATGGCGGTCGGGGCGCCCGGGGTCGACATCCGCGACGTCATCCAGTCCCAGCGCCGGCACACCGTGCGGGCGATGCAGGACTACACCCGGCTCAAGGCGCAGGCGATCACCGCCGTCGAGAGCGGGGGCGCCGGGGAACGCGACGACGTCGCCTGGCTGCTCGTCCTGGAGCAGCTGATCTTCCAGACCGAGGCGGAGGCGCGCTGGCTCGACCACTGCGAGTCCCGGCTCATCCGGCTCGCGGCGGCCTCCGCCACGCGCCCGTCCCCGCCGCCCGCGGGACCGGCCGCCCCGACGGCGCCGGCCCCCTCGCCCGCCGCGTCCCTGCCGGACGCCACGGGGGTGTCGTAACCCGGCAGGAACCGCTCCGGCGGGACCCGCCGCCGGCAGAAACCGCTGTCGGCAGGACCCGCTTCCCGCGCGACCCGCCATCCGCGGGATCCGCTCCGAGCAGGACCCGCCATCCGCAGGACCCGCTCCCAGCGGCGTGGCGGGCCCCGCTCCCAGCGGACCCGCTTCCGACCGCTCCGCAAGCAATCCGACCAGACCCAGACCCGTACGCATCGGCTCCAGTCCCGGCGCCGGCCCGGGCGCTCCACCGCCCGCCGCCCCGCCCCGCCCGCGTACGCCCGAGGGGGAATCCACCCATGTCCATACAGCAGCAGCCCGTGCTGCGTCTGCAGCAGCTGACCCGCGTCCACGGCTCGGGCGCGACCGAGGTGCACGCCCTGCGGGGCATCGACCTCGACGTCCACCCCGGCGAACTCGTCGCCGTCATGGGTCCGTCCGGCTCCGGCAAGTCGACCCTGCTCACCATCGCGGGCGGCCTCGACACCCCCACCTCGGGCCGGGTGATCGTCGAGGACACCGACATCACCTCCGCGAGCGTCAAGGAGCTCGCCGCCCTGCGCCGCCGCAGCATCGGCTACGTCTTCCAGGACTACAACCTCATCCCGGCGCTCACCGCCGCCGAGAACGTGGCCCTGCCCCGCGAGCTGGACGGCGTCTCGGCCCGCAAGGCCCGCACCGAGGCCCTCGCGGCGCTCGCCGAGATGGAGCTCGGCCACCTGGCCGACCGCTTCCCCGACGAGATGTCCGGCGGCCAGCAGCAGCGCGTGGCCATCGCCCGCGCCCTCGTCGGCGACCGCCGGCTCGTCCTCGCCGACGAGCCCACCGGCGCCCTCGACTCCGAGACCGGCGAGTCCGTGCTCGCCCTGCTGCGCTCCCGCTGCGACGCCGGCGCCGCCGGCGTCCTGGTCACCCACGAGCCCCGGTTCGCCGCCTGGGCCGACCGGGTCGTGTTCCTCCGGGACGGCGCCGTCGTCGACCAGACCGTCCGCAGCGAGGCCGACTCGCTCCTGACCGGCCGGGCGGCGCAGCGGTGAACACCTGGTTCCACTCCTGGCGCGCCGCGATCCGCATCGCCCGCCGTGACGCCTGGCGCTCCAAGGGCCGCAGCTTCCTCGTCCTCGCGATGATCGCCCTGCCCATCCTGGGCGTGAGCGCCTTCGACCTGACCCTGCGCAGCTCCGAGCTGACCGCGGAGCAGAAGACCGAGCGGTCCATCGGCGCCGCCGACGCGCGCTTCAGCGACGCCCGCGTCAGCGGGGTGCCGATCTACCAGGACCCCGAGGGCTCGATGAGCACCCCGGTGCAGGACTACGAGAACAAGCCCTGGCCCGACGGCCCGACCGATGTCCGCAAGGTCATCCCGGCCGGCTCGACCGTCCTCACCGACAGCTCCGGCACCGCCAAGCTGACCACCGCCCACGGGCTGCTCCAGACCGAGGTGCGTGAGCTCCGGGCCGCCGACCCGGTCGCCCGGGGCATCATGCGGCTCCAGGAGGGCAGCTTCCCGGAGAGGAGCGACGAGGTCGCCGCGACCACGCACTTCCTGGAGACCAGCGGTCTGACCGTCGGCTCCACCCTCTCCGCGCGCGGCTTCGACCGCACGTACCGGATCACCGGTTCGTACGAGCTGCCCAGCGACCTCAAGACGGACCAGGTCAACGCGCTGCCGGGGGCCTTCCTCGCGCCGTACGCCAAGGCCGTCGAGAAGGCCGGGATCCAGGCGCCCGGCCTGTCCACCACGTATCTGGTGCGCAAGCCCGGCGGTTTCACGTGGAACGCCGTCCAGCAGATCAACACCAAGGGCGTCACGGTCCTCTCGCGGGCCGTGGCCCTCGACCCGCCCGCCGACTCCGAGGTGCCGCTGTACCAGAAGGACGGCTGGGGCAACTACGAGACGAGCGTGGCCGCCGACGCCGCCGCCCTCGCCGCCGTGGGCACCGTGGTCGGCCTCGCGATGCTGGAGATCTGCCTGCTCGCCGGCCCCGCCTTCGCGGTCGGCGCCCGCCGCTCGCGCCGCCAGCTGGGGCTCGTCGGCGCCAACGGCGGTGCCCGCAGCCACATCCGGGCCATCGTGCTCAGCGGGGGTCTCGTCATCGGCGTCGCCGCGGCCCTCGTCGGCACCGTCCTCGCCCTGATCCTCACCTTCGCGCTCCGCCCGGTGCTCGAGGACGTCATGGGGCAGCGGTTCGGCGGCTTCACCATCCGGCCGCTCGAACTGCTCGGCATCGCCGCCCTCGCCGTCCTCACCGGACTGCTCGCCGCGACCGTCCCCGCCGTCACCGCCTCCCGGCAGACCGTCCTCGCCTCCCTGACCGGCCGTCGCGGAGTGCGCCGCAGCAGCCGTGTGCTGCCCCTGGTCGGCCTCGGGGCCCTGCTGCTGGGCGGCGCCATCGCCCTGTACGGATCGGTCATCACCGACCAGTTCGTCATCGTCGCCGGCGGCTCGGCCATCGCCGAGCTGGGCGTGGTCGCCATGACCCCCGCCCTGGTCGGTCTGTTCGGCCGCACCGGCCGCTGGCTGCCGCTCTCGCCGCGGCTCGCCCTGCGCGACGCCGTCCGCAACCGGGGCCGTACGGCACCCGCCGTCGCCGCCGTCCTCGCCGCCGTCGCGGGCACCGTCGCCGTCTCCACCTACGCCGCGAGCCGGGACGCCCAGGGCCTCGCCGAGTACGAGGCACGGCTGCCCTACGGGGCCGTCGCCGCCCTCGTCACGGAGGAGGGCGGCCGGGACGCCGCCGCGGTCCGCGAGGCCGTCCAGCGCACCTTCCCGGTCGACGTCCGCGCGGACGTCTCCCGGATCGCCGTCGGCAGGCCCGGCTGCGAGCCGTGGGGCGGCGGCAAGGGCTGCGGCCGCTTCGAGGTCGTCATCCCCAAGGCCAACGAGTGCCCGCTGTGGGCCACCACCCCCGACGGCTCCGACCCCTCGGAGAAGTTCACCAAGGAACAGCGCCGCGACCTGAACGCCAACGACTGGCGCTGCCAGGCGTCGGCGGGCAACGGCGTCTACGTCGAGGGCGGCCTGCTCGTCGCCGACGCCCCCATCCTCACGATCCTCGGCATCAAGGACCCGGGCGCGGCCAAGGCCCTCGCCGACGGCAAGGTCGTCAACTTCCTGAAGACCCAGGTCGAGAAGAAGACCGGCACCGTCGCCCTCAGGCTGATCACCGACACCGACGCCGCCGACCGCGCCGCCGAACAGCACAAGCCGATACCGGGCGCGATCAAGAACCTCCCCGCCTACCAGGTGCCGGGCTCCCCGCTCTCGTACGGCGTGCAGGCCATCCTCAGCCCGGCCGCGGCCAAGGCCGCCGGACTGACCACCGTCCCGATGGGTGCCTACTTCAGCACCGACCACCTGCCCGACAGCGAGCAGCGGCAGAGGCTCGACGGCGAGATCGCCAAGCTGGGCAGCACCGTCGACCTCACCCTGGAGGAGGGCTACGTCAGCAAGAACAGCCTCGTCCTCCTCGCGCTGACCGTCTTCGCCGGCCTGGTCACCATCGGCGCGGCCGGCATCGCCACCGGTCTCGCCCAGGCCGACGCGGAGGCCGACCTCAAGACGCTCGCCGCGGTCGGTGCCCCGCCCCGGGTCCGCCGCACGCTCAGCGGCTTCCAGTGCGGAGTCGTCGCCGCGATGGGCGTGGTCCTCGGCTCGGCCGCCGGCGTCCTGCCCGCGATCGGGCTGCGGCTCACCGAGGAGCGCGAGCAGATCCGCTTCTGGGAGCAGAGCGTGGCGGAGGGCTGGGCCGGCTCCGAAACCCCGCCGTACGTGCCGGTCGTCATCCCCTGGGAGACGCTCGCCGCGCTCCTGGTGGCCGTGCCGCTCGGCGCCGCCCTGCTGGCCGCCCTGGTGACCCGCTCCCGCGGCGCCCTGGCCCGCCGGGCCGCGCACTAGACCGGGCCCGGACACGGCCTGGGAGCCCCGTTCCCGCACGCGCGTTCGTTGCCGTGCTGTGCCCCTGTACGAGGGTGGATCACCCTCGTACAGGGGCACACCGTGTGGTGAGGCATGTGTGCGAGAGAATGGCGGCATGGAGATGCCGAGGAATGACAGGTCGCAGGAGCACCCCCAGGTCCTCATCGTGGGCCAGGACGGGATGGCGCTCGGCGGCACTCAGGGTGACGACGAATCCCGCGAGGTCCCGGTGACGGAAATGGTCGAGCAGCCTGCGAAGGTCATGCGGATCGGCAGCATGATCAAGCAGCTTCTGGAGGAAGTCAGGGCGGCACCTCTCGACGAGGCCAGCCGCGTCCGGCTCAAGGAGATCCACGCCAGCTCGGTGAAGGAGCTGGAGGACGGTCTCGCGCCGGAGCTGGTGGAGGAACTGGAGCGGCTCTCCCTGCCGTTCACCGACGAGGCCATCCCCTCCGACTCGGAGCTGCGGATCGCGCAGGCCCAGCTGGTGGGCTGGCTCGAAGGCCTCTTCCACGGCATCCAGACGGCGCTGTTCGCCCAGCAGATGGCGGCCCGCGCCCAGTTGGAGCAGATGCGCCGGGCGCTGCCGCCGGGCTCGTCGCACGACGATGACGACGACCACGGCCCCGGCCACGGGCGGGCGGTGGGCTCCGGCCCGTATCTGTAGGCCGGTCGAGCGCCCCATGCGGGCAGCTCACACGTGAGGAAGGCCCGACGCCGCGAACGGCGCCGGGCCTTCGGTCACTTCTCCGGCGCGAGCAGCAGGACCTTGCCGACATGGGCGCCCGACTCGATGGCCCGGTGCGCCTCGGGGGCGTCCGGCAGCGGCACCGTCCGGTCGACGACCGGGGTGACCGTGCCCGCGCCGATCAGCGGCCACACGTGCTCGCGGACCGCGGCCACCACGGCGGCCTTCTCGCTCAGCGGGCGGGAGCGCAGCGTCGTCGCCAGGACGGCCGCGCGCTTGGCCATGAGCGCGCCCAGGTTCAACTCGCCCTTGACACCGCCCTGGAGGCCGATGACGACCAGCCGGCCGTTGACGGCGAGCGCCTTGATGTTCCGCTCCAGGTACTTCGCGCCGACGATGTCCAGGATGACGTCCGCCCCGGCACCGTCCGTCGCCTTGTGCAGCTCCGCCACGAAGTCCTGCTCGCGGTAGTCGATCAGGATGTCCGCGCCGAGCTCGGCGCAGCGCGCCAGCTTCTCGGGGCCGCCGGCCGTGACCGCGACCCGGGCGCCGACCGCCTTGGCCAGCTGGATCGCCATGGTGCCGATGCCGCTCGCCCCGCCGTGCACGAGCAGCGTCTCGCCCGGCCGCAGGTGCGCCAGCATGAAGACGTTCGACCAGACGGTGCAGGCCACCTCGGGCAGCGCGGCGGCCGTCACCAGGTCCACGCCCTCCGGCCGGGGCAGCAGCTGCCCCGCCGGGACGGCGACCTTCTCCGCGTAACCGCCGCCGACGAGCAGCGCGCACACCTCGTCGCCCACCGACCAGCCGGAGACCCCGGGGCCGAGTGCGACGATCCGGCCGGAGCACTCCAGGCCGGGGTAGGGGGAGCTGCCCGGCGGCGGGTCGTAGTAGCCCTGCCGCTGGAGCAGATCGGCACGGTTGACGGCGCTCGCCACCACCTCGACGAGGACCTCGCCCTCGGCGGGGACGGGGTCGGGCACCTCGGCCCAGACCAGCGCCTCGGGACCACCGGGTTCCGGAATCGTGATCGCATGCATGGCGGCGAGGCTACTCCGGGGCGTCAGTCGTCGCTCGGTGCGGTGAGCGGGGTGACCGGTGTGGCCCGCACGATCGTGATCACACGGTCCGTCAACTGCAGCGGACTGGCCGCGGGATCGTCGTATCCGAGCAGCCGGTGGCCGCGCAGCACGCTGACCACCAGGTCCTCCGTCTCCCGTACGCTCCGGCCCACCTCGGCCTTGGTCACCGGCCGTTCCACGAGGTCGAGTCCGGAGCCCTGCTGGATCAGGTCCTCCATGACGGTGCCCGCGCTCGGGCTGAGCACCGAGAGGCCGAGCAGCCGGCCGGCGGCGCTGGCACTGGTGATCACGGCGTCGGCGCCGGACTGGCGCAGCAGCGGCGCGTTCTCCTCCTCGCGGACGGCGGCGACGATCTTCGCCCCGCGGTTGAGCTGGCGGGCCGTCAGGGTGACCAGGACGGCCGTGTCGTCGCGCTGGGTGGCGATGACGATCTGACGGGCCCTCTGCACCTCGGCGCGGAGCAGCACATCGCTGCGGGTCGCGTCGCCGACGACTCCGACGAAGCCGTCGGCGTTGGCCGCCTCGATCACCTTGTTGGAAGGGTCGACGATGACGATCTGGTCCTTGCGCAGTCCGGTCGCGCAGAGCGTCTGGATCGCCGAACGCCCCTTGGTGCCGAAACCGACGATGACGGTGTGCTCGCGCAAGGCGGCCCTCCAGCGGTTCAGCCGGAACTCCTCCCGGGTCCGCTCCGTGAGGACCTCGAGGGTGGTACCGACCAAGATGATCAGAAACAGCACGCGCAGCGGCGTGACCAGCAGGATGTTCGCCAGCCGCGCCGAGTCGCTGTACGGGACGATGTCGCCGTAGCCCGTCGTGGAGAGGGTCACCGTCGCGTAGTAGACGCAGTCGAGGAAGTCGACGGTCTCGTTGGCGTTGTCGTGGTAGCCGTCCCGGTCGAGATAGACGATGAGGACGGTCACGACCAGCACGCCCAGGGCCATCAGCAGGCGCTTGCCGACCTGCCGCAGGGGCTTCTCCACGACGCGGCGCGGGAGTTGGATCCGGGAGCCCGCCAGCTTCTCGTCCGCCTGGCGGGCCATCACGTCCCGGCTGGGAAGTTTCACGTGAAACACCCTCCTTGGGGCGAGAGCGCGGGCCAGGGCAGATCGAGGATCTCCAGGAGCTGCCCGGGCCGGGCACCGCCCGGCGGGACGACGGCCATGCCGTGGGCCGCGGCGATGCCGCGCAGCATCGCGGGCCCGTTGTAGTGCAGCGGCTCGGCCTCCTCGCCCCGCAGGACCACGGGGACGAGCCGGGTGTCGTACGGATGCCCCGGGACCTCCGCGCCCACGGAGACCCGGTACGGCGCCCGACCGGGCCTTCCGGCGAGGGCGCCCAGCAGGGGCTCGGCAAGCGTGAGCAGCCCGGAGACGGCGGCGAGCGGATTACCGGGCAGCCCGACGAGGTGCCGCACGGGGGCGGGGGTCTCGTGGGGGGAGGCGGTCTCGTGGGGGGCGCCGGTCCCGACGGGGGTTCCGGTGCCGTGGGGGGCGCCGGTCCCGTGGGGGGCGCCGGTCCCATGGGGGTCGCCGGTCCCACCGGGAGTCCCGGCCCTATCGGGATTACCGGTCCCAACGGGATTACCGGTCCCAACGGGATTACCGGTCCCAACGGGATTGCCAGTCCCCTCGGGATTGTCGGTCCCCTCGGGATTGCCAGTCCCCTCGGGATTGTCGGTCTCCGCGCCCTCCAGCCGTGCCAGGAGCATGGGATGGCCGGGTCGCACCTTCACCCCGTCGACGAGGAGCACCGCTCCGGCCTTGTCGAGAACCGGGTGGACGTGGTCGACGGGCCCGGCGGCGGTCCCGCCGGTGGTGATCACCACGTCGGCGGGGGAGCCGGTGACGGCCGCGTACAGCGCCTCGGCGTCGTCGCCGATCCGGCGGGTGCCGAGCACCTCGACGCCGAGCGCCGCCAGCCAGGGGCCGAGCATCGGGCCGAGTGCGTCGCGGATCAGGCCCTCGTGGGGGAGGCCGGCGGTGAGCAGCTCGTCGCCGAGGACGAGCACCTCCACGCGCGGGCGCGGGCGCACGGCCAGCTCGTCGTAGCCGGCCGCGGCGGCGAGGCCGAGGACCGCGGGGGTCACCGCGGTCCCGGCGGGCAGCAGCCGGTCGCCGGTGCGGCACTCCTGGCCCCGGGGGCGGATGTCCTGTCCGTGGACGACCTCGCGCAGGGCGTGGAGCTGCCCGGCGGCGTCGGTACGGGAGTGCTCGCTGCGGACGACGGCGGTGGCCCCGGCCGGCACCCGGGCGCCGGTCGCGATCCGCACGGCGTCGCCGTCGGCGAGCTCGGCGGCGGGGGCGTGTCCGGCGAGGACGGCGCCGTCGGGGTCGACGCGCCAGGGGCCGGGGCCCGCGACGGCCCAGCCGTCCATGGCGGAGGTGTCGAAGGAGGGCAGGTCGGTCAGCGCGCACAGGGCCTCGGCCAGCACCTGCCCGAGGCCCTGCCCCAGCGGCACCCTGGCGGGCCCCCGCGCGGCCGCGGCGGCCTCACCGGCCCGGGCGGCGACGGCACGGGCCTCGGCCCAGGGGGTGGCGCGATGGCGCTCGTGACGCGGGGAGTCCGTGCGGGGCCGGCCGACGAGGGCGAGGGCGTCCTCCACGCCGTCGTCGGGCAGCCGCTCCTTCATCGTCATCCCGCATCATCCCGCTCGGCGGCCCAGCGCTCGGCGAGCGCGGCGGCCTTGCGGGCGGCCTCGGCCACGGCCTGCGGCCCCCCGTCGGCCCCGGCCCTGGCCGCCGCGTATCCGACCAGGAACGTGGTGAGCGGCGCGGCGGGGCGGGCGACGCCGTGGGCGGCGTCACGGGCGAGGTCGAGCAACACGCCCGTGTCGACGTCCAGGTCGATGCCCAGCTCGTCCTTGACTGCGGTGATCCATTCGTCCAGCACGTTCCCATGCTCCCTGATCCGCGCCCGGGCCGCGGCGATGTCCCCCCAGGTGTCGCAGTCGAACGAGGCCTGGCCCCGCGCCGCAACCCTTACGAGCGCCAGCTCGCCGGTGACCAGCCGCAGCGGAAGCCCCTCCGTCGTGCCCCGCTCGGCGACGACCCGGTCGATCCCCCGCCGCAGCGCCCGCACCCGATATGCCCCCACCAGGGGCTGCTCCCGCCCCTCCCCGTCCACCAGTACGGCACCGTCGGCCCCGGTCTCCCGCACGAGGGCCTCCACGAGGGCCTGGGCGGTGTCGGCCCCGAAGAAGGGGAGGTCGGCGGAGAGGAGCAGAACGAGGGGGTCGGGGGCGGGCCCGGCGGGCGGCACGGCGGGTGCGGAGAGAGCGGCGGCCGCGGGCCGGGCACCGGAGGCGGGCCCGGCACCGGATTCGCCTCCGGGGGCGACGGCGGGCCCGCCGTCAGCAGGGCCGTCGGCAGGGCCGTCGGCAACAGGCGTGGCCGTCCCGCCGGCGGAGACGGCCGCCAGTCGGCGCAGGCCCGCGTCGAGGGCCGCGAGGGGGCCGCCGCCGGGCGGGGTCTCCCTCGCCCATTCCACCGGGCGGGCGGTGGCCCGTGGCGCGGCGACGACCACGGTCGTCCCGGCGGCGCGGCAGCCCGCCAGGACCCGGTCGAGCAGGCTCCGGCCGCCGACCCGCACTCCGGGCTTGTCGGCGCCGCCGAGGCGCCGGGCGGCGCCGCCGGCGAGCACGATGGCGTCGTACGAGGTCGTCATCCCAGCAGTATCGTCCGCGCCCGCGCGGGATCGGCCGCCCCGGGCCGCTCGTCTCACGGAGGGAGACGACGGGAGGCCCGGGCGCCGGACGTGTCCGGGACCCGGCGTGGGGTTGGGTCCCGGACGGGGCCGCCGGGAACCGCCGGGGCCCCGTGCCCCGGCCGGCGTCCGCCCCGGCGGAGTCCTGTCGTCACAGCGTGCGCAGCAGCACCGCCGGGCTCTCGACGCAGTCGGCGACGTAGCGCAGGAAGCCGCCGGCGGTCCCGCCGTCGCAGACCCGGTGGTCGAAGCTCAGCGAGAGCTGGGCCACCTGACGTACCGCCAGTTCGCCCTGGTGCACCCACGGCTTGGGGACGATCCGGCCGACCCCGAGCATGGCCGCCTCGGGGTGGTTGATGATCGGCGTGGAGCCGTCGACGCCGAACACCCCGTAGTTGTTCAGGGTGAACGTGCCGCCGGTCAGGTCGGCCGGGGTGAGCGTCCCCTGTCGCGCCGACTCGGTCAGCCGGGCGAACTCGGCGGTCAGCGACTCGGCGGTGCGCCCGCCGGCGTCCTTGACCACGGGGACGACCAGACCGCGTTCGGTCTGGGCCGCGAAGCCCAGGTGCACCGACGGCAGCCGGACGATCTCCCGCGCGGCCGTGTCCACCGTGGAGTTGAGCTCCGGGAAGCGGGCCAGGGCGTGGGTGCAGATCCGGGCGAGCAGCGCGAGCACGGAGATCTTCGGCCCGCCCGCCGCGTTCATCGCCGACCGCGCCGCCATGAGTTCGGTGGCGTCGGCGTCGACCCAGCAGGTGGCGTCGGGGATCTCCGTACGGCTGCGGGACAGCTTGTCGGCCACCGCCCCGCGCACCCCGCGCAGCGGTATCCGCTCGCCCGCGGCGGCTGCCACACCGGCCGCGGGGGCGGCTGCGGTGGCGTGGCCGGGGGTGGCCGTGGGCGCCGGGGCGGTCCGGTCCCGTACGGCGAGGGCGTTCTCGACGTCGGCACGCAGGATCAGCCCGTCGGGGCCGGAACCGCGGACCTCCCGCAGGTCGAGCCCCTCGTCCCGGGCGAGCTTGCGCACCAGCGGGGAGATCACGGGGACGGGCCCCTGCGGCACGACGGGCGCCACGGCAGGAGCGGCGACCGGTGCGGCGGCGGGCGCGGCGGTGGCCGTCACGGACGCCGTGACGGGCGTCTCGCGCCGGACCCGGCGGCGGCGCGCCGCGGGCCCGGAGGTGCCGTAGCCGATCAGCACGTTGCCGGAGTACTCCGAGGACTCGGCCGCCGAGGCAGCCGAGTCGGCCGAGGCGGCCTCCGCGGACGGAGCCGCACCGCCGCCGACGGCGACGGTCAGGAGCGGCGCGCCGACCGGGAGTTCGGTCCCCTCCTCGCCGAAGCGGGCGGTGACCACACCCCCGTACGGGCAGGGCACCTCCACCATCGCCTTGGCCGTCTCGACCTCGACGACCGGCTGGTCGATGGCGACGACGTCGCCGACGTTCACCAGCCAGCGCACGATCTCGGCCTCGGTGAGGCCCTCGCCGAGGTCGGGCAGCTTGAATTCGAGCACCTGGGCCATCAGCTCCCCGCCTCCCACTGGAGCCGGGCGACCGCGTCCAGGACCCGGTCCACGCCGGGCAGGTGGTGGCGCTCCAGCATCGGCGCCGGGTAGGGGATGTCGAAGCCCGCGACCCGCAGCACCGGCGCCTCCAGGTGGTGGAAGCAGCGCTCGGTCACCCGCGCGGCGATCTCCCCGCCCGGTCCGCCGAAGCCGGAGGACTCGTGCACGACGACGGCCCGGCCGGTGCGCTTCACCGAGGCGCACACGGTCTCGTCGTCGAAGGGCACGAGCGAGCGCAGGTCGACGACCTCCAGGTCCCAGCCCTCGGCCTGGGCCGCCTCGGCGGCCTCCATGCAGACCGGCAGCGAGGGGCCGTAGGTGATCAGGGTGGCGCTGGTGCCGCTGCGGCGCACGACCGCCTTGCCGATCGGCTCCACGGCGGCGGGCGCCTCGGGCGACCAGTCGGACTTCGACCAGTACAGCCGCTTGGGCTCCAGGAAGACCACCGGGTCGTCGGAGGCGATGGCGGCGCGCAGCAGCCCGTAGGCGTCCTCGACGGTCGCCGGGGTGACGACGTGGAGGCCGGGCGTGGCCATGTAGTAGGCCTCGGAGGAGTCGCAGTGGTGCTCGACTCCGCCGATCCCGCCGCCGTACGGGACGCGGACCACGATCGGCATCGACATCGCCCCGCGGGTGCGGTTGCGCATCTTGGCGACATGGCTGAGGAGCTGCTCGAACGCCGGGTAGGCGAACGCGTCGAACTGCATCTCCACGACGGGCCGCAGCCCGTACATGGCCATGCCGACGGCCGTGCCGAGGATGCCCGCCTCGGCCAGCGGCGTGTCCGTACAGCGGTCCTCGCCGAACTCCTTGGCGAGCCCGTCGGTGACCCGGAAGACACCGCCGAGGGTGCCGACGTCCTCGCCCATCACATGGACGGTGGGGTCCTCGGCCATCGCGTCGCGCATGGCCCGCTGGAGGGCCTGCGCCATGGTCGCGGGCTTGGCCGCGGCCTTCCGGGCCGGCCTCGCGGTCGCGTGGGTGGTCATCCCGCCTCGCTCTCGGCGTCGAGCTCCGCCCGCAGCTGCTCCGCCTGCTCGCGCAGCTGCGCGGTCCGCTCGGCGTAGACGTGGGCGAACAGGTCCATCGGGTCGAGCACGGGGTCGGCGTTCATCCGCTCGCGCAGCGCCGCCGCCATCGTCTCGGCGGCCTCGGCCGCCGCGCGCCGCCCGTCCTCGTCGAGCAGGCCGCGCTCGGTCAGCTCCCGCTCCAGGAGCAGGATCGGATCGTGCGCCCGCCAGGTCTCGACCTCGCTGTCGCCGCGGTAGCGGGTGGCGTCGTCGGCGTTGGTGTGGGCGTCGATCCGGTAGGTGATCGCCTCGACGAGGGTGGGCCCGCCGCCGCGCCGCGCGCGGGTCACGGCCTCGGTGAGCACCTGGTGGACGGCGACGGCGTCGTTGCCGTCGACGAGCCGGCCCGGCATGCCGTATCCGACGGCCTTGTGCGCCAGGGACGGGGCCGCGGTCTGCTTGGCGAGCGGCACGGAGATCGCGAAGCCGTTGTTCTGCACGAAGAAGACCACGGGGGCCTGCCAGACGGCCGCGAAGTTCAGCGCCTCGTGGAAGTCGCCCTCACTGGTGCCGCCGTCGCCGACCATGGCGAGGGCCACCACGTCGTCGCCCTTGAGGCGGGCGGCGTGCGCGAGGCCCACCGCGTGCGGGAGCTGGGTGGCGAGCGGGGTGCACAGCGGGGCTATGCGGTGCTCGTGCGGGTCGTAGCCGGTGTGCCAGTCGCCGCGCAGCAGCGTCAGGGCCTGGACGGGGTCGAGCCCGCGGGCGACGGCGGCCAGGGTGTCGCGGTACGAGGGGAAGAGCCAGTCCCGCTCCTCGAGGGCCAGCGCGGCGGCCACCTCGCAGGCCTCCTGGCCGGTGGTGGACGGGTACACCGCGAGGCGGCCCTGCTTGGTGAGGGCGGTCGCCTGCGCGTTGTACCGGCGGCCGCGCACCAGCTCGGCGTAGAGGCGGCGCAGCAGCTCCGGGTCGGCGTCGGCCACGGCGTCCGTGCCGATCACGCGCAGCGGCTCGGCGTCCGGCAGCAGCGGGGCGGGGTCGGTCCGCGGACGCCAGGCCGGCGGCGGGGTGGGCCGGTAGGCGAGAGCGGCACCGGGGGGCTCTTGGACTGTCGAACTGCGCTGTTGCAACGAGTCCACCTCCTCGTGGGAGCGGGCATAAGACCCGAAGGCGGGTGGCGCGAAAAATGTGGCGCGCCTCACCTACCGATTGTTCGGTCGTGGAGGCATTTTGGCTACAGGCACCCGCAGCCTGTGGACAAACGGTTCTCCACAGCTTGGGATGGGTGCAGGTCGTCCACGAGAGAGAGGCGGGGGGACATGGCGGATGAACAAATGGCCGACATCGAGGAGCGCACCGTCGACGAGCCCCTGAACGCGCCCCCCGGCGCCGCCCCCTCGACGGGCGTCCCGGCGGGCCCGGTGGGCCCGGGAACCGGCCCTGCCATCGTCTCCCCGATGCCGCCCGCCCGCCCGCTGGACGCCATCGACCGGGACATCCTGCGGCTCCTCCAGGCGGACGGCCGCGCCTCGGTCCGTTCCGTGGCCGAGCGGGTCCACGTCTCCCGCGCCAACGCGTACGCGCGCATCAACCGGCTCATCGACGACGGGGTGATCCGCGGATTCAGCGCCCGCGTCAACCACGAACGGGCGGGACACGGGGCCTCCGCCTACATCACGCTCAAGATCGTCCAGAACTCCTGGCGCACCGTGCGCGAGCAGCTCCAGGCCCTGCCGGGGGCCGCGCACATCGCCCTGGTCAGCGGCGACTTCGACGTGCTGCTGCTGGTCCACACCCCCGACAACAGGACCCTGCGGGAGCTGGTGCTCACCCGCCTCCAGTCGATCCCCGAGGTCCTCTCGACCCGCACGCTGCTGGTCTTCGAGGAGACCGACCTCGACCCCGACCCGGACCGACGGGGCTGAGCCACCGGGCCCGACACGCCGTGAGGGGGCCCGAAGGCCCCCTCACACTGCTCAGCGGGTCGCGCGCAGCCCGTCGAAGGCGAGGTGCACGACGGTCTCCGCCAGCTGCTCCCGCTCCGCCGGGGAGTCCGCGTGCGGCTTGTACCACTCGACCAGCGAGTTGATCATTCCGAAGAGCAGCCTGGTGGCGAGCCGGATGTCCATGTCCGCCCGCAGGTCGCCGTCGGCCGCCGCCGCCTTCAGGAGCTCGGCCACCCGGTGGTCGAACTCGCGGCGCCGCTCCATCGCCCACCGCTCGGTCTTGGTGTTGCCCCGCACCCGCAGCAGCAGCGTGACGTACGGGAGCTCCTCGATCAGCACCTCCACGGTGCGCCGGGTCACGTACTCCACCCGCTCCACGGCCCGCCCCCGGCCCGCCCCCGGCTCGTCGAGCACCGCGAACAGCCCGTCGAGCGCCCGGCTCACCGCCCGCCGCAGCAGCTCCTCCTTGCCCGCCACGTGGTGGTAGATCGAGGACTTGGAGATCCCGGCCGCCTTGGACAGGTGCTCCATGGACGTGCCGTCGTAGCCGCGCTCGTTGAAGACCGTGACGGCGACGGAGAGCAGCGTGTCGGGGGTGTAGGTGTCTCGCCGCGCGGTGGTCATCGGCTCTCCTCCGCCTCTTCGGCGCTCGCCCGGCGGACCAGGGCCGGCGAGGGGGCGTAGCGGCCGGTCGGATAGCGTTCGTGCAGGTTGCCGAGCAGGCTGCACAGGTCCCGGTGGCCCACGCGCCGGGCCCACTCCAGGGGGCCCACCGGGTAGTTCACCCCGAGCCGCATGGCCGTGTCCACGTCCTCGGCGCTGGCCACCCCGCGACCGACGGCGTCCGCCGCGACATCGGCCAGCATCGCGACCGTACGGGCGACGATCATGCCCGGCACGTCGCCGATCACGGACACCTTCTTGCCGAGCGCCTGGAAGAGCCCCACCGCCTCGGCGAGGACCTCGGGCGGGATGCCCTCGCGCGCGGACAGCACGATCCGGCTCGCCGCCGCGTAGTCGAGCGCCAGGTCGAAGTAGACGACCTCGTCCTGGTGGAATTCGAAGGCGGTCTCGCCGTCCGCGAGGTCGAGCCTGGCCCCGCCGGGCAGCTCGATGTGACCGTCGCCCTCCTCGCGCCGCACGGCGATCCCGGCCTGCTCGAACAGCTCCGCCAGCGGCTCCGCGGGCCCCAGATCTCCCCGCACCGTAATCGTCGCGGGCGCCTTCGCGGGCTCCGCCGTGTGCGGCTCGGGACGCTCGGCGCCCTCCGCGTACGAGAACCAGCCGTGGCCCGACTTGCGCCCCAGCCGCCCGGACTCGACGAGCCGTCGCTGCGCGAGCGAGGGCGTGAACTTGGGGTCCTGGTAGAAGGACTCCCACACCGAGCGCGTCACGGCCTCGTTGACGTCCTGGCCGATGAGGTCGGTCAGCTCGAAGGGGCCCATCCGGAAGCCGCCGGACTCGCGCAGCGCCGCGTCGATGGTGGCGGGGTCGGCCGCGCCCTCCTCGTAGACCCGCAGCGCCTCGGCGTAGAAGGGGCGGGCGACCCGGTTGACGATGAAGCCGGGGGTGTCGGCGCAGCGCACCGGCGTCTTGCCCCAGCTCTTCGCCGTCTCGTACGCGCGCGTGGCGGCGGCCGGGTCGGTGGCGAAGCCGCTGACGATCTCGACGAGCGGCAGCAGCGGCGCCGGGTTGAAGAAGTGCATCCCGACGAAGCGCCCGGGCAGCCGCAGGCCGCCCGCGATGGCGGTGACGGAGAGGGAGGAGGTGTTGGTGGCGAGCACGGTGTCCTCGCCGACGAGGGCCTCCAGGTCGGCGAAGAGGCCCTGCTTGACCGCCAGGTTCTCGACGATCGCCTCGACGACGAGGGCGGCGTCCGCGAGCTCGGCGAGCCCGCCGGCCGCGTGCAGCCGGTCGACGGCCGCGTCCCGCTCCTCCTTGCCGAGCCGGCCCTTCTCGACGAGCCGGTCCAGGCGTCCCCGGACGGCGGTCACGGCCTCGTCGGCGCGGCCCGGAGCGCTGTCGTGGAGGCGGACGGGATGGCCCGCGAGGAGGGCGACCTGGGCGATGCCCTGGCCCATGGTCCCCGTGCCGACGACGGCGACGGTGCGGCTGGGATCGATGGGTCCGGCTCCGTCGGCCGACACCGCGTCGCTCCCCTGGACGGTCGTGTTGGCGGTCATAGGAGTGATCCTCCCCGATGGGTTTTCCACAGGATCGCCGGACCCCCTTGTCCCGACCGATCGTTCGGTTACTCTAACTCCGTACGCCTGCCCCTGCCCAGCTCATTGAGGAGTTGCGCCCATGGCCGCCGCTCAGCTGACCACCGACCGTCTGGCCGACAAGCACCGGTCCACCCTGGACCAGGCCCTCGACACCATCCGCACGCGCGCGTACTGGTCTCCGTACCCGGAGCACCCCAAGGCGTACGGGGAGGACGGCTCGCTGGACGCGGCCGCCGGGCTCGACGCCTACAAGGCCCTGCTCGACAACCGCTTCGAGCTCGACCAGCCCGGCACCGACGACTGGACCGGCGCGGAGGTCTCCCCGTACGGCCCGGCGCTCGGCATCACCTATCCGCACCCCGACATCGACGTGCTGCTGCCCGCGATGCGCGCCGGCATGGGCGCCTGGCGCGACGCGGGTCCCGAAACCCGCGCCCTGGTCTGTCTGGAGATCCTCGCCCGGATCTCCGCCCGCACCCACGAGTTCGCGCACGCCGTCATGCACACCAGCGGCCAGGCCTTCATGATGGCCTTCCAGGCCGGCGGCCCGCACGCCCAGGACCGCGGCCTCGAGGCGGTGGCGTACGCGTACGAGGAGCAGACCCGCACCCCCGCGGGCCGCGCCGACTGGTCCAAGCCGCAGGGCAAGCGCGAGCCCCTGGAGCTGTCCAAGGAGTTCACCCCGGTCGCCCGCGGCATCGCGCTCATGATCGGCTGCAACACCTTCCCGACCTGGAACGGCTACCCGGGCCTGTTCGCCTCCCTGGCCACCGGCAACCCGGTCCTGGTCAAGCCGCACCCCCGCGCGGTCCTCCCGCTGGCCCTCACGGTCCGCGTCGCCCGCGAGGTCCTCGCCGAGGCCGGCTTCGACCCCAACCTGGTGGCGCTCGCCGCCGAGCGTCCCGGCGAGGGCATCGCCAAGACGCTGGCCGTCCGCCCCGAGATCCGCATCATCGACTACACCGGCTCGACCGCCTTCGGCGACTGGCTGGAGGCCAACGCCCGCCAGGCGCAGGTCTACACGGAGAAGGCCGGCGTCAACACGGTCGTCGTCGACTCCACCGACGACTACAAGGGCATGCTCTCCAACCTGGCCTTCTCCCTGTCCCTGTACAGCGGCCAGATGTGCACCACCCCGCAGAACCTGCTGATCCCCCGCGAGGGCATCACCACCGACCAGGGCCCGAAGTCGTACGACGAGGTCGTGGCCGACCTCGCGGGCGCGGTCGGCGGCCTGCTCGGCGACGACGCCCGGGCGAACGCGCTGCTCGGCGCCCTGGTCAACCCGGACGTGAAGGCGCGTCTGGAGGCCGCCGCGAGCCTGGGCGAGGTGGCGCTGGCCTCCCGCGAGGTGCCCAACCCGGACTTCCCCGAGGCCGTGGTCCGCACCCCGGTCATCGTGAAGCTGGACGGCTCCAAGCCGGACGCGGAGGCGGCGTACTTCTCCGAGTGCTTCGGCCCGGTCTCCTTCGCCGTCTCGGTCGACTCGACCGCCGACGCCCTGGAGCTGCTGCGGCGCACGGTCCGGGAGAAGGGCGCGATGACGGTCGGCGCGTACACCACCTCGGCCGACACGGAGCGTGCCGTGGAGGAGGTCTGCCTGGAGGAGTCGGCGCAGCTCTCGCTGAACCTGACCGGCGGCGTCTATGTGAACCAGACGGCGGCGTTCTCCGACTTCCACGGCTCGGGCGGCAACCCGGCGGCGAACGCGGCGCTGTGCGACGGCGCCTTCGTCTCCAACCGCTTCCGCGTGGTGGAGGTCCGCCGCCAGGCCTGACGGCACCCGGCACCCGGCCACGGACGGGGCGGGATCGGGTCGGGCCGGGTCGGGTCGGGTGAGTCGGAGGGGTCGGGGAGTCACATCCCCGGCCCGGCCAGCCCTCCCCTCCCCGCCCCGCCCTGTCAGTCGATCTCGGCGTAGCGCTGCACCCAGGCGTGCATGGCGACGGCGGCCGCCGCGCCCGCGTTGATCGACCGGGTCGAGCCGAACTGGGCGATCGAGCAGACCATCGCCGCGTGCTTCCGGGCCTCCTCGGTGAGGCCGGGCCCCTCCTGCCCGAACAGCAGCACACAGCGGCGCGGCAGGACGGTGCGCTCCAGCGGCACCGAGCCCGGCAGGTTGTCGATGCCGATGATCGGCAGGTTCTCGGCGGCCGCCCAGGCGGTCAGCGCCTCGGTGTCCGGGTGGTGGCGCACATGCTGGTAGCGGTCGGTGACCATGGCCCCGCGCCGGTTCCAGCGCCGCCGCCCCACGATGTGGATCTCCTTCGCGAGGAAGGCGTTGGCGGTCCGCACCACGGAACCGATGTTGAAGTCGTGGCCCCAGTTCTCCACCGCCACGTGGAAGTCGTGGCGCCGGGTGTCCAGGTCCGCGACGATCGCCTCCCGGGTCCAGTACCGGTAGCGGTCGACGACGTTGCGCCGGTCGCCGCCGGCGAGCAGCTCGGGGTCGTAGCGCTCGCCCTGCGGCCAGGGCTCCGGGTGCGGTCCGACCCCGATCTCGGGGGCGAACCCCTCGTCGTACTGGATCGGCTCGCTCGGTCCGGCGCTCTCGACGGTGCTGGGCTGTTCCTCGGTGGTGCTCACCCGACGAGGGTACGGGGACGGGGCTCGGGCACCGCTTCCTCGGGCTTGCGCCGCAGCAGCCGGTCCCGGCCGCGGGCCGCCCGCGCGCCCAGCCAGAGCAGGAACGCCGTCGGCAGGAAGATCGCGTCCGCTGAGATCATCGCGAGCGAGAAGACGGGCAGCCCCAGCAGCACGGCGATGCCGGCGTGCTCCAGCATCATCGCCGCCAGCAGGACGTTCTTGACCTTGCGGTTGAAGAGCGTGAAGGGGAAGGCGACCTGGACGATGACCGTGCCGTAGGTCAGCAGCAGCACCATCACCCCGCTCGATCCCAGCAGATCGGAGAGGGCGGGCCAGGGGGAGAAGTAGTCCAGCCTGAGCGGGTAGTACAGCGCGGTGCCGTCCTGCCAGCGCGAGCCCTGGACCTTGTACCAGCCGGCCGTGGCGTAGATCAGGCAGACCTCCGCCATGATCACGACGAGGGTCGTGTTGTGGGTGAGGTTGGCGATGACGTCGAGCAGGGTGCGCGGCTCGCCGGGGGCGTACCGGCAGACCAGCCACCACAGTCCGTGCCCCAGCCACAGCACCCACAGCAGCACCACGAGCCACCATTCCCCGGTGAGCCCGGAGAAGTAGGTGGTGGCCATCAGGAGCCCGCCGAGCACCGTCCACAGCAGCGGCCCGACGAGATCCCGCGCGGGCCCGCTCCCGGGGCCGGCCTCCGCCCCGCTCTCCGCGCGCCGGGCGGCGCGGCGGGCGTCGAGCGACCAGACCTGGCCGCAGCGGGTGAGGACCAGGTAGAGCGCCATGATGTGGACGACGTTGTCGCCGCCGTCGCCCATGAAGATGGACCGGTTCTGCAGGGACAGCACCCCGGCCATGAAGACCACCGACACGGCCCGGGTGTGCCAGCCGAGCAGCAGCAGGACGGCGGAGAGCAGGGCGAGCCCGTAGACGATCTCGAACCACAGGCGCCCGTCCGACCACATGAGGGCGCTGAAGGAGTGGTTGTCGGCGATCAGCCGACGGCCCATCTCCCAGGACCAGGGGCCGTCCGGCCCGTACAGCTCCTGCCGGTGCGGCCATTCGCGCAGCAGGAACAGCAGCCAGGTGAAGGAGAAGCCGATCCGTACGATCGCCGTCTGGTACGGGCCGAGGGCCTGGGCGGTGACCTTCTGGACGGCCTGGCCGAGGCGCCGGTCGAAGGGGACGCGGGGCTGCGCGGGGGCAGCGGGGGTGCGGCTCATCGGCCCGCCTCCATGCGGTTCGGCGCGAGGCCACCGGCCTCGGCGCCCGCGGCCGCGGCCGCGGCGGGCCGGTCGGCATCGGTGATCCGCCACCACGGGTAGCTGCGGAAGACCGGCTGGGTGTCGGTCTTCTCGCCGCTCCAGGCGGGGGAGGGGACGGGTGTGGTCACGGAGCGCACCTGGATCCGCTGGACGGTGCCGCCGAGCGCCCGTCCGTCGAGGCGCAGCATCACGATCCGCCGCAGGTAGCTCGCGGAGAGCTCGCCGCGCAGCCCGTTGGGGCGGTGGTCGTCGGTGTGGCTGTTCAGGTAGAAGTCCCAGGCCCTGCGGAGCTCGTTCTGCTCGGTGTGGCTGGGCAGGAGGCTGCCGCGGATCTGCTCGGTGTCCTCGGCGGTGAGGTCGATCCAGCCCGTCGTCCGGCGGCTGCCGTCCTTCCCGGCCAGCTGCGCCCGCACCTGGACCGCGATGTTCTGCTGCAGCGGGTTGGGGGCGAAGAGCTTCCAGTTCTGCTCGAACTCGGGGTAGATCCAGTCGTCGACGGCCTCGCCGTGCTGCTTGGTCAGCGTGTTCGACGGGGCGACGTGCAGGAACACCATCGCGAGGTGGACGCAGGCGAAGACGCCGAGGACGGCGAGCGCGACGGCGGCGACCACCTGGTACGGGAGCGAGAGCGCCCCGATCCCGGCCGCGGGCCCGGCCTGCCGCACGGGCTCGGAGCCTGCCTGCCGCCCGGCCTCGGAGCCTGCCTGCCGCACGACCTCGGCCCCTTCGCGGCGCACGGGCTCGGTGTCAGCCGGCGCTCGGGGCGGCTCCGAGGCGTCCTCGTCCACGCCCCGGTCGTCGTACGAGTCCATCGCGCCCCGCTCCCGATCGGCCCAAGCAGTTATCCACAGAGGTTGACACCATACGGGCCGCCGAACGACCATTGAAGTCATTCAACCGAACGATCGGTCGGTAGGGGGTCCGATGACCGCAGGCACGGCAGAGACGACAGCGACACCGGCGACGACAGGGACAGCCGCGACACAGGCAGCCCTCGAAGCGGTGTTCGACGCCGCCGTCGCCGCGGACGAGCGCATCGAGCCCCGCGACTGGATGCCCGACGCCTACCGCGCCGGCCTGGTCCGCCAGATCGCCCAGCACGCCCACTCCGAGATCATCGGCATGCAGCCCGAGGCGAACTGGATCACCCGCGCCCCCTCCCTGCGGCGCAAGGCGATCCTCATGGCCAAGGTCCAGGACGAGGCCGGCCACGGCCTCTACCTGTACAGCGCGGCCGAAACCCTCGGCACCAGCCGCGACGAGCTCCTCGACAAGCTCCACTCCGGCCGCCAGAAGTACTCCTCGATCTTCAACTACCCCACCCTGACCTGGGCCGACGTCGGCGCCATCGGCTGGCTCGTGGACGGCGCCGCCATCACCAACCAGGTCCCCCTCTGCCGCTGCTCCTACGGGCCGTACGCACGCGCCATGGTCCGGGTCTGCAAGGAGGAGTCCTTCCACCAGCGCCAGGGATACGAGGCGCTGCTCGCCCTCTCCCGCGGCACCGAGGCCCAGCACGCCATGGCCCAGGACGCGGTGAACCGCTGGTGGTGGCCCTCCCTGATGATGTTCGGCCCGCCGGACGACGAGTCGACCCACTCCGCCCAGGCCATGGCCTGGAAGATCAAGCGCCACTCCAACGACGAACTGCGCCAGCGCTTCGTCGACATCGCCGCCCCGCAGGCCGAGTCCCTCGGCCTCACCCTCCCCGACCCCGACCTGAAGTGGAACGAGGAGCGCGGGCACTACGACTTCGGCCCCATCGACTGGGCCGAGTTCTGGGACGTCCTCAAGGGCAACGGCCCCTGCAACGAACAGCGGCTCGCCAAGCGCCGCCAGGCCCACGAGGACGGCGCCTGGGTCAGGGAAGCCGCCGCGGCATACGCCGACAAGCACACGAAGCAGCTCACGGACGGGGAGGCACGCGCATGACCACCGACGGATGGCCGCTGTGGGAGGTGTTCGTGCGCTCGCGCCGCGGACTGTCCCACACCCACGCCGGCAGCCTCCACGCGCCGGACGCCGAGATGGCCCTGCGCAACGCCCGCGACCTGTACACCCGCCGCAACGAAGGCGTCTCGATCTGGGTCGTCCCCTCCACCGAGATCACCGCCTCCTCCCCCGACGAGCGCGACCCCTTCTTCGAGCCCTCGGCGGACAAGCCCTACCGCCACCCCACCTTCTACGAGATCCCGGACGGGGTGAAGCACCTGTGACCGCACAGCCCACCACCGCCCCGGCCGCCGCGCTGCCCCTCGGCGACGACGCCCTCATCCTCGCCCAGCGCCTGGGCGAGTGGGCCGGCAACGCCCCCGTCCTGGAAGAGGAGGTCGCCCTCGCCAACATCGCGCTCGACCTCCTCGGCCAGGCCCGCATCCTGCTCTCCCTCGCCGGAGACGAGGACGAGCTGGCCTACCTCCGCGAAGAACGCGACTTCCGCAACTGCCAGCTCGTCGAGCAGCCGAACGGCGACTTCGCCCACACCATCGCCCGCCAGCTCTACTTCTCCACCTACCAGCGCCTCCTCTACGCCGAGCTCGCCGCCGGTGACGGCCCCCTCGCCGGACTCGCCGGCAAGGCCGTCAAGGAAGTCGCCTACCACCAGGACCACGCCGAGCACTGGACCCTGCGCCTCGGCGACGGCACCGAAGAAAGCCACCGGCGCATGCAGCAGGCCTGCGACGCCCTGTGGCGGTATACCGGCGAACTGTTCCAGCCCCTCGAAGGCCTCGACATCGACGCCGACACCACCGCCGCCATGGAGCGCGCCTGGCTCGACTCCGTCACCGCCGTCCTCGAGAAGGCCACCCTCACCGTCCCCACCGGGCCGCGCACCGGAGCCTGGAAGGCCGGCGCCGGCCGCCAGGGCCTGCACACCGAGTCCTTCGGCCGGATGCTCGCCGAAATGCAGCACCTGCACCGAAGCCACCCGGGGGCGTCATGGTGACCACCGCCCCCGCCGGCACCACCCCGACCGCACTCGAAGAGGAACTGGCCCGCATCGCCGGCGCCGTCCCCGACCCCGAGCTGCCCGTCCTCACCCTCGCCGAACTCGGCGTCGTCCGCGGCGTCCACATCCACGGCCCCAGCCGCGTCGAGGTCCGGCTCACCCCCACCTACACCGGCTGCCCCGCGATCGAGGCGATGTCCCACGACATCGAGGAAGCCCTCCACACCCACGGGATAGCCGAGGTCTCCGTCGTCACCGTCCTCAGCCCCGCCTGGTCGACCGACGACATCACCGAGGAAGGCCGCCGCAAACTCGCCGAGTTCGGCATCGCCCCGCCCCGCCCCCAGGGCCCCGCCGGCGGACCGATACCCCTCACCCTGGCCATCCGCTGCCCCCACTGCGGATCCACCGACACCGAACTCCTCAGCCGCTTCTCCTCCACCGCGTGCAAGGCACTCCGCCGCTGCACGGCCTGCCGCGAACCGTTCGACCACTTCAAGGAGTTGTAGATGCAGTCCTCCACGACCGCACGGACCGGGTTCCACCCGCTCCGGGTCAGCGAGGTCGAGCAGCTCACGGACGACTCGGTGGCCGTCACCTTCGCCGTCCCGCCCGAGCTGCACGAGACCTACCGGCACACCCCCGGCCAACACCTCGCCCTGCGCCGCACCGGACAGCACGGCGAAGAGATCCGCCGCACCTACTCGATCTGCGCCCCGGCCGCCGCCGAAGGCGAGACCCCCGTCCTGCGCGTCGGCATCCGACTGGTCGACGGCGGCGAGTTCTCCACCTACGCCCTCAAGGAGCTCGCCGTCGGCGACACCGTCGAGGTCATGGAGCCCATGGGCCGCTTCGTCCTCGCCCCGCGCCCCGGACACTTCGCCGCCATCGTCGGCGGCAGCGGCATCACCCCGGTCCTGTCGATGGCCGCCACCCTGCTTGCCCGACAGCCCGACGCCACGTTCTGCCTCGTCCGCAGCGACCGCACCGCCGCGTCCACGATGTTCCTCGACGAGGTCGCCGACCTCAAGGACCGCTTCCCCGACCGCCTCCAGCTGGTCACCGTCCTCTCCCGCGAGGAACAGCAGTCCGGGCTCCCCTCCGGCCGGCTCGACCACGAGCGGCTCACCACCCTGCTGCCCGCACTGCTCCCCGTCGGCGACATCGACGGCTGGTTCCTGTGCGGCCCCTTCGGCCTGGTGCAGAGCGCCGAACAGGCCCTGCGCGACCTCGGCGTCGACCGCGCCCGCGTCCACCAGGAGATCTTCCACGTCGACGACGGCTCCGCCCCCGCCCCGGCCACCGCCGCGGACGCCCCCGCCGACGCCACGCTGACCGCCACCCTGCACGGCCGCTCCGGCAACTGGCCCGTCCAGCAGGGCGAGACGCTCCTGGAGACCGTGCTGCGCGCCCGGGCGGACGCCCCGTACGCCTGCAAGGGCGGTGTCTGCGGCACCTGCCGCGCCTTCGTCGTCTCCGGCGAGGTCCTCATGGACCGCAACTTCGCACTGGAGCCCGAGGAGACCGACGCCGGATACGTGCTGGCCTGCCAGTCCCACCCCAAGACCCCCGAAGTGGAACTCGACTTCGACCGCTGACAGACGACGCCCGCCCATTCCCTTCCGCTAGAACCTGTTCTATCTTGACGATCCGTCAAATACGAGCGGGCCGGAAGGGACAGGGCAGTGGACTTCACCTTCACCGAAGAACAACACGCGGCCGTCGAGGCGGCAAAGGCCGTCTTCTCCGACGTCGCACCCGACGCCGTACCCAGCCCCGCCCTCACCCCCCGCGCGGTCGCCGACGACTACGACCGACCCCTGTGGGCCCGCCTCGCCACCGCCGACCTCCTCGGCCTCTGCCTCGACCCCGCACACGGCGGCGCCGGACTCGACCCCATCGCCCTCTGCCTCGTCCTCCGCGAATCCGCCCGCGTCCTCGCCCGCGTCCCCCTGCTCGAAACCACCGCGGTCGCCCTCACCCTCCAGCAGTACGCCCCCGCCGAAACCGCCGAGGCGCTCCTCCCGAAGGTCACCCGCGGCGAACTCGTCCTCACCGCCGCCGCCCACGGCAACACCGGCCACGACCCGGCCCCCCTCGCCGTCACCGCCCACCAGGACCCCACCGGCTGGGCGCTCGACGGCCACACCGGCCACGTCCCCTGGGCCCACCAGGCCGACCGCATCGCCGTCCCCGCACACACCCCCGACGGGCGCACCGTCCTCGCCCTGCTCCCCCGCACCCACCAGGGCCTCAGCCTCGCCGACCAGTACGCCACCCACGGCGAACTCCTCGCCGAACTCCACCTCGACGGCGTCCGCCTCGACCCCACCGACGTCATCGACACCGACGGCGCCTGGGACCGACTCCGCGACCTCCTCGCGACCGGAACCTGCGCCCTCGCCCTCGGCCTCGGCGAACAAGTCCTCACCATGACCAGCCAGTACACCGGCAAGCGGGAGCAGTTCGGCCACCCCGTGGCCACCTTCCAGGCCGTCGCCGTCCAAGCAGCCGACCGCTACATCGACCTACGCGCCATGGAAGCCACCCTCTGGCAGGCAGCCTGGCGCCTCACCACCGACGCCGGCGGACCCCTCCCCGCTGGCGGGGACATCGCCGTCGCCAAGATCTGGGCCTCCGAAGGCGTCCGCCGCGTCGTCCAGACCGCCCAACACCTCCACGGCGGCTTCGGCGCCGACACCGACTACCCGCTGCACCGCTACCACGCCTGGGCCAAGCACCTCGAACTCGCACTCGGCCCCGCCGGCGCCCACGAAGAAGAACTGGGCGACCTCCTCGCCGCCCACCCCCTCGCCTGAGCTACAGCACGTACGCGGGGCTCCCGTCGTCCGTCACCATCGGGCGCCCCGCACCCTCCCAGGCCAGCATCCCGCCGTCCACGTTCACCGCGTCGATGCCCTGCTGCACCAGGTACTGCGTGACCTGCGCCGAACGGCCACCCACCCGGCACATCACGAACGCCCGCCGCCCCTCGGCCACGGCCTCCGTCACCTCACCGAACCGCTGCACGAAACCACTCATCGGCACGTGCAGCGCACCCTCGACATGACCGGCCGCCCACTCGTCGTCCTCACGGACATCCAGCACCAGGGCATCGGCAGGCACGGAGGCCGCGTCCACCGACGGCAGCGGGGCGAAATTCATGGGACAGGCCTTCTCTCTCACACGGGTCGATGGCACCCCTCGAACGCGGGCGCCGAACCATCGAAACCTACTGCACCGGCCGCGCCAGCGCCGCGAGCTCCGCCTCACGCTCGGACACCTGCGCCAACAGCTGCTCGGCGATCTCCTCCAGCAGCCGGTCCGGGTCGTCCGGCGCCATCCGCAGCATCGCGCCGATCGCACTGTCCTCCAGCTCCCGGGCCACCACCGACAGCATCTCCTTGCGCTGCGACAGCCACTCCAGCCGCGCGTACAGCTCCTCGCTCTCGCTGAGCCGCACCTCCGGCACCGGACCGGCCGCCCACTCCTCGGACAGCTCCCGCAGCAGACCCTCGTCGCCCCGGGCGTACGCCGCGTTCACCCGCGTGATGAACTCCTCACGCCGCTGCCGCTCGCCCTCTTCCCGCGCCAGATCCGGATGCGCCTGCCGGGCCAGCTCACGGTAGAGCTTGCGCACCTCGTCGGACGGCCGCACCCGCTTCGGCGGCCGCACCGGCCGGTCCGTCAGCATCGCCGCCGCCTCGGCCGAAAGACCGTCGGAGTCCACCCAGTCGTGGAACAACTCCTCCACCCCGGGCATCGGCATGACCGCGGCCCGCGCCTCCTGCGCCCGCCGCAGATCCTCCGGATCCCCGGTCTGCGCCGCCCGCGCCTCCGCGATCTGCGCGTCCAGCTCGTCGAGCCGCGTGTACATCGGACCGAGCTTCTGGTGATGCAGCCGGGAGAAGTTCTCCACCTCGACCCGGAAGGTCTCCACCGCGATCTCGAACTCGATCAGAGCCTGCTCGGCCACCCGCACAGCCTGCTCGAGGCGCGCCTCGGGCCGCTCACCCTCGGACCCGCCACCCACGCCCTGGTCCACGCTCACGTCCACGCCCGTCCACGTCCTCGTTCCGGCTCGTCCCATCCAGCCTACGGTCCCCGGGGAGGGGGCCTCCCCCCCTCCCTCCCCCTCCCCCCTCCACCCCTCGCCCCCTCCAGCCCCCACCTCGCCCCCCATGAAGAGCCCCAGACCTCACAGGAGGCTCACGGGACGCCTCACACGCCCAGTTCCGCCGCTATCCGCCCGGTGCGTATCGCTGTCAGCAGGTCCTCGTGGTCCGCGGTGGTGCGGTCCGCGTAGGCGACGGCGAAGGTCGCGACGGCCTCGTCGAGTTCTTCGTTCTTGCCGCAGTAGCCGGCGATCAGCCGCGGGTCGGCGCTGTGGGCGTGGGCGCGGGCCAGCAGGGCGCCCGTCATGCGCCCGTAGTCGTCGACCTGCTCCGCGGTCAGGGCGGCCGGGTCGACGCTGCCCTTGCGGTTGCGGAACTGCCGCACCTGGTACGGCCTGCCCTCGACGGTGGTCCAGCCGAGCAGGATGTCGCTGACGACCTGCATCCGCTTCTGCCCGAGCACCACGCGCCGGCCCTCGTGCCCCGCTTCCGGGACGGCGAAGCCGACCGCCGGCAGGTGGGGCAGCAACGCGGAGGGGCGGGCCTCCTTGACCTGGAGGACCAGGGGCTCGCCCCGGTGGTCGAGGAGCAGCACCACGTAGGAGCGGGTGCCGACGCTGCCGGTGCCGACGACGCGGAAGGCCACGTCGTGGACCGCGTACCGGGCGAGGAGCGGCAGCCGGTCCTCGGACACGGTCTCCAGGTACTCGCCGAGGGCTGTGGCGACGGCCGCGGCCTCCGCGTCGGGCACCCGGCGCAGGACGGGCGGGGCGTCGACGAAGCGTCTGCCGCCGCCCTCCTCGTCGGTGACGGGCTCGGTCGAGCGGGCGGCGAACCGGGCGCTGGTGTTGTTGCGGGCCTTCGCCGAGACCCGTTCCAGGGTGCCTATGAGGTCGCGGGCGTCGGTGTGGGAGACGAGCTCCTCGTCCGCGATGGCGTTCCAGGCGTCGAGTGCGGGGAGCCGGGCCAGCAGGCGCATGGTGCGGCGGTAGGCGCCGACGGTGTCGAAGGCGGCGGCCCGGCACATGTCCTCGTCGGCCCCCGCCTCGCGCCCGGCGAGCACGAGGGAGGTGGCGAGCCGCTTGAGGTCCCACTCCCAGGGGCCGACGACGGTCTCGTCGAAGTCGTTGAGGTCGATGACGAGGCGGCCGCGGGCGTCGCCGTAGAGGCCGAAGTTGGCCGCGTGCGCGTCGCCGCATATCTGGGCGGCGATGCCGGTCACGGGGGAGCCGGCGAGGTCGTGGGCCATCAGTCCGGCGGAGCCGCGCAGGAAGGCGAAGGGACTCGCCGCCATCCTGCCGACCCTTATCGGTGTGAGGGCGGCGACGCGTCCTCGGCTGGACTCCTCGACGGCGCGGGTGGCGTCGGGTCGTCCGGCTGCGAGGGTGAGGGTGGCGTGCGCCGCCCGGGGGATGCTGTTGCGGAGTTCCTTGCCGCGTTGTTTGGCGGAGGCGGGGGAGGGGGCGGAGCCGGCGGGCCCGGTCGCGCTCTCGGTCCGGGCTGTTGCCCGTCGTGCGAAGCCGGGCACGTGCGGCACTCGTGCGCCCCCGTGCGTGGCGTGCTCGCGCTGTCCCGGAACCGCTGTCCTGGTCTCGTCCATGGGACGGCCTCCCCCGACTCTTGCCTGGTTGCCAACATCAACTTCGTCGACTGGGCATGAAGGTACCGCCGGGGTCATCAGGCCGTCTTCCCCTGTGGATAACGACCTGTGGACAACTCTGCCGTCAGGCATCGGACGTGCGGTTCAGACGCCAGACGTGGGGGGCGGACGTGAGGGGGCGGGCGTGAGGGGGCGGACGTCGCGGTCAGACCCCCACGGCCTCCTCGATCTCCTCCTCCGCCTCCGCCTCCGCGTCCGTCTCCGCGGCGGGCGTCGGCGCGGTCACCGCGGCGGGGGCGGCGCGTCGGGCCTCGGTGATTCCGGCGAGGACGGTGAGGGCGGCTCCGGCGAGGAACCAGAGGGCGAGGACGAGGACGTCGCGGCCGAGTCCGTCGCCGCCGAAGTAGACGTGGCCGCGGACGCCCTCGACGAAGCCCGCGCCGTTCCAGAAGGCGTGCAGCGCGCCGAAGAAGCCGGGCTGGAGCTCGGGCCGGTAGATGCCGCCGGAGCTGGTGAAGTTGAGCATCACGAACAGGACCATCACGCCGAGCGTGGTCCAGCGCTTGAGGAAGGTGTGGAGCCCGACGCCGATCAGCAGGATGCCGGCGCTGTACAGCCACGCGAGGGCCCAGACGCCGCCGAGTCCCTGGTCGACGAGGTGGAAGAGCGGGCCGGCGAAGACGGTGCCGATGAGGCTGACGACGAGGGACATGCCGGCGGCGAGCAGGGCCCTGATCCGCATGGGCAGTACGGCGCCGGCCCCGCCGATGACGGCGACGGAGGCGTACGAGCCGATGCTGAGGGCGACGAGCAGGAAGAAGATGCCCTGTCCTGTGGGGTCGCCGGAGGAGACGGGTGCGACGTCGGTGACCTTGAGGGGCTGGTCCTGGGTGGCGGCGACCTTGGTGAAGACCTTCTCGACGGCCATGGCGCTGGTGTCGGAGGCGGCGGACGCCACGAGGAGTTCGGGGCGGCCGGAGGTGTCGGTCGCCTTCCCGGCGGCCGGCCGCCCGTCACCGGGGAGGTAGGCGCCGAAGCTGGACCGGTCGCGCAGGTGGGCGGTGGCGGTGGCGCGGTCCGGCACGGTGCGGACGTCCAGGGCTCCGGCGCCCTTGTCCTGCAGGGTCTGGGCGAGGACCTGGGCCTGGGGTCCCGAGCCGACGATGTCGACGCGGAGGTCGTGGGGCTGGGGGGCGTGGAAGGCACCCAGGTAGGCGAGGCCCATGCCGACGCACATCAGCAGGGGGGTGAGCAGATGCCCGAGGACGTGGCGCAACGCTCCCTTGGTGGTCGGTCCTGCGGACACCGGAACCTCCATGGTTGGCTTTTACAACTAAATAACCGTTGTACTATACAACCGAAAGTCGGGACGGGGCCACCCCGTCCGCTGCCACGGCCGCTGCCACGGCCGCAGTCACGGCCAGAGCCCCAGCCATCAGGTCCTCGGCGACAAGGAGCGCACCATGAGCGACGGCGCGCGGGAGACGTCCCTCGACACCATCGAGCGGGAGCTGACCGCCTTCGCCCGCCGGGCGCGGGCCGCGGCCGCCCGGCTCCACCCGGAGCTGCCGCTGGTCTCGTACACGCTCCTCACCCACATCGACGACCAGCAGGGCTGCCGGGCCACGGACCTCGCCGCCCACTTCCTCCTGGACAAGTCGACGGTCAGCCGGCAGATCGGCACCCTGGAGAAGCTGGGCCTGATCGAGCGGCGTCCCGACCCGGACGACCATCGGGTCCAGGTGCTGCACCCCACCGAGGCGGGCACCCAGGTCCTCGCCTCCACCCAGGCCAGTCGGCTCGCCGCCTACGGGGAACGCCTCAAGGACTGGTCGGCCGAGGACCTCGCCCGCTTCGCCGCCTATCTGCTCCGCTACAACGGAGCACCCGGCGCCGACCACAACGCAGCACCCGGAGCCGACCTCCCCGGCACCACCGGCTCCCCCGACGCCGACGGCGCGCGCTGAGTCAGAGGCGGGCGTCCCGGGCGAGCAGGGCCGCCTGGACCCGGTTCTCGCAGTCCAGCTTGGCGAGGATGCGGCTCACATAGGTCTTCACCGTCGCCTCGCTCATGTGCAGACGCCGGCCGGCGTCCGCGTTGGACAGGCCCTCGCCGAGCAGCGCCAGCACCTGCCGCTCCCGCTCGCTGAGCGCCGTCAGCCGGGCCCGCGCCTCCTCCGCCCGGGCGGCCTCGCGCCCGGAGGCCAGCTGCTCGACCACATGCCGGGTGGCCGCGGGGGAGAGATACGCCTCCCCGGCCGCCGCGGCCCGTACGGCGCGGATGAGTTCGGCCGGCGCGGTGTCCTTGAGCAGGAACCCCGCGCCGCCGTGCTCGAGCGCCCGCAGCACGTTCTCCCGCTCGCCGAACGTCGTCAGCACGATCACCCGTGTCGACGGCGCCGCCCGGCGCAGCTCCGGCAGGGCGGAGAGACCGTCGAGGACGGGCATCTGGATGTCGAGCAGCAGGACGTCGGCGGCGTGGGCGCGGGCCTGTTCGACGGCCTCCCGCCCGTTCGCCGCCTCCGCGACGACCTCGATGTCCGGGTCCGAGGTGAGGATCATCCTGATCCCGGCCCTGATCAGGGGCTCGTCATCGGCGATCACGACCCTGACGCGCTGCTGCCCTGCCACAGCCTCTCCCCACCAGCTAGCGGCGTACGAAGGGTCCCGCGCCCTAGCGCACGACCTCGTACGACTTCTTCTCGATCAGCTTGCCGTCCTTGAAGCAGAACCGGAAAACGGGCTCGCTCTCCATGCTGTCGCCCGGCTCCGAGCTCATCAGCACCAGACACGTGGATCCCTCGGGCTCCTTGGGGCCCTTTCCGTGCAGTCCGGTGGTGGCGATGGTGTCCCCCGAAGGAAGCCGCTCGCGTACCTCCTGCTCGCTCTGCCCGACCTTGACGGCGTCGTACTCGCCCGGGCCGATCATGCCCTTCTGCATCGACCCCATCAGGAAGTAGATGCCGAAGCCGCCCGCCACCAGCAGCAGCACCAGGGCCGCGAACGCGATCCCGCACCCGATCGCTATCCCGCCGCCCGTGCTCGTGCCCCTGCCCGCGCGCATCGCCATCGCCCACTCCCGTTCGGTCACCGTCCGGTCGGCCTTTCCGACCACGGCCCGACCACCGTCGCGTGAACGGGCCCACCGTGACTGCTGCCGGAAGTCGTCGGCCGCATCGACGAAAGGATCGGAGAGAGGGCCGGCTGGAGGACCGGGGAGAGGACCGCCCGCGTCACGGCCTGAGTGGACGCCCGCGTGACGGCCTGAGTGGACGCCTGAGTGGCCGCCCTCATGACCGCCCGCATGACCGGCCGAAGCGGCGACGCCGAGCTCGAGACCGGCCGTCCAGGGGTCCGGCTCGACGAACGGGGCGGCCTCCACCACCCCGTACGGCAGGACGCCGGCGACCCGGAAGCCGCCGCCGTCCGCCGGGCCGGCGTGCACGATGCCGCCGACCAGCCGGGCCCGCTCGTGCAGCCCCGTCAGGCCCTGGCCGCCGCTGACGACGCCGGTCGGCTCGGTCTCCGGCCGCTCGTTGAGCACCTCGACGACGAAGGCGTCCGGCTCGTAGCGCACCTCGACGGCGATCGGGGCGCCCGGCGCGTACTTGTAGGCGTTGGTCAGGCCCTCCTGGACGATCCGGTAGGCGGCGTGGTCCACGGCCGGCGCCAGCGGCCGGGCCTCGCCGCGGTGGGCGAGCTCGATCGTCGTCCCGGCCGAGCGGGCCGCGGCCACCAGTCCCTCGATGCCGGCGGTCCCCCGGGCCGCCTTGCCGGTCTCGTCCCCGGGCCGCACCACCGGCACGCCCCCGGCCTCGTCCGGCGCCTCCACGCCGTCGCGCAGGATGCCGACGACCTCGCGCAGCTCGTGCATGGCGTCCACCGACGCGTTGCGCAGGACGCCGACGGCCTCGCGCTGGCGGTCGGTCAGGTTCGGGTCGACCTCCAGGGCGCCGGTGTGCACGGAGATCAGCGCCAGCTGGTGGCCGAGGCTGTCGTGCATGTCCTGTGCGATCCGCTGCCGCTCGCGCAGCCTGGCCTGCCCCGCGATCATCGCCCGCTCCCGGATCAGTTGGGCGTTGCGCTGCTGGAGCGCGTGCAGCAGGGTCCGGCGCTGCGCCCAGTAGCGGTGGGCGAGGCCGGGCGCGAGGGTGGTCGCCAGGAAGTACAGCGTCGTGATGATGGCGACGGTGAGGAACATGCGCTGGTCCCAGGCCTCGACCATGGTGCCCGCGACGTTCAGCACATAGGCGGCGGTGAACGCGGCCAGGGCCCGTCCGGCGCCCGCGATGTAGCGGCCGGCGGACCAGCCCATGAGGATCAGCAGGGCCAGGAAGCCGGGGACGAACGGTGTGAGGAGCGACGTGACGACGAGCACGGTCGCGGGCAGCCTGCGGCGCAGCAGGGACAGCGCGGCGGCGGTCAGGGCGACGAGGGCGAGCCGCCAT
The DNA here is from genome assembly GCF_044386705.1 of Streptomyces sp. NPDC020422. NCBI lineage: Bacteria > Bacillati > Actinomycetota > Actinomycetes > Kitasatosporales > Streptomycetaceae > Streptomyces > Streptomyces sp. NPDC020422. The sequence continues at coordinate 309,261 of NZ_JBIRVJ010000004.1, read as the reverse complement.
CCCGGGCCGGTGTGGAGGATGTCCTCGGTCCCGGCGGCCAGCAGTGCCATGACGACGGCGAGGACCGCCTCGCCCGCGGTCCGCTGCCGCGACCACTGTCCGGGCACCGCGAACCAGCGCCAGGCGGCGCCGAGCCACGTCCTGATCTTCGTAGGAGCTTCCACGCCCGCACGATAGGCGGCGCCGTCGCCCGACCGCCGTCCTCTTTCGTCGCGTCCCGCACCGACGAACGTCGCGACGACCGGCGGCCCGTTGCACAGCTGCTTGGACACAACTGCTCGGACACAGCTGCTCGGACACAGCTGCTCGGACACAGCTGCTTGGACACAACTGCTCGGGCACGGCTCGTTGTGCACAGCGGGCCCGTACACAACGCGGAAGCCCCGCAGATCTCTCGATCTGCGGGGCTTCCGTCTGGTGCGCGAGGGGGGAGTTGAACCCCCACGCCCTTGCGGGCACTGGAACCTGAATCCAGCGCGTCTGCCTATTCCGCCACCCGCGCATTGGGTGGTCTCCGAGCTTCTTGGCTTTTCGGCCCGTCCGCCTGGCGACATCTGAAGATTAGCACGTCGCGGGCCGTGGATTCACATCCGTTGTTTCGGCCCCTCCCCGGATGACGAGGAGAGGGGGGAGGCGACGGAGCGGGATCGAGGACACGAGGAGGGACGAGTGGGACGAGTGACGCACGGGGCCCTCCTGCTTCGCCGCCGGGTGCGGGACACTGTCCACAGGCCGCGCCTCTACGATCCGTCGAGGAAGCTGCCGAAAGGTCTGCGAAGGGTCTGCGGAAGGTCTGTGAGAGGTGACACTCGTCCACAGGGCAGAGAAGGGGAACCAGCCGATTTCCCGACGCGTGGATACGATCAGTAAGCAGTACCAGGACGACAACGACGGAGGAGGTGCCCCATGGGAGTCCTGAAGCGGTTCGAGCAGCGACTCGAAGGTCTGGTCAACGGCACCTTCGCCAAGGTCTTCAAGTCCGAGGTCCAGCCCGTCGAGATCGCCGGCGCGCTCCAGCGCGAGTGCGACAACAACGCGACGATCTGGAACCGCGAGCGGACGGTCGTCCCCAACGACTTCATCGTGGAGCTGAGCGCGCCGGACTACGAGCGCCTCAGCCCCTACTCGGGCCAGCTCGGCGACGAGCTCGCCGGCCTGGTCAGGGACTACGCCAAGCAGCAGCGGTACACCTTCATGGGCCCGATCAAGGTCCATCTGGAGAAGGCCGACGACCTCGACACCGGTCTGTACCGGGTGCGCAGCCGCACCCTGGCGTCGAGTTCGTCACAGCAGCCGCCGTCGCAGCAGCAGAACGCGCCCGGCGGCTACCCGCAGGGGCCCCAGGGTCACCAGCAGCCGGCCCGCGGCGGCTACGGCTACCCGCCCGCCGGTGCGCCGGCCGGCGCTCCGCCGATGCCCGCGTCTCCGCCGCCGGGCGCCCCGGCCATGCCCGGGCACCGTCCGACGGCTCCGGCCACGGGCCGCCCCGGCGGTCCGGCTCCGACGCCCGCTTCGGGCGGTCAGGTGCGCCGCTGGATCGAGATCAACGGCACCCGTCATCAGATTTCCCGCCCGACTCTGGTCCTCGGCCGCAGCACCGACGCGGACGTGAGGATCGACGATCCCGGCGTCTCCCGCCGGCACTGCGAGATCCGGACCGGAACGCCCTCGACGATCCAGGATCTCGGGTCCACCAACGGCATCGTGGTGGACGGGCAGCACACCACCCGCGCTACGCTCCGCGACGGCTCGCGGATCGTCGTGGGCAGCACCACCATCGTTTACCGGCAAGCCGAAGGGTGAAGCGGGGGCAATGTCAGAGCTGACCCTGACGGTCATGCGGCTGGGTTTCCTGGCCGTTCTGTGGCTGTTCGTCATCGTGGCCGTCCAGGTCATTCGCAGTGACCTGTTCGGCACGCGGGTCACCCAGCGCGGTTCGCGCCGCCAGGAGGCACGGCCGCAGCAGGCCGCGCGCCAGGCGGCACCCCCGCAGCAGCGGGGCCAGCAGAACGCGGGCGGTGCCGGCGGGCGCCAGCGCCGTGGCGCCCCGACGAAACTCGTCGTGTCCGAGGGCACCCTCACCGGCACGACGGTCGCCCTGCAGGGGCAGACCATCACGCTGGGCCGGGCCCATGACTCGACGATCGTGCTGGACGACGACTACGCCTCCAGCCGGCACGCCAGGATCTACCCGGACCGGGACGGCCAGTGGATCGTCGAGGATCTCGGGTCCACGAACGGCACGTATCTGGACCGGACCCGTCTCACCACCGCGACGCCGATTCCGCTGGGCGCGCCGATCCGCATCGGCAAGACCGTCATCGAGCTTCGGAAGTAGTGCTACGTCATGAACGAGAGCGAGCGGAGCGAGCGCGCCGGCACGGTCCCCACTGAGGGCCGCCCCGGGCTCCCGACCGGAGGGTGGGCAGTGTGGCTCGAGACCGGCGGCACCCCGAGGCGGCGCCGACAGGGCAGGTGGGCATGAGCTTGTCACTGCGTTTCGCCGCGGGCTCGCACAAGGGCATGATCCGCGAGGGCAACGAGGACTCCGGTTACGCCGGTCCCCGGCTGCTCGCCATCGCGGACGGCATGGGCGGCCAGGCCGCCGGTGAGGTCGCCTCGTCCGAGGTGATCTCCACCCTGGTGACGCTCGACGACGACGTCCCCGGTTCCGACATCCTCACCTCGCTGGGTACGGCGGTGCAGCGCGCCAACGACCAGCTGCGGATGATGGTCGAGGAGGACCCGCAGCTGGAGGGCATGGGCACGACGCTCACCGCCCTGCTGTGGACGGGCCAGCGCCTCGGCCTGGTGCACGTCGGCGACTCGCGCGCCTATCTGCTGCGCGACGGCGTGCTCACGCAGATCACGCAGGACCACACCTGGGTGCAGCGGCTCGTCGACGAGGGCCGGATCACCGAGGAGGAGGCGACGACCCATCCGCAGCGTTCGCTGCTGATGCGGGCGCTGGGCAGCGGCGATCACGTCGAGCCCGATCTCTCCATCCGCGAGGTGCGGGCCGGCGACCGCTATCTGGTCTGCTCCGACGGCCTGTCGGGCGTGGTGTCGCACCAGACGCTGGAGGAGACCCTCGCCAGCTACCAGGGCCCGCAGGAGACCGTGCAGGAGCTGATCCAGCTCGCGCTGCGCGGCGGCGGCCCCGACAACATCACCGTGATCATCGCGGACGTCCTCGACGTCGACGGCGGCGACACCCTCGCCGGTCACCTCAGCGACACCCCCGTGATCGTGGGCGCGGTCGCCGAGAACCAGGCGCAGCTGAACGACGGCGGTGCGATGCACACGCCCGCGGGCCGTGCCTCCGGGCTCGGCCGGCCGGCGCCGCACCAGCAGCCGCCGGCGGGCGGTTTCGGCCCGCCCGGAAGCGGCGACGACCACGGCTACGGCGGGATGCCTCCGCAGGGCTCGTTCGGTTCGTACGCGGAGGACGACTTCGTCAAGCCGCGCTCGGCCGGCCGGAAGTGGCTGAAGCGCTCGTTCCTGCTGGTGCTGGCGTTCGCCGTGGTCGGCGGTGCGCTGTACGGCGGGTACCGCTGGACGCAGACGCAGTACTTCGTGGGCTCGAAGGACGAGCACGTGGCGCTGTACCGGGGCATCAGCCAGGACCTGGCGTGGGTGAAGCTCTCGGAGGTCGAGAAGGACCATCCCGAGATCGAACTCAAGTACCTCCCGGAGTACCAGCGCAAGCAGGTCGAGGACACCATCGCCGGTGGCAGTCTCGACAAGGCGCGGACGAAGATCGCCGAGCTTTCGGTGCAGGCCTCGGCCTGCAAGAAGACGGAGGAGCGCCGCAAGGCGGCCGCCGCCGCCGCGGACAAGGCGAGCACGCCGCCGCCGGCCACGGAGGGCACCGCGTCTCCGAACCCCAAGCCCACCACAGCCGCACCGTCCCCGGGTCCGACCCTGTCCGCGGAGGAGCAGAAGCTGGCCTCGAACTGCGGCAAGCAGTAGGCAGACCCGTAGGGGGCCTTTCACCACCATGAGCGTTGTCACCAACACGACCACGATCGGCGCCATCGAGGCGCCGAGCCGCCGGAACACCGAGCTGGCGCTGCTCGCGTTCGCCGTCGCCATCCCGGTCTTCGCGTACCTGAACGTCGGTCTGGCGATCGACGGCAAGGTGCCGCCCGGCATGCTCGGGTACGGGGCCGGCCTGACCCTGCTGGCGGGCGTCGCGCACCTGGTGGTGCGCAAGTTCGCCCCGTACGCGGACCCGCTGCTGCTGCCGTTGGGCACGCTGCTGAACGGGCTGGGTCTGGTGCTGATCTGGCGTCTCGACCAGTCGCCGCGGCTGATCCAGCGGGCGACGAGCGCGTACGGCTCGTTCAGTCCGGACGCCCCGAAGCAGATGCTGTACTCGGCGATCGGCATCGCCATGTTCGTGGGCGTGCTCCTGGTCCTGAAGGACCACCGGGTGCTGCAGCGCTACACGTACATCTCGATGGTGGCGGCGCTGGTGCTGCTGTTGCTGCCGCTGGTGCCGGGTCTCGGTTCGGACGTCTTCGGCGCCAAGATCTGGATCAACGTCGCCGGTTTCTCGATCCAGCCCGGTGAGTTCGCCAAGCTGGTCCTGGCGGTGTTCTTCTCCGGCTATCTGATGGTGAAGCGGGACGCGCTGGCGCTGGCGAGCCGCCGGTTCATGGGGCTGTACCTGCCGCGTGGCCGCGACCTCGGCCCGATCGTGACGATCTGGGCGGTCAGCCTCCTCATCCTGGTCTTCGAGAACGACCTCGGTACCTCGCTGCTGTTCTTCGGCATGTTCGTGATCATGCTGTACGTGGCGACGGAGCGGACCAGCTGGATCGTCATCGGTCTGCTGATGTCGGCGGGCGGTGCGGTGGTCGTCGGTTCGACGGCGAGCCACGTGCAGTCGCGTGTGGCCGCCTGGCTCGACCCGTTCGGCTGTCTGAAGACGGCCCCCGAGGGGTCGAACATGGCGAACGCCTGTGACCAGATGACGCAGGTGCTGATGTCCTTCGGCTCCGGCGGCATCCTCGGCACCGGCCTCGGCCAGGGCAACTCGGACCTGATCGGCTTCGCCGCCAACTCGGACTTCATCTTCGCCACGGTCGGCGAGGAGCTGGGTCTGGCCGGCGTCATGGTCTTCCTGCTGCTGTACGGCCTGATCATCGAGCGCGGTGTGCGCACCGCCCTCGCGGCCCGCGACCCGTTCGGCAAGCTGCTCGCGATGGGCCTGTCGGGCGCGTTCGCGCTGCAGGTCTTCGTCGTCGCCGGCGGTGTGATGGGGCTCATCCCGCTGACCGGTATGACGATGCCGTTCCTCGCCTACGGTGGTTCGTCCGTGATCGCCAACTGGGCGCTGATCGGTGTGCTGATCCGCATCAGCGACACCGCGCGGCGCCCCGCGCCCTCCCCCGCCCCGAACCCCGACGCCGAGATGACGCAGGTGGTCCGTCCGTGAACAAGCCGCTGCGCCGGGTCGCGATCTTCTGCGGCCTGCTGGTCCTCGCCCTGCTGCTGCGGGACAACTGGCTCCAGTACGTCCGCGCCGACGAGCTCAACGCGCACCCGAAGAACAAGCGGGTCACGATCGAGCGGTACTCGAACGCGCGCGGAAACATCATCGTCGACGGCAAGCCGATCACGGGGTCGGTGGACTCCGGCGACAACTTCTACGCGTTCAAGCGGACGTACGTCGACGGCGAGATGTGGGCGCCGGTGACGGGTTACGCCTCGCAGGCCTTCGACGCCAACCAGATCGAGAAGATCGAGGACGGCATCCTCACCGGCAACGACGACCGGCTGTTCTTCGACCGCACGCTGGCGATGTTCACGGGCGAGAAGAAGAAGGGCGGCGATGTCGTCACGACCCTGAGCGGGGCCGCGCAGCGGGCCGCGTTCAAGGGGCTCGGCAGCAAGACGGGCGCGGTCGTCGCCATCGAGCCGTCGACGGGCAAGATCCTGGCGCTGGCCTCCACCCCGTCGTACGACCCGGGCTCCTTCGCCGGCTACCACGACAAGGACGCCAAGGCGTGGCAGGCGCTGGAGAAGGACAAGAACAAGCCGAAGCTCAACCGCGCGCTGCGCGAGATCTACCCGCCCGGTTCCGTGTTCAAGGTCGTGACGGCCGCGGCGGCGCTGGAGAGCGGCAAGGTCACGGACATCAACGCGGCGACGGAGACCCCCGAGGGCTGGAAGATCCCGCTCTCCACGGTGCCGATGAAGAACCACGCCAACGGCTGCGCCAACGCCAGCCTGAACGAGGCGCTGCGGATCTCGTGCAACTCGGTCTTCGCGAAGCTCGGTGACGACGTCGGCCGGGACAAGATGGTCGAGATGGCCGAGAAGTTCGGTTTCAACGCCGAGCAGTTCACGCCGGTCCGTTCGGCCGCGTCGGTCTACGACAAGAAGGCCGACCGCGGTGGGAACGCGCTGTCGTCGATCGGCCAGTTCAACACGGCGACCACGCCGCTGCAGATGGCGATGGTGACGGCGGCGATCGCCAACGACGGCAAGCTGATGAAGCCGTACATGATCGACCAGCTGCGGGCGCCGAACCTGGACATCATCAAGAAGACCGAGCCGGAGGAGCTGAGCCGGCCGGTCTCGCAGCGGACCGCGCAGCAGCTGCAGACGATGATGGAGAACGTCGTCGAGAACGGCACCGGCGGCAACGCCGCGCTGGACATGGACGGCGTGAAGGTCGGCGGCAAGACGGGCACGGCCCAGCACGGCGAGAAGAACGCCAAGCGGCCCTACGCGTGGTTCATCTCCTACGCCAAGACCGACCAGGGTTCGCCGGTCGCGGTGGCCGTCGTCGTCGAGGACTCGGCGGGCACGGACCGTGAGGACATCTCCGGTGGCGGCCTCGCGGCCCCGATCGCGAGGGCCGTGATGAAGGCGGTACTGAACAGCAAGAGCTGATCTTCCGGCCCTGATCCTCACCGGGGTCACACCGGGTCCTGGCCGCATACCGGTCGGGTATCAGGTGGCGGTCGACGGACGAAGCGCCGTCCCGTGGCCGGTAGCGTATGCGCGAACAGCACACACCGCCGGACCACACACGGGTGCGGTCGGGACAGACGGAGAGGGCTGGAGAAGCTATGGAAGAGCCGCGTCGCCTCGGCGGCCGGTACGAGCTGGGCTCGGTGCTCGGCCGTGGTGGCATGGCCGAGGTGTTCCTCGCGCACGACACCCGGCTCGGCCGCACCGTCGCCGTGAAGACGCTGCGGGCGGACCTCGCCCGTGACCCGTCCTTCCAGGCCCGGTTCCGCCGGGAGGCCCAGTCCGCCGCCTCGCTCAACCACCCGGCGATCGTCGCGGTCTACGACACCGGCGAGGACTACGTCGACGGTGTCTCCATCCCGTACATCGTGATGGAGTACGTGGACGGTTCGACCCTGCGTGAGCTGCTTCACTCCGGGCGGAAGCTGCTGCCCGAGCGCACGCTGGAGATGACCGTCGGCATCCTGCAGGCGCTGGAGTACTCGCACCGCGCCGGGATCGTGCACCGCGACATCAAGCCGGCGAACGTCATGCTGACCCGCACCGGCCAGGTCAAGGTCATGGACTTCGGCATCGCGCGCGCCATGGGCGACGCGGGCATGACCATGACGCAGACGGCCGCGGTGATCGGCACGGCCCAGTACCTCTCCCCGGAGCAGGCCAAGGGCGAGCAGGTCGACGCCCGCTCCGACCTGTACTCCACCGGCTGCCTGCTGTACGAGCTGCTGACCGTGCGGCCGCCGTTCATCGGCGACTCGCCGGTCGCCGTCGCGTACCAGCACGTGCGCGAGGAGCCGCAGCCGCCGAGCGTCTTCGATCCCGAGATCACGCCCGAGATGGACGCCATCGTCCTGAAGGCGCTGGTCAAGGACCCCGACTACCGCTACCAGTCGGCGGACGAGATGCGCGCCGACATCGAGGCCTGCCTCGACGGCCAGCCGGTCGCGGCGACCGCCGCGATGGGCGCGGTCGGCTACGGCGGCGGCTACGGCGGCTATCCGCCGGAGGACCAGCCGACGACGGCGCTGCGCCAGGCGGACCCGGCGGGCCAGACGACGATGCTGCCGCCCATGAACGGGGACGACGGCGGCTACGGCGGTTACGACGACCGCCCGGACCGGCGTCGCCAGAAGAAGTCCAACACCTCGACGATCCTGCTGATCCTGGCGGGCCTCCTGGTGCTGGTGGGCGCGATCTTCATCGGTGTCTCCATCTTCGACAAGAAGGACGGCCCGCAGCAGGTCGTCGTTCCGCAGTTCGTGGGCAAGACCCTGAAGGAAGCGGAGAGCCTCGCGCCCAATTCGCAGGTGAAGGTCGCCCAGGCCGGCACCGAGCGCTGCGACCAGCCGAAGGGCGCGATCTGCAGCCAGACGCCGGCCGCGGACGGCACGGCGAAGATGGACGTCAACGGGACCATCAACGTGATCGTCTCCGAGGGCGCGCCGCAGATCGAGGTTCCGGACGTCACGGAGAAGCAGCAGGCGAGCGCCGAGGACCTCCTGCGCGGCAAGGGCTTCCAGGTCGTCGTGGTGACCGAGGAGTCCGACGAGGACCCGGGCAAGGTCCTGAAGCAGGACCCGACGGGCGGCTCGCAGGCGGAGAAGAACTCCAAGGTCACGATCACCGTGGCCAAGCAGGAGAAGACGCAGCTGCCGGACGTCACAAGCCGCACCTACGACGTCGCCGTCCAGCAGCTGAGCGTGCTCGGCTTCACCAACGTGTCCCGTCAGGACGTGGACTCGGACCAGCCCATGGGCACGGTCATCGAGCAGTCCCCGAAGGGCGCCACGGACCAGCCCAAGGACGTCCAGATCGTGCTGAAGGTCTCCAAGGGCCCGCAGCAGCAGACGCTGCCGATCCCGTCGGTCGTCGGCATGACGATCGACCAGGCCCGCGCCGCCCTGACCGCGCTCGGCTACCAGCTGGGCAACGTCGACGGCCCGGCCGACGGCAACGCCCGGATCAAGGAGCAGGACCCGCAGCCGGGCACGCAGGGCCAGCCCAACCAGGCGGTCAACGTGAAGACGGAGAAGAACGGCGGCGGCGGCTGGTTCGGTTAAAGGCCGCGCCCCGCCCGCATGAGCCCATGAAGTAAGCCCCGGCATCCTGGATGCCGGGGCTTACTTCATGGGCCTGCTTCGTGGCCCGCTTCATGGCCCGCTTCGTCGCCTGCTTCGTAGGCCTGCTTCCCAGGCCTCTTCACGCGCCGTCGTCAGCGGAGCTCCGCCGGCGGGGTGCGGTTCGCGTCGACCTTCTCCGTGCGCTCCAGTTCGCCCCAGACGATGTAGCGGAAGTCCGAGGTGTACATCGGGGTGCAGGTCGTCAGGGTGATGTAGCGGCCCGGCCTGGTCTTGCCGGACTCCTTCGGGACGGGCTGGAGGACGTCCACGTTGTACTTGGTGGTCTCCGGGAGGATCTTGTAGACCTTGTAGACGTACCAGGTGTCCTTCGACTCGAAGACGATCGAGTCGCCGTTCTTCATCTTGTGGATGTTGTGGAACTTCGCCCCGTGCCCGTCCCGGTGCGCGGCGAGCGTGAAGTTGCCCTGCTTGTCCTGCGGCAGCGCCGACTTGACCGGGTCGGTGTAGTAGCCGGCGACACCGTTGTTGAGGGTCTTGGTGTCGGTGCCCTTCTTCACCAGGACCTCGCCGTCGCCCATGGCCGGCACGTGCAGGAAGCCGATGCCGTCCTTGGTGTCGAGCGCGCCGGGGCCGCTGTCGGCCCAGTGGTCGCGGACCTGGTCGCCGTCCCGGTCGGCGGCGCGGTCGGCGACGACGTTCGTCCACCACAGGGAGTAGACGACGAAGAGACCGAGCACCAGGCCCGCGGTGATGAGGAGTTCGCCGAAGACGCTGATGATCCCGGCGATCCGGTTGCGCGCACGTGCCACTAGGTCGTCCCGTCGAAAAGTGGTGGTCTCGGTGGGGCTCAGCCTACGAGCGCGGCCGGCTTGCCCTTGCTGCGCGGACGTTCCTCGACGAGCTTTCCCCACACGATCATGCGGTACGTGCTGGTGAACTCGGGCGTGCAGGTGGTCAGGGTGATGTAACGGCCCGGCTCGGTGAAGCCGGATCCCTTCGGCACGGGCTCGATGACGGAGACGTTCGACGGCGAGGTCTGCGGCAGGATGCTCGCCATCTCGTACGTGTAGTACGCGTCCCGGGTCTCGACGACGATCGGGTCGCCGGGCTTGAGCTGGTTGATGTAGCGGAACGGCTCGCCGTGGGTGTTGCGGTGGCCGGCGACGGCGAAGTTGCCCTGCTTGTCGGCGGGCATGGCCGTCTTGAGCTTGCCCTCGCCGTAGTGGCCGACCATGCCCTTGTCGAGGACCTTGGTCTTGCTGATGCCCTCGGCGATCGGGGCGACCACGTCCAGCTTGGGGATGTACATGATGGCGAAGCCCTCGCCGGGCTCGAAGGCGTCCGGCCGGCTCTCGCCCTGCTGCCAGGAGTTCTCGATCCGCGCCTTCGCCTGGTCGGTCTCCTGCCCGGCGCGGACGTTCGTCCACCACAGCTGGTAGGTGACGAACAGCAGCATGACGACGCCGAAGGTGATGAAGAGCTCGCCGACGACCCGGCTGAGGACGACGCCGACGCTCTCCTTGGCGGCGCGGGCGGCGCGCCGTGCCTCGACGCGCGAGAGCGGGGCGGCCGGCTGCGGCTCCGGGGCGGGCTCGGCGCCGCGCCCCTTGCGGCGCGCGGCGCGGCGGCGTTCGGCGCGACCGGGGCCGGGCAGCGGCGCGGTGCCCGGCTCCACGGCGCGCAGGGTCATCGTGCCGTCGTCACGGGTCTCGTGGGCGCTTGCGTGGGACGTCTCGTGGGGCGTCTCGTGAGAGGCCTCGTGGGGCGTGTCGTACGTGTCGTCGTCGACAGTGGCGTACGACGGCTGCTCGCGGCTCGCCGCGCCGGACGGCTCGTACGGCGCGGCAGCGGGCGGCTCGTAGGCCGCCCCGGCCGGAGGCTCGTACGGCGCGACGGCCGGAGGCTCGTACGGCGCGACGGCCGGAGGCTCGTACGGCGCGACGGCCGGAGGCTCGTACGGCGCCGCGGCGCGCTGCTCGTAGGCCGCCGCGGCGGGCCGTTCGTAGGGTGCGGTGGGCTGTGGCGCGTACGACCCCGCGTAAGGGCCCTGGTAGGCCTCCTGAGGCGCCTGGGGGGCGTGAGGCGACTCATAGGCCTCCGGGGCCGCTATCGGCTCGTAGACGGCCGTCTCGGCCTCGTACGCGGGCGGCTCGTACCCCGGGGCGGGTATCGGCTGGGAGCCGGGCTCGTCCTCCGGTCGGTTCGTCGCCCGGAACCACGGCGACCCGGCCGTCACGCGACGGCCTTGCCCACCACCGGCGCGAGCCCCGCCGACCGTGCGACCGCCCCCTTGTCGCCGCACTGCTCCAGCCAGTTGGCGAGCATCAGGTGGCCGTGCTCGGTGAGCACCGACTCCGGGTGGAACTGCACGCCCTCGACGGGCAGTTCACGGTGGCGCAGCCCCATGATGATGCCGTCCTCGGTGCGCGCGGTGACCTCGAGCTCGGCCGGCAGGGCGGCGGGCTCCGCGGCCAGCGAGTGGTAGCGGGTCGCCGTGAACGGCGAGGGCAGGCCGGTGAAGACGCCCTTGCCCTCGTGGGTGACGGGGGAGGTCTTGCCGTGCAGCAGCTCGGGCGCGCGGTCCACGACGCCGCCGTAGGCGACGGCCATCGACTGCATGCCGAGGCAGACGCCGAAGACGGGCACTCCGGTGGCGGCGCAGTGGCGCACCATGTCGATGCAGACGCCGGCCTGCTCGGGCGCGCCGGGCCCGGGCGACAGGAGGACGCCGTCGAAGCCGTCCTGGGCGTGGCTCAGTTCCACCTCGTCGTTGCGCAGCACCTCGCACTCGGCGCCGAGCTGGTAGAGGTACTGAACGAGGTTGAAGACGAAGCTGTCGTAGTTGTCGACGACGAGAATTCGCGCGCTCACTGGCCGTCCACCGTCACATCGTTGAACGGAAGCAGGGGCTCCGCCCAGGGGAACACGTACTGGAAGAGGACGTAGACGACCGCGAGGACGAGCACGACCGAGATCAGTGCCCTCACCCAGGCGTTGCCCGGCAGATGCCGCCAGATCCATCCGTACATGACGTCCGCCGCCCCTTCCGTTCGTTACGGGGACCAGAGTACGGGGCGTCGGGGCGCTCGGGGGTCAGCTGTCCAAAGCCTGTGGACGCCCGTCGGTCACCGGCTGGGTGGCGTCCAGGTGCGCCCACACGACCAGCCGGTGGCTGCTGCCCCACTCGGGGTCGCAGGTGGTGAGGGTGAGGTAGCGGCCCGGCCCGGCGAAGCGGGACTTCCGGGGCACCGGGTCGATGACGCCGATGTCGGTGGGCACGGTCCGGTAGGGACCGCGGTCCACCCGGTAGGTGAACCAGGTCGTGCCGTCGGTGAGGACGACGGCGTCGCCGCGGCGCAGCCGGGGGAAGTCCTTGAAGGGGTCGCCGTAGGTGCGCCGGTGGCCGGCGACGGCGAAGTTCCCGGTGGCGCCGAGGCGGGCGGTGCCGGCGTAGTGGCCGAGGCCCTTCTTGAGGGTGCCGGTCCTCGTGCCCTCGAGGACGGGCCACTCCCAGTCCTTGCCGAGCCGGGGGACGTACATGACGGCGAAGCCCCTGCCGTCGGCGTACGGGGCCGGGGCGGGGGCCGCGCGGGGTGCGCCCGGCGTCTCGACGGGGCGGTCCACCCACTCCTGCTGGAGGGTGTCGAGCTGGCCCGCGGTGGCGCTCTCGGCCTGCACGCCGGTCCAGTACATGACGTAGACGACGAACAGGACGATCAGGGCGCCGGCGGTGATGCACAGCTCGCTGAGGCTCCGTACGACCAGTCGCACCGTCACCGCACCCGGCTCCCCCCGGTCAGCGCATGCGTCAGCTCACAGGCTTCGCGTAGTGGAGGTCCACTGTGCCCGAGTAGCCGGGCAGAGTCACCGCCCTGTGCTCGTCGACTTTCCAGCCGAGGCCGTAGGCCTTCACGTACAGCTGGTAGTTCTGCAGGGCGGGGGAGTCGGCGAGGGCCTTGCCGAGCCGGCCGCGGTCACCGACAGCGGTGATCTTGTAGGGCGGGGAGTAGACGCGGCCCTGGAGGATCAGCGTGTTGCCGACGCAGCGGACGGCGCTGGTGGAGATGAGCCGCTGGTCCATGACCTTGATGCCCTTGGCGCCGCCCTGCCACAGCGCGTTGACGACGGCCTGGAGGTCCTGCTGGTGGATGACCAGGTCGTTGGCCTGCGGCTCGGGGTAGCCGGGGGCGGCCTGGGCGTTCGGCGGGGCGTCGTTGAGGGTGACGGTGAGGCCGGGGCCCGCGGTCTCGGTGGTGCCGGCGGAGGCCTCCAGGGCGCGCAGCCGCTCGTCCTGGGCCTTGGTGGAGCCGTCGTCGCGGGCGGCGAGGGCGTCGACCTGGCGGCGCAGCGCCGCGGCGGACTCGTCGAGGCCGGCGTTCTTGTGGCTGCGCTCCTCGATCAGGTCGGAGAGCCTGAGGAGGGAGGCGTCGGTGCGGAGGTTGGTGCCCTTGGCGGTGTTGAAGCTGGTGACGAAGATCAGTCCGGCGAGCGCGAAAACGGCAGCGGTGAGCACCCGGACGGGGCGCCACCTCGTGGTTCGGCCCGGCCCTGCGGGAGTGTCGGCGGAATTGCTCAACGTACCCTGATCCCCTTCGGTGCCGCGGAACCACTACGCTAACGGACGCCCGGGGGACGCTGCGGTCCTCGTACGTCACATCCCGGCGCCAGCCACAGTTCCCTGCGCGGTCACGCAGCGCATCGACAGGAGAGTCCCTCGTGCCGAAGTCACGGATCCGCAAGAAGGCCGATTACACGCCGCCGCCCGCCAGCAAGCAGGCCGCCTCCATCAAGCTGACCAACCGCAGCTGGGTGGCGCCCGTGATGCTCGCGCTCTTCGCCATCGGGCTGGTGTGGATCGTGGTCTTCTACGTCACCGACGGCACGCTGCCGCTCAAGTCCATCAACAACTGGAACATCGTGGTCGGCTTCGGCTTCATCGCCGCGGGCTTCGGCGTCTCGACGCAGTGGAAGTAGCGGGTTCTCCCGCGGCTCGTCAAGCTCTGCCCTGAGGTTATCCACAGCGTTGTGCACAGCACTGGATAACTTACGAAGATCTGTGGATAACTCCCGCGGTGTTGACACCGGTACGACCGCGCGAACGGCGCCCAGGGAGCATTTCGCCCCCCGCCTCTGAGAGGAAATGCCTGCTCAGAGGCGGGGGGCTTCGTCATGTCCGCCACTGTGTGGCCAAGGGGCCACGGATTGTGGATAACTCTGGGGAAAGCTTTTCCCCAGAGCTCGTCCACAGCTCCCCGTGCTCAGGTGAGCGCAGCGCTCCGGGCGAGCACGATCCCCAGGTCCACCAGCAGTACCAGCCCGCAGACCCCGTACTGCACCAGGTCCCGCCGCGCCCGCGGCGCGTGCACCATCCCGAAGGTCACCAGCGCTCCCCCGACGAGACCGCCGATGTGGGCCTCCCAGGAGATCCCCGGCCGGGTGAACGTCAGCAGCAGCGACAGCGCCACGAAGAGCAGCACCGGGCGCATGTCGTAGCGTCGCCGGCGGGCGAGCACCACCCAGGAGCCGATCAGGCCGTAGACGATCCCGGAGGCGCCGAGCGAGGCCTGGTTGGGAGCGGCGACGAGATAGACGAGCGCGGAGCCCGAGAGACCGGAGAGCAGGCACAGCGCCGCGTAACGGATCCGGCCGAGCTCCGGCTCCACGATCCCGCCGATGACCCACAGGCCGATCATGTTGAAGAGGAAGTGCGGGATCTCCTGGTGGAGGAAGGCCGAGGTCAGCAGTCGGTACCACTCGCCGTCCGCGACCCCGACCACCTCGCCGAGCAGCGGGTTGTACGCGTAGCCGATCATCACCAGCTGGTCGGTGAACCGGTCGCCGGCCACCTGGACCGCGATGAACAGGGCCAGGTTGATCGCGATCAGGATCTTGGTGACGAGCCGCCCGTCACTCTCCACCCGGCCGCCCGCGAGCGTCCTGGGCTGGTTGGCGTCGGGAGCGTGGCCGGTGCCGGAGCCGTTGCGCACACAGTCGGGGCACTGGAAGCCGACGGCCGCGGAGACCATGCACTGCGGGCAGATCGGCTTCTCGCAGCGGGCGCAGCGGATTCCGGTCTCGGCGTCCGGGTGGCGGTAGCAGCGCGGCAGACCGGACTGCGGGTCCATGAGGCGTCCTCCCGAGGACAGGGCGGGTGGGGCGACGGGGTCAACAGACCGCCCCGCCCTCCTGACGGACGGGCGGGGCGCGAAGGTTCCCGTCGGCGTGCGCGACGCGTGGTGGAGCGGTCCGGAGTGAAGCGGTACGGGCCGAAGGACACGCGGTGAAGCGGTACGGGCCGAAGGGCACGCGGTCGAGCGGTACGGGCCGAGGGCTCAGCGGCTCTCGACGACCACGGTCTCGATGACGACGTCCTCGACCGGGCGCTCAGTGCGCGGGTTGGTCTCGGCGGTCGCGATCGCCTCCACGACCTTCTTGCTCGCCTCGCCGACGACCTCGCCGAAGATCGTGTGCTTGCGGTTGAGCCAGGTCGTCGCGCCGACCGTGATGAAGAACTGCGAGCCGTTGGTGCCCGGCCCGGCGTTGGCCATCGCAAGCAGGTAGGGCTTGTCGAAGAAGAGCTCGGGGTGGAACTCGTCGGCGAACTCGTAGCCGGGGCCGCCCGTGCCGTTGCCCAGCGGGTCGCCGCCCTGGATCATGAAGCCCTTGATCACCCGGTGGAAGACCGTGCCGTCGTAGAGCGGGGCGGTGGTGACCTCGCCGGTCGCCGGGTGGGTCCACTCGCGCTCGCCGCGGGCGAGTTCGACGAAGTTCCTGACCGTCTTGGGGGCGTGGAACGGCAGCAGCCGAATCTCGATGTCACCCTGGCTGGTCTTCAGAGTCGCGTACAGCTGCTCGGCCACGATCCGCCCTTCTCCACCTGTGCACCGGCGCGTCTGCGCCCGCGTCTCCGATCCTCGCATGCCCCGGATGCCCGCCCCGCATGCCGGACGGCGGTCGGACAGGCATGATTCCGAAAAGGATGGAAAGGTGAAAAGCCGACATCGCCACCGAGGAGGAGGAATCCTGTGACCCGCATGGACAGCGTGCGCGCCGCGACAGGTTCGGCGAAGGAGAGCGTCCTGCACGCCGCGGAAGTGGTGGCGCCGTACGCGGAAACGGCCAGGGACCAGGCCGTTCAGTATGCACACGAGGCGCGCGTCAAGCTCGCCCCGAAGGTATCGAAGGCCGCTTCGCAGGCCCGTACTCAGGCGCGTCAGCAGTACGACAGTCTTGTCGCGCCGCATGTGCCGCCGCGGGTCGACGAGGCCGCGCATCGTGCGGCGGCCGTGACCCGCAAGGCCGCCCGTCAGGCGACCGACTACACCGTTCCGCGTGTCGAGCACGCGGTCGCCGCGACCACTCCCGTTCTCGAGGAGGCCGGGGCGCGTTCCACCGCCGCCTGGGCCGCGCTGCGCGGTCAGGTGACGCCGAAGGACATCGAGAGGATCGTGAGGCAGCACGAGCGTCGGGCCAGGGCCGGACGCCTCGCCAAGGGGTTCGTGGTCCTCGGCGTGCTGGCAGTGGGCGCGTTCTGCGCCTGGAGGTGGTGGGACAAGCAGGCCAACCCCGACTGGCTGGTCGAGCCGCCCGCTCCCACCGAGGTGGACGAGGAGACCGGGCTGTCGTCCGTCGACGACGGCGGTTCGTCACTCGATCCCGAGGTGGCGGCCAAGGAGGCCGACGCGGAGGCCACGGGCCGCGACGAGGAACGTCGCTGATCGCCGGGCAGGCACGTGGGGCGCGGCGGAGGATCCCGCCGCGCCCTACGCGGCCGTGGCGGCCGGTGCGGCCGTCGCGGCCTTCGTCGTGAGCGCCGGGCCGGTCAGGTCGGCCGAGGTCACCGGGTCGGCGTCGGCCGGGGCGTCCGCGCGCAGGTGCCGGACGGCGGGGGAGGAACCGTGCGCCTCGGCGCCGATGCGCTGCTTGATGGTCGGCGGCAGCGCGCGGCCCTGCGCCGTGCGCCACTGATGGCTCCGCTGTGCCGGTACGGAGACCGCCGGGCGGACCGCGACGGCCTGGGTGCCACCGGCGACGGCCGGCTCCTCGCCCTGCTGGAGGGCGGGCTGCTGGGCGGCGGTGGCGGGGCTCGCGAGACCGAGGGAGGCGAGCAGGGCGAAGAGGACGGAGATGAAGGCGGTCCAGAACTGCTTGACCTTGGCGGTGGCCATGACCCCTCACTTTCGTGACGTTATGGGCAGGTATCCGATTCCTCGGATGGTTCATTTCGGATTGCGCGCTTTTCGTACCTTCCTCATGATGTGGACGCACACCCCGATTCCTCGGAGCGACGCCGCCACCGCGCAGTTCTTCCGATGAACACCACTCGTACGGCTCAGCGGGCGCCGAGCCGCCCCTCGACCGCGGGGACCGGCTCCGGCCCCCGCGAGCGCTCCGCCCACCGCACGGCCGGCCCCGTCGTCAGGCCCGCCACCAGGAAGACCGCGCCCAGGACCAGCCAGCCGGCCATGCCCCAGCCGATCAGGAGCGTGGTGACGAGCAGCGGCCCCAGGGTCCTGGCGACCGGCACGCCCGTGCCGTAGAAGCCCTGGTACTGGCCGATGCGCTCGGCGGGCGCGAGGCCGAGGCCGATCTGCCACGAGCCCGCGGAGTGCCGCATCTCCGCGATCACCTGCAGGACGGCGCCCAGCACGAGCACCGCGGCGGTCGGCCAGGGCCCGAACCCCGCCGCCGTCACCGCGAACACGCCGCAGGACGCCAGCATCACCACGCTGGACCGCCGCACCGCCCGGGTCGCCTCGGGCAGCCCGGTCACCGAGCGCGCGGCCCGCACCTGGAAGAGCATCACCGCGCCGGTGTTGAGCACGAACAGCGCCGAGACCGTCCAGCCGGGCGCCGTCGTCCGCTGCACGATCCACAACGGCAGCGCGAGGCTGAGCAGCGGCAGCCGGAGCAGCAGCAGCGCGTTCAGCAGGGTGAGCAGCGCGTACGGGCGGTCCCTCAGCACCACGAGCCGGGCGCCGCCGTCGGGCGCGGCCGGCGTGCCCGGCAGCGGCGGGAGCCCGCGCAGCACCAGGGCGCAGCCGAGGAAGCCGAGCGCGTCGAGGGCGAAGACGGCGAGGTACGCGCCGCGCGTCCCGGCGTGCAGGGCGAGCCCGCCGAGCGCGGCACCGACGGCGAGCCCGGCGTTGAGCGTGGCCTGCACCCGGGCCAGCATCCCGACCCGGGCGGCGGGCTCGACGAGGCCCGCGAGCAGGGCCTGGCGGGCGGCGGCGAGCCCGCTCTGGGCGGTGGCGTACACCACGGCGGCGAGCAGGAACGGCACGAAGGAGCGGATGAGCAGGAAGGAGGCCACGGCCGCCGAGGTCGCCAGGGCGAGCAGGACGGAGGTGCCGCGCGGCCCTCGCCGGTCGGCCAGGTGCCCGAGCGGTACGCCCGCGAGCGAGCCGATGCCCCAGGCGAGGGCGAGCCCGGCGCCGATCTGCGCGGCCGAGAGGCCGACGATCAGGGAGAAGTAGAGCGCCGAGGTCACATAGAAGGCGCCGTCGCCGACGGAGTTGCTGAGCTGGGCGAGGAGCAGCGCCCGGTGGGTGCGTGCGGTGTTCCCTGAGGTCTTCGGCATGGACACGACGCTACGGCCCGGTGGCCCAGGGAACCTGGTCCATTCACCCCCTTTGCAAGTGGGCCATTCCCGGCCTTCGGGCGAGGGGTCAGAGCCAGCCCCGCTGGGCGGCCTTCAGCCCCGCCTCGAAGCGGCTCGTCGCGTTCAGACGCTCCATCAGGGCGGCCATCTGACGCCGTACGGTGCCCAGGGGGAGGCCCAGGTGCCGGCCGGCGGCCGCGTCGGTCAGCCCGGATGCCAGCAGCTTGAGCAGCTTCCGCTCCCCGGAGGAGAGGCCGCCGGCCTCCGCCCCGCTCCGGTGGTCCGCGCCGAGCGGGACGGCGGCCGCCCAGGTCTGCTCGAAGAGCGCGACCAGCGGGGCCACGATGCCGGGCGCGCGGGTGCACAGCGCGCCACCGCCCCGAGGGGAGCGGTCGAGGGGGACGAGGACGGTCCGCCGGTCGAAGACCAGCATCCGCGGCGGCACGATCGGGCTGGTGCGCACGCACCCGCCGAGATCGCTGACCCGGCGCGCGTACGCGAGGGTCTGCGGGTCGTTCCTGGCGCCGTCCCGGAAGACGGTCGCCAGCCGCACCCCCCGCCCGAGGGCCCGCTCCTCCCACGGCGGCGAGGCGCCGGGGGCCGCCTGCGACCGGGCGCCACCCGGCTCGATGGCGAGGCAGTCCCGGGTGAGGCCGCGCGCCAGCTCATCGACCCGTCGCCGCACGGCGTCGGGGCCGACCAGGCGTTCCGCCCCGTCCACGGGGTCGTCGGACCGCAGCGCCACGAGCTCGGCGAGAGTGCGCGCCATGGCCTCCCTGCTGCGGGCGAGCTCCTCCTGACGCCGGATCAGTTCCGCCTCGTGGCGGCGCAGCACCAGGTCGAAGGCGAGCTCCGGGCTGACCGCCCGCAGCAGGCCCGGAGTGTCCGGGGAGGGCTGGAGCAGCTCCATCTCCACCAGCCGGTCGAGGGACTCCCGCACCTCGTTCTCGGGCAGCCGCAGTCGGCCGGCCAGTTCGCCGACGCCGTCCGCCGGGTGGCTCAGCAATCCTCGGTAGACACCTTCCAGGGCAGTGTCGAGGCCCAAGGTCCGCAACATGGACCTCACGTTAGGGACGAATGGGGCGCGCGCCGAAGGACATCGCGCGCCATTCAGGGGACCGCGCGCGCCACGCGCGCCGAGCAGCGCACAGCGCACGCCAAAACACCCCCCTGACCGCGTTTACGCAGGTCAGAGGGGTGTTTATGAGTGGAGCCTAGGGGAGTCGAACCCCTGACATCTGCCATGCAAAGACAGCGCTCTACCAACTGAGCTAAGGCCCCGGAACGACAACAGACTACCGGGTCACCCCCCTGATCCCGCAAAAGGATTGGGACTCCCCGTGGGCGACCACTCTCCGTAAGATGCTGACCGGGGTTCGCAGTGGTGAACCCAGGGATGGGGAGAAGTGGTAATGGATACAGCGCAGCAGGAAGCCACGGCCAGAGCCCGGGAGCTTCAGCGCAGTTGGTACGGGGAGCCGTTGGGGGCGCTCTTCCGTCGGCTGATCGACGATCTCGGGCTGAACCAGGCCAGGCTCGCGGCCGTGCTCGGGCTCTCGGCGCCCATGCTCTCCCAGCTGATGAGCGGCCAGCGGGCCAAGATCGGAAACCCCGCGGTCGTCCAGCGTGTCCAGGCCCTCCAGGAGCTCGCCGGTCAGGTCGCCGACGGCAGCGTCAGCGCCGCCGAGGCCACCGACCGGATGGACGAGATCAAGAAGTCCCAGGGCGGCTCCGTACTGACCGCCAGCGGCCAGTCCACCACCGGCACCGGCGCGCCGACCGTGCGCCGCGTGGTCCGCGAGATCCAGTCGCTGCTGCGCTCGGTCTCCGCGGCCGGCGACATCATCGACGCGGCGGACTCGCTCGCCCCGGCCCACCCGGAGCTGGCGGAGTTCCTCAGGGTGTACGGCGCCGGGCGCACCGCGGACGCCGTAGCCCACTACGAGTCGCACCAGAACTGACGCCGTACGGCAGGGGGGCGGGCGCAGCGCGATGGGTGAGGTCTTCGCCGGTCGGTACGAGCTGGTCGACCCGGTCGGACGCGGTGGGGTCGGCGCGGTCTGGCGCGCCTGGGACCACCGCCGGCGCCGCTACGTGGCGGCCAAGGTGCTCCAGCAGAGCGACGCCCACACCCTCCTGCGCTTCGTCCGCGAGCAGGCGCTCAGGATCGACCACCCGCACGTCCTCGCCCCGGCCAGCTGGGCCGCGGACGACGACAAGGTCCTCTTCACGATGGACCTCGTGGCGGGCGGCTCCCTCGCCCACGTCATAGGGGACTACGGGGCGCTGCCGCCCCGCTACGTGTGCACCCTGCTCGACCAGTTGCTGTCCGGACTCGCCGCGGTGCACGCGGAGGGGGTCGTGCACCGTGACATCAAGCCGGCCAACATCCTGCTCGACGTCACCGGAACCGGACGGCCGCACCTGCGGCTGTCCGACTTCGGCATCTCGATGCGCAAGGGCGAACCGCGGCTCACCGAGACCGACTACGTGGTGGGGACGCCCGGCTACTTCGCGCCCGAGCAACTGCGGGGCGCCGAACCGGACTTCCCCGCCGACCTGTTCGCCGTCGGCCTGGTCGCGCTCTACCTGCTCCAGGGCCGCAAGCCGGACTCCCAGGCCCTCGTGGAGTACTTCCTGGCGCACGGCACCCCGGGCGCCCCGCAGGGCATACCGGAGCCCCTGTGGCAGGTCCTGGCCGGGCTGCTCCAGCCCGACCCGCAGGCCCGCTTCCGGACCGCCACGGGCGCCCGCAAGGCGCTGAACGCGGCCGTCGAGCTGCTGCCCGAGCCGGCCCCGGGCGAGGAGCCGGGCCAGGCCGCCGGGGCCGCCGAGGCCGCCGAGGTCGTCGAGATCTTCGACCAGATCGGCCCGCTGCCGCCCGGCTTCGGCCCGAACGGCCCGGAGAGGACGCCTCCGGCCGTCCAGCAGCCGCCCGCCGCCGTCCAGCAGCCGCCCGCCGCCGTACAGCAGCCGCCCGCCGCCGTCCAGCAGCCGCCCGCCGCCGTCCAGCAGCCGCCCGCCGTCCAGCCGCCACAGGCCGTCCAGCCGCCGCGACAGGCCGAGCCCGCGCCCGAGGTCCAGCAGAGCCTGCCTCCGCACCTGCCCGGCCCCTCGGAGACCGGCAGCTTCCACCTGCCCCCGCCGCCCCAGGTACCCGAGGCACCCCAGACGCCCCAGAGGCCCGCGGGCCCGCCGACACAGCCGGCCACCGTGCCGCCGCCCGCGGCCCACGGAATGGTTCGCACCCCGGTCAACGCACCGGTCCACGCACCGGCCCACGCGCCGCTCCCCACCTCGACGCCCGCCCCGGCGCCCGCCCCCGCGCAGCCCCCGGCGCACGCGGCGCCGGGCGCCCCCGGCGCGCTCCCCCTGTCGACTCCCCCGCCGCGGTCCCCCGCCTCCTTCGCGCAGGCCCCCACGTCCACGGTGCCGTACGAGCCGGGCCCGGCCCAGGCCGTCGTCGTTCCCGCGCGCCGCCCGGGGCCGCCCGCGAAGGTGGCGGTCCCGGTGCTGTTCGCCGCGCTGGTCTGCTTCGCCGTGGGGATCTGGGCGCTCATCCAGGCGTAGGCCCGCCGCCCGCCCGCCGGGCCAGCAGCCACCAGGCCCCGAGGCCCAGCAGCAGGACGGTGCCGGTGCCGATCCCGGCGGCGCCGACCAGCCGCAGGGTGGCGCCGTCGGCGGCCTCGGCCCCGCTCAGCCCGCCGGCGGCCGCCTCCCGGTCGTCGCCGGTGACCGCGAAGGGCCCGGGGTCCCCGTCGTACGGGGGAGCCGCCCCGGCCTGCCCGGTGACGTTCACCTTCAGGACCAGCGGCAGGGGCTTGTCCCCGTAACCCTCGGCGATCTCCGGGCTGAGCGTGGCCGACAGGTAGTACCAGCCGGCGAAGCGCATGGCGCTCGTGCCGTCGTTCGAGGAGAAGCGGTTCTCGAAGGCCACCGGCCGCTGCGGGGCGAGCGCCATGGTCGCCGGCTCGCCGGCGTAGCTCACGGACTGGCTGTCGACGTGGCCGCCGGCGGGGTTCTCCAGGGAGAGCAGCAGCGCACCGCTCACACGGGTGTCGGAGGCCGGGCTGCTGCCCAGCTCGGCGGTGGCGAAGAGCTGCTGGCCCCAGTCGACGGGGACCCGGTAGAAGACGGTCTGGCCCGGACTGATGTCCGTACGCCACTCGCCCTGGCGTACGGCGGTCGCCTCGCGGAACCCGGCGCCGCCGTCCCGCCGCTGCGGCCCGCCGGCGGGCGGCTGGGGCGTGCCCGAGGGCCAGTGCTCCGGGAGCGCCGTCGGGCCTGCGCTCCGTACCCCCGGCTCGGTCAGGAAGCGCAGCTCCAGATCCCAGTCGGCGGGGTCGGAGTCCTCGGCAGCGTCCCGCTCGACGAGGACGTAGTACGCGCCCGCGTGCCGGCAGGTGGTGGCCCCCGGGGTGATGGTGCGGTGGGCGTAGGCGGTGACCGGGTGGGCGTACTCGGCGCCGAGGTGGGTGCTCTGGTAGCCGCAGTCCGTGCCGGAGCCGTCCTCCATGCTCACCTTGATGCGGTCGCCGTACGCGGCCTTTCCGCTGCCCCTGGGGACGGCCACGACCGAGACGTACGCGTTCTGCTCCGCGTCGAGATCGACCCGGTAGTAGAGCTTGGCGCCCTTTCCGAGGGTGTCCCGGTAGCTCTGCCCGGGCTTCAACTGCTCGGCGTCCAGGTTGGATACGGCGCCCTTCACCGGCTGGGCCCCGCCGTCGAAGGCGTAGCCGCCGCCCTCGGAAGCCGCCCGTGCCGCGCCGGGCAGCGCGACGGCCGCGCAGGCCGCCGCGGCCAGCACTGCCGCCGTACGGCCCCTGCCCCGTTGCCTCTTCACGCGCTCCCCCCGTCGTCGCCGTGCCGGCCCAATCCTGCCCGTCCGCCGGACCGCGACCCAAGGGCTTTGCGTGAGCAAGCCGATTGTTCGCCACCGCGAACAGCACGAGGCCCCGGCCGCTCAAAGCGGCCGGGGCCTCGTACGTACAGACGGTTTTCGTCTCACACACCCGAACCTGCGGGCACGGAGTCGGTCGCCTCCGTCCACAGATCCTGCTCGGCGCGATCCGCCTGGATCTGGCGGTACACGAGGAGCCCGCCGATGGCGGCCAGTGCGACCAGGAGAAGCTTCTTCACCGCGCGACCTCGTCTTTCGTTGACGTAGGAGACTTCTGACGCCCACTCTACACACCGACCGATACCGATCAGTGACCTAGGCCGCCAACGCGTCCGGCAAAGCAATCGGCCCGGACGGGTGAACCGTCCGGGCCGATCTTGTCTGTGGGGCTAACAGGATTTGAACCTGTGGCCTCATCCTTATCAGGGATGCGCTCTAACCAACTGAGCTATAGCCCCGCCGCGCTTTGCGGTGTGTGTCCCGCGCGCTGACTCCTGAAGATTAGCGCACCAGGGGGCCAGTCCCAAAATCGGTTCCTGCACCGGCCCCCTCGCGGGTCACTCGTCCTCGGCGAGCGTCAGCTCCACACCGCCCACGAAGCCGGCCGACAGGTTGTAGATGAACGCCCCGAGCGTGGCCAGCGCCGTCATCAGGACGACGTCGATCACGGCGATCACCGAGGTGAACAGCAGCACCCGCGGCAGCGACAGGAAGGACTGCAGGTCGAAGCCGTTGGACTCGTTGGAGCCGGTGGCCTCGCTGATCGTGCCGCCCACGGTCGAGAAGACGCCCATGGCGTCCATGACCATCCACAGCACCGCCGCGGCCACGATCGTGCAGATGCCCAGCGCGATGGAGAGCAGGAAGCTCACCTTCATCACCGACCACGGATCGGCCTTGGCCACCCGCAGCCGTGCCTTGCGCGTGCGCGGCGTGGTCCGCGCGCCCGTGCGCGGCTTGCGCACGGCGGCCGTGTTCTGACCGGCACCCGTCCCGCCCTGCGCCGGGTAGGCCTGCGGCGGGTGATACGGCCCGCTCTGCTGCGCCTGGCCCCCCGCGCGCTCGCCGGGCAGCGGCCCGTTGTACGTGTCGTACGAGGGCCTCTGCCCCCGAGTGTCCGTCACCGTAACCCCCTGGGAGTCCGTGGCGGAGCCACGGGCACCGCTCGATCCTGCGGACCGGCCGTCGGCCGAACCGGCGCCCGTGGCTCCACTCACGCTCTACTCCTCGTGCTCCCCGGTCGCGGGCTCCGTGCCCTCGACCGCCTCGACCGACTCGACCGCATCGGCGCCGTCGACCGCCTCGGCGTCGACGTCCTCGTCCTCGCCACCGGCCTCGGCGTTGCGCGCGATGCCGACGACGGCGTCGCGCTTGCCCAGGTTGATCAGCTGGACGCCCATGGTGTCACGGCCGGTCTCCCTGACTTCGTTGACTCGCGTACGAATCACACCGCCGGACAGCGTGATGGCGAGGATCTCGTCGGTCTCCTCGACCACCAGCGCGCCCACGAGCGAGCCGCGGTCCTCCACGATCTTGGCGGCCTTGATGCCGAGGCCGCCGCGACCCTGGACGCGGTACTCGTCGACCGGGGTGCGCTTGGCATAGCCACCGTCGGTCGCGGTGAAGACGAAAGTACCCGGCCGGACGACATTCATCGAGAGAAGCTCGTCGTCCTCGCGGAAACTCATCCCCTTGACACCGGACGTCGCGCGTCCCATCGGGCGCAGCGCGTCGTCGGTGGCGGTGAAGCGGATCGACTGCGCCTTGCGGGAGACGAGCAGCAGGTCGTCCTCCGAGGAGACCAGCTCGGCGCCGATCAGCTCGTCGTCGCTGCCGTCCTCCCGCTCGCGCAGGTTGATCGCGATGACACCGCCGGAGCGCGGGGAGTCGTAGTCCTTCAGCGCCGTCTTCTTCACCAGGCCGGCCTTGGTGGCGAGCACCAGGTAGGGCGCGGCCTCGTAGTCGCGGATCGCCAGGATCTGCGCGATCTGCTCGTCCGGCTGGAAGGCCAGCAGGTTGGCCACGTGCTGGCCGCGGGCGTCCCGGCCGGCGTCCGGCAGCTCGTACGCCTTGGCCCGGTAGACCCGGCCCTTGTTGGTGAAGAACAGCAGCCAGTTGTGGGTCGTGGTGACGAAGAAGTGGTCGACGATGTCGTCCTGCTTCAGCTTGGTGCCGCGCACGCCCTTGCCGCCGCGCTTCTGCGAGCGGTAGTCCTCGGTCTTGGTGCGCTTCACATAGCCGCCACGCGTGATGGTGACGACGATGTCCTCCTCGGCGATCAGGTCCTCGATGGACATGTCACCGTCGAAGGGAACCAGCTTGGAGCGGCGGTCGTCGCCGAAGCGCTCGACGAGGGCGGCGAGCTCCTCGCTGACGATGGTCCGCTGCTTGGCCGGCGAGGCCAGGATCGCGTTGTACTCGTCGATCTTCGCCTGGAGCTCGTCGTGCTCGGCGACGATCTTCTGGCGCTCCAGGGCGGCGAGCCGGCGCAGCTGCATCTCGAGGATGGCGTTGGCCTGGATCTCGTCGATCTCCAGCAGGCCCATCAGGCCGGTGCGGGCGACCTCGACGGTGTCGCTGCGCCGGATGAGCGCGATGACCTCGTCGATGGCGTCGAGCGCCTTGAGCAGACCGCGCAGGATGTGGGCGCGCTCCTCGGCCTTGCGCAGCCGGAACTTCGTCCGGCGGACGATGACCTCGATCTGGTGCGTCACCCAGTGGCGGATGAAGGCGTCCAGCGAGAGGGTGCGCGGCACGCCGTCGACGAGCGCCAGCATGTTCGCGCCGAAGTTCGTCTGCAGGTCGGTGTGCTTGTACAGGTTGTTGAGGACGACCTTGGCGACGGCGTCGCGCTTGAGCACGATGACGAGGCGCTGGCCGGTGCGCGAGGAGGTCTCGTCGCGGACGTCGGCGATGCCGCCGATCTTGCCGTCCTTGACGAGGTCGGCGATCTTCTGCGCGAGGTTGTCCGGGTTGGTCTGGTACGGGAGCTCCGTGACCACCAGGCACTGGCGGTTCTGGATCTCCTCGACCTCGACGACCGCGCGCATCGTGATGGAGCCGCGACCGGTGCGGTACGCCTCCTCGATGCCCTTGCGGCCGACGACGAGCGCGCCGGTCGGGAAGTCGGGGCCCTTGATCCGCTCGATCAGCGCGTCGAGGAGCTCCTCGTGGCTGGCGTCGGGGTGCTCCAGCGCCCACTGGGCACCGGCCGCGACCTCGCGCAGGTTGTGCGGCGGGATGTTGGTGGCCATACCGACGGCGATACCGGCGGAGCCGTTGACCAGGAGGTTCGGGAACCGGGCCGGCAGGACCGTCGGCTCCTGGTTGCGGCCGTCGTAGTTGTCCGTGAAGTCGACGGTCTCCTCGTCGATGTCGCGGAGCATCTCCATCGACAGCGGCGCCATCTTGCACTCGGTGTAGCGCATGGCGGCGGCGGGGTCGTTGCCCGGGGAGCCGAAGTTGCCGTTGGAGTCGACCAGCGGCATCCGCATCGACCAGGGCTGGGCGAGGCGGACGAGCGCGTCGTAGATCGAGGAGTCGCCGTGCGGGTGGTACGTGCCCATGACGTCGCCGACGACGCGGGCGCACTTGTAGAAGCCCTTCTCGGGCCGGTAGCCGCCGTCGTACATCGCGTACAGCACGCGCCGGTGCACGGGCTTGAGGCCGTCCCGTACGTCGGGCAGCGCGCGGGACACGATGACGGACATCGCGTAGTCGAGGTACGAGCGCTGCATCTCGGTCTCGAGCCCGACGGGCTCGATCCGCAGCACAGGCTCCTGCTCTTCGGTGGTGCCGGAGGTGTTTTCGTCGGCCATTGCTGGTCGTCAGTCCTTTCGTACGGTCAGCTGAGACCGACTCAGATGTCGAGGAAGCGAACGTCCTTGGCGTTGCGCTGGATGAACGAGCGCCGTGCCTCGACGTCCTCGCCCATCAGCACCGAGAACAGGTCGTCGGCCTGGGCGGCGTCGTCCAGGGTGACCTGGCCGAGCACGCGGTGCTCGACGTCCATGGTGGTGACGCGCAGCTCCTCGGCGTTCATCTCACCGAGACCCTTGAAGCGCTGGATCGAGTCTTCCTTGATCCGCTTGCCGTTCTGCTTGCCCAGCTCGACCAGGGCGTCGCGCTCACGGTCCGAGTACGCGTACTCGAAGTCGTCCCGGCCCCACTTGATCTTGTAGAGCGGCGGGCGGGAGAGGTAGACGTGCCCGGCCTCGACCAGCGGCCGCATGAAGCGGAACAGGAAGGTCAGCAGCAGGGTGTTGATGTGCTGACCGTCGACGTCGGCGTCCGCCATCAGGATGATCTTGTGATAGCGGAGCTTCTCGATGTCGAAGTCCTCGTGCACACCGGTGCCGAAGGCGGAGATCAGCGCCTGGACCTCGGTGTTCTGCAGGATCTTGTCGACGCGGGCCTTCTCGACGTTCAGGATCTTGCCGCGGATGGGCAGGATGGCCTGGTACATCGGGTTGCGGCCGGACTTGGCCGAGCCGCCGGCGGAGTCACCCTCGACGATGAAGATCTCGCACTTGGTGGGATCGTTCGACTGGCAGTCGGAGAGCTTGCCCGGGAGGGACGCCGACTCCAGCAGACCCTTGCGGCGGGTCAGGTCACGGGCCTTGCGCGCGGCCACGCGCGCGGTGGCGGCCGTGATGCCCTTGCGGATGATGTCCGCGGCCTCGTTCGGGTTGCGGTCGAACCAGTCCGTGAGGTGCTCGTGCACGACCTTCTGGACGAAGGTCTTCGCCTCGGTGTTGCCCAGCTTGGTCTTGGTCTGGCCCTCGAACTGCGGCTCACCGATCTTGATCGAGATGATCGCGGTGAGGCCCTCGCGGATGTCGTCGCCCGTGAGGTTGTCGTCCTTCTCGCGGAGCAGCTTCTTCTCGCGCGCGTACTTGTTGACGAGCGTCGTCAGCGCGGCGCGGAAGCCCTCCTCGTGCGTACCGCCCTCGTGGGTGTGGATCGTGTTCGCGAAGGAGTACACGCCCTCGCTGTACGAGGAGTTCCACTGCATCGCGATCTCGACCGAGAGCAGGCGCTCCTTGTCCTCGGCCTCGACGTCGATGACGGTCGGGTGGATCAGCTCGCCCTTGCGCGAGTTGAGGTACTTCACGAAGTCGACGATGCCGCCCTCGTAGTGGTACTTCACCGTGCGCGCGCTGGGCTCCGCGGCGGCCTCGGCGTCCGGGTCGTCGGCGCCGACCGTGGCCTTGGCGGACTCGCGCTCGTCGGTGAGCGTGATCGTCAGGCCCTTGTTGAGGAAGGCCATCTCCTGGAAGCGGCGCGAGAGCGTCTCGAAGGAGTACTCGACCGTCTCGAAGATGTCCGGGTCGGACCAGAAGGTGACCGAGGTGCCGGTCTCGTCGGTCGCCTCGTGCTGCGCGAGGGGCGCGGTCGGGGCGCCCATCTTGTAGTCCTGCGTCCAGCGGTAGCCGTCGGTCTTGATCTCGACCGAGACCTTGGTGGAGAGGGCGTTGACGACGGAGACACCCACGCCGTGCAGACCACCGGAGACCGCGTACCCGCCGCCGCCGAACTTGCCGCCCGCGTGGAGGACGGTCAGCACGACCTCGACGGCCGGCTTGCCCTCGGACTCGACGATGCCGACGGGGATGCCGCGGCCGTTGTCGACGACGCGGACGCCGCCGTCGGCCAGGATCGTGACGTCGATGGTGTCCGCGTGACCGGCCAGGGCTTCGTCGACGGAGTTGTCGACGACCTCCTGCACCATGTGGTGCAGACCGCGCTCACCGGTCGAGCCGATGTACATGCCGGGGCGCTTGCGCACCGCATCCAGACCCTCGAGTACCTGGATGTTGCTGGCGGTGTACTGGTTGTTCTCGTTGGGGTTGCCGGAATCGGCCACGAAGCGCCCTTTCTGGCACAGCACAGGCCGTTCTCCGGGCATACGGGAGCGGCTGCGTCGTTCGACATGTTCCGCAGGGTGGCGGGATTGTCTCCCAGTCTACCGGTACCACTGACACTCATGGGGGTTTGCCGGTACCTGAATGCTCATGTGCCGCCCTCGGCGGGCGCGAGACGACTCCCCATATCCGGAGAGGGGCCCCAGAGGCCCTAGACGGCCACCTAGCGCTTTGGGTCGTGACCCGGTGTGGGCATGCGTTCCGCCGGCGCCGGGGTCCCCCCGGACGGAGCCCGGGAGAGGGTGGGCACGACGACGGCCGTGCGGCGCCCTTCCACGGGGACCCGCACCCCGAGAACCCGTACGGGCCGACTACCCGTAGGTGTCGCCAGGCCCGGTGGACCCGGGCGCCCGTAGGGGCCCGTATCCCCGCCGCGGCGCCCCGCCGGGCCCCAGCACCTTGATCATCCGCACGGTCCCGTGCCCGAGGTCCTCATTGAGCCGGGCCACCAACCGCGGGGCCAGCAACCGCAGCTGCGTCGCCCAGGCGGTGGAGTCGCACTGCACCGTGAGCACCCGCACCTCGGGGTCCTCGTCGTACTTCAGCGGCACGCAGTGCTTCGCCAGGTCCTCGCCCACGATCTGCGGCCAGCGCCCCATCACCCCGCCGACCGCCGCCGGCGTCTCCCAGCCCCGCTCGGTGATCAGCCGGTTGATCGCGGCGCCGAGCGCCATGGGGTCGCGCCCGTCGGCGCGCGCGCCGGAGCGCAGCCCGCCACCGCGCCGGGCCTGCTTCTTCTGCTGCGCCGCCGCGCCCCGCGCCCTGGCCTGCTCCTTCGCGGCCCGCAGCGCGACCCGCGCCAGGTCGACGCCGGACGGCTCCGGCGCGGCGGGAGCCGCGGGCTTGTCCACAGGCTGGGGAGAAGATTCCGTACTCATACCCGTTCCACCGCCCCACCGGAGACCGCGTACCGCGTCCCCGCGAGCACCCCCGGCACGTCGTCGTCGACGGCGGCCGTCACCAGGACCTGCTCGCCCGGCGCCACCAGCTCCGCGAGGCGTTCGCGTCGCCGCGCGTCGAGCTCGGCGAAGACGTCGTCGAGGACGAGGACCGGCTCGTTGCCCTCCGAGCGCAGCAGGTCGTACGAGGCGAGCCGCAGCGCCAGCGCGTACGACCAGGACTCGCCGTGGCTCGCGTACCCCTTGGCCGGCAGGTCGCCGAGCTTGAGGAGCAGTTCGTCGCGGTGCGGTCCGACCAGCGTGACGCCCCGCTCGATCTCCTGCTTGCGCACCTCGGCGAGCGCGGCGATCAGCTGCTCGTACAGCTCCTCGCGGCTGTGCCCGGAGCCCGGCGCGGACGGCTTGTACTCCAGCTGTACGGGCCCGCCGCCGGGCGCCAGCTGCTCGTACGCCTTGTCGGCGAGCGGGCGGAGCACCCCGATCAGGTCGAGCCGCTGGGCGAGCAGCTCGGCGCCCGCCCGGGCCAGGTGCTGGTCCCAGACGTCGAGGGTCGACAGGTCCATGGACCGGCCGCCGTGCCTGCGGGCCATGGCGGCGGACTTCAGGAGGGTGTTGCGCTGCTTGAGCACCCGCTCGTAGTCCGAGCGCACGCCCGCCATGCGCGGCGCGCGCGCCGTGATCAGCTCGTCGAGGAAGCGCCGCCGCTCACCGGGGTCGCCCTTGATCAGCGCCAGGTCCTCGGGCGCGAACAGCACCGTCCGTACGATTCCCAGCACGTCACGGGGCTTGACCTGCGAGGACCTGTTGATCCGGGCCCGGTTGGCCCGGCCGGGGTTGAGTTCGAGCTCGACCAGCTGGGAGCGCTCGCCCTGGGTGACGGCGGCCCGGATGACGGCCCGCTCCGCGCCCATGCGCACCAGCGGGGCGTCGGAGGCGACGCGGTGGCTGCCGAGGGTGGCGAGGTAGCCGACCGCCTCGACGAGATTGGTCTTGCCCTGGCCGTTCGCCCCCACGAACGCGGTGACGCCCGGATCGAGCGGGACCTCGACCCGGGCGTACGAGCGGAAGTCGGCCAGCGACAGATGCGTGACGTGCATGGTGGGCGCCGACCTTCTTCCCCCGGCGGCTGTGCACCGCGGGGTGCACAGCCTGTGGATTACTTCTTCGTCTCGACCGCGTGGCCGCCGAACTGGTTGCGCAGCGCGGCGATCATCTTCATCTGCGGGGAGTCGTCCTGACGCGAGGCGAACCGCGCGAACAGCGACGCGGTGATCGCCGGCAGCGGGACGGCGTTGTCGATGGCGGCCTCGACCGTCCACCGGCCCTCGCCGGAGTCCGACGCGTAGCCGCGCAGCTTGTCCAGGTGCTCGTCCTCGTCGAGGGCGTTGACCGCGAGGTCCAGCAGCCAGGAGCGGATGACCGTGCCCTCCTGCCAGGAGCGGAAGACCTCGCGCACGTCGGTGACGGAGTCGACCTTCTCCAGGAGCTCCCAGCCCTCGGCGTAGGCCTGCATCATGGCGTACTCGATGCCGTTGTGGACCATCTTCGCGAAGTGGCCGGCGCCGACCTTGCCGGCGTGGACCGAGCCGAACTCGCCCTCGGGCTTGAGCGCGTCGAAGATCGGCTGGACGCGGGCCACGTGCTCGGCGTCGCCGCCGTACATCAGCGCGTAGCCGTTCTCCAGGCCCCAGACACCGCCGGAGACGCCGCAGTCGACGAAGCCGATGCCCTTGGCCGCGAGCTCCTCGGCGTGCTTCTCGTCGTCGGTCCAGCGGGAGTTGCCGCCGTCGACGACGATGTCGCCGGGGGAGAGCAGCTCGGAGAGCTCGTCGATGGTGGACTGGGTCGCGGCACCGGCCGGGACCATCACCCACACGACGCGCGGACCCTTGAGCTTGCCCACAAGTTCTTCGAGGCTGGGGACATCGGCGAGGTCCGGGTTGCGGTCGTACCCGATGACGGTGTGGCCTGCGCGGCGGATGCGCTCGCGCATGTTGCCGCCCATCTTGCCGAGACCGACGAGACCGAGCTCCATCAGATGATTCCTTAAGCGTCGTGTGCGGTTCGTACCCGCGTCCGAGCCTACGCCCGGACGCGGGTGCACACCTGTGGGGTCAGCCGCTCAGGCGTACCGGCATGATCAGGTACTTGTAGGCCTCGTCCGCCTCCGCGTCGAGCGCCGGCTTGCCGCTCAGCAGCGCCGGCTTCGTGGAGGTGGTGAAGGAGAGCTGGGCGACCGGCGAGTCGATCGCGCTCAGGCCGTCCAGCAGGAAGGTCGGGTTGAAGGCGATCGAGATGTCGTCGCCGTCCAGCTGCGCGTCCACCCGCTCCACAGCCTGTGCGTCGTCGCTGGAGCCGGCCTCCAGGATGAGCACGCCCTGCTCGAAGCTGAGCCGGACCGGGGTGTTGCGCTCGGCCACCAGGGCCACGCGCTTGACGGCCTCGACGAAGGGGGCGGTCTCGATCACCGCGACCGAGTTGAACTCGGTGGGGAAGAGCGTCCGGTACTTCGGCAGGTCGCCCTCGAGCAGGCGGGTGGTGGTGCGGCGGCCCGCGCCCTCGAAGCCGATCAGGCCCTCGCCCTTGCCGGAGCCGGAGAGCGCCAGGGTGACGGTGTCGCCGCTGGTCAGCGCCTTGGCGGTGTCCAGCAGGGTCTTCGCGGGCACCAGGGCGACCGCGGAGGCGTCCGGGGACTCCGGCTTCCACAGGAACTCGCGGACCGCGAAGCGGTAGCGGTCGGTGGAGGCCAGGGTGACCGTGTCGCCCTCGATCTCGATGCGCACACCGGTGAGCACGGGCAGCGTGTCGTCGCGGCCGGCGGCGATGGCCACCTGGGCGGCGGCGGAGGCGAAGACCTCACCGGGCACGGTGCCGGTCGCGGTGGGCATCTCCGGCAGCGCCGGGTACTCCTCCACAGGCAGGGTGTGGAGGGTGAAGCGGGAGGAGCCGCAGACGACGGTCGCCCGTACACCGTCTGTGGAGATCTCCACCGGACGGTTGGGGAGGGCGCGGCAGATGTCGGCGAGCAGGCGGCCGGAGACCAGGACGGTGCCGTCCTCCTCGACCTCGGCCTCGACGGAGACCCGGGCCGAGACCTCGTAGTCGAAGCTGGAGAAGCTCAGCGCGCCGTCCTCGGCCTTCAGCAGAAGGCCCGCGAGTACGGGCGCCGGCGGACGGGCCGGAAGGCTGCGGGCCACCCACGCCACCGCCTCCGCGAGTACATCGCGCTCCACCCGGATCTTCACCGGAACCGCCTCCTGCTTGTTGCTGGCTCTTCGTCGACTGCGGGAACCAGTCTGACGTACGCCACCGACACTCGGTGCGGCTCGGGGTCAAGTCGCGACAAGAGGTCGCCGAGGCTCCGGGCTCGAGTTGTGCACAGGCCCCGCTTCGAAGCGGATTCCGAGCTAACTCTCTGTGGGAGTAGTAGTAGGGGCTGTGGAAACCGTGGATAACGCTGTTCGCGCAGGTCAGCGCCGGTTTTTTGTCCACCGACCCTGTGGGTGGCACCCGTGGACAACCGGGCCTTTCTGTGGACACACGAAAGTTCTGCACACCCGATTCACAGGGCATGGGGAGTTCTCCCCAGTGCTGTCCCCAGCTTTCCCCAGGTTCCCCACAGCCCAAACGTCTTCCTTGGTGTGACGGCTTTCACTCGGTGCGGTGAGCGGGGGTGTTTCGTTGCCGAACAGTGGACAGCGGTGTGGAGAAGCTGTGGGCAACCGACCGCGCCCTGTGGGCGGGCGGTGGACAACCGCTCGGGGCCCCTGTGGACGAAGATTTCATCCACAGGCTGTGGAGATCGTTTGCCAACAATTCCACAGGCGTCTGAGCTGCGGTGATGCCAGGTCAGACGGTCACCCTGTGGATGCAATCCGGATAACTCGGCAGTCCCCACCCTGTGGACGGAAGATCATCCCCCAATCTGTGGAGAACCCGCCACCGGATCGAGGTAATCGAACAGCGGGGTCTCGTACACAGGTGTGCACAGCGCACGGGCGCGCGCCCGCGAGGCGGCTTCCCGCGCCCCTGGGAACGCCGAAGGGCGCCCCGGGAGGTGTCCCTGGGGCGCCCTTCGGCGGTGTACGGGGGCCGCTGCGGTCGTCTCAGCCGTTCTTGATGCGGTTGGTCAGCTCGGTCACCTGGTTGTAGATGGACCGCCGCTCGGCCATCAGCGCGCGGATCTTGCGGTCGGCGTGCATGACCGTGGTGTGGTCCCGGCCGCCGAACTGCGCGCCGATCTTCGGCAGCGAGAGATCGGTGAGCTCCCGGCACAGGTACATCGCGATCTGCCGGGCCGTGACCAGCACCCGGCTGCGCGAGGAGCCGCACAGGTCCTCCACGGTCAGACCGAAGTAGTCCGCGGTCGCCGCCATGATCGCGCCGGCGGTGATCTCCGGCGCCGAGTCCTCACCGCCCGGGATCAGGTCCTTGAGGACGATCTCGGTGAGCCCGAGGTCCACCGGCTGCCGGTTGAGGCTCGCGAACGCGGTCACCCGGATCAGCGCGCCCTCCAGCTCGCGGATGTTCCGCGAGATCCGGGAGGCGATGAACTCGAGGACCTCCGGCGGGGCGTTCAGCTGCTCCTGGACCGCCTTCTTGCGCAGGATCGCGATCCGCGTCTCCAGCTCCGGCGGCTGCACATCGGTGGTCAGACCCCACTCGAAGCGGTTGCGGAGCCGGTCCTCCAGGGTCACCAGCTGCTTGGGCGGCCGGTCCGAGGAGAGCACGATCTGCTTGTTGGCGTTGTGGAGCGTGTTGAACGTGTGGAAGAACTCCTCCTGCGTCGACTCCTTGCTCGCGAGGAACTGGATGTCGTCGACCAGCAGGATGTCCACATCGCGGTAGCGCTTGCGGAAGGCGTCGCCCTTGCCGTCCCGGATCGAGTTGATGAACTCGTTGGTGAACTCCTCCGAGCTCACGTACCGCACCCGGGTGCCCGGGTAGAGGCTGCGGGCGTAGTGGCCGATCGCGTGCAGCAGATGGGTCTTGCCCAGGCCGGACTCGCCGTAGATGAAGAGCGGGTTGTACGCCTTCGCCGGCGCTTCGGCCACCGCGACCGCGGCCGCGTGCGCGAAGCGGTTCGAGGAACCGATCACGAACGTGTCGAAGAGGTACTTGGGGTTCAGGCGCGCATGCTGCTCGCCGGGCGCGCCGGGGCCGCCGCCGGCCGAGGAGCCGCCCATGCCGGGTCCGCCGGTCGGGCCGGTGGACATCGGGCCGGGCACGGGGCCGCCGGGGCGGGGACCCGGGCCGCCGCCCTGACCCTGCTGCTCCGCCCGCTCGCCGCGCTCGGGCCGCTGCGGCTGCTCGTAGGCCGAGGGCCGCTCGTCGTAGCGCGGCGGCTGCGGCTGCTGCGGGCGGGCCGTCGCGTACGGGTCGCGCTCCTGGAAGCCGCCGAGCCGCTGCTGCTGCCAGGACAGGTCCTCCTGGGCGCGCGGCCAGGAGCCGGGCTCGGGTCGCTGCTGCTGGTACTCGGGGTAGGCGGGCCGGGCGGTCGGCAGACCGTCGTCCGGCATCGGGCGCCCGTAGTCGTCGTACTTCTCGTACTTCTCGTAGCCGCCGTAGGGCTCCGCCGGCGGCCGCTCGTCATAGCGCTGCGGCGGCTGGGGCTGCGGCGCCTGCCGGGCGGGCGGCGCCGGCGGGGTCGGCTCGCCGACCGAGTCGTCGACGGTGATCGCGATCCGGATCGGGCGCCCGCAGGCGTGGCTGAGCGCCTCACTGATGAGCGGGGCGAGCCGGCCCTCCAGGACCTGCTTGCCGTATTCGTTGGGGACCGCGAGCAGGGCCGTGTCGGCCACCAGCGCCAGCGGCTGGCAGCGCTCGATCCACTGCTTGTCCTTGGTCTCGATGCCCTGCTGGCCCTCGCCGAGAAGTTGTTCCAGGACGCGCGGCCACACTGCGGCAAGATCGGCAGGTACGTCAGCCACGGGGCACGCTTCCTCGCAGGTCCCACGAATGTGTGGTTCTCGGGACGGTTGGTCGAAGTCCCGAAGGACAGGTAAGGACAGAAGGGAAAAGATTGCGGAGTCCAGCCACGGTAGTCGGGGCGGCTGACGTGGTTCAAGTTGTTGTCCACAGCCTGTGCACAATGGACCCCGGTGACTGGCCGGTTTGACCGGATGGCGTAGTCGCGCGTACCGTAACCAGGTCGAGTTGTCGATGGCTGCTGCCGCCTGCCTACCGATGGGCGAAGATCACCATATGTGATCGCGAAGCGGTGCACTCGAGCGTATTGCGAGCTCAGCTTCTCGTGGGCGCACGGTGACAGCCAGGCGATGTCCCGCCATCAACGAATCATTTCTGGAGCCCCCGAGTGAGCAAGCGCACCTTCCAGCCGAACAACCGTCGTCGCGCCAAGACCCACGGCTTCCGCCTGCGCATGCGCACCCGTGCCGGCCGCGCCATCCTGGCGAACCGCCGTGCCAAGGGTCGCGCGAGCCTGTCCGCCTGATCTGTCTAAACAGGTCATGACGTGCTGCCTACCGAGAATCGGCTGAGGCGGCGCGAGGACTTCGCGACCGCGGTACGCCGAGGACGCCGGGCCGGACGCCCGAGCCTCGTCGTCCACCTACGCAGCGGTGCAACGGACCCGCACGCGCCTGGGGAGAGCGCTCCCCCGACGCGTGCGGGTTTCGTCGTGAGCAAGGCCGTTGGCGGAGCGGTCGTCCGCAATCAGGTGAAGCGCCGTTTGCGCCATCTCATGCGCGAGCGGCTCACCGAGCTGCCCCCCGGTAGCCTGGTGGTGGTACGGGCGTTGCCCGGAGCCGGCGACGCCGATCATGCACAGCTGGCCCGAGACCTGGACGCCGCTCTCCAGCGGCTGCTGGGAGGGGGCACGCGTTGAAGTACCCGCTGCTGGCCCTCATCAAGCTGTACCAGTGGACGATCAGCCCGCTCCTGGGCCCCGTCTGCCGGTACTACCCGTCGTGTTCCCACTACGGATTCACGGCCATCGACCGGCATGGCGCGATCAAGGGCACAGCCCTGACCGCCTGGCGCATCCTGCGGTGCAACCCGTGGTCGCCCGGCGGCGTGGACCATGTTCCGCCGCGCAAGCGGCCGCGCTGGCACGAGATGCTGCGCGCCGCCCTGCGTGGAGACAAGGGCGGGTTCTCCGCCGAGACGAGCCCGGCCGGAGAGACCTCGCCCAATGCTCAAGGAGCCTGATTAGTGGACACGATTGCCAGTCTGTTCAGCTTCATCACCACACCTGTCTCATGGGTGATCGTCCAGTTCCACAAGATGTACGGGGCGATCTTCGGCCCTGACACGGGCTGGGCCTGGGGTCTGTCCATCGTGTCCCTCGTGGTGCTGATCCGGATCTGCCTGATCCCGCTCTTCGTGAAGCAGATCAAGTCGACGCGGAACATGCAGGCGCTCCAGCCGAAGATGAAGGCGATCCAGGAGCGCTACAAGAGCGACAAGCAGCGTCAGTCCGAAGAGATGATGAAGCTGTACAAGGAGACGGGCACCAACCCGCTCTCCTCGTGCCTTCCCATCCTGGCCCAGTCGCCGTTCTTCTTCGCCCTGTACCGCGTGCTCTCCAGCATCGCCGAGGGCAAGACCATCGGCGTCATCGACGAGTCGCTGCTCGCCAGCGCCCGTCAGGCCCACATCTTCGGTGCCCCGCTGGCCGCGAAGTTCACCGACAGCGCCGAGAAGGTCGCGGCCCT
This sequence comes from Streptomyces sp. NPDC020422, assembly GCF_044386705.1. Lineage (NCBI taxonomy): Bacteria > Bacillati > Actinomycetota > Actinomycetes > Kitasatosporales > Streptomycetaceae > Streptomyces > Streptomyces sp. NPDC020422. Next base: position 271,193 of record NZ_JBIRVJ010000004.1, on the reverse strand, counting down.
CGACGCCTCGCTGACCGACGTGCGCATCGTCACGGCGGTCATGATCGTCCTGATGTCGGCCTCGCAGTTCTTCACCCAGCGCCAGCTGATGATGAAGAACGTCGACCTCTCGGTGAAGACCCCGTACATGCAGCAGCAGAAGATGCTCATGTACATCTTCCCGCTGATCTTCGCCGTCATGGGCATCAACTTCCCCGTCGGTGTCCTCGTCTACTGGCTGACCACCAACGTGTGGACCATGGGCCAGCAGATGTACGTGATCAACCAGAACCCGACTCCGGGAAGCAAGGCCCAGGACGCCTACCTGCAGCGCCTGCTCAAGAGCGTCACCCACCACGGTGAGGTCCGCGGCCGGCGCCGGAAGAACATCGTCAAGGCGATCGTCGCCAAGGGCAGCGACCGCAACGACAACGAGCGCCGCTTCTTCGCGGGCCTGGCCAAGGCCGGCTTCGCCGCCCAGGCCGACGGCACCGTGATCAAGAGCGACACCGTGGCCGCCGAGGCGGAGGGCGGTGCTTCCACCCGTCGCCAGCAGCCCAAGCGCCAGACCAAGGCCCAGCGCCAGTCCGGCAGCGGGCAGCAGACCCCGGCGAAGGAGGCCGAGGCCTCCACCGAGGCTCCCGACGCCGAGACCGCCGGGGACGCCGGCGGGCAGGCCGCTCCCTCGCTGGAGAAGAAGCCGCAGTCCCAGGCGAAGGGCACCAAGGCCGGGTCCCAGGACGCGGGCGACAAGCCGGCGCGGCCGAGCCGGGCCAACTCCGGTGGCTCCCGCCAGCGCAAGGGCCAGCAGCGGCCCAAGCACCCCTCCTCCAAGAAGTAAGCCTCCACGAAGCTAGAAGGAGTCCATCCGTGACGGAAGGCACCACCTCCGCCGCCGAGGGTGGCGACACCCTGACCCGCCTGGAGCAGGAGGGTGAGATCGCGGCCGACTACCTCGAGGGCCTGCTCGACATCGCCGATCTCGACGGTGACATCGACATGGACGTCGAGGCGGACCGGGCCTCGGTCTCGATCATCAGCGACTCGAACAGCCGCGACCTGCAGAAGCTGGTCGGCCGTGACGGTGAGGTGCTGGAGGCCCTGCAGGAGCTCACCCGGCTGGCCGTGCACCGGGAGACCGGTGACCGCAGCCGTCTGATGCTCGACATCGCCGGCTTCCGCGCCCAGAAGCGTTCCGAGCTCGCCCAGCTCGGCGCCAAGGCCGCCGACGAGGTCAAGTCCAGCGGCCAGCCGGTCAAGCTGGACCCGATGACCCCGTTCGAGCGCAAGGTCGTGCACGACGCGGTCGCCGCCGCCGGTCTGCGCAGCGAGTCCGAGGGCGAGGAGCCGCAGCGCTTCGTCGTCGTGCTCCCTGCCTGAGCCCTCTCGTAGTGTCGGCCCCGTCTGTTCGCAGGCGGGGCCGAATTTTGTCAGCCTGATAGTCAGCCACACAGTGCGTTCGCACCTGATGCGTGCGGTACGGAAGGACGGTTCCCCGTGACGGAGGCAGCGGAGCTTCCCCAGGCGCCGGAGCAGGCGCGGACAGTCTTCGGCGAGTACTTCCCGGAGGCCGTGCGCTACGCGGAGCTCCTTGCCGACGCTGGGGTCAAGCGTGGCCTGATCGGCCCCCGTGAGGTGCCCCGGCTGTGGGAGCGCCATCTGCTGAACTGCGCCGTGCTCTCCGAGGTGGTCCCCGAGGGCGTCACGGTCTGCGACGTCGGTTCCGGTGCCGGCCTGCCCGGCATCCCGCTGGCACTGGTGCGCCCTGACCTGAAGATCACGCTCCTCGAGCCGCTGCTGCGCCGGACGAACTTCCTCCAGGAGGTCGTCGAACTGCTCGGCCTCGACCACGTGACGGTCGTCCGCGGTCGCGCCGAGGAGATGCTGGGCAAGCTCCCGCCCGTGCATGTCGTCACCGCCCGTGCCGTCGCACCGCTCGACCGCCTGGCGGGCTGGGGCGTGCCGCTGCTGCGCCCCTACGGCGAGATGCTCGCGCTCAAGGGCGACACGGCGGAGGAGGAGATCAACGGCGCCCGCGCCGCTCTGTCCAAGCTCGGTGTGGTGGGCACCTCCGTTCTGCACGTGGGCGAGGGGATCGTCGATCCGCTGTCCACCGTGGTCCGCGTCGAGGTGGGGGAGAGCCCGGGCGGTGTGAGGTTCGCCGCCAAGCGCGCCAAGGCGGCCAGGACCAGCCGGCCCCGCCGCGGCGGCCGCTGATCCCAGTCCGCTGACCCCGCCCACTGATCCGTACAAGCTGCGATACGTACAGATTTCGGAGTGTCGAGCGGTCCCGGCCCTGCGGCGCGTGCATCGTGTTTCACGTGAAACGTCGCTCACTGCTGCAGGGGATCATCAGCCGCGGCCGCGCGGCTGCCACGCCCCGGGACCGGACACCCCCGGCGAAACCCCCCGTGAGGATCAAGGGGTTGTCCACATCGGTGGATTCCTCCACAGAACCACGGGCCTCGCTGGTTCACGACCCCGAAAGCATGGCAGGCTCTGTTCATCGCGAGCCTGAAGCCGAGGAGAGTGAATCCTTGCGGTCCGACGCCAACATCGCGGGACCGATGACCGATCCGGTCCCCGGTCCCCGAACCGAATCGGTGGGGGAGGATGTTTCACGTGAAACACCGCCCCCGATGGACGACACCCCCATTGGTCGTGCAGCCCAGCTGGCCGTAGAGGCGCTGGGCCGTGCGGGTGAAGGGCTCCCCCGGCCTGCCCAGACCCGCGTGATGGTGGTCGCCAACCAGAAGGGCGGAGTGGGCAAGACGACCACGACGGTCAACCTTGCCGCCTCCCTCGCCCTGCATGGTGCCCGCGTCCTGGTCATCGACCTCGATCCGCAGGGCAACGCCTCCACGGCGCTCGGCATCGACCACCACGCCGAGGTCCCCTCGATCTACGACGTCCTGGTGGAGAGCAGGCCGCTCTCCGAGGTCGTCCAGCCGGTCCAGGATGTCGAGGGCCTCTTCTGCGCCCCCGCCACGATCGACCTCGCGGGTGCGGAGATCGAGCTGGTGTCGCTGGTCGCGCGGGAAAGCCGCCTGCAGCGAGCGATCCAGGCGTATGAGCAGCCGCTGGACTACATCCTGATCGACTGCCCGCCGTCGCTGGGCCTGCTCACGGTCAACGCCATGGTGGCCGGGGCCGAGGTGCTGATCCCCATCCAGTGCGAGTACTACGCGCTGGAGGGCCTGGGCCAGCTCCTGAAGAACGTCGAGCTGGTGCGCGGGCACCTCAACCCCGCCCTGCACGTCTCGACGATCCTGCTCACCATGTACGACGGCCGGACGAGGCTCGCCTCGCAGGTCGCGGACGAGGTGCGCACGCACTTCGGCGAAGAGGTGCTGCGGACCAGCATCCCGAGATCCGTGCGTATCTCGGAGGCGCCGAGCTACGGGCAGACCGTACTCACCTACGACCCGGGCTCCAGCGGCGCCCTGTCGTACCTCGAAGCGGCCCGTGAGATCGCGCTGCGTGGCGTCGATCTCCACTACGACGGCACGCACGCCCACGTCGGTCACCCGGCCCTGGGCCACCAGAACAGTCAGCGAATGTCGGAGGGGATCCAGTGAGTGAGCGACGTAGGGGGCTGGGGCGCGGGCTCGGTGCGCTGATCCCCGCTGCTCCCCAGGAGCGACAGGTGCCGGCCGTCGGCGTGGGCACCGGTCAGGCCACGGCCTCGGCCGGAGCCGTTCCGGCGCTCGGTTCCGAGCGGGGAGTGGCCGCGGCGAAGCTGGCCACCCTTCCGGCGAGCCCGCAGTCGCCCGACTCCGTGGTGCCGGCGAGCGAGGCCGAGGCCCTGCCGGAGTCCCCCGCCGGGGCGCACTTCGCCGAGCTGCCGCTGGACTCGATCACGCCCAACCCGCGTCAGCCCCGCGAGGTGTTCGACGAGGACGCCCTGGCCGAGCTGATCACCTCCATCAAGGAGGTCGGTCTGCTCCAGCCCGTGGTCGTGCGTCAGCTGGGCGCCGAGCGCTACGAGCTCATCATGGGTGAGCGTCGCTGGCGGGCCTGCCGTGAGGCCGGCCTGGAGCGCATCCCCGCGATCGTGCGGGCCACCGAGGACGAGAAGCTTCTGCTGGACGCCCTCCTGGAGAACCTGCACCGGGCGCAGCTGAACCCGCTGGAAGAGGCCGCGGCCTACGACCAGCTCCTCAAGGACTTCAACTGCACCCATGACCAGCTGGCCGACCGGATCGGGCGCTCGCGCCCGCAGGTCTCCAACACGCTGCGTCTGCTGCGCCTCTCTCCGCCGGTGCAGCGCCGGGTGGCCGCGGGCGTCCTCTCGGCCGGTCATGCCCGTGCCCTGCTCTCCGTCGACGACCCCGAGACGCAGGACAAGCTCGCGTACCGGATCGTGGCCGAGGGACTCTCGGTGCGCGCGGTCGAGGAGATCGTCACCCTCATGGGCTCGGAGCCCTCCTCCCCGGTCAAGCCGAAGGGGCCGCGGGCGGGTGCCAGGGTGTCTCCGGCTCTCCGTGATCTGGCGACCCGTCTGTCGGACCGCTTCGAGACCCGGGTGAAGGTCGACCTGGGGCAGAAGAAGGGCAAGATCGTCGTCGAGTTCGCCTCGATAGAGGATCTGGACCGGATCCTGTCGACGCTGGCCCCGGGCGAGGGGCGCGTCATGGACAACGGAACCGCTGAGCAGGACGCGCAGGACGCGCAGGACGGTCAGGACTCCGAGGGCTGAGCTCTCTCTCGTCCTCCAAGGGCGGGGCGTGTACCGGCAAAGACCGGAACGCGCTCCGCCCTTTGCCTGTGCGCGGTATCGCCCGGATCGCCCCCTCGTTACGATTCTGAGAGGCGTATTCGTACGGCAATGGCCGAGGGAAACGAGGAGCAGCCGTGGGGCGTCGGCTCGTACCGCTCACGCTGGACAACCTTCCGGATCTCCCCAAGCGGTGCCGCTCCTGTGTCTTCTGGGAGCTCGATCCGGTGAGCGGAGAGGCCGCCGTGAAGGCGGGCCGTCCGGAGCTGGAGAAGGAGGCATGGATCTCCGCGGTGCTCCTGGAATGGGGCTCCTGCGGGCGGGTGGTCTATGTCGATGAGGTGCCGGTCGGCTTTGTGCTCTACGCGCCTCCGGCGTATGTCCCCCGCTCCACCGCCTTCCCCACGAGTCCCGTCTCCGCGGACTCCGTCCAGTTGATGACGGCCTGGATCATGCCGGGGTATCAGGGGCAGGGCCTCGGGCGGATGATGGTGCAGACCGTGGCGAAGGATCTGCTGCGGCGGGGCTTCAAGGCGATCGAGGCGTTCGGCGACACTCGCTGGAAGGAGCCGGCCTGTGTTCTTCCCGCCGACCACCTTCTGTCCGTGGGCTTCAAGACCGTGCGACCGCATCCGAGCTTTCCCCGGCTGCGACTGGAGCTGAGGACGACGCTCTCCTGGAAGGAGGACGTCGAGATGGCCCTCGACCGACTGCTGGGTGCGGTGCAGAAGGAGCCCGCGCTCCGACCGCTCTGAACGCGTTGACGAACGACGGTGGCCCCGCCCCCTCGAAGGGGACGGGGCCACCGTCGTTTCACGTGAAACAGCGTGAGCGTCAGGCCTTCGCCTCGACGAAGCCCTCGAGGTCGCGCAGGATCGCGGCCTTCGGCTTGGCACCGACGATCGTCTTCACGACCTCGCCGCCCTGGTAGACGTTCAGGGTCGGGATCGACATGACGCCGTACTTGGCGGCCGTGGCCGGGTTCTCGTCGATGTTGAGCTTCACGACCTCGATCTCGCCGTGCTCGGCGGCGATCGCCTCGAGCGACGGGGCGATCTGGCGGCACGGGCCGCACCACGCGGCCCAGAAGTCCACCAGGACGGGCTTGTCGCTCTTGAGGACGTCCTCTTCGAAGGAAGCGTCGGTCACGTTCTTCAGGGCGCCGGCCACGGCGACCTCCTTTGATTCGCGGGGTGTGAGGTGATGAGGAGTGAGGGTCAGACCGCGGGGGTCTGGGCGAGCTTCTCGCTGTCGGCGAGGGCCGCCAGGAAGCGCTCGGCGTCCAGCGCGGCCGAGCAGCCGGTGCCGGCGGCGGTGATCGCCTGGCGGTAGGTGTGGTCGACGACATCGCCGGCGCCGAAGACCCCCGCGAGGTTGGTGCGGGTGGACGGGGCGTCGACCTTCAGGTAGCCCTCGCCGTCCAGCTCCAGCTGGCCCTTGAAGAGCTCGGTGCGCGGGTCGTGGCCCACCGCGATGAACAGGCCCGTGACGGGGAGCTCGCTGGTCTCGCCGGTCTTGGTGTTGCGCAGCGTCAGACCGGTGAGCTTCGGGTCGCCGTGGATCTCGGCAACCTCGTTGTCCCAGGCGAACTTGATCTTCGGGTCGGCGAAGGCACGCTCCTGCATCGCCTTGGAGGCACGCAGGGTGTCACGGCGGTGGACGATCGTGACCGACTTGGCGAAGCGCGAGAGGAAGGTGGCCTCCTCGATCGCGGTGTCGCCGCCGCCGACGACGGCGATGTCCTGGTCCTTGAAGAAGAAGCCGTCGCAGGTGGCGCACCAGGAGACGCCGCGGCCGGAGAGTGCGTCCTCGTTCGGCAGCCCGAGCTTGCGGTGCTGGGAACCGGTGGTGACGATGACGGCCTTGGCACGGTGCACGGTGCCGGCCGTGTCGGTCACGGTCTTGATCTCGCCGGTGAGGTCCACCGCGACGATGTCGTCCGGAACGAGCTCGGCGCCGAAGCGCTCCGCCTGGGCACGCATGTTGTCCATCAGGTCGGGGCCCATGATGCCGTCGCGGAAGCCCGGGAAGTTCTCCACCTCGGTCGTGTTCATCAGGGCGCCACCGGCGGTGACGGCACCCTCGAAAACGAGCGGCTTCAGCGACGCGCGGGCCGTGTAGAGCGCAGCGGTGTAACCCGCGGGCCCGGAGCCGATGATGATCACGTTACGGACGTCGCTCACGGGTTTCTTCCTCGTCTCTGCAGACTGCCTACTGCCTACGGGGGCGGTCGGATCGGTCACTCTCACCCCACCCAACCGATCCTACGGGGCAAGCATTCCCGAGACCGCCGCCTGGCACGGCACAGAGTTCAGGAGCGCGGGACGGATTCCCTGAGCAGCACCTCAGCCTGGGTGTTCCCGCTCCCCGTGGCACATGAGGCGTCGAGCACATAGACCTCCACCCGGGTGGTGTCGGCGGTGTCCGGCAGGACGAGGAGATAAGCGGCCTTGCCCTGGTAGTCGCCCTGCTGGAAGCCGAGAACGGCATCCGGGCGCTGGGTGCCGGCCTTGACGCAGCCGGGCAGGGGGGCGGTGAGGGTGCGCTTCTGGCCGTCGCCGCCGCTCTCGGTGGAGAACGACCCGGGCCCGGTGTCCTGGGGGGCCTTGAAGGTCCCGTGCTGCTGGAGGAGGGCCTGGGCGGCGGCTTCGACCGGCTGCCCGTCGAAGCGCGCGGCACCGGCGGCGCTGACGGCGGTGTCGGACTTGGTGTCGGCTTCCGTACCGCCCCCTGGGTTCAGCACACCGGACTGGACGAAGAACAGGCTCAGTCCGAGGGCCGCCGCGCCGAGCAGCGCACCCAGAGCCGCGACCCTGCGACGCCGGGGCCCGCGGGGCCGTCCGGGTCCGGTGGCGGCGGCGGAGCGGCCCGCGGGGCGGTCGGCGGGCGGGGGCGTCGCGGCCGGACGGCTGCGCGGTGTTTCACGTGAAACATGCGCGGGGGTTTCCGGCGCGGTGGCGTTCAGCAGCGCCTCGGCGGCCAGGGCGGCATCGATCCGTCCGGCGATCTCGGCAGGCATCCGGGGCGGCCCCGGCAGGGTGCCCAGAAGGCCCCGGATCTCCTCCAGAGAGGTCCGTACGTCCGCGCAGAGGGGACAGCCGTCGAGGTGGAGGCGTACCGCGGCGCTACGGGAAGGCGAGAGGAGGCCTTCGGTGAGGTCGGAGATCTCCGAGACGTCGGGGTGCTGAGTCGTGTCGGCCGTGGAAGTCACGCGCGCCCACCTCCGCCCTTCACAGCAGCTTGATTGCTCGGTCCAGTGTCCTTCGGTCCCGGCACCGGTGGGACGGATGCCCCCCGCGTCCGGTTCCTTCCCCCGTCGGGCCGCTCGTTACCCACCGTGTCGCCGCGCAGATGAGTGAGCATCGGCAGGAGTCTGGCCCGGCCGCGCGCGCAGCGGCTTTTCACGGTGCCGGTGGGGACGTCCAGGACCCGAGCGGCCTCCGCGACCGGGTATCCCTGCATGTCGACGAGGACGAGGGCGGCGCGCTGCTCTGCGGGAAGCGTGGCGAGGGCCGCCAGGAGCTGTCGGTGGAGGTCCTGGCGCTCGGCGGGGGCCTCGGCGGACTCGTGCGGCTCCAGGAGCTGCTCGAACCGTGCGGTGTCGTCCACCGGGGAGGTGCGCCGGGAGGCCGCCTTCCGTGCCCGGTCGAGACAGGCGTTCACGGTGATGCGGTGGAGCCAGGTCGTGACGGCCGACTGGCCCCGGAAGGTGTGGGCGGCCCGGAAGGCCGACACAAGGGCGTCCTGGACGGCGTCAGCGGCTTCCTCGCGGTCGCCGAGCGTCCGCAGGGCCACCGCCCACAGCCGGTCCCGGTGGCGGCGTACGAGCTCACCGAAGGCGTCAGGATCGCCGGCCACATGGCAGGCCAGGAGTTCCTGGTCGCTGCGCTCGTCGCGTATGGCGTCGTCCAACGGTGAGCCCCTCCCCCGGGGTACGGGTCAGCTGGTGATCTTGATGTCCGAGATCTGCCCCTTGTAGCCACCGCCGCCGGCCGGCAGGTCGGTCAGCCAGACGAGCACATAGCGCGTCATGACCGGCTTGGCCGGAGCGAGCGACACCTGGGAACCGGTCTTCGAGTCCTGCGTGGTGTAGCTCCCGGGCTGGTCGGGCTGGGACGAGGAGCCCTCCGGCGCCGTCCGCAGTTCGACCGAGGTGCTGCCCTGGAAGGTGACGTCGACCTTGGCGACCTGCTGGACCTTGCCGAGGTCGAGGACGATGCCCACCCCGTCCTTCAGACGCCCGAACTTGGAGTACCCGTCGTAGCGCATGGTGGGCCACGAGGTGCTCGGGTCGCCGTCGTAGGCGTTCTTTATCTGGTCGGGGTTCTCCGCGCCGTCGCCCTGCGGGTCGAAGTCATGGGCGTCGACGATCGCGACCGGCTTGCCGTTCGGCTTGTCCTTCTCGTCCTCGCCCGTCTGCGGCTGGGTGACCGGCGGGGTGTCGCTGCCCTGCTCCTTGTTCAGCAGCCGGTCCGCGATCTGCCAGCTGCCCAGGCCGAGGGCGGCGATCAGCAGGGCCGAGACGGCCCACTTCAGCGCCTTGCCGGTGCGGCTCTGCAGCGGGGGCGGCGGGACCACGACCGGCTGGGCGACCTGAGGACGCGGCTGGGGGCGCCCGTACGTGCCCTGCTGGTAGGTGGTCCGCTGGTACTCCGGCGGCGTCGGGATCGGGAACTCCGGCTCCGGCGGGCGGATGCGCGGCATCGCCGCCACGGCCTTGGCGAGCTCGTCCGGGGTGGTGCACGCCGGTTCCTGGCGCGAGGCCGTGGCCCCGTCGTTCGCCAGGGCGCGCATGGCGATCTCGGAGAGGCCGCGGTGGACGCCGGCACGGACCTGGTCGGGCGGGAGCAGGCCGACGCCCTTGGGGAGCCCGGAGAGGCCGTAGGCGTCGTTGTCGTACGGCCAGCGCTGAGTGAGCGCCGCGTAGAGCAGGGCGCCGATCGCCTCGGTGTCGGTGCGCTGGGGACGGTCGGCGCTGATGCCGCGCAGCGCCGCGTTCACGGCGAGGCCGCGGATGCGGTACTGGCCGGTGGAGCTGCGCAGGACGGCACTCGGGGTGAGCCGCAGGTGCGAGAGGCCCTCGCGGTGGGCCGCGGCCATGGCCTGGGAGACCTGGCTGACCAGTTGGTAGGCGTCGTGCGGCTCCATCGGGCCGGCTGCGAGGAGCGCGGTCAGCTCGGTGGAGTCGGGCAGCCACTCGTGCACGACGTACACGAGGTCGTTCTCCTCGACGGCGTCGAGGACCTGGACGAACCGGGGGTCGCCGAGCAGGGCCGCCGAACGGGCGGCGGCAAGGACCGAGCGGGCTCGGGGGTGGTCGGCGGGCAGGATGTGCACACCGACGGCACGGCGGAGCTTCTCGTCCACGGCACGCCAGCTGCTGAATCCGTCCAGTCGGGTGACGCACTCCTCCAACCGGTAGCGTCTCGCCAACTTGTGGCCGCTGTGCAGCTCCGGTGCCGTGATGGAGGGCTGTTCGCCGTTCTGTCGTTCGACCGCCTTGTTCTCCGTGGCCTCGGCGGTCGTGACCGCCTTCTTCTGCGCTTCCGCCACCCCGTCGGTCGCGGCCTTGTCCGCCTTGGCGGTCAGCGGGTCGTCACCGCTGTTGTCGGCCACGTCGACGGCAGCCGTGCTACGTTCCGCCACCGTCGTTCCTGCCTCCCCATCCGTTGCGCCACATCCAACAGCCATGCCAATTGTGCCCACAGTCCGACGCTATGCACGACACGCGTCGGCAGGCGATGGTTGTGCGAACCCTGTTCGTCAGCGTCCCAGACGCCCACGGACCATGCCGACCATGGAGTTGAGCTCCGCGATCCGCATGCGCTTGGCGGCCACGAAGAAGACTCCGAGCAGCACCGCTCCGCCCACGATCAGGGCCGCCAGCGAGCCGAGCGCTCCTTCGCCGAGCACCTTCAGCAGGCCGAAGCCCGCGGCTCCGGCGACGACCGCGGCCGGCAGGGAGGCCAGGCACAGCCGGGCGTAGGTACGCAGCACATGGGCCCCGTCGAGGTCGCCGCCGAGGCGGTTGCGCAGTCGGCGCCAGGCGACGCCGACGCCGACCGCGTAGGCCAGGCCGTAGGAGGCGGCCATGCCGACCACGGCCCACTGGGCGGGGAGGACCACGTAACAGACCGCCGAGGCAGCCGCGTTGACGGCCGCGACGATGACGGTGTTGTAGAAGGGCGTCCGGGTGTCCTCGTAGGCGTAGAAGCCGCGGAGCACGACGTACTGGACGGAGTAGGGGATCAGACCGAGGCCGAAGGCCATCAGGATGAAGCCCATGCCCTGGGCTGCCTGGACGCCGCTGGAGGCGTAGAGCAGCGTGCACATCGGGACGCCGAGCGCCAGGAAGGCGAAGGAGACCGGAACGATCGCCACGGCCGAGTTGCGCAGGCCCTGGGAGATGTCGTCGCGGACCGCGCCCGGGTCGTTGTCGGAGGCGGCGCGGGAGATGCGCGGCAGCAGCGCGGCCATGACCGAGACGGTGATGATGGCCTGCGGCATGCCCCAGATGAGCTGGGCGTTGGAGTAGGCCAGGAAACCCGCGCCGTTCTTGCCGGACTCCTCGCCGGCCGCGGTGGCGAGCTGGGTGACGACCAGGACACCGGCCTGGTTGGCGAGCACGAAGAGCACGGTCCACTTGGCCAGCTTGACCGTCTTGCCGAGGCCGTGGCCCTTCCAGTCGAAGCGGGGCCGGAAGCGGAAGCCCGTTTCGCGCAGGTACGGGATCATCGCCAGCGCCTGGACGGCCAGGCCGAGCAAGGTGCCGATGCCGAGCAGCCGGACGCCCTCGTCGGGGATGGTCTGGACACCCATGTGGGACTCGGCGGAGGTGCCGTAGACCCAGATGAACAGGCCGAACGTCGCGATCATCACGATGTTGTTGAGGACCGGGGTCCACATCATCGCGCCGAACTTGCCGCGGGCGTTGAGGATCTGACCCATCACCACGTGCACACCCATGAAGAAGATGGTGGGCAGGCAGTAGCGGGCGAAGGTGACGGCGACGCTGTTGGCCGCCGCGTCGTCGGCGATCGTGTTCGACATCAGCCGGATCAGCAGCGGCGCAGCGAAGACGGCGAGGGCGACGATCGCGCCGAGCGCGACCATCACCAGGGTCAGCAGACGGTTGGCGTAGGCCTCGCCGCCGTCCTCGTCGTTCTTCATCGAGCGGACGAGCTGCGGCACGAAGACCGAGTTGAGGCCGCCGCCGACGGTCAGGATGTAGATCATCGTCGGCAGGGTGTAGGCGACGGTGAAGGTGTCACCGAGCAGCGCGGCGCCGAGGGCGCCGGTGATCACCAGGCTGCGGACGAAGCCGGTGAGGCGGGAGACAAGGGTGCCGGCGGCCATGACGGCGCTCGACTTGAGCAGGCCGGAGGCGCGGCCGGACTTCTTCGGGGCGGGCGCGGGCATGGGGTTCTGCTCCGGGGCGGGCGGAGGCACCTGGCCGGGCGTCTGCTGGTCCCGGTAGAGGTGGGCGAAGGCGTCCGGTTCCGGCTCCTCCTCCCCTGCGCGGGTCACCAGGTCGTCGACACCGGTGAACTGGACCGTGCGGGCGTCGTCGCCGTACGGCAGGTGGCGCGAGGGCCCGTCGGGCTCGGGCGCCGGGGTCTGCGCCCATACCCGGGGGTCCGGCGCGTGCGGGGGCACGGCCGGCTGCTGGTAGAGCGGCTGGGGCTCCGCATAGGTGCCGGGCGGGGGCGGCGGGTGCGCGGCGCGGTCGTAGAGCGCCTCGGTCACCGGGTCCTGGGCGGACAGGTCCTGGCCCTGGTACGGGTCCTGGGCGAAGGCCTCCTGGACGTACGGGTCCTGGGCGTACGGGTTCTGCGGGTTCACCGCGTACGGGTCAGGGGCGGGCTGCTGCGGCGGCGGGACCGGCGCGTTGCCGGGTGCCGGTGCCGTGGGCGTCCCACCGGCGGGCGCGGTGCCGCCCGCGGCCTGACCGCGGTCACCGTCGTACGGCGCGTTCATGGTTACCCCACCTCATCGTCCCCGGCCGACCGGCCACGACATCGCTCAACGGTCCACTTTCTCACCCGGGCCCGACGGGTCGCCGCTTTCAGGACCGGTGTCCGGTGTCGGGTCACTCGGCTGCCCGGGATCGGCGTCCTCGGAGTCCCCGGCTTCGGGGTCCGGCTCCGGAGTCGGCGTCTCCGCGTCGCCCGCTTCCGTCTCCGTCTCCGCTTCCGTCTCCGTCTCCGCTTCCGCGTTGCGGGCGGCGGCGCGCTTGCGCTGGGAGTACATCCGCACGCCGGCGAGGACCAGCAGGAGCACACCGCCGGCGATCACGAGCATCACCGTGGGGGTGATCTCGGAGACCTTCACGGTGAAGGTCATCGGCGGGCCGTACGGGGTGCCGTCCTCGGTGTAGAGCTGGGCCGTCATCGGGACCGGCCCGTTGGCGTTGGCCGAGGCGGTGAACTTCACCGACTGGCTGTGGCCGCCCTCGATCTTCACCGGCAGCTCGGCGACGGCGTCGCCGCCGTTCAGCTTCAGTCGGGTCTTGTTCCCGGAGGTCAGGCGCAGCACCAGGTGGTCCACACCCTGGAGCAACTTGTTCTGCACCGTCACGGGGATGGTCGCGCTCCGGCCCGAGAGCAGCAGGTCGGACTTCTCGATCAGCTGCACCTCCCGGGTCAGGCTCTGCAGGTACTGCAGGACCTCCTGGCGGTAGAGCGCGGCCGAGGCCTGCTGGCCGCGCCACGAGGTCGACATCTCGCGGCTGATCGCGTTGGTGAAGGGCGGCACGACCCGGTCCGGCGCCGTCAGGATGACCTGGAAGTCGTCCAGCTGGTCGCGGGTCTGCTTCATCTGCCCGAACGCCTTGGCGTCCAGTTCCTGGGCGCGCAGCTTCTTCGGGTACGCCCCGCCGCCCGGCACCCGGGTGGAGGCGTCCGGATCGGGCTTGGCCGTGGCGGCGCCCGTCAGGTCCAGTGGCTGCGTCCAGCGCTGGGTGGACAGCCCCTGCAGCGCCGTCGCCATGGACTGGGCCTGCGAGGTGCTCGGCATGCGCGGGGGCGCGACCACGACGCTGCGCTGCTCCTCGGGCTGCTCCAGGGTCACGGCGAGCGACTGGGCGAGGAAGGACTGGACGGCGAGCGTGGAGCTCTCCGCCCGGATCAGATCGCCGTCGAAGGCGGTCGACAGCATGGCGTCGCTGACCACGGCGGTCGTGCCGCCGCCGACCGGGCGCGCCGCGGTCGGCGTGTACGGGAGGTCGTCGCGGAAGCTGTCGCTGCGGGCGATGACGTTGTGCGCGCCGGCGGAGGTGGCGACGGACATGATCGAGGGGTCGACGGCGCCGTCGACGGGCCAGGAGAAGTCGGTGGACGGCTTCACATGGAGGACGGTCTCCACCGTGGTGGAGGCGAGCGCGGTCGCCTGCTGGAGGTGGCTGAGCGAGCCGGGGACGTCCTTGCCGTGGTGGGCCAGGGAGGCGAGGTCGGGGTCGGCGAAGGGCAGGGCGACGACCTTGCGGCCCTGGACCGCCTTCTCCAGGGCGGCGAGCCACCGCTTGGCGATGTCCTGGTTTCTGCCCGCGATCTCGGTCCGGCCGCTCTTGACCTTGTACGACCTGGTCATGGCGTCCACGCTGGCCAGCAGGTCCGGGTCGATCACCCAGGTGACCGGGAGGTCCTTGCCGAGCGCGACCATCTCGTGGAGCCGGCCACCGGGGGCGAGCTCGGAGGCGAGGTCGTCGTTCTCGAAGACCGGGGTCTGCTGGAGGTCCGGACCCGTCTCCGCGGAGACATGGGTGCTGGAGATCAGCGGCCAGAGGTAGGTGAGCTGGGTCTTCTTCTCGGTGGCTTCGGGCTGGTACGGCAGGAAGGTCCGCTCGATGCCGAGGACCCGGCCGTAGGGCCGGCTCGCGGTCTGGCCCGTGAGGGAGACCCCCAGCTGGTAGACGCCGGCGTCGTCGAGGCCCAGTTTGGAGACGGGGACCGAGAGCGTGAAGTCGCGGCTCAGGCCCGCTCCCAGCTCCGGGATCTTGACGGTGTAGGCGCCGCCGAGCGGAGGCGGGTCCCCGCCGTCACGGTAGGCACCCCGCTCGGAGACGTCCTCGATCTCGCTGCGGCTGGTCATCTGCGGACCGACGCGCAGGTCGACGGTGGCGTTGGTCACTGCCTGCTTGCTCTGGTTGGTCACCGAGCCGGTGATGGTGAGCGTGTCGCTCTCCACCGGGGCGCTCGGCGCCAGCGTGTCGACGGACACATCGACGCTTCCGGAGCCGCTCGCGCTCTCGGCGGCCTCCGCCGCCTGCGTGGGCAGGCCCTGAAGGAACCCGGCCAGCAGCGGAGCCGCGACGCCGAGGGAGACCAGACGCCGCAACCGGCGGCGGGCAGGTGAGGGAGTGGTCCCCTGGATATCTGCCGCCTCGGCCACGCGTCGCCCGTCCTCGTCGTTGTCTGTGGTGTCTGTGGTGTCGGGGGTTTCCGGTTGCTGTGTCCAGGCATGGTAACGAGGCACGCAGCGGCCAAGTGCCGGGGACTGCTCCAGCCGATGGGGCGGGAGGGCACCGGAGCCGGTGCGGGGCTGCCGTGGCGGCGGAAAACGGGGGCATCGGCACGAGCTGGGCCACGTACCCTTTTCTGTTGTGCCGAACGCCAACGAAGAGACCTCGACTGCACTGAGCCAGGTGCAACGCCGCGCGGTGAGCGAACTACTGCGTGTGTCCCCCGTCGCCGACGACCTCGCCCGCCGCTTCAAGGAGGCCGGGTTCAGCCTCGCGCTGGTCGGCGGCTCGGTCCGCGACGCCCTCCTCGGCCGTCTCGGCAACGACCTGGACTTCACCACCGACGCGCGCCCCGAGGACGTACTCAGGATCGTCCGCCCCTGGGCCGACGCCGTCTGGGAGGTCGGCATCGCCTTCGGTACGGTCGGCTGCCAGAAGGACGCCCGTGTCGGCGACGTCGTCCAGCGCTTCCAGGTGGAGGTCACCACCTACCGCTCCGAGGCGTACGACCGCACCTCGCGCAAGCCCGAGGTCTCCTACGGCGACTCCATCGAGGCGGACCTGGTCCGGCGTGACTTCACGGTCAACGCCATGGCCGTGGCGCTCCCCGAGAAGGAGTTCATCGACCCGTACGGCGGCCTGGAGGATCTGGCCGCCCGCGTGCTGCGGACCCCCGGGACACCCGAGGAGTCCTTCTCCGACGACCCGCTGCGCATGATGCGCGCCGCGCGCTTCTCCGCTCAGCTGGACTTCGAGGTGGCCCCCGAGGTGGTCACCGCGATGACGGAGATGGCGGAACGGCTTGAGATCGTCTCCGCAGAGCGGGTGCGTGACGAGCTCAACAAGCTGCTGCTCTCCTCCCACCCCCGCAAGGGCCTGGGGCTGCTCGTGGACACCGGCCTCGCCGCGTACGTGCTGCCCGAGCTTCCCGGGCTGCGGCTGGAGAGCGATGAGCACCACCGGCACAAGGACGTCTACGAGCACTCGCTGACCGTCCTCGACCAGGCCATCGCCCTGGAGGAGGACGGACCGGACCTCGTGCTGCGTCTGGCATCCCTGCTCCATGACATCGGCAAGCCGCGCACCCGGCGCTTCGAGAAGGACGGCCGGGTCTCCTTCCACCACCACGAGGTGGTCGGCGCGAAGATGACGAAGAAGCGCATGACCGCGCTCAAGTACTCCAACGAGATGATCAAGGACGTTTCTCGTCTCGTGGAGTTGCATCTGCGCTTCCACGGTTATGGCTCGGGCGAGTGGACGGACTCGGCCGTCCGTCGCTATGTGCGGGACGCGGGACCTCTCCTCTCCCGGCTCCACAAGCTGACCCGCTCGGACTGCACCACGCGCAACAAGCGCAAGGCCGCCGCGCTCTCCCGTACCTACGACGGTCTGGAAGAGCGCATCGCGCAGCTTCAGGAGCAGGAGGAGCTGGACTCGATCCGTCCCGACCTCGACGGCAACCAGATCCAGGAGATCCTGGGGATCCGTCCCGGGCCGGCCGTCGGTCGTGCCTACAAGTTCCTGCTGGAGCTGCGGCTGGAGAACGGGCCGATGGGACATGACGAAGCGGTCGCCGCACTCAAGGAGTGGTGGGCGACGCAGGGCGAGTAGGGCGATGCCGTTGTTTCACGGGCGATGTTTCACGTGAAACAGCGAAAGGGCCGGCACCGACGAGGGGCGATGTTTCACGTGAAACATCGCCCCTTCGTCGTCAGGCCTGCGGGGTCCTTCTGGGGCTCCTCGCCAAGGCGAGGGCGACGGTGGCGTAGAGAACGGCCACGAAGACCACCAGAAGCGCGGACTTGCCGTCGGGAGGCAGCATGAGTGCCGCGACCCCTGCCGCCCCGACGAAGGCGACATTGAAGAGCACGTCGTAGAGGGAGAAGACCCTTCCTCGGTAGGCGTCGTCCACCGAGGTCTGGACGACCGTGTCCGTCGCGATCTTCGCGCCCTGGGTGGTCAGCCCCAGGACGAAGGCGGCCACGAGGAAGGGTGTCCGGGCGAAGGTCAGCCCGAGCGCCGGGGTGAGTACGGCCGCGATTCCCGCGCAGAGGGTCATCCAGCCGAACGGCCCCAGCTTTCCGACCGCCCAGGGGGACAGGAGCGCCGCCGCGAAGAACCCGGCCCCGGAGGCGGCGACGGCCAGTCCGAGCGCGGCGAGGCCGTCCGACTGCGCCGAGCTCCATGCGTACCGGCAGAGCATGAGCACGGTTACGAAGAGGGCTCCGTAGCAGAAGCGCATCACGGCGACCGCGGCGAGCGCCCGGGCTGCGGGCCGCCGCTCGGAGAGGTGACGCAGGCCGCTCGCCATTCCACGGGCGGTGGACCTCAACGCGGTGGACAGCCGGGGCTGGAGGTGGCCCGGGTCCGGCCCGAGGAGCTCGCGCGCCATCCGCAGCGAGGCGAGCGCGGAGCAGAGGTAGAGGAGAGCGCCGAGGAGCACGACGGCGGCGTCGGAGTCGTCGGCGATCAGGCGCACCCCGAAGGCGAGTCCGCCGCCGACGGTCGCGGCGAGGGTGCCCGCGGTCGGGGAGAGCGAGTTGGCGATGACCAGCCGCTCGTCGTCGACCACGCGCGGGAGGGCGGCCGAGAGCCCCGCCAGGACGAAGCGGTTGACGGCCGTGACGGAGAGGGCGGAGGCGTAGAAGAGCCAGTCGGGCGCGGAGGACAGGATGAGCAGCGCGGTCCCGCAGGCGAGGACGGTGCGCAGCAGGTTTCCGTAGAGGAAGACCTGGCGCCGCTGCCAGCGGTCGAGCAGGACGCCGGCGAAGGGGCCGACGAGGGAGTACGGGAGCAGCAGCACCGCCATGGCGGAGGCGATGGCAGCGGGGCTGGTCTCCTTCTCGGGGGAGAAGACGACGTACGTGGCCAGAGCCACCTGGTAGACGCCGTCCGCGCACTGGGAGAGCAGGCGCACGGCGAGCAGGCGGCGGAAGTTCCGCAGGCGCAGGAGGATGCGCAGATCACGCACGACGGACATGGCAGCAAGACTCACATACGAAGAGGGCCCCCGGGCAGTGCCGCGGGGACCCTCGTCATCGAGTCGGGAGACCGTCAGGTCAGCGCTCGACCTCGCCCTTGATGAACTTCTCGACGTTGGCGAGCGCCTCGTCGTCGAAGTACTGGACCGGCGGGGACTTCATGAAGTACGAGGACGCGGAGAGGATCGGGCCACCGATGCCCCGGTCCTTGGCGATCTTCGCGGCGCGCAGGGCGTCGATGATGACACCGGCCGAGTTCGGGGAGTCCCACACCTCGAGCTTGTACTCGAGGTTCAGCGGGACGTCACCGAAGGCGCGGCCCTCGAGGCGGACGTACGCCCACTTGCGGTCGTCGAGCCAGGCCACGTAGTCCGAGGGACCGATGTGGACGTTCTTCTCGCCCAGCTCGCGGTCGGGGATCTGCGAGGTGACGGCCTGCGTCTTCGAGATCTTCTTCGACTCGAGGCGGTCGCGCTCGAGCATGTTCTTGAAGTCCATGTTGCCGCCGACGTTGAGCTGCATGGTGCGCTCAAGGCGGACACCGCGGTCCTCGAACAGCTTGGCCATCACGCGGTGCGTGATGGTCGCGCCGACCTGGGACTTGATGTCGTCGCCGACGATCGGGACACCGGCCTCGGTGAACTTGTCAGCCCACTCCTTGGTGCCGGCGATGAAGACCGGGAGGGCGTTGACGAAGGCGACCTTGGCGTCGATGGCGCACTGGGCGTAGAACTTCGCGGCGTCCTCGGAGCCCACGGGCAGGTAGCACACGAGCACGTCGACCTGCTTGTCCTTGAGGACCTGGACGACGTCCACGGGAGCCTCGGCGGACTCCTCGATGGTCATGCGGTAGTACTTGCCCAGCCCGTCGAGGGTGTGACCACGCTGGACCGTGACGCCCTTGTTCGGGACGTCGCAGATCTTGATGGTGTTGTTCTCGCTGGCGCCGATGGCGTCGGAGAGGTCGAGGCCGACCTTCTTCGCGTCCACGTCGAACGCGGCCACGAACTCCACGTCGCCGACGTGGTAGTCGCCGAACTGGACGTGCATCAGGCCGGGCACCTTGGTCGCCGGGTCGGCGTCCTTGTAGTACTCGACGCCCTGCACCAGCGAGGCGGCGCAGTTGCCCACGCCGACGATGGCTACGCGAACCGAACCCATTCCGGTTGCTCCCTGTGTGTCGTTGGAAGCCCTGCTGACGCAGGGTTTCACTTGGCGGTGTCGTCGGACGGATCCGGCCGGGTACTGCCCCCGTGCCGGGGCAGGCCGCCCGTGTCTCCAGAATTTTTGTCCTGCTGAGCGGCGCCCTCGGGGGCGTCGGGGCGCGATCGCTGATCCCGCCCCGCCCGCTCGCTCTCGATGAGCTCGTTCAGCCAGCGCACTTCGCGCTCCACGGACTCCATTCCGTGGCGCTGCAGCTCAAGCGTGTAGTCGTCGAGGCGCTCGCGCGTCCGGGCCAGGGAGGCGCGCATCTTCTCCAGGCGCTCCTCCAGCCGGCTGCGGCGGCCCTCCAGCACTCGCATCCGCACCTCGTGCTCGGTCTGGCCGAAGAACGCGAAGCGGGCGGCGAAGTGCTCGTCTTCCCAGGAGTCGGGGCCGGTGTGGGAGAGGAGCTCCTCGAAGTGCTCCTTACCTTCGGCCGTCAACCGGTAGACGATCTTGGCGCGGCGTCCTGCGAGTGAAGCGGCCAGCGCCTCCTCGGGGGCGCTGCCGGGCTCCTCGATCAACCAGCCGTTGGCGACCAGCGTCTTGAGGCAGGGGTAGAGGGTCCCGTAGCTGAAGGCCCGGAAGATCCCCAGCGAGGTGTTGAGCCGCTTGCGGAGCTCGTAACCGTGCATCGGGGCCTCGCGGAGCAGGCCGAGAACGGCGAACTCAAGGATTCCTGAGCGCCTGCTCATTCGCCGCCTCCTCCGCTCTCGGGACTCGTCTCTCGGAACCTGTGCGCACTCTTATGCCGAGTCGATGTGCCGCACTGATGTATCGACTCGATACATCCTGACGATAGAACGGCCCCTCGGTCGCGACAAGTGGGGCTCGGGTGACCGGCGTCACATCGTCAATTCACAGCGTTCGAGTTGTCGCATTTGGGGTGAAGTTCGTCCCTAGGCGGGTTTTGGCCGTGCGTAGTCTGTGCGGCATGCAGACCACCGGGAACCGAGCGATGCCGCGGGGCGTCAGTGATGCGGGTGACCGGCTGCGGCACGGCGGGGCTTTTTCCGAGGTCCGGCCGTGTGCATTTCGGGGGGACCGGAACTCAACTGCCGCTTCCAGGCGTACGCGCCTGCCCGAGGAGTAGTCGTTCGATGAGCGAGCATCGTCGCAAAATGCCGCAGCAGCAGCCGCCGAGTGGCGGTCGCGCTGCGGCCCGGCGCGCCGCCCAGCAGCCGATGGGCCGCAGGTCGGCCCAAGGCCGTGACGTCGGTTCGGGGTCCCCTTCGGACTCGTACGGACCGCCTTCCGCCTATGGGGAGGAGCCGCGTCCCTACGGGGGACGTGCCGAGGCCCGTCGGGCCGCACAGCGGGGCGGTCGCAGGCGTGCCCCCGAGGCCGGCGGCCCCGGGGGCCCCAACGGCCCCGGTGGTGGACGGCGCGGTGGCGGTGGCGGCGGCCAGGGCGGTGGCCCCGGGCGCGGCCGTGGCGGGCGTCCGCCCGGCAAGAAGCGGATCATCGACTACCCGCGCTACGGCAAGTACGGCTGGCGGCGCTGGGTCCCCTCGTGGAAGCTCGTCACGGGCCTGTTCCTGGCCTTCTGCGGCAGCCTCATGGGCGCGGCCACCATCGCGTACGCCATGGTGGGCATCCCCAACGAGGACCTGAGCGCCAAGCAGCAGAACAACGTCTTCTACTGGGCCGACGGCACGCAGATGGCCGCGACCGGTGGTGAAGTCAACCGCCAGATCGTCGGCATCGAGCAGATCCCGACGTCCATGCAGGACGCCGTGGTCTCGGCCGAGAACAAGACCTTCTGGACGGACTCGGGCATCGACCCCATGGGCATCGGCCGCGCCGTGTGGAACATGGCCAAGGGCGGCGAGACCCAGGGTGGCTCGACCATCACCCAGCAGTACGTGAAGAACAACCGGCTCAACGACCAGTCGCAGACCCTGACCCGCAAGGTGAAGGAACTCTTCATCTCCATGCGCGTCGGCAACGAGCTGGACAAGCGCGACATCATGGCCGGCTACCTCAACACCTCGTACTACGGACGGGGTGCCTACGGCATCCAGGCAGCGGCCCGTACGTACTTCGGCAAGGACGCCAGCAAGCTGAACGCCAGCGAGTCGGCCTTCCTCGCCTCGCTGCTCAAGGGCGCGACCTACTACGACCCGGCCGGCTCCCCCGAGATCGACCCGGCGGCCGATGCCAAGTCGAACCGCGAACGCGCCGAGAAGCGCTGGAAGTGGATCCTCGACGAGATGGTCAAGGACGGAAAGCTCCCCGCCGCCGAGCGCGCCAAGTACACGACCTTCCCCAAGGTGAAGGGCCGGACGCAGGGCGCCCAGCTCAGCGGCCAGATCGGCTACTTGGTGCGGACGGCCGAGGCGAACTTCCTGAACAAGAACGACAAGGGCATCGACGCCCAGCAGCTCGCCAAGGGCGGCTTCGAGATTCACACCACCTTCGACAAGAAGAAGGTCAAGGCGCTCGAGGCGGCCGTCAAGAAGGTCTATGACGAGCACATCAAGCCCGACAAGCGCCCGAAGACGGACACCCACGTCCAGTTCGGCGGCGCCTCGGTGGACCCGAAGACCGGCGCGCTCGTCGCGATCTACGGCGGCACGGACGCCACCAAGCACTTCACCAACAACGCCGACCAGACGGGTGCGCAGGTCGGATCGACCTTCAAGCCCTTCGTGCTGGCCGCCGCGATGCGCGACGGTGTGCGGGACAAGAAGCTGGGCCCGACGCAGGACGCCAGCACGCGCAGGATCGTCGACCCCGACAAGAGCATCTACAACGGCCAGAACAAGCTGCGGATCAAGAACTACGACGGGACGATCTGGCACGACGAGAACGGCAACGAGTGGCTCCAGACCAATGACGACAACGCGAGCTACAAGAACATGACGCTTCGCGAGGCCATGGAGCGCTCCGCGAACTCGCCGTACGTGCAGCTCGGCATGGACATCGGCATCGACCAGGTCCGCAAGGCGGCCGTCGACGCCGGTCTCCTCGACTCGTCGCTGATCAAGGCCAACGTGCCGTCCTTCTCGCTCGGTATCTCCTCCCCGAGCGCGATCCGCATGGCCGGCGCCTACTCGACCTTCGCCAACAACGGCGAGCAGAACGACCCGTTCTCCGTCACCAAGGTCGTCCAGCGCGGCGAGGTCATCTACAAGCACGAGGCCGCGCCCAAGCGCGCGTTCTCCACGGCCGTCGCCAGCAACGTCACCGACGTGCTGAAGGACGTCGTCAAGAAGGGCACCGGCAAGAAGGCCGCGCTCGACGACCGCGAGGCGGCCGGCAAGACGGGTACGACCGACGGCAACAACTCGGCCTGGTTCGTGGGCTACACCCCGCAGCTGTCGACCGCCATCGACATGTACCGCTTCGCGGACGACGAGACGATCAAGGACCGTAAGTTCGAGTCCATGTTCGGCACCGGCGCCCAGCCGAAGATCCACGGTTCGTCGTTCCCGTCGCAGATCTGGCACGACTACATGACCGACGCCCTCAACGGCACCGAGCCCGTGGACTTCCCCGAGCCCGAGGACCTGGACGGCGAGGCGGTCTTCGGCGGCGGCGCCGTCAGCCCGACGCCGACGCCCACGGAGACCCCGTCCGAGACCCCGTCCTCGGCCACCCCCACCACCCAGATGCCCACCAAGAAGCCGACCAAGACGGCCGACCCCGGGCAGACCTGTTCCGTGTGGGACTGGCCGTGCGAGACGAACGGCGGCACCAGCAAGGGCAACGACAGCGGCGGCGCCTCCAACGGCGGAACCACCACGGCACCGACGCCGACGTCGACGGAGACGACCGCCACCACCGATCCCACCGGCGGCGGAAAGCCCAACGGCGGCACCAGCTGGGGCGCCCTGGGCTGATCCGCCCGCGTCCCGCCGGCCGGCCTCGTCGAGAGGGCCGTCGCACCCGGTCCGTACCCCGTGTACGGAACGGCGTGCGGCGGCCCTCACCGTTTTCCCAGGCCGGTACGGCAGGATGTCCCCCATGCCGAGCCTCCAGAAGACGAGCCCTCCGCGGGAAACGGCGGTGGTCTGCCCCACGCGCAGCGACGACGTGGCCGCCGCCGGCAGCGAACTGATCGGCGGACCGATCGGGCGCCGGGCGCTGCTCGGCGCCGGGCAGTTCACCCCGGTCCGTGTCGTGGCGCTCGTCGCCATCGGGATGTTTGCGCTCGGCATGGTGCAGAAGCTGCCCTGTTACAACTGGGCCTGGTTCCGCGGCTCCACCTCGCAGTACACCCACGCCTGCTACTCCGACATCCCGCACCTCTTCTCGGGGCGCGGCTTCGCGGACGGCCTGGTGCCCTACTTCGACCGGGTCGGCGGCGACATACCGTTCCTGGAGTACCCCGTCCTGACGGGCCTGTTCATGCAGGTCGCGGCCTGGCTGACGCCCGGCGGCGACCTGACGCAGCGCGAGCAGGGCTACTGGATGGTCAACGCGGGCCTGCTGCTGGTCTGCACCGCGGTCCTCGCCGTCTGTGTGGCCCGGACGCACCGCAGGCGCCCCTGGGACGCCCTCCTGGTGGCACTCGCGCCCGCCTTCGCGCTGACCGCGACCATCAACTGGGACCTGCTGGCCGTCGCCCTGACGGCCGCGGCGCTGCTGATGTGGTCGCGCGGCCGGACCCTCGGCTCCGGCGTGCTGCTGGGGCTCGCGACCGCCGCCAAGTTCTACCCGGTGCTGCTGCTCCTGCCGCTGTTCCTGCTGTGCTGGCGGGCCGGGAAGTGGCGCGCGTTCGGCACGGCGCTGCTGGGCGCGGTGGGCGCGTGGCTGGTGGTCAACCTGCCGGTGATGCTCCTGGCGACCGACGGCTGGAAGCAGTTCTACGTCTTCAGCACGGACCGGAACGTCGACTTCGGCTCCGTCTGGCTGCTGCTCAGCCAGACCACCGGACGGCAGGTGGAGCCGCTGACCGCCAACCTGTGGGCGCTGCTCCTGATGCTGCTCGTCGCCGTGGGGCTCGCCGTCCTGGCGCTCTCCGCGCCGCGCCGGCCCCGGCTCGCGCAGCTGGCGTTCCTCGTGGTGGCCGCGTTCGTGCTCACCAACAAGGTCTACTCGCCGCAGTACGTGCTGTGGCTGATCCCGCTCGCCGCGCTCGCCCGGCCGCGCTGGCGCGACTTCCTCGTCTGGCAGGCCTGCGAGGTCATGTACTTCCTCGCCATCTGGTTCTACCTGGCCTACACGAGCAGCGGGAACAAGCAGGGGCTGCCGACCGACGGCTACCAGTTCGCGATCGTCCTGCACGTGCTCGGCACGCTCTACCTGTGCGCCCTGGTCGTACGCGACATCCTGGCGCCCGACCGGGACCCGGTACGACGTGACGGCTCGGACGACCCCTCGGGGGGCGTCCTGGACGGCGCCGAGGACGTCTTCGCCCTGGGCAGGGCCGCGCACCCGCCGCGGCACGCGGCCCCGGCCGTGGAGGGGCCGCGGGTGGAGTGGGGCGCCCCTGCGGGCGACCCCTGGGCGGTTCCCGGGAGCACGGCCCGGGAGTGAGCCGGGCAATGACGTGAGAGGCCCCCGGGGTGATCCCCGGGGGCCTCTTCCACGCGTGCGGGTCGCGAGCGGCTCAGCGCTCGACGATCCGGTCGTACTGGGTGGTGGTGTGGCGCAGATGGGCCACCAGCTCGTCGCCGACCTGCGGCTCCTGGGCGTCGGACGGCACGAACAGGATCGACACCTGCATGTGCGGGGGCTCGGCGAACCAGCGCTGCTTGCCGGCCCAGACGAACGGAGAAAGGTTCCGGTTGACGGTGGCGAGACCCGCGCGGGCCACGCCCTTGGCACGCGGCATCACGCCGTGCATCGCCTTCGGGGCCTCCAGGCCCACACCGTGCGAGGTGCCGCCGGCGACCACCACGAGCCAGCCGTCGGACGCGGCCTTCTGCTGGCGGTAGCCGAAGCGGTCCCCCTTGGCGACCCGGGTGACGTCGAGGACGGCGCCGCGGTAGTCGGTGGCCTCGTGGTCGCCCAGCCACAGTCGGGTGCCGATCCGGGCGCGGAAGCGGGTCTGCGGGAACTGCTGCTGGAGCCGGGCCTGCTCGTCGGCGCGCAGGTGGCTGACGAACATGGTGTGCAGCGGCAGCCGGGCGGCCCGCAGCCGGTCCATCCAGGCGATGACCTCCTCGACGGCGTCGGTGCCGTCCGGGCGGTCCAGGGGCAGGTGCAGGGCGAAGCCCTCGAGGCGTACGTCCTCGATGGCGGCGTGCAGCCTGCCGAGGTCCTCCTCGTGGACGCCGTGGCGCTTCATCGAGCTCATGCACTCGATGACGACGCGGGCGCCGACCAGGGCGTGCACCCCGTCCACGGAGGAGACCGAGCGGATCACCCGGTCCGGCAGCGGCACCGGCTCCTCGCCGCGCCGGAACGGGGTGAGCACCAGGAGGTCGCCGCTGAACCAGTCCTTGATCTTGGCGGCCTCGTACGTGGTGCCCACCGCGAGCATGTCGGCGCCGAAGCGGGCGGCCTCGTCGGCCAGCCGCTCGTGGCCGAAGCCGTAGCCGTTGCCCTTGCAGACCGGCACGAGTCCGGGGAACTGGTCGATGACCGACTTCTGGTGCGCCCGCCAGCGAGCGGTGTCGACGTAGAGGGAGAGCGCCATGGCCGGCCCGGAACCTTTCTGGTGGGTGCGGTGTGTCAAAGGTGTGTACGAGACTACGCAAGCCTCGGCCGCGTCGTCAGCGGCGCGACATGTAGATGTCCAGGGCCTTGTGCAGGAGCTTGTTGAGCGGGAAGTCCCACTCGCCGACGTACTCCACGGCCTCGCCGCCCGTGCCGACCTTGAACTGGATCAGGCCGAAGAGGTGGTCGGTCTCGTCCAGCGAGTCCGAGATGCCCCGCAGGTCGTAGACGGTGGCGCCCATCGCGTAGGCGTCGCGCAGCATGCGCCACTGCATCGCGTTCGACGGCCGGACCTCGCGGCCGATGTTGTCCGAGGCGCCGTAGGAGTACCAGACGTGGCCGCCGACGACGAGCATGGTGGCGGCGGAGAGGTTCACGCCGTTGTGCCGGGCGAAGTAGAGCCGCATGCGGTTGGGGTCCTCGTTGTTGAGGACGGTCCACATGCGCTGGAAGTACGAGAGCGGGCGCGGGCGGAAGTGGTCGCGGACGGCCGTGATCTCGTACAGCCGCTGCCACTCGGCGAGGTCCTCGTAACCGCCCTGGACGACCTCGACGCCGGCCTTCTCGGCCTTCTTGATGTTGCGGCGCCACAGCTGGTTGAAGCCCTTGAGGACGTCGTCGAGCGAGCGGCCCGCGAGCGGGACCTGGAAGACGTAGCGGGGCTGGACGTCGCCGAAGCCGGCGCCGCCGTCCTCGCCCTGCTGCCAGCCCATCTTCCGCAGCCGGTCGGCGACCTCGAAGGCCCGCGGCTCGATGTGGGTGGCCTCGACGTCCTTCAGGCGCTTGACGTCCGGGTCCTGGATGCCGGACTTGATGGCGGCCGAGTCCCAGCGGCGGATGACGACCGGCGGGCCCATCTTCACGGAGAAGGCGCCCTGCTGCTTGAGGTGCGCCAGCATCGGCTGCAGCCAGTCGTCGAGGTTCGGGGCGTACCAGTTGATGACCGGGCCCTCGGGCAGATAGGCCAGGTAGCGCTTGATCTTCGGCAGCTGGCGGTAGAGCACCAGGCCCACGCCGACGAGCTCGCCGGACTTGTCGAACCAGCCGAGGTTCTCGGAGCGCCACTCGGTCTTCACATCCGCCCACGCCGGGACCTGGCAGTGGCTCGCCGCAGGCTGGCTCTGGATGAATGCCAGATGCTGCTCACGGCTGATGGTCCTCAGGGTCAGGCTCATGCGGGGCGCTCCTCGGCAGGTGTGTCCCCATTGGTCAGGGGCTCCGGCTCTCGCGCCGAAGCCTACTGTGACCGGGGAGCGCGCCCGATGGGACGTGGGTCTCCAGGGCCCGTCCTCGCGGATCAGGCCCTGGGCCGGCCGACCGGCCGGGGCCTCAGGTGAGGCCTCCGTAGAACATGCCGAGGTAGAAGCCCACGGCCGAGGCGCCGAGGCCGACGATCAGGACGAAGCGCTCCCTGGTCGTCACGGAGATGAACTGTCCGAACGCGCCGGTCAGGATGCCGATCAGTCCGGCCCAGGACGCCAGCACGTGCAGGCTGTGGAACTGGGCCGTGATGAAGGACAGCACTCCGAGGAAGAGGGTCACCCCCATCAGGGTGTCCTGGAGCGGGTGCGGCTTGCCATCGGTGGCGAAGAGGGAGTGTCCGGGGTCGGGTCGCATTGCCTGTGCCATGGGGCACCTCCTGGCGTGCAGCCGGAAGGCGGCGCATTGTGACGCCGCCGACATCCGTTGTGTACAGATTGCGTCCCCTCACCACCGGATTTCAACCGCAGGGCGATGTGCGGGTACTCTGTACGGTCTGCACCGGTGTCTGCCCAGGTCCGTCCTGGACCCCGACGGCACCCCTCGCTCGTCGAGGGGGATTGTCAGTGGCGGCCGATACCGTTGCTTACGCATCACGACCCTCCTGCCACGGAACGACCGTGGCCGCTGAGTCCAAAGGAGGTGGGTTCCACATGCGTCACTACGAGGTGATGGTCATCCTCGACCCCGATCTCGAGGAGCGCGCTGTCTCCCCGCTGATCGAGAACTTCCTCTCCGTCGTCCGTGAGGGCAACGGAAAGGTCGAGAAGGTCGACACCTGGGGCCGTCGTCGTCTCGCCTACGAGATCAAGAAGAAGCCCGAGGGCATCTACTCGGTCATCGACCTGCAGGCCGAGCCTGCGGTCGTCAAGGAGCTCGACCGCCAGATGAACCTGAACGAGTCGGTCCTCCGGACCAAGGTCCTCCGCCCCGAGACCCACTGAGCCTTCCGCTCACAGGTTTTCGGGTTCGAGTAGCAGTAAGCAGCCAGAAGCAATCCCGCCGAGAGGTTCACCCATGGCAGGCGAGACCGTCATCACGGTCGTCGGCAATCTTGTCGACGACCCCGAGCTGCGCTTCACCCCGTCCGGTGCGGCGGTCGCGAAGTTCCGTATCGCGTCCACTCCCCGCACCTTCGACCGTCAGACCAACGAGTGGAAGGACGGCGAAAGCCTCTTCCTGACCTGCTCGGTCTGGCGTCAGGCGGCGGAGAACGTCGCCGAGTCGCTTCAGCGAGGCATGCGCGTCGTCGTGCAGGGCCGGCTGAAGCAGCGGTCCTACGAGGACCGCGAGGGCGTCAAGCGCACGGTCTACGAGCTGGATGTCGAGGAAGTCGGCCCCAGCCTGAAGAACGCCACGGCCAAGGTCACCAAGACCACGGGGCGCGGTGGCCAGGGTGGTTACGGCGGCGGGCAGCAGCAGGGCGGCGGCGGTGGCGGCTGGGGTGGCAACTCCGGCGGCGGCCAGCAGGGCGGCGGAGCTCCCTCCGACGACCCCTGGGCGTCCAGCGCCCCGTCCGGCGGCCAGCAGCAGGGCGGCGGTAGCTGGGGTGGCAACTCCGGCGGCGGCTACTCGGACGAGCCCCCCTTCTAGGGCACGTCCCAAGAAGAGCTCGTACCCAAACTTCTTGATCACACAGGAGAAACACCATGGCGAAGCCGCCTGTGCGCAAGCCTAAGAAGAAGGTCTGCGCATTCTGCAAGGACAAGGTCGCGTACGTCGACTACAAGGACACGAACATGCTGCGGAAGTTCATTTCCGACCGCGGCAAGATCCGTGCCCGTCGCGTGACCGGCAACTGCACGCAGCACCAGCGTGACGTCGCCACGGCCGTCAAGAACAGCCGTGAGATGGCGCTGCTGCCCTACACGTCCACCGCGCGATAAGGGAAGGGTGACCGAAAAATGAAGATCATCCTCACCCACGAGGTCTCCGGCCTCGGTGCCGCTGGCGACGTCGTCGACGTCAAGGACGGCTACGCTCGCAACTACCTGGTCCCGCGTGGTTTCGCGATCCGCTGGACCAAGGGTGGCGAGAAGGACGTGGCGCAGATCCGCCGCGCCCGCAAGATCCACGAGATCGCGACCATCGAGCAGGCCAACGAGGTCAAGGCCCAGCTCGAGGGCGTCAAGGTCAAGCTGGCCGTTCGCTCCGGCGACGCCGGCCGCCTCTTCGGCTCTGTGACCCCGGCGGACGTCGCCGTGGCGATCAAGGCCGCCGGTGGCCCGGACGTCGACAAGCGTCGCGTCGAGCTCGGCTCGCCGATCAAGACCCTGGGCGCCCACCAGGTCTCCGTGCGTCTGCACGCTGACGTGGTTGCGAAGCTCGGCGTCGAGGTCGTCGCCGCGTAACGCTGCCCTCGGCAGTCTGCGCTCAGCAGTGAGGAAGGGCCGCACCCCTCAGGGGTGCGGCCCTTCCGCCGTTTCGTGGGAGGTGCTTCCCCTTCTCGGGGAAGGCGTTTCCGTCGTCTCACGGAAAGCGTCTCCGTCGTCTCACAGGAGCGTTTTACGCCGTTTCACGTGAAACATGCGCCCGGCTCAGCGGGTGGCCCCGGTGACGATCCAGCGGCCGGAGCGGGCGCGGAGCCAGAGGGTCGCCATGCGGACGGTCATCATCAGCGTCATCGCGCCCCAGAGCGCGGTCAGTCCGCCCCCGAGGGTGGGGACCAGCAGGGCGACGGGGGCGAAGACGGCCAGGGTCAGGAGCATGGCCCAGGCGAGATAGGGGCCGTCGCCCGCGCCCATGAGGACGCCGTCGAGGACGAAGACCACCCCGGAGACGGGCTGGGAGAGCGCCACGACCAGGAGGGCGGGGAGCAGGGCGTCCTGGACGGCGGAGTCGCTGGTGAAGAGCGGGATGAAGAGTGGGCGGGTGAGGATGAGCAGGAGGCCGAGCCCGGCGCCGGAGACCACGCCCCACTGCACCATCCGTCGGCACACCTGCCGGGCGCCCTCCGCGTCGTCGGCTCCGAGATAGCGCCCGATGATGGCCTGGCCGGCGATGGCGATGGCATCGAGGGCGAAGGCCATCAGGCTCCACAGGGACAGGATGATCTGGTGCGCGGCGACATCGGCGTCGCCGAGATGGGCGGCCACGGCCGTGGCGATCATCAGGACCGCGCGCAGCGAGAGCGTACGCACCAGGAGGGGGACGCCGGCCTGGGCGCTGGCCCGGATGCCGGCGGCGTCGGGCCGCAGGGAGGCACCGTGGCGTCGGGCGCCGCGGACGACCACGAAGAGGTAGGCGGCGGCCATGCCGAACTGGGCGATGACCGTGCCCCAGGCGGAACCCGCGATCCCGAGGCCGGCTCCGTAGACGAGAACGAGGTTGAGGACGCCGTTGGCGGCGAAGCCGGCGAGGGCGACGTAGAGCGGCGTCCGGGTGTCCTGGAGGCCGCGCAGGACGCCGGTGGCGGCCAGGACGACGAGCATGGCCGGGATGCCGAGGATGGAGATCCTCAGATAGGTGGTCGCGTAGGGGGCGGCGGTGTCGGAGGCGCCGAAGAGGTCCACGAGCCAGGAGGCGGTGGGCAGGGTGAGCGCGACGACGGCGGCGCCCAGGAGGAGGGCGAGCCAGATGCCGTCGATGCCCTGCCGGATGGCGGACGTGAGGTCGCCGGCCCCGACCCTGCGGGCGACGGCCGCCGTGGTGGCATAGGCGAGGAAGACGAAGACGCTCACCGCGGTGGAGAGCAGGGCCGAGGCGATGGCGAGACCGGCGAGCTGAGGGGTGCCGAGGTGGCCGACGATGGCGCTGTCGGCGAGCAGGAACAGGGGCTCGGCGACGAGTGCGCCGAAGGCCGGGACGGCGAGCGAGACGATCTCGCGGTCGTGTTGGCGTCGAACGGCCTTGGGGGTCGCGGGAGCCTGATGCATGGGGCCAATCTAATCTTCCACAGGTAAGAGATGCAATGCTCTATAGACCCTTACTTGTGTAGGGAGTGGGCCTTCGGGTGTGCGCCGTTTGTTCTGATCTTGGTCCGGGCGTAGAAGTTTTTCTTCCCCACAGCCAGTGGACGGAAAAAGCACAGGTCAGAGCGGTTCGGCTGGGGGTGGTATGAGTTTGTCCACATGGCTGTCCCCCGGTCCGTGCACAGGTTCTGGCGAGTTCTCCACAACATCGGGGCGTTCACCCACAGGCCCTGTGGATAACCAGATTGGCTGACGGTGCCCGCGGGCCTACCGTGGACCGGCGCACGACGCGCCAGAAGCGGAGTCAAAGCCTCTCGTTTGTCGGAGCCGTGGCGTAAGAAAGAGTGGCACGGCGAGGTCCGCGGAGCGGACGGCAGGAGGTGGCTTGGTGACCAGCCCCGAGCCCATGGACGATCCCTGGGCCGACAGCGGACCCAGCGACCGGCTGCCCACCCGCACCCGCGGCGAGGGCCGGGGCCGGGGACGCGGTCGCGAGGACCAGCACGAGCGCGGCGAGGACTCCTGGGACTCCGGCCTCTCCGGCTTCGAGCGCGTCCCCCCGCAGGACCTGGACGCCGAGCAGTCCGTCCTCGGCGGCATGCTGCTCTCCAAGGACGCCATCGCCGACGTCGTCGAGATCATCAAGGGCCACGACTTCTACAAGCCGGCCCACGAGACGATCTACGCGGCGATCCTCGACCTGTACGCGAAGGGCGAGCCCGCCGACCCCATCACGGTCGGCGCCGAGCTCACCAAACGCGGCG
The DNA here is from genome assembly GCF_044386705.1 of Streptomyces sp. NPDC020422. Lineage (NCBI taxonomy): Bacteria > Bacillati > Actinomycetota > Actinomycetes > Kitasatosporales > Streptomycetaceae > Streptomyces > Streptomyces sp. NPDC020422. The sequence continues at coordinate 239,310 of NZ_JBIRVJ010000004.1, read as the reverse complement.
AGATCACCCGCGTCGGCGGCGCCTCCTATCTGCACACCCTCGTCCAGTCGGTGCCCACCGCCGCCAACGCCTCCTACTACGCGGAGATCGTCCACGAGCGGGCCGTGCTGCGGCGGCTCGTCGAGGCCGGCACCAAGATCACGCAGATGGGATACGCGGCCGACGGGGACGTCGACGACATCGTCAACCGCGCCCAGGCCGAGATCTACCAGGTCACCGAGCAGCGCACCACCGAGGACTACCTGCCGCTCGGCGACATCATGGAGGGCGCGCTCGACGAGATCGAGGCGATCGGCTCCCGCAGCGGCGAGATGACCGGTGTGCCCACCGGCTTCACCGACCTCGACGCGCTCACCAACGGTCTGCACCCCGGCCAGATGATCATCATCGCGGCCCGTCCCGCCATGGGTAAGTCGACGCTCGCCCTGGACTTCGCCCGGGCGGCCTCCATCAAGCACAACCTCCCCAGCGTCATCTTCTCCCTCGAGATGGGCCGCAACGAGATCGCCATGCGCCTGCTCTCCGCGGAGGCACGGGTCGCGCTGCACCACATGCGCTCCGGCACCATGACCGACGAGGACTGGACCCGGCTGGCCCGCCGGATGCCGGACGTCTCACAGGCCCCGCTCTTCATCGACGACTCGCCGAACCTGTCGATGATGGAGATCCGCGCCAAGTGCCGTCGTCTGAAGCAGCGCAGCGGCATCAAGCTCGTCATCATCGACTACCTCCAGCTGATGCAGGCCGGTGGCTCCAAGCGGGCCGAGAGCCGGCAGCAGGAGGTCTCCGACATGTCGCGAAACCTGAAGCTGCTGGCCAAGGAGCTGGAGCTCCCGGTGATCGCGCTCTCGCAGCTGAACCGTGGCCCCGAACAGCGCACGGACAAGAAGCCGATGGTCTCCGACCTGCGTGAGTCCGGCTCCATCGAGCAGGACGCGGACATGGTCATCCTGCTGCACCGCGAGGACGCCTACGAGAAGGAGTCCCCGCGTGCCGGCGAGGCCGACATCATCGTCGGCAAGCACCGTAACGGTCCGACCGCGACCATCACGGTGGCCTTCCAGGGCCACTACTCGCGCTTCGTGGACATGGCACAGACCTGATCGAGCCGGACTCAGAAGGTCGGCGCCCTCAGCACACAGGGGGCTGCCGGGGATGAGGGGTCCAGGGCGCGTTTGACCAGTCCGATCACGCGCGGGCTGTACGACATGCTCAGGTGGGCGGAGAGGTCGATCGGGCAGCCCTCCTGCAGGGTGATGTTCTGCACCGTCGCGCCCGGGCCCGCGGTCATGAACGTGCTCTGCCAGGGAGTGGTGATCTCGTCGTACTTCGTGGCGATCACGGTGTAGTCGATCCCGGGAACGGTGTCGCCGTCGGCGTTGAGCTCCTTGATGAAGTCGGACTTCACGTACTGCTGGACGCCCGCCTTTCCCACGGTCACCTGCCCGGGTTCCAGGATCCCGAGGAGGTCGGCGAGGGTCGAGATGCCGCTCATGGTGGTGCCGTGGTTGGTCGCGCCGAGCTGGACGACCTTCTTGACCTTGTTCTTCGACGGGTCGGCCGGGTTCGCGCCGCCGTCGGCCTTGAGGTACCAGCGGGACAGGGTCCCGCCCTGGGAGTGGCCGACCAGGTCGACCTGCTCGGCGCCGCTGGCGGCGAGCACCTTGTCCACGAAGGCGGCCAGCTCCTTGGAGGACTCCTTGATGTCTCCGTAGCCCTTGACGGTGGGGGCGAGAGCCACGGCGGCGTCGTCCGTGTCGCCGAAGTCGAGGGAGTAGACGCAGTAGCCCTGGGCCTTCAACTCCGGCGACAGCCCGGCCCAGTTGTTGTACCGGTTCTCGTAGGTGCCGTGGACCAGGACGACCGGGCGCGGATGGGCGGCGCCGGGGCGGCAGCTCCAGTCGTTGGCACCCGGCGGATCGATGTCGAGGTGGAGGATGGAATGGACCATGGCGGGAAGGAAGTCGTCCTGCCGGGGGCCCGTCTCCGCTGCCGCGGAGGTGGAGGTGGCCAGGACCGTCGCCGCGGCGACGGCACAGACGGCGCTCACGTACCGGGATATGTGCAGGACGGCTCGCTTCACGACTCCCCCTCAGAGATGCATCTCCGTCGATTCGACAGCGGCAGTATCCGGTAGGGGTGATCGATCCGACACGGCCGCGACCGAGATGGCCGAATCGGACTCCCGGCACGCTTCGAGAGCGGGGGCGGCGCCGACATCGCGAGCGAGAAGCCTCGTCCGAGCGGCTCTCGCGGCATGATCACCGTATGACCTCATCCTTCGAAGCCCTGCTCCCCAGCACCGAGCGCGCCCTGCTGCACCGCGTCGCCGTCGCCCAGACCGAGGGGCGCTCGCCCTCGTTCGCCGCCGGAGTGGTCCGCGAGGGCGAGACCGTCTGGTTCGGGTCGCGCAGTTGTGTCGACGGGCACGCCCCGGATGCCGACACCCAGTTCCGGATCGGGTCGATCACCAAGGTGTTCACCGCGGTGCTGGTGATGCGCCTGCGGGACGAGGGGCTGCTCAGCCTTGAGGACCCACTGGAGAAGCATCTGAAGGACACCGGCGTCGGCGAGGTGACGATCGCTCAACTCCTCGGCCACAGCGCAGGTCTCGCCGCCGAGAGCCCGGCGCCGTGGTGGGAGCGGACGCCGGGGACGGTACGGCCCGAGCTGGCCGACGTCCTGGGGGAGCAGCCCCTGCGGCATCCCGTGGGGCGGATCCACCACTACTCCAACCCCGGCTACACGCTGCTCGGTTCGCTGGTCGAGGCCCTTCGCGGGGTGTCCTGGGAGGAGGCCCTGCGGGCCGAGATCCTGGAGCCGCTGGGCCTCGACCGTACGACGGCCCAGCCGGTCGCCCCGCATGCCGGTGGCTTCGCCGTGCATCCCTGGGCGGATGTGATGCTTCCCGAGCCCAGCCAGGACCTGGGGATCATGGCGCCGGCGGGTCAGCTCTGGTCGACCGTCGGCGACCTCTGCCGCTTCGCCGCGTTCCTCGCCCGAGGCGACGAGAGGGTGCTCGCCCGGTCCTCGGTCGAGGAGATGCGGGTGCCCGCCGCGCCCGTGGAGGGTGACGGGGAGGCGGGCTACGGCCTCGGCCTCCAGCTGCTGCGCAAGGGCGGCCGGACCCTGGTCGGGCACACGGGATCGCTGCCGGGCTTCGTGGCCTGTCTGTGGGTGAGCGTCGAGGAGGGACTCGCGGCGGTGACGCTCGCGAACGCCACCTCCGGGCCCCTGACGAGCCTCGTGGCCGCCGATCTCGTGCGGATCGTGGCCGAGGCCGAGCCGCGTCTTCCGGAGCCCTGGCGCCCCCTTCCCGCCGCGGAGGTCGACCACGAGCTCCTGGCGCTCACCGGCCCCTGGTACTGGGGGACCTACGCGTACGGCCTGCGGATCGACGCCGCTCGTGGGGTGACCCTGGAGCCGCTGCGCGGCGTCGGGCGCCGGGCGAGCTTCCGGGCGCTCCCCGAGGGCGGATGGATCGGTCTCGACGGGTACTACGCGGGGGAGACGCTCCAGGTGGTGCGGCGGGCGGACGGCTCGGTGAGCCATCTCGACCTCGGCTCCTTCGTCTTCACCCGCGAGCCGTACGAGCCGGGCGACGCCGTTCCGGGTGGTGTGGACGAGGCGGGTTGGCGCGGCCTTTGACCGGAAGCGCACTGTTTCACGTGAAACAGTGCGCTTCTCTTCGTCCCCCGGGCGCGGACCGGGCCGTCACAGGCTCAGCTTGAACCCGAGGTGGGAGGCCTCGAAGCCGAGACGTTCGTAGAAGCGGTGGGCGTCGGTGCGGGTGACGTCGGAGGTCAGCTGCACCAGCCCGCAGTCCTGGGCGCGGGACTCCTCGACGGCCCACTCGATGAGCCGGGTGCCCAGGCCGCTGCCGCGCTCCTCGGAGTGGATGCGGACCCCCTCGATGATCGAGCGGGTCGTGCCCCTGCGGGAGAGCCCGGGGATGATCGTGAGCTGGAGCGTCCCCACGACCGTGCCCGCGCGCACGGCCACGACCAGATGCTGGTTCGGGTCCTGGTCGAGCCGGTCGAAGGCTGCCGTGTACGGGGTGAGGTCGTCGGGGGACTCGCGCAGGGCGCCCAGCGGGTCGTCGGCCAGCATGGCGACGATGGCGGGCAGGTCGTCCCGGCGCGCGGGCCGAATCTCAAGATCGCTCATGGCCGCAGGCTAGCCCCCTCCCCGGAGGCCGGCTCAGACGGGAACGCCGAGGCCCTGGACGACCCGGACCAGCGGGGCCAGCTCCGGGTTCTCGGCCGCCGCCTCCAGGGCCTCGCGCAGGGCGCCGTCGTTCGTGGGGCGGGCCTCGTCGAGGAGCTTCTGGCCGGCCTCGGTGACATCGGTGTAGATGCCGCGCCGGTCGGTGGCGCAGAGATACCGGGTGAGCAGCCCGCGGTCCTCGAGACGGGTCACGAGCCGGGTGGTGGCGCTCTGGCTCAGCACGACGGCGTCGGCCACCTGCTTCATCTGGAGGTGTCCGCCCGGTCCGTCGTGCTGGCGGCTGAGCACGTCGAGCAGCGAGTACTCGCGCACACTGAGACCGTGCCGGGACTCCAGGGCCCGCTCGATGTGCGACTCGATCCTGCCGTGGAGCAGGGAGAGGGCGCACCAGCCCTGGGAGAGGGCCGTCAGTGCAGGGTCCGTCGCGGTCATGGTTCGCCTCGCTTCGTTGGTCTCCTCGATCCGGAGCGGCTCCATATCAGGGTAAACGATGGAGCGCAAAAAACCGCGTGTGCAAGTAATTCGGCGGGATTGCGAGGGCGGGCTACCCCGCGGCCACGGTCAGCGGGGCGAAGCGGCGGCTCCGGTCGCCCGGGAGGTCGGGGAGGGAGCGCACCATGATCGTCGTGGTGGCGATCTGCTCCAGGCCGTTCGCCTTAAGCCAGGTCAGCAGCGCCCCGTGGCGGTTGTCGACATCCGTGCGCAGCGGTCGGTCCGTCGCGGCGGCCAGCGAGGCGACCAGCGCCTGCGCCGTCGCGGTGTCACGGGCGATCAGCGGTCCGACGACATGAGTGTCCATGTTGGGCCAGGCCGCGGCGAAGCCGGTGATCTCGCCGTCCTGCTCCGCGACCCGCAGATGGTCGGCGAAGGCCGGCAGGCGGGTGATCATCGGGGTCCGGTCCACGCCGAAGATCTCGTTGTCCAGGCGCAGCACCGTCTGGAGGTCCTCCGCGGTCGCCGGGCGGACCGGCAGGGCCGGCGCCGGCTCGGTGAAGCCGAAGCGTCCCTTGAGCATCTCCGACCGGCCCACGTCGGTGAAGCCGAGCTGTTCGTAGAGCGGCTGCCCGTTCGCCGTGGCGTAGAGGGTGAGCGGGGTGTCGCCGGCCTCGGCGATGACGTGCTCCATCAGCAGCCGCCCGATGCCCTGCCGGGCGTACCGCTCGGCGACCAGGACCATGCCGATGGCCGCGAGCCCCGGTCCGTACGAGGTGACCACGCAGACGGTGACCAGCCCCTTGCCGGAGGGGTCGTCGATGCCGTACCCCGTGCCCGCGGTGAGCAGCAGCCCCCACTTGTGCTCCTCCCGCAACCAGCCCCGGTCCTCGCAGAGGTCGGCGCAGGCGCCGATGTCCTCCGGGGTGAGACGCCGGATGGGGAGCTGTTCGAGCGGGAGGCGCATAAGGGGCATGAAGATCAGGCTGGCCGACGGGGCATGGGCTCGTCCACCGCTTTACGGGAACCGGACGATCTCCTGAGACGGCGACCACGTCCGGTCAGCCCCCAGGGCTTGAGCACGGAGACCGCGGTCATGAAGAGGTAGGCGGTGGTCGAGACCGTGGGGGCCGCGACCAGGCTGATGTCCGGGACCCCGGCCGCCGCCGCATGGCCGATCTCCGGGCGGAGCGCGAAGATCGTCGCGGTGGCCGTGGCCAGGGTGATCCAGAACTTGATCCAGACCCACCGGTGCCGGGCCAGGCCCCAGGGAGTGCCCAGCGAGAGCACCAGGCCGCTGCCCAGGGTCACCAGGGCGACCGGAGTCAGGAGCCAGTCGGCGAACACCTTCATCGCCCGGTACGCCGCCTCGGTGAGGGTGGGGTCCTGGGTCGAGTACGCGGTGATCCCGAGGGTCAGCAGGCCCAGGCTCAGGCCCAGCCAGGCCACCGAGACCGCGACATGGACGACGAGGAACGCCCGCCGGGCGGGCCGTCGGAGATGTTTCACGTGAAACACCGTGCCGTCCGGCCGCCTTCTGCCGCGTCTGCCCGGGGGAGTAACCACCCGTACTAGCCTCGGCGTACATGGCGAACTTCAGCGACAGCCGCAGGCTTCATCTCTTCGATCTCGACGGCACCCTCATCCGGGGATCGGCGGCCGCGGTGGAGATCTCCCGGCAGCTCGGTGTCAGCAAGGAGATCGAGAAGCTGGAGCGGGAGTTCCTGCTCCACGGGCTCACGCCCGACGAGTTCGCGGTGCGGGCCCATGCGCTGTGGTCGGAGCTCACCCCGGAGCACGTGACGGCCGCCTTCGAGGGGGCGCCCTGGCTGGCCGGCATCCGGGACGTCTGGGCGCGGATCCGGGCCGAGGGCGGCCGGTGCGCGGTCATCTCGCTGTCGCCCGACTTCTTCGTCGAGCGGCTCCTGGGCTGGGGAGCGGACGCGGCCCACGGCTCGCGCTGGCCCGCCGTGCCGTTCACGGAGCCGATCCACCGCCCCGGGATCCTGGACGCGTCGGCGAAGGTGCGCATCGCCCAGGAGCTCTGCGAACGCTTCGGTGTCACGCTCGACACCTGTGTGGCGTACGGGGACTCGATGTCCGACGCGGAGCTCTTCGCTGCGGTGCCCGAGACGGTGGCCGTGAACGCCGACCACCACCTGGAGGGCCTGGCCAGGCACCGCTACACCGGAGCGGATCTGCGCGAGGCATACGCGATGGTCCGAAAGACCGCAGCCTAGCCCGCGGAGGGGGCTGATCGCCCGAGAATTCCCCTTTCTGCCCGAGCTCCTCGCCGGAGTGTCATCCTGCGACCACGGAAGGCGACCACGGAGGTCGGCTGCGGGGAGGCGAGGACATGACGGATGCTCTGGCTGTGGCCACGGACGCGTCGCCGCCCCGAATACCCCCGGCCGAGCGCGCGCCCTCGCCGGACGCGGTACTGGTCCGCCGCACCCTGGACGAGATCGGCCCGGTCGCCGAGCGCGTGACCTCGTACTTCTACGCCCTGCTCTTCACCCACCACCCTGATCTGCGGGCGATGTTCCCGGCCGCCATGGACACCCAGCGCGACCGGCTCCTCAAGGCGCTGCTCACGGCGGCCGAGCACATGGACGACGTGCCCGTGCTCACCGAGTACCTCCAGAACCTCGGCCGGGGGCACCGCAAGTACGGCACCCAGTCAGCCCACTATCCGGCGGTCGGCGAGGCCCTCATCGGAGCTCTGGTCCGGTACGCGGACACGTGGGACGAGGAGACGGAGGCGGCCTGGGTCCGCACGTACACGACGATCTCGCAGATCATGATCGACGCGGCGGCGGAGGACGAGCTGCACGCACCGGCCTGGTGGCAGGCCGAGGTGGTCTCACACGACCTGCGGACCCCGGACATCGCCGTGATCACCCTCCGGCCCGACCAGCCGTACCCGTTCCTCGCCGGGCAGTACACGAGCCTGGAGACGCCCTGGTGGCCGCGGATATGGCGGCACTACTCCTTCGCCTCGGCACCCCGCCCGGACGGTCTGCTCTCGCTGCACGTCAAGGCGGTGCCGGCCGGCTGGGTGTCCAACGCCCTGGTCCACCGCGCCCGCCCCGGAGACGTCCTGCGTCTGGGGCCGCCCGCCGGGTCGATGACCGTCGACCACTCGACCGACAACGGGCTGCTCTGCCTCGGCGGGGGCACCGGGATCGCACCCATCAAGGCCCTCGTCGAGGACGTCGCCGAACACGGCGACCGCCGGCGGGTCGAGGTCTTCTACGGGGCGCGCAGCGACCATGACCTCTACGACATCGACACGATGCTGAGGCTCCAGCAGACCTTCCCCTGGCTGGCCGTGCGCCCGGTCACCGAGGACCAGGGCAGGCTGCCGGACGCCGTGCGCCAATACGGGCCGTGGGCCGAGTACGACGCCTATCTCTCGGGGCCGCTCGGCATGATCCGCAGCGGGGTCGACGCCCTGCGGGGGGCGGGGATCCCCACCGACCGGATCCGCCACGACTACCTCACCGAGCTCGTCCCCCAGGCCTAGGGCCGGCTCAGCCCAGGTCGGGGGCGTGCATCGCGCGCACCCCCTCGATGTTCCCGTCCAGGTAGTGCCGCAGCGAGAGGGGCACCAGGTGGACGGCGGCGATGCCCACCCGGCTGAAGGGCACACGGACGATCTCGTACTCGCCCAGCGGCTCCTCGATCTCGGGGCCGTGGCGCTGCGCGAGGTCCATGGACTCCAGTCGGCAGACGAAGAAGTGCTGCACCTTCACGCCGGAGACCCCGCCGTCGACGATGTGCTCGACGGTGTCGACGAAGCAGGGCACCACGTCGGTGATCTTGGCGCCGAGCTCCTCGTGCACCTCGCGGTGCAGGGCCTGGACGACGGTCGAGTCCGATGGCTCGACCCCGCCGCCCGGCGTCACCCAGTAGGGATCCACGCCGGGCTTGGTGCGCTTGATGAGGATCAGGTCGTCCCCGTCGAGCAGGATGGCGCGTGCGGTGCGCTTGACCACTGGTCGTTCGGTCATGGGAAGAAAATGGCCCGTCCAGGCTGACCTGAAACTCACCAGTCCCCCGCGGCCCTCAGCAGCCACTCGTGGGCGCGGGCGAGGTGGGGCAGGGCGAGGGTGCCGGTGCGGACGACCAGGAAGTAGGTGCGCAGGGGCGGGACCGGGGGGTCGAGCAGGGCCACGAGACGGCCGCTCTCCAGGGCTTCCTCGCACAGATAGCGCGGCAGCACGGCGAGGCCCGCGCCGGAGGCGGCGGAGTCCAGGACGGCCCGCAGGTCGGGGGCGATCACGGTGGCGGCGGCGGCCGGTTTCGACTCGAAGACGGCCGCCCAGTAGCGGGCGACGAACGGCAGCGACTCGTGCACCTCGACCACGGGCAGCTGCTCCAGGACGACGGCGCCCCTGCGCAGCAGCACCCCGGGGGAGAGCCGGGCGGCCCAGCGCGGGGCGGCGACCAGGACGTGCTCCTCGTCGCAGAGCGGGGTGGCGGCGAAGAGGCCGCCGCGAGGGCGCCCGGTGGCGACGGCCAGGTCGTGATGGCCGGCGGCGAGCCCGTCGAGGGTCTCCTCCGCGTTGCCCAGGAACGAGGTGCGGACGGTGAGGCCGCGGGCGACCAGCGGGGTCAGGGCGGGCAGCACCCGGGCCGCGGTGAACTCGGGCGGACCGGCCAGGTGCAGGGTGCGGAGCCCGCTCTGCTCGTCCGGGCCGGTCTCGGCGATCTCGACCAGCGCGTCCAGGTGCGGGGCGGCGCGGTGGGCGAGCTCGTCGCCGATGGTGGTGGGGGTGACCCCGCGGGCCTGTCTGAGGAAGAGCGGGCGGCCGAGCTGCCGTTCCAGGGTGCGGATCTGGCTGGTGACCGCGGGCTGGGAGAGCCCGAGGAGAGCGGCGGCGCGGGTGAAGGAGCCGGCCCGGTGCACTGTGACGAACGTGCGCAGCAGAGCCAGATCCATGTCCGCCCCCTCCCGGCCGCGGGGCCGTTCGACTCAGGCGGTCCGGTGACGGCGCCTCAGGACCGTCCAACTATAAATAAGTCGATAGGTCGCTGTCGCTACCGTGATTGGACACTGACGCAGAGTCAACTAGCCTTGTTCAGGCGGTTGTCCGCTGAGGAACCGCAGGGGGGAAGCAGGGGGAGGCAGGGGAGGACGGGGGCGTTCCGAGCCACGAGGGGGGAGGCTCGGAACGCCCACGGGGGGGGGGGGGGGGGGGGGCTCATTCCGCCGGCTGTCCGCTGCCCTTGGCCGCCTCGTCGAGCGCCCGCAGGACGTCGTCGATCAGGTCCTCCGGGTCCTCCGCGCCCACCGAGAAGCGGATGAAGCCCTCGGGCACGGCGTCCCCGCCCCAGCGTCCGCGCCGCTCCGCGGTGGACCGCACCCCGCCGAAGCTGGTGGCGTCGTCCACGAGCCGCAGCGCGTCGAGGAAGCGGTCGGCCCAGGCGCGGTCCGGCAGCACGAAGGAGACGACGGAGCCAAAGCGCCGCATCTGCCGGGCGGCCACCCCGTGCGAGGGGTCGCCGGGCAGCCCGGGGTAGCGCAGCCCGGACACGTCCCGGTGGGCCACCAGGGCCTCGGCGAGGGCGAGCGCGGTGGCGCACTGCCGGTCGACGCGCAGCTGGAGGGTGGCCAGCGAGCGGTGCGCGAGCCAGGCCTCCATGGGGCCCGGGATGGCTCCGACGATCTTGCGCCAGCGCCGTACCTCGACGGCCCGCAGCGGATCGCGGCAGCTGACGTGGCCGAGCAGGATGTCGCCGTGCCCGGTCATGCCCTTGGTGTCGCTGGCCACGGAGAAGTCGGCGCCCAGCGCCAGGGGCCGCTGGCCGAGCGGGGTGGCGAGCGTGTTGTCGACCGCGACCAGCGCTCCGGCCTCGTGGGCGGCGCGCACCATCCGGGGCAGGTCGCAGACGTCGAGGCCGGGGTTGGACGGCGTCTCGATCCACAGCAGCTTCGCCCCGTCGAGGACGTCCAGCTGGGCCTCCCCGCGGGTGGGGGCCGTGCGCACCTCGATGCCGTACGCCCGCAGCTGCTCGTGCAGCAGGGGCAGCGCCTGATAGCCGTCGTCGGGGAGGACGACGGCGTCGCCGCTGCGCAGCTGGGAGAGCAGCACGGCGGAGATGGCGGCCATCCCGGAGGCGAAGACCAGCGTCTCGACGCCGCTCTCCCCCGGCGCTTCGAGCTCGCCGATGGCGCGTTCCAGATGGGTCCAGGTGGGGTTCTCGTCGCGGCCGTAGGTGTAGGGGCCGGTCGGGTCGCCCGGCAGGTGGAAGTGGGCCGCGAAGACCGGGCCGGGCAGGGTGGGCTCGTACTTCACCGGCTCGGGCAGGCCGGCCCGGACCGCCCGGGTCCCTTCGCCGAGACCTCCGCCGTGCCCTCCGCCGCCGGCAGGGTAGCCGCCCGGGACGTCATCGGGTGTGCCGCTCGTGCCGCTCATGGGGTCCGCTCCTCCACCTCGTCGCGCACCGCGGCGAGCAGTCCCTCGCTCGCGGCCTCCACCAGTTCCAGGCACTCATCGAACCCCTCCCGGCCCCCGTAGTAGGGGTCGGGGACGTCGAGCTCGGGGCCCGCGTCGGGGTCGTAGGAGCGCAGCAGGCGTATCTTCGCGGCGTCCTCGGGGCTCGGGGCCAGCCGCCGGAGCTCGCGCAGATGCCCCTCGTCGAGGGCGATCACCAGGTCGAGCGAGGGGAACCAGGAGGCGCGGAACCGGCGGGCGACGTGCGCGGAGCCGTAGCCGTGCTCCTCCAGGACGGCGACGGTGCGCGGGTCGGCGCCGTCGCCCTCGTGCCAGCCGCCGGTGCCGGCGCTGTCCACCACGACCGCTTCGGCCAGTCCGGCCTCGGCCACGCGGGCGCGGAAGACGTGCTCGGCCATCGGCGAGCGGCAGATGTTGCCGGTGCAGACGAAGCAGACGCGGTACGTCATGGCGGGCCCTCAGTCGCCGTCGGGGAGGACGACGTTCAGCGCCCACGAGACGACGGAGATGATCAGGCCACCGAGTACGGCGGTCCAGAAACCCTCCACGTGGAAGCTGAGGCCGACCTGGTCGGAGAGCCAGGACGTCAGCAGCAGCATGAGCGCGTTGACGACCAGGGTGATCAGACCGAGCGTCAGGATGAAGAGGGGGAAGGTGAGCAGCTTCACGATCGGCTTGACCAGGAAGTTGACCAGGCCGAAGACCAGGGCGACCAGGATCAGGGTCCAGGCCTTCTTCGCGGTGCTGTCGCCGGTGAGGGTGATGTCCTCCAGCAGCCAGATGGCGACTGCCAGGGCCCCCGCGTTCGCGAGCGTCTTGACTACGAAATTCTTCATGTGTCAGATCGTGGCAGACAAGATCGAGCCAAGGCAGGGGCGTACCAACCATGAAGGCATTCCGACTGGACGAGCTGGAGGCGGAGCGCGCCGCGAACGAGGGCGCGTACCTCCAGTTCCTGCGGGAGCGGAACATGTCCGTCGGCCTGTACGCGCTCGACGCGGGGCAGCTCGACCCGCAGCAGCCGCACGGGCAGGACGAGGTGTACTTCGTGGTGAGCGGCCGGGCCGCGATCACGGTCGGGGAGGAGACGACCCCGGTGGCGCGGGGCAGCGTCGTCTATGTGCCGGCCGGGGTGCCGCACAGGTTCCACCACATCACCGAGGACCTGCGGGTGATGGTGGTCTTCTCGCCGCCGGAGTCCTGACCCCGAGCCGGGAGCGGGAATCCGCCCTGACCCCCTAGGGGTCGGATCAGGGAAGAGCGGGGGCCCTGAGGCCCCCGTTCGCTTGGGTCGCGCACCTAGCATCGAGGGTGTCGGGCGCACCGGGCGCCTACAGCTCTTCGGGAGATGAGGTAAGCGCAATGGCGGTGAAGGAGATTCTCGCGGGGATGCCGTGGTGGGTGAAGTGGGTGGCCATACCCGTTCTCGCCCTCGTCGTCTTCGGTGGACTGATCACCAGCGTCCTGACCTTCGTGGTCGGCCTGCTGTTCAAGCTGCTGCTGTTCGTGGCGCTCGTCGCTGGTCTGATCTACGTCGTACGGAAGTTCACCTCGTCGTCCTCCTCGCGTGGGGACTGGTAGCACAAGTTACCCATCGGTATGAGCCGGTGGCCTGGGATTAGCCCGCCCGGGGGAACGCACCTGTTGAAACCCGGTGCGGCCGCAGGAGCTGCCATTAGAGTGGAAAACCTCTGCCGCCCCAGGAGCAACAGGCGTATACCTCCGCATCGAGCATGGTGGTAGGCCCTGTCCCGGACGGGTCCGCCAACCGGACCCCACTGGTCCAGGTCGCGGTGGGCGCGCGGGGGCGGCCCCCGCGGGCGGGTGTGCGTCACCCGTCGACTCGCCTGGGGGTGACCTTTGGCCACGGCTTCGCGGACCGCTGCTCCTACCCTGATCGGCTCGGTGCAGCGGGCGCTGAGACTACTGGAGGCCGTGGGCTCCCACGAGGACGGAGCCCCCGCCAAGCAGCTCGCCCGTGAAGCGGGGCTCCCGCTGCCCACCGCGTACCACCTGCTCCGCACCCTGACGCACGAAGGCTATCTACGCCGCGAGAAGGGTGTGTTCGTCTTCGGCGACGCCGCCGGCCGTCTGGTCGGCGGCGGAGTTCTGCAGAATCGTCGCACCAAGATCGAAGACTCTCTCGCGCACTGGCGCGACGCCATCGGCGTCCCCGTCTACTTCGCCATCTACCGCGAAGGCGAGATCGAGCTGGTCGCCGTCGCCGACACCCCCTCGTCCCCCGCCGTCGAGGAGTGGGCCGACTTCCGCGAGACCGGACACGCGCACGCCATCGGGCAGTGCCTGCTGAGTCAACTCGATCTGAAGAGCCGTCAAGACCACCTGAGGCGTCACCCGGTAGAAGCCATCACGCCGTATACGGTGCGTAATCAACGGTCCCTTTTGGACCGTTTGAGCGCTATGGGGCGAATGGAGCCCCTGGTAGAGCGGCAGGAATATGCGCTTGGCACGGTCTGTGCCGCCATCCCCATCACGGCGGGGTCCACGGCGGCCGCGATGGCCATTTCCCTCCCTCTTCACCAGGAAGAACGGTTGCTGCCAGCGATCGGTCAGCTACAGAACGAGATCGGAAGGCTCTTCAGCTCGCTCGCGTTCTCTATCAGTATCTGAAAAATCACTCCTTGTGATCTGCTAGCGCGTACAGCACGATTGCGTCAAGAGGGCCATGGGGGCTCATTCCTGGCCGTTTCGACCACAGCTTTCAGCAGCGTGTTTGCACAGCTGCTCATCTACTGCGGGGTACATGATGCGAGAGACGGTTCAGGCCGAGGTCCTGATGAGCTTCCTCGTCTCCGAGGAGCTCTCCTTCAGGATCCCGGTGGAACTGCGATACGAGGCCCGCGACCCCTATGCGGTGCGGATGACCTTCCACCTGCCCGGCGACGCGCCCGTGACCTGGGCGTTCGGCCGGGAACTGCTGCTCGACGGAATCAACCGGCCCAGCGGGGACGGCGACGTGCACATCGCGCCGACCGACCCGGACGGGCTCTCCGACGTGATCATCCGGCTTCAGGTCGGCGGCGACCGCGCGCTGTTCCGGGCGAGCGCGCCACCGTTGGTGGCCTTCCTCGACCGCACGGACAAGATCGTTCCGCTCGGTCAGGAACGGACCCTGGGCGACTTCGAGGACCACCTCGAGGCCGAACTCGGCCGGATCCTCGCGGAGGAGAACGCCGGCTGAGGGTACGGGTGCCGAGCTCGGCTCCCGTACCCCGCGGACCCGTCGGTCACTTGGCCCGTCGGCGGCGTCCGCCCCTGCCCGGGCGGCGACCAGCGGCCTCCGCCGGTCCCGGCCGGTCGGCGGAGACCACCAGGGCCGCGAGGCCGGTGGTGACCGGCACCGAGGCGACCAGGCCGATCGACCCGACGAGCATGCGCACGATCTCCTCCGCGACCAGCTCGCTGTTGGCCACCGTCCCCACGCTGCTCTGGGCGATCGAGAAGAGCAGCAGCAGCGGCAGGGCCGCACCGGCGTAGGCGAGGACAAGGGTGTTCACGACCGACGCGATGTGGTCGCGGCCGATCCGGATCGCGGCCCGGTAGAGCGCCCGCGGACCCATCCGCGGGTCGGCCTGGTGCAGTTCCCAGACCGCCGAGGTCTGAGTGACCGTCACGTCGTCGAGCACACCGAGCGAGCCGATGATGACGCCGGCCAGCAGCAGACCGGACATGTCGATGTTCGGGTAGAGGCCGTGGATCAGGCCGGTGTTGTCGTCCGTGTTGCCGGTCAGCGAGGCCCAGCCGATGAAGAGCGAGCCGAGCAGGCCGATCAGCAGCAGCGAGACCAGCGTGCCCAGCACCGCGACCGAGGTGCGGGCCGAGAGCCCATGGCACATGTAGAGCGCGATGAGCATGATCGCGCTCGATCCGACGATGGCGACCAGCAGGGGATTGGAGCCCTGGATGATCGCCGGGAGGATGAAGAAGGTCAGCACCAGGAAGCTGATGGCCAGCGCGATGAGCGCCATCACCCCGCGCATCCTGCCGACGGCCACGACCACCAGCGCGAAGATGCCGGCGAGCAGGGCGAGCGGCAGCTTACGGTTCACGTCGGTGACCGAGTACTGGAGGTCGCGCGGTGCGTCCGGCGCGTAGGCGACCACGACGCCCTGCCCCTCGTGGAGCTGACGCGGAGCGTCCGGCTGCACGATCTCGGTGAAGGTGCGGCCCTTGTCGGGGCCGGTGGTGACCTCGATCGTCGCCTTCTCGCACTGACCCTGCTGCGCGTTGACCGCCTCGCGCCCCTCCGGTGTCGAGGTGTCGCCGGTCGGCGGGACCTGGGCGGCGTTCACCTCCTTGCAGTCGACGCGCTCGACGGCGACGACCCGGCCCTGCTCGGTCTGCCGGTCGAAGCCGACCCCGGTGCGCTGGTGGCCCGGCGTGCCACCGGGCCACAGCACCAGGAGCCCGACCACCACGGCGGCGGCGAAGGGGATCAGGACCGCGGCGATGACCTTGCGCAGATGACGCGAGACGGGCGCGGCCGGTCCATGGCCATGGGCGTGCGCATGGCCGTGGCCGCCGCCACCGCCGTGACCGGAGCCGTGACCGGAGTCGTCACCGGTGCCGTGGCCGTCGCCGCCATGGCCCTCGTGGCCGCCGTGGCCGTGCTGTTCGGGGGTCTGCTGCGTGGGAGTCACCGACCGATCATCGCAAGAACGCCGGGGGACCCACTGTTCAGCACGCCAGCGATGGCGCTAGCGTGGTGACACCTTTGCACACGCGGGAGCTCGGAGCACCGGGCTGAGAGGGCGCTGATCACCGTACGCGCGTACTGGACGTACGTACGGGAGGAGGCTGCGCCGACCGCCGAACCTGTTACCGGGTAATGCCGGCGTAGGGAGATTCGGTCTCATGACCATTCAGGATGCACGCACGCCTGCCTCCGACCAGAACGGCCCGCAGGAGCGCACGCCGGGCTGGCACAAGGGATACGTCGAGGGCTCCCGCCCCGACCTCCGGGTGCCCGTCCGCCAGGTGCACCTCACCAACGGCAAGGACGTGACGCTGTACGACACGTCCGGGCCGTACACCGACCCCACCGTCGAGACCGACGTCCGCCGCGGCCTGCCGCCGCTGCGCGAGAACTGGATCATCGCGCGCGGGGACACCGAGGAGTACGCGGGCCGCCCGGTCCGCCCCGAGGACGACGGCATCAAGCACACCTCGCCGCGCGGCGGTGGCCTCAAGAACCTCGACGCGGTCTTCCCCGGCCGCCCGCGGCTGCCCCGCAGGGGGCGTTCCGGCCAGGCGGTGACGCAGCTCGCGTACGCGCGCCGGGGCGAGATCACCCCGGAGATGGAGTACGTCGCGATCCGCGAGAACGTCTCCCCCGAGGTGGTCCGGGAGGAGATCGCGGCGGGTCGCGCGGTGCTGCCGGCCAACGTCAACCACCCGGAGATCGAGCCGATGATCATCGGCAAGCGGTTCCTGGTGAAGGTCAACGCCAACATCGGCAACTCCGCGGTCACCTCCTCCATCGAGGAGGAGGTGGAGAAGATGACCTGGGCGACCAAGTGGGGCGCCGACACGGTCATGGACCTCTCCACCGGCCGCAACATCCACACCACCCGCGAGTGGGTGCTGCGCAACTCCCCCGTCCCGATCGGCACCGTGCCGCTCTACCAGGCCCTGGAGAAGGTCGACGGCAAGGCCGAGGAGCTGACCTGGGAGATCTACAAGGACACGGTCATCGAGCAGGCCGAGCAGGGCGTCGACTACATGACCGTCCATGCCGGCGTGCTGCTGCCGTACGTGCCGCTGACCGCCCGCCGCAAGACCGGCATCGTCTCGCGCGGCGGCTCGATCATGGCCGCCTGGTGCCTCGCGCACCACAAGGAGAACTTCCTCTACACGAACTTCGAGGAGCTCTGCGAGATCCTCGCGGCGTACGACGTGACCTACTCGCTCGGTGACGGCCTGCGGCCCGGCTCGATCGCGGACGCCAACGACGCGGCGCAGTTCGCGGAGCTGAAGACGCTCGGCGAGCTGAACACGATCGCCAAGCGGCACAACGTCCAGACGATGATCGAGGGCCCGGGGCACGTCCCGATGCACAAGATCAAGGAGAACATCGACCTCCAGCAGGAGATCTGCGAGGAGGCGCCGTTCTACACGCTCGGCCCGCTGACCACCGACGTGGCCCCGGCGTACGACCACATCACCTCGGGCATCGGCGCGGCGATGATCGCCTGGTGGGGCACGGCGATGCTCTGCTACGTGACGCCGAAGGAGCACCTGGGCCTGCCCAACAAGGACGACGTGAAGACCGGCGTGATCACCTACAAGATCGCGGCCCACGCGGCGGACCTCGCGAAGGGACACCCGGGCGCGCAGGAGTGGGACGACGCCCTGTCGGACGCGCGCTTCGAGTTCCGCTGGGAGGACCAGTTCAACCTGGCGATGGACCCGGACACCGCGCGGGAGTTCCACGACGAGACGCTGCCCGCGGAGCCCGCGAAGACGGCGCACTTCTGCTCGATGTGCGGGCCGAAGTTCTGCTCGATGAAGATCTCCCAGGACATCCGGCGCGAGCACGGCGGAGACCTGAAGGCCGAGGAGATCGAGGCGGGCATGGCGGAGAAGTCGGCCGAGTTCGCGGCGGCCGGCAACCGCGTCTACCTGCCGCTGGCGGAGTAGCCGCCCACCTGCAGGGACCGGCCCGCGACCCATGGGGGGAGCCGCGGGCCGGTTCCCTTCTCCCCGTCTACTCCGGGCGGTGGTCCGGGGATCCGAAGTCCGGGCCGGTGAAGTCGGGACTGGAGTACGTCGGGCGCGGGGACGGGACGCCCTCGGACGGGCTGGTGAAGTCCGGGCCGCTGTAGCCGACCTTGGGGATCCGCCCGGCCGGCGGCTGGGGCCGCGGGACGCGCGGGGGCGGCGGGGCGGCGAGGGCGTCGCGGAGGAACGGAAGGATGCCGCGGTCCAGGAGGGCGCGACACCAGGCCTGGCGCGCGCGGGACAGCTCGTCGTCGGGGGCCTCGGCCGGGACCTCCGTGGCGCTGTTGCGCAGGGCGGTCACCAGCAGTCCCGCGGCCGCGCAGAGCAGCCCGGCCGCGGCGACGGCGCCGAACACGAGGCCGGCGGTCAGCAGGGTGTCGGCGAAGGCGGGCGCCGGGTCGAGCATCTTCAGGATGGCGCCGACCAGGAGCAGGATCACGGCCGAGGTGCCCGCGAGGATCGGCGCCAGGACGGTGACGATCGCTATGACTCCCGCGCCGCCCGCGCCGCCCAGGTCGGCCGCCGCCTCGCCCGTACCGCTGCCGGCGGCGCCGGCGCTCGCCGCGCGGAGCTGCTCGCGGACCTTCACGAAGTGGTCGTACTCGACCGCGGCGGCCGTGGTGATGAGCGCTGTCGCGTTCAGCGCCATCGAGCGCAGCTGTTCGGTCGTGAGCCGCTCGCCGAGCGCGGCGAGTTCCGGCCGGTCGTGCGCGGTGCGCAGTGCCTCGTCGAGGACGCGCTCGAACTCGGCGCGGTCCTCGGTCAGCAGGTGCGGAGCCACGTTCATGTGCATCCCCCGATGCTCCGTAGGGCCGCAACGGCCGTGGTGAGGCGGCCGATTGGGCGGAAACGGAGGAGAGCCTGCTACGGATGAGCCGATGGTATTGCGCTTACGGCACGCGGTGACAGGGTGTTTCGGGAAATCGACTTCCCCGGATGCGTACGGTTATGCGTCAGGCGGGCAGCGGGAGTTGCACGACCAGCAGTTTTCCGGCCATGGTCACTCCGCCGTCCATCGCGATCGCCAGTCCGTCCGCGTAGACGTGCGGACCCTCGACGGCCGGGCGCTCGCCCTCCTCCGCGTCCTCCGTGCCGACCTGGCCGAGGAGGTACGGGATGGGGCTGTGACCGTGCACGATCCGGCGGCCGCCGTAGGTGCCGAGCAGCTCCTGGACGGCCTGGGGGCCGGCGGCCTCGTCGCGGAAGGCGAAGCGCTTGGTGAACTTGCGGAAGAGGTCCCAGACCTCGTCCGCGTCGTTCCGGTTGAGGATCTCGTGGACGGTGTCGTTGACGTCCTCGATCGTGCCGCCGTACTCCAGATACGCGGTGGTGTCCGAGTGCAGCAGGAGGTGTCCGTCCTCCTCCACCACGGCGTCGAGCCGGGACATCCACTGCAGGTGGACGTCCTGGAGGCGGTCCATGTCGTGCTTCTGTCCGCCGTTGAGCAGCCAGGCGGCCTGGAAGGTGGCGGTGCCGGCGCCCGAGCTGACGGGGGTGTCGCCGAAGCGCTTGGCGCCGATGAGCAGCAGCTCGTGGTTGCCCATGAGGGCCTTGCAGTAGCCGCCGGCGGCGGCGGCCTCGGCGGACAGGCGCATCACGAGGTCGATGACGCCGATGCCGTCGGGACCGCGGTCGGTGAAGTCGCCGAGGAACCACAGGCGGGCGTTGCCCGCGGCCCAGCCGCCGTTCTCGTCGATGAGGCCCTGGGCGCGCAGGGCCTCGAGGAGCTCGTCGAGATAGCCGTGGACGTCGCCCACGACGAAGAGCGGGCCGGGGCCGTCGCCGGTGGCGGCGACGGGCTGCGGGACCGGGGTGACGTGCACCTGGAGCGTGTCGCCGCGGTTGATGACCGGGAGGTCGCGCTCGGTGGGGGTGTAGCCCTCGGGCGGCTCGGTCTCGGGGTAGGCGTTGCCGGGATGGCCGGTGGCCACGGCGACGATCGAGGAGCCCGCGTCGGCGCCCAGCTGGAGGGTGGCGTCGGCGGGCATCGGCTCGGGCGCGTCGCCCTGGACGGGCACCCGGGCGTACGGGGGTACACGGAAGTCACGCAACGTCGCCGTGCGCACCACGGGTTCCTGACCGGCCCCCTGTGTCATCGACCCCTCCACCACCGTCGCGATGCCCTGCACATCGCGGACCGTTCTGGTCGGGGCGGTCCGCGGTGTCGTCCGCCCATCATAGGAATGAGGGTCCTCCTGTGTGACGCACCAGGGGTGGTGAATCGGGGTCCACTCCGGGTTCACCGGTTGTTTCGCCCGAATTGGGAAGGTCCAGGCCAGGGAAGAGGCCGGGCCGCCCCGAGGTTTTCCCTCGAAGCGGCCCTCAAGGGCCGGGTGAACCGCTCGCCTCCCCTCCGGCCGGCGGTTCCCCGGGATCCCCCGGAATCAGTCCTTCGAGGGAGACCTGGGCGGGCTGACCGTCGTCCGCGGCGACCTTCGCTGGGAGGAGGTCCTGACGATCAGTTCCGTCGGTATCACCCGCTCGACCGGTCCGTCCGTCTCGATCCCCTCGATGGCGTCGATGAGGAGCTGGACGACGGCGGTGCCGATGCGGCGCGGCTTGAGCGAGAGCGTGGTGATGGGCGGTTCGGTGTTGGCGTAGACGGTCGACTCGCTGCAGCAGACCAGCAGCAGGTCGTCCGGCACCCGCAGCCCGTAGCGGCGGGCGGCCGCCAGGAGGTCGGTGCCGTTGGGGTCGAAGAGTCCGTACACGGCGTCGGGCCGGTCCGGGCGGGCGAGCAGCCGGTCGGCCGCGACGGCGCCCGCGCACGGATCGTGCGCCGGATAGGCCTCGTAGACGGGGTCCTGGCCGACCCGCTCGCACCAGTTGAGGTAGGCGGTGGTGGACAGGCGGGTGTAGGTGTCGGTGGTGGTGCCGGTGAGCAGGCCGATCCTGCGGGCGCCGGCGGCGGCGAGGTGGTCGAGCAGATCGAGGACGGCCGCCTCGTGGTCGTTGTCGACCCAGGCGGTGACCGGCAGGGTGCCGGCCGGGCGTCCGTCGGAGACGACGGGCAGCCCTTGGCGGACGAGTTCGGTGACGACGGGGTCGTGGTCGGAGGGGTCGATGACGACGGTCCCGTCCAGGGCGACGTTCGACCAGACGTCGTGGCGGGAGGTGGCGGGCAGGATGACCAGGGCATAGCCGCGCGCGAGCGCGGCCGAGGTGGCGGCTCTGGCCATCTCCGCGAAGTACGCGAATTCGGTGAAGGTGAAAGGTTCATCCCCGTACGTGGTCACGGTCAGGCCGATGAGTCCCGACTTGCCGGTACGGAGCGTGCGGGCCGCTGCGGACGGGCGATAGCCCAGCCGGTCTGCGACCTCGCGGACGTGACGGCGGGTGGCGTCCGGGAGCCGGCCCTTGCCGTTGAGCGCGTCGGAGACAGTCGTGATGGAGACCCCGGCGGCGGCGGCCACGTCCCGGATGCCCGCTCGGCCCTGCCGGCTTCCCCGGGTCTGTGCCCGGCTCACCTGGTGCTTCCCTGCTGCTGTCATGGCGAGCCGATAGTAGGGCGAGGGTGGTGGGTTGGGCCGGTCGCATATGCACGCGTTGACAGACACGTTTCTGCATGATCAAAAGAGCTCAACACCCTGGGAAACTAAGGGTGTTTGGCTTGAGGGCATGAGACCTATCGGTCCCGGTACCCATGAGCCTGTCGAGAGGGTCAGGTCTCGAAGAGGTCTCAACTCACCTCTACGGGGGATGCGCGCCACGGCGCTCGCCACCGGCGCGCGCCACCCCGAGGCGCGCTCCCCCCGTTTCCGCACCGTTGTCCACAGGCCATTCGCAGGCGGGCCGAATCCTCATAAGGTGAGGAGTATTGGCGGTACGGACGGTCGAGGAGGCCACACTGTGAGCGAGACCAGCGGGACGAGCACCGGCAGCCCGAAGCTGCGCGCCGAGCTGGACGGCATCCCCACCTACAAGCCGGGCAAGCCGGCCGCCACCGGCGGACCGGTCGCCTTCAAGCTCTCGTCCAACGAGAACCCCTACCCGCCGCTGCCGGGGGTCATGGAGAGCGCGGTGGCCGCGGCCGCCGCATTCAACCGCTACCCGGACATGGCGTGCACGGCGCTGACGGCCGAGCTCGCCGACCGCTTCGGCGTCCCGGTCTCCCACATCGCCACCGGCACCGGCTCGGTCGGCGTCGCCCAGTCGCTGATCCAGTCCACCGCGGGCCCGGGCGACGAGGTCATCTACGCCTGGCGCTCCTTCGAGGCGTACCCGATCATCACGCAGATCAGCGGCGCGACCTCGGTGCAGGTGCCGCTGACCGAGGGCGATGTGCACGACCTCGACGCGATGGCCGAGGCGATCACCGACCGGACCCGGCTGATCTTCGTCTGCAACCCCAACAACCCCACGGGCACCGCGGTGCGCCGGGCGGAGCTGGAGCGCTTCCTGGACCGGGTGCCCTCCGACATCCTCGTGGTGATCGACGAGGCGTACCGGGAGTTCGTCCGCGACACCGAGATCCCGGACGGCGTGGAGCTCTACCGCGACCGGCCGAACGTGGCGGTGCTGCGCACCTTCTCGAAGGCGTACGGCCTGGCCGGGCTGCGGGTCGGTTTCGCGATCGCCCACGAGCCGGTGGCCGCGGCGCTGCGCAAGACGGCGGTGCCGTTCGGCGTCAGCCAGCTCGCCCAGGACGCGGCGGTGGCCTCGCTGCGCGCGGAGGACGAGCTGCTGGGGCGGGTCGGCTCGCTGGTGGCCGAGCGCGAGCGGGTCCATGCGGGGCTCGTGGCCCAGGGCTGGACCGTGCCGGACACCCAGGCGAACTTCGTCTGGCTGCGGCTCGGTGAGCGGACGATGGACTTCGCGGCGGAGTGCGAGCGGCACGGCGTGGTGGTGCGTCCGTTCGCGGGTGAGGGCGTCCGCGTCACGATCGGTGAGTGCGAGGCGAACGACCTGTTCCTGAAGACGGCGGAGTACTTCCGCGGCCGGATCTAGGGCACAGGAGCCCGTCCGGTCCTAGCCGGCGAGTTCCACCCGGATCGGGTCGCCGTCCCGCACGGTGGCCAGGATCCGGGGGTCCCCGTCCAGCGCGCCCAGGATGTTGCACGGGCTGGCGAGCCGCGGCTCGTCGCCCTGCGAGATCGGGGTCGGGCCGTAGGGGAGGGCGAGTGCGTCGCCCTCCGTCCAGAAGGCCACCGTGCCCGGCGCGACCACCTGGCGCGCGCCGGACTCGACGGCCACGGAGACCGGAGTGTCGAAGTAGACCTCCTCGCCCCAGGTACGGGCGGTGGAGACGATCGGGAGAGCCCCCGCGAGCGCCTTGCTCGTGGGGGTTTCCTCGATGGTGGCGGTGGTGTGCCCGGCGGGCCAGGAGATGCGTATCCGAAGGGTCATGGCCGGGATTCAACAATATGTTGAAGGTCTTGGGAAGGGGTGACCTTCGGTAGGGGGACCCCCCGACTGACGGTACGGATTTCGTATGAGCCATAATGCTTGTGAATGTGAACGCGTTCACAAGCGTGTCCCTATTCCTCCCGAGATTGGTGGGATTAAAGGGGCAAACTGCCGTTGTGACCACGGCGATGTAAGGAGAAGACGACGTGGACCTCGCTTTGGCGCCGGAGACGCTGGCGCGCTGGCAGTTCGGCATCACCACCGTCTACCACTTTCTCTTCGTCCCGCTGACGATCTCCCTCGCCGCCCTGACGGCCGGTCTCCAGACCGCCTGGGTGCGCACCGAGAAGGAGAAGTACCTCAAGGCGACGAAGTTCTGGGGCAAGCTCTTCCTGATCAACATCGCGATGGGCGTCGTCACCGGCATCGTGCAGGAGTTCCAGTTCGGCATGAACTGGTCGGACTACTCCCGCTTCGTCGGTGACATCTTCGGCGCGCCCCTGGCCTTCGAGGCGCTGATCGCGTTCTTCTTCGAGTCCACCTTCATCGGCCTGTGGATCTTCGGCTGGGACAAGCTCCCGAAGAAGATCCACCTGGCCTGCATCTGGATGGTGTCGATCGGCACGGTCCTGTCCGCGTACTTCATCCTCGCGGCCAACTCCTGGATGCAGCACCCGGTCGGCTACAAGATCAACGCCGAGCGTGGCCGGGCCGAGCTCACCGACTTCTGGCTGGTCCTCACCCAGAACACCGCGCTCACCCAGTTCTTCCACACCATCACGGCGGCGTTCCTGGTCGGCGGCGCCTTCATGGTGGGCATCTCCGCCTTCCACCTGGCGCGCAAGCGGCACATCTCCGTGATGCGGACCTCGCTGCGGCTCGGCCTGGTCACCCTGATCATCGCCGGCCTCGGCACCGCGATCAGCGGTGACCTGCTCGGCAAGGTCATGTTCAAGCAGCAGCCGATGAAGATGGCCGCGGCCGAGGCGCTCTGGGACGGCCAGGCACCCGCACCCTTCTCCGTGTTCGCCTACGGCGACGTCGAGAAGGGCCACAACACGGTGGCCATAGAGATCCCCGGCCTGCTGTCCTTCCTCGCGAACGACGACTTCAGCTCGTACGTCCCGGGCATCAACGACGTCAACAAGGCGGAGCAGGAGAAGTTCGGCCCCGGCGACTACCGGCCGAACATCCCCGTCGCCTACTGGGGCTTCCGCTGGATGATCGGCTTCGGCATGGCCTCGCTGGCCGTCGGGGTCGTGGGTCTCTGGCTGACCCGCAAGAAGTTCATGCTGGCGCCGGGGCTGCGCACCGGGGACGACGAGGTGCCGCATCTGGTGCTGTTCCGGCGGAAGGCGCTCAGCCCCCGGCTGGGCAAGTGGTACTGGCTCGTCGCCCTGTGGACGATGGCCTTCCCGCTGATCGCCAACTCCTGGGGCTGGATCTTCACCGAGATGGGGCGGCAGCCGTGGGTCGTGTACGGCGTGCTGCGCACCCGTGACGCCGTCTCCCCCGGGGTCTCCCAGGGCGAGGTGCTCACCTCGATGATCGTGTTCACCCTGCTCTACGCCGTCCTCGCCGTGATCGAGGTGAAGCTGCTCGTCAAGTACGTCAAGGCAGGCCCGCCCGAGCTCACCGAGGACGACCTCAACCCGCCCACCAAGATCGGCGGGGACCGCGACCCCGACCGGCCCATGGCCTTCTCGTACTGAGGCTCAGGAGATCGAGGCATGGAACTCCACGACGTCTGGTTCGTACTCATCGCCGTCCTCTGGATCGGCTACTTCTTCCTCGAAGGCTTCGACTTCGGGGTCGGTGTCCTGACCAAGCTGCTCGCCCGTGACCGGACCGAGAAGCGGGTCCTCATCAACACCATCGGGCCCGTCTGGGACGGCAACGAGGTCTGGCTGCTGACCGCGGGCGGTGCGACCTTCGCCGCCTTCCCCGAGTGGTACGCGACGCTCTTCTCCGGCTTCTACCTGCCACTGCTGATCATCCTGGTCTGTCTGATCATCCGCGGTGTCGCGTTCGAGTACCGGGCGAAGCGGCCCGAGGAGAACTGGCAGCGCAACTGGGAGCAGGCCATCTTCTGGACCTCCCTCATCCCCGCGTTCCTGTGGGGCGTGGCCTTCGGCAACATCGTGCGCGGGGTGAAGATCGACCGCGAGATGGAGTACGTGGGCAACTTCTGGGACCTGCTCAACCCGTACGCCCTGCTCGGCGGCCTGGTCACGCTCACCCTGTTCACCTTCCACGGGGCGGTCTTCGCCTCGCTCAAGACGCTCGGTGACATCCGCACCCGGGCCCGGGCGCTCGCGCTCAGGCTGGGTCTGGTCACCGCGGTGCTCGCGCTGGTCTTCCTCATCTGGACCCAGGTGGACAAGGGAGACGGCTGGAGCCTGCTCGCCATGGTGATCGCCGCGGTCTCCCTGGTCGGTGCGATCGGGGCGATCAGGATCGGACGCGAGGGCTGGTCGTTCGCGCTCTCGGGCGTGGCGATCGCCGCCGCGGTGGCCATGCTCTTCCTGGCGCTGTTCCCGAACGTCATGCCGTCCTCGCTCGACCCCGCGTGGAGCCTCACCGTGACGAACGCGTCGTCGAGCCCGTACACGCTCAAGATCATGACGTGGTGCGCGGCGATCGCCACCCCGCTGGTGCTGCTCTACCAGAGCTGGACCTACTGGGTGTTCCGCAAGCGGATCGGCACGCAGAACATCGCCCAGGCCCACTAGCCGGACCCGCACCGGCCTTCTCAGGGGAGCATGTTTCACGTGAAACCGATCGACCCGCGCCTGCTCCACCACGCCCGCGCCACCCGGTTCTTCCTCATGGCGGTGGTCGGACTCGGCCTCGTCGGTGCGGTGCTGGTCATCACCCAGGCGATGCTCATCGCCGAGGTCGTGGTGGGGGCCTTCCAGAAGGGTCTGTCGGTCTCCGGGCTCACCACGCCCCTGCTGCTGCTCGCGGGAGTGGCGGCGGGGCGGGGGCTGGTCGCCTGGCTGACCGAGCTCGCCGCCCACCGGGCGAGCGCGGCGGTCAAGTCCGAGCTGCGCGGCCGGCTGCTGCGGCACGCGGCCGGCCTCGGGCCCGGCTGGCTCAGCGGGCAGAAGGCCGGTTCGCTGGCCGCGCTCGCGACCCGGGGCGTGGACGCGCTCGACGACTACTTCGCCCGCTATCTGCCGCAGCTGGGCCTCGCGGTGGTGGTCCCGGTGGCGGTCCTCGCCAGGATCGTCACCGAGGACTGGGTCTCGGCCGCGATCATCGTGGTGACGCTGCCGCTCATCCCGGTCTTCATGATCCTCATCGGCTGGTACACCCAGGCCCGGATGGACCGTCAGTGGAAGCTGCTCTCCCGGCTCTCGGGACACTTCCTGGACGTGGTGGCCGGCCTTCCCACGCTCAAGGTCTTCGGCCGGGCCAAGGCCCAGGCCGAGAACATCCGGTCGATCACCGCCCAGTACCGGCGGGCGACCATGCGGACACTGCGAATCGCGTTCCTCTCCTCGTTCGCCCTCGAACTGCTCGCGACCCTCTCGGTCGCCCTGGTCGCGGTCACCATCGGCATGCGGCTCGTCCACGGCGAGCTCGACCTGTACACCGGCCTGGTCATCCTGATCCTGGCGCCGGAGGCCTATCTGCCGCTGCGGCAGGTGGGCGCGCAGTACCACGCGGCCGCCGAGGGGCTGGCCGCCGCCGAGGAGATCTTCGAGGTCCTGCAGAACCCGCCGCCGCGCGGCGGCACGGGGCCGGTGCCCGACTCCCCGCGGCTGGAGCTCGACCGGGTGACGGTACGGCACGCGGGGCGCGCCGAGCCCTCGCTGGACGCGGCCACCCTGACCGTGGAGCCCGGCGAGACGGTGGCTCTGGTGGGGCCGAGCGGGGCCGGGAAGTCGACCCTCCTCGACGTGGTGCTCGGTTTCGTCGCTCCCGAGGAGGGCGGTTCGGTCCGGGTCGGCGGCAGCGATCTGGCCTCCCTGGACCTGGAGGAGTGGCGGTCCAGGATCGCCTGGGTGCCGCAGCGCCCGTATCTGTTCGCCGGGACGATCGCCGAGAACGTGCGCCTGGCCCGGCCGGACGCCTCCGACGAGGCGGTGCGCCGGGCCCTGCGGGACGCCGGCGCCGAGGACTTCGTCGCCGAACTGCCGGAAGGAACGGCCACCGTCCTGGGCGAGGACGGCGCCGGTCTTTCGGCCGGACAGCGCCAGCGTCTCGCCCTCGCCCGGGCGTTCCTGGCCGACCGCCCGCTGCTGCTCCTGGACGAGCCGACGGCCGCGCTGGACGGCGAGACCGAGGCGGCCGTCGTGGACGCCGTCCGGCGCCTCGCGGCCGGCCGCACGGTCCTGCTGGTCGTCCACCGGCCGGCGCTGCTCGCCGTCGCCGACCGGGTGGTGCGGATCGCCGGTGCCCCGGTCGCCGACGCGGTCCCCGCCGCCGGCTCCCCCGTCGCCGCGGGCCGGCTCACCGACGGGCTCGGCGAGCCGCTCCCGGCGGGCGGGGGCGACGCGGCCGGGGCCACCGCCGCGGTGGCCCCGGACACCGCCACGGCCGCCGGCTCCCCCGCGCGCCCGGTCCTCGGCCGGGTGCGGGCCATGGCCGGGGAGCTCCGGGGGCGGATGGCACTCGCCCTGCTGCTCGGCAGCCTGGCGCTGGGCTCCGCCGTCGGGCTCATGGCGGTCTCCGGCTGGCTCATCTCCCGGGCCTCCGAACAGCCGCCCGTGCTCTATCTGATGGTCGCCGTCACCGCGACCCGCGCCTTCGGCATCGGGCGGGCCGTCTTCCGCTACGCCGAGCGGCTCGTCTCGCACGACGCCGTGCTGCGCATGCTGGCCGACCTGCGGGTGGCGGTCTACCGGCGCCTGGAGCGGATCGCCCCGGCCGGGCTGCGCCGCACCCGCCGCGGCGATCTGCTGGCCCGGCTCGTCCAGGACGTCGACGCCCTGCAGGACTACTGGCTGCGCTGGCTGCTGCCGGCGGGCGCCGCCCTCCTCGTGGGCGCCGGCTCCGTCGGGTTCACCACCTGGCTGCTGCCCGAGGCCGGGGCGGTGCTCGCGGCGGGCCTGCTGCTCGCCGGAGTGGCCGTGCCGCTGCTGGGCGGTCTGCTCGCCCGGCGGGCCGAGCGGCAGCTCGCCCCCGCGCGCGGCGCGCTCGGCACCGCCGTGGTCGACCTGCTGCGAGGCTGCGCGGAACTCACCGTCGCCGGCGCCCTGAAGGGCCGCGTCGAGCGGGCCGACGAGGCCGACCGGGAGCTCACCGGCATCGCCTCGCGGCAGTCCGCGGCGACCGCGCTCAGCGCCGGGCTCTCCGCCCTGGTCTGCGGCCTCAGCGTCGCCGGGGCCGCGCTCGTGGGCGTCCAGGCGGTGCGGGACGGGCGCCTGGACGGCGTCGTGCTCGCGGTCCTCGTGCTCACCCCGCTCGCCGCCTTCGAGGCCGTCACCGGGCTGCCGCTGGCCGTCCAGTACCGCCAGCGGGTGCGCCGCAGCGCCGAGCGGGTCTTCGACGTGCTCGACGCGCCCGTGCCCGTACACGAGCCGGAGTCCCCCGCGACGCCGCCGGCGGGACCGTTCCCGCTGGAGCTCGCGGGGCTCGGCGCCCGGCACGCCGGGCAGGACCGGCCGGCGCTCGACGGCTTCGGGCTGACCCTGGAGGCGGGCCGGCGGGTCGCCGTGGTCGGCGGCTCCGGCTCCGGCAAGACCACGCTCGCCCAGGTGCTGCTGCGCTTCCTGGACGCGGAGTCGGGCACGTACCGGCTCGGCGGCACCGAGGCGGCCGCCCTCGACGGCGACGAGGTCCGGCGCTTCGTCGGCCTGTGCGCCCAGGACGCCCACCTCTTCGACAGCACCATCCGCGAGAACCTGCGGCTGGCCAGGACCGGCGCGTCCGACGAGGAGCTGCGCGGGGCGCTCGGCCGGGCCCGGCTCCTGGAGTGGGTGGAGGGGCTGCCGGACGGGCTCGACACGCTGGTGGGCGAGCACGGTTCGCGGCTCTCCGGCGGCCAGCGCCAGCGTCTCGCGCTGGCCCGGGCGCTGCTCGCCGACTTCCCCGTCCTCGTCCTCGACGAGCCGGCCGAGCACCTGGACCTGGCCACCGCCGACGCGCTCACCGACGACCTGTTGCGGGCGACCGAGGGCCGCACGACGGTCCTGATCACCCACCGGCTGCACGGCCTCGAAGCCGTCGACGAGGTCCTGGTCCTGGACCGGGGCCGGACCGTGCAGCGCGGGGCGTACGCGGAGCTCGCGGCGGCCGAGGGGCCGCTGCGGCGGATGCTGGAGCAGGAGCGGGAGAGCGATCTGCTGCTGATCCCGGCCCCCGCACCCGGCCCAGCCCCGACTTTTCTCTCCAAATAGGACTTACTAGGCTCAGCCCATGACCGCCGCCGTGCCCGACGCCCCGGACCCGCTCGAAGCCGCGACCCAGGCCACGCGCAGCCTGCACGGCCTCTCCACGGAGCTCACCGCCCGGGTGCCCCAACTGCTGGAAGCCATGCGCTCGGTCGGCACCGGCCTGGAACTGCACTCCACGCTCGACCGGATCTGCGAGACCGCGGCCGAGCTGGCCGACGCCCGCTACGCCGCCATCGGGGTGGTCGACGAGGAGGGCGAAGGCCTCTCCGACTTCGTCACCTTCGGTGTCGGCGACGAGGTCGCCCGCCGGATCGGGCACCGTCCCGACGGGCACGCCGGGCTGCTGGGCGCGCTCATCCGGGACCCGCAGACGATCCGGCTCGCCGATCTGTCGGCCGACCCGCGGGCGGCCGGCTTCCCGCCGGGGCATCCTCCGATGCGGACCTTCCTCGGCGTTCCGATCCGGGTCCAGGGCGAGATCTTCGGCAATCTCTACCTCGCCGAGAAGAACGGCGGCGGCGAGTTCAACGACTACGACGTCCACATGGTCCGGGTGCTGGCCACCGAGGCCGGGATCGCGATCGGCAACGCGCGCCTGTACGAGGCCGCCCGGCAGCGCGAGCGCTGGATCGACGGCTCGGTCGCCGTCACCACCGCGCTGCTTTCCGGCGGCGACGCGGACGACGCCCTCACCGTCGTCGCCGAGCAGGCCCGACGGCTCGCCGACGCGGCCGCCGGCATCGTGCTGCTGCCCGCGGAGGAGGGCGGTCTGGAGATCGTCGCCGTCTCCTCGCCGCACCAGACGAAGTCGCTGGGGGTGGTGATCCCGCCGGAGAGCCCGGTGGTGGAGCGGCTGATGGAGGGCGAGGCGGTCTTCGTCGCGGACGCCTCCACGGACGTACGGATGGTCCACCGGCTCTCCGCCCAGTACGGGCCCGCCATGCTGCTGCCGCTGCAGAGCGGCGGCCGGGTCCTGGGCGCGCTCGCCACCCCGCGGGGCCGCGGTGCCCGGCAGTTCACGGAGGCCGAGCGGACCCTGGCCACCCAGTTCGCCTCCCAGGCGGCGCTCGCCCTGATGATGGCCGAGGCGCAGCGGGACCGGGAGCGGCTCGCCGTCTACGAGGACCGCGACCGGATCGCGCGCGATCTGCACGACCTCGTCATCCAGCGGCTGTTCGCCACCGGGATGATGCTGGAGAGCGCCCAGCGCAAGTCGGTCGTGCCGGCCGTGCAGGAGGGCGTCGGCAAGGCGGTGGAGGAGCTGGACGTGACGATCCAGGAGATCCGCACCGCGATCTTCGCGCTCCAGCAGGGTCCGGCCGAGGCCCCGTCGGGGCTGCGCACCCGGGTGCTGCGGGAGATCAACATGGCGGCCGTGCCACTGGGCTTCAAGCCCGCCCACCGCTTCCTCGGCGCGATCGACGCGACGGTGGGCGAGCTCACCGGCAAGAACCTCATCGCCGCTCTGCGCGAGGCGCTCTCGAACGCCTTCCGGCACGCGGAGGCCACCCGGATCGAGGTGGTCGTGGACGCCACCGTCACGCTGCCGGACGGCAGCCCGGGCGTGCGGCTCTCGGTCGCCGACGACGGCGTCGGCATCCCCGAGGGCGGCCGGCGCAGCGGCCTGCGCAACCTGGCCCGCCGGGCCGAGTCGCTGGGCGGGGCGAGCTGGTGCGGACCG
This sequence comes from Streptomyces sp. NPDC020422, assembly GCF_044386705.1. NCBI lineage: Bacteria > Bacillati > Actinomycetota > Actinomycetes > Kitasatosporales > Streptomycetaceae > Streptomyces > Streptomyces sp. NPDC020422. The sequence goes on along the minus strand of NZ_JBIRVJ010000004.1, from coordinate 208,078 downwards.
GGGATCGGGGAGGACGAGGGCGGCACGACGGTGGTGTGGGAGGCGCCGCTGTGAATCCGGGAGCCCCAAGGTCCCGGGCCGTTTCCGCGGTCCGCGAGGCGCGGCCGCCCTGGGCGGCCGTGGCCGCGGTCGGCGACGCGGTCCTGGGCCCGGGGCCGGGTCCGTCTAGCGGCGGTCCTGGGTGGCCTCGGCGATGAGCTGTTCGATGATCACGGCCACGCCGTCCTCGTTGTTGCCGGTGGTCCGGCCGGAGGCGGCGGTGATCACGTCCGGGTGGGCGTTGCCCATCGCGTAGGAACGCCCGGCCCAGCTGAGCATCTCGATGTCGTTGGGCATGTCGCCGAAGGCCGCGACCTCCTGCGGTGTGATGCCGCGCTCGGCGCAGCAGAGCGCGAGGGTGGAGGCCTTAGAGACGCCGAGGCCGCTGATCTCGATGAGGGCGGTCGGGCTGGAGCGGGTGAACGAGGCGAGGTCGCCGGCGGCCTCGCGGGCGGTGGCGAGGAAGACGTCGGGGTCGAGCTCGGGGTGCTGGGCGAGCAGCTTGAGCACGGGCGCGGCGGCCCCGCGCGACTCCTCGAAGAGGAGCTTCTCGGCGGTGGCGACCGTGGCGCCGGGGTCGAGGAAGAACGGCGGGTAGTCGGGCTCGTAGTGGATCCCGGTGGTGAGCTCGACGGCGAACGAGGTGCCGGGTGCGGCGACCCGCAGGGCCCGTACGACCTCCAGCGCGACGGGCCGCTCCAGCGGCCTGACCTCCAGGAACGTGCCGCCCGCGTGCAGGTCCACGACGGCGGCGCCGTTGGCGCAGATGGCGAGGCCGTGGCCGTGCACATGGTCGCTGACGACGTCCATCCAGCGGGCGGGCCGCCCGGTGACGAAGAAGACCTCGATGCCCGCCCGCTCGGCGGCGGCGAGGGCCGCGACCGTACGTTCCGACACGGACTTGTCATCCCGCAGCAGGGTGCCGTCGAGGTCGGTGGCGATCAGCCGGACGGCGGGGGCTTCGGGGCGCGCGAGGTGGGGTGAGGTCACCGGCCCATTGTTCCGCACAACATGCACGGGCGTGCGAGGGGCCGCACATCTGAGTGCGGCCGGATGCGACGAGCCCCGCTCCGCTCGGCGGCGCGGGCGGAGCGGGGCCGCCGGTCAGGAGGAGAGGCGGTTCAGCGCCGCGCCGGCGATGCCCGCGAAGGAGCTCGGGGCGTAGGCGGGCCGGCCGCTGAGCTCGACGACGGCGACCTTGGTGCCGCTGCGCAGCACCGCGACCCCGCCGCTGACGGTGCCGTCGCCGTTGTGGGCCGGGTACCAGCGGGCGGTGCCGGCGGGGGTGGTCAGGGTGTGGGCCGCGCCGTAGTACCAGTGGCCGGCAGGCTCGTCCTGGCAGTCCTGGACGAGCGAGACGAGCTGCTTCTCCCAGGTGGCCGCCGCCGTCTTGGTGGGCGCGCTCGCGGCCGACTCGGTCAGCAGGCCGTCGGTGGCGAAGGTCCAGGTGACGGACGCGTAGGCGGCGGCCTTGCCCTTGGTCAGGTCGCGCATCGTCTCCTCGCCGGAGCACGCGGACAGCGCCTGGCGTCCGGTCAGCGTCACGGTCGCGCCGACCGGCTTCAGGCCCCGCCGGGCGTAGTCCTCGCTCTGGAGGAGGTCGGCGGAGCCGAGCCCGGGCGCGGCGACCGCGACGGCGGCCGGGCGGGCTCCGGCCGCGGTGCGGTGGGCGGCCGCGTCGGCGCTGGCCGACTGGGTGCCGACGACGGTGGCCGCGACCACTGCGGCGGCGAAGCAGGCCGCGGCGGCGAACCGGTTGCGGCGGACGGACTTCTGCTGGACGGTCTGGTTCTCGGTCATCTGGTCCCCCTGCTGGTCGGGACGCCTGCTGCGTCCTCGTACAACCGGGGGAGATGCCGCCGGGGAGCGGAAAGTTGGAGCGCCGACCGCCTGTTTCACAGCTGTGACAGAGCGGTCCTGACGACGCGGTCCATCGCGGCCGTCCCCAGGCAGGCGTTGACCTCCAGCACGCCGTAGTGGGTGCCGCTGCGCAGCACGGCGATGCCGCCGCAGGGCTCCTTGCCTTCGGGCGCCGTGCCGGTGGTGTTGAGGGATCCCTGGTAGGCGCCCATCCAGCTCGCGGTGACGTCCGGGCCGAGCCGCAGGGTCCGGGTCGGTCCGTAGACCCAGTGCCCCGGCGTCTCCTCCTGGCAGGGCACCTGCTCCAGTAGCAGGCGCTGGGCGAAGTTCTGCGCCAGGGAAGCGCTCCGGGCCTCGGCGGCGACCTCGCGGGCGACCTGGTCGGCGCCGTCCAAGGAGAGCGTGGGGTCGCTCGGGTTGGTGCGGGGGCTGGTCATCAGCCCGCGGAAGTGGGCACCGGGCCCGCCCAGGGTCTCCTCGAGGGTCTTCTCCCCGGTGCAGGCCGCGTTGGCGTAGTGCCCGTCGCCGAAGCGGTCGGTGACGTAGATCCTGCCGAGGGCGTCCGGGCCGAACGCCGAGGGTGCCAGGAGGTTCGCCTTCGTCAGCGGCCCGGTCGCACCGGTCGCCGCACCGGAACCGGAACCGGAACCGGGGCCGGAAGCCGAGCCCGGGGCCGAGCCGGAGGCCATGGGCGCGGGCGTCGGGGTGGACGCGCCGGGGGGCGAGGGCAGGACGAACCGGCCGGTCAGGAGACCGAGCGCGGCGGCTGCCAGCAGGGCGGCGACGGCGGACCGGGGCCGGACGGCGACGCGTCCGCCGCCCCTCGCGGGACCGCCCATCACGGACCGGTGACCAGGCGCTCGCGCATGAAGCGGCGGGCCCGGTGGATACGGTCCTTGACCGTGCCCAACGGGGTGTCCAGCTGCTCGGCCACCTGGTCGTAGGTCAGGTCGCCCAGGTCGCGCAGCACGAAGGACTCGACCAGGGCGGGGTGCTGCTGCTCCAGCGCGGCCAACGCCTCCATCAGGTCGAGCCGGCTTCCGGCGATGACGCTGGTGGTGCGCGGGTCGAGGGACTCGGGCAGCTCGGCGTGGCTGTCCTCGGCGCGTCGGCGCATCGAGCGGTAGGTGGACCGGGCGGCGTTCGAGGCGATCACCGTCACCCAGCCCAGGAAGGAGCCGTGGCCGCCGTACTCGCGCAGGTGCGTGCTGACGGCCAGGAGGGCGTCCTGAGCGGCCTCCTCCGCGTCGGCGTGGTGGGGGAGGAAGCGCGAGCAGCGGCGCAGCACCATGGGCCGCAGCTTGGCCAGCAGGTACTCCATCGCCCCGGGATCCCCCGCCTGGGCAGCCGCCACGAGCCGTTCCAGCTCGCCGTCCTCGAACACCCGGATCCCCCCGTTTCGTCCTGTCCGGCACCCCGCCCGCCGAACGCGAGTTCCCCGCATGCCGTCGACTCCGGCAGAATGCTGCCACATGCGCAAGCTCGGCCGTTACCTCCTCCTGGAGCGGCTCGGAGCCGGCTCCTTCGCGACGGTCTGGAAGGCCTACGACCCGGAGCTCGACACCGAGGTCGCGGTGAAGGTGCTGGCCGACAACTGGGCCGCCAACGCCGATGTGCGCGAGCGGTTCCTGGCGGAGGCGAGGCTGCTGCGCCGGATCGCCAGCCCGCGGGTGGTCCGCGTGCACGACGTCGGGGTGCAGGAGGACCGGCCCTACTTCGTCATGGACTACGTGCGCGGCGGCACCCTGGAGGACCTGGTCGGCCGGTGCGAGCCGCAGGAGGCGTTGCGGCTGGCCGCGGAGGCGGGCTACGCGGTCCAGGTCCTGCACGAGGCGGGTGTGGTGCACCGCGACGTCAAGCCGTCCAACCTGCTGCTCGCCGACGGCCCCGCGCCGGCCGCGGTGCTGGTGGCGGATCTGGGCAGCGCGAAGCAGCTGGCCGACGCGTCCGGCCTGACGGTGACCACGGGCACGCCCGCGTACATGGCACCGGAACAGGCCTTCCAGACCGGCGGTTTCGACGGCAGGGCCGATGTGTACGCGCTGGCGGTCGTGGCCTACGAGCTGCTGACCGGGAAGAAGCCGTTCGGCCCGGGCGGGCGTGCCACCGCGCTGATGACCGAGCAGCCGACCGCCTCGACGCTGCCGGCGCTCCCGGCCGAGGCGCAGCTCCCCCCGAACGTCGCCCTGCTGCTGCGGGCGGCGATGTCCGTCGAGCCCGCGGACCGTCCGCCGACCGCCCGGGCCTTCGCGGACGCGCTGCTGGCTCCGGCGCCGCAGTCCCCGCCCGCGGCGGGCCCCGGGCTGCTGACCCCGCGCGCGGTCGGTCTGGCGTCGGGCGCGGTGTTCACGGCGACGGCCCTGCTGAGCTGGCTGCTGCGCTGAACCCGACGGTGGGGCGGGCCGTGCCCGTCGGCGCCCTGACTCTGCGCCGACGGTTCCCGTAGGGTCGGTGGTATGCGTCTGAGTACGGTGATCCTTCCCATCCACCGGTGGTCCGAGGGACAGAAGATCTGGCGGCGGGCCGAGGACCTCGGCTTCCACACCGCGTACACCTACGACCACCTGTCCTGGCGGAGCTTCCGGGACGGCCCCTGGTACGGGGCCCTCCCGACGCTGACCGCCGCCGCCGGGGCCACCGAGCGGCTGCGCCTGGGCACGCTCGTCACCTCGCCGAACTTCCGGCACCCGGTCACGCTCGCCAAGGAGCTGATCGCGCTCGACGACATCTCGGACGGGCGGATCACCCTCGGCATCGGCGCGGGCGGCAACGGCTTCGACGCGACGGCCCTGGGCCAGGAGGCGTGGACGCCGAAGGAGCGGGCGGACCGGTTCGCCGAGTTCGTGCCGCTGCTGGACCGGCTGCTCACCGAGGACGTGGTCTCGGAGCGCGGCACGTTCTACTCGGCGGACGAGGTCCGCAACATCCCCGGCTGTGTGCAGCGGCCCCGGCTGCCGTTCGCGGTGGCGGCGACGGGCCCGCGCGGGCTGCGGCTGGCCGCGCGGCACGGGCAGGCGTGGGTGACGACGGGGGACCCGAAGCTGTTCGAGGACGGCACCCCGGAGCAGTCCCTGGAGGCGCTGCGCGGCCAGATCGCCAAGCTGGGCAAGGCCTGCGCGGAGATCGGCCGGGACGTCGAGCCGATGGAGAAGGTCCTGCTCACGGGATTCACCCCGGACCGTCCGCTGGACTCCTTCGACGCCTTCGTGGACTTCGCGGGCAAGCACTTCGAGCTGGGCTTCACGGAGCTGGTCGTCCACATGCCGATCGCGGACTCGGTCTTCGCGGCCGACGAGTCCGTCTTCGAGAAGATCGCCACGGACGCGCTGGACCAGCTGCGCTGAGGGGGCGCCGGCCGGGTCAGCGGACCTGGCGGGACATCCAAGGCGTCAGCGAGACCCCGGTGACGAGCTCCTTGTAGGTCTCGTCGCCGGGGAGCGGGACGATCAGCCACCAGCCGGGCGGGAAGAAGCGGCCCTTCACATAGGCGAGGCCGCCGTGGGCGGAGCGCAGGAAGGCGGGGACCGCGTCCCGGGGGACGTCGGCGAACGCGATGCCCTCGACGGTGATCTCCGCGTCGTCCTCGGGGTAGAGCCGGACGCTGATCGAGGGGGAGCCGCCGAGCTCGACGTAGGCCTCGTGGGGGAGCGAGCCGTCCGGGTCGAGGACGGTGAAGGCGCCCGCGGAGGTGCGGCGGGAGGTCCGGTCCGCGCCGATGTCGTCGGTGACGGTCATCTCCAGGTGGAATTCCCGGGCGATCTCGCGGATCGCGGCGACGGCCGACTCGGTGGTGGGCAGGTGCGGGTGCTGGTGTCCCATGGGGACGATCATGCCTCAGCCGGGGAAGCGGATGTACCGCGGCGGCACGGCGTCGGTCAGCCACACGCCGTTGGCGCTGACGTGGAAGAGATGGCCGGCCCGGTGCATCGCCCCGGCGTCGACGCTCAGCACCACCGGCCGGCCGCGGCGGGCGCCGACCCGGGTGGCGGTCTCCCGGTCGGGCGAGAGGTGCACATGGTGCCGGGCCATGGGGCGCAGGCCCTCCGCCCGGATGGCGGGCAGCACGGCGGCGACCGTACCGTGGTAGAGGTACGCGGGCGGTTCGGCGGCCGGCAGGTCCAGGTCCACCTCGACGGTGTGGCCCTGGCTGGCGCGGATGCGCGTCCCCTCGATCGCGAAGCGCTTCTTGTCGTTGACGGCGACGACGTGGTCGAGCTCGGCGCGGGTGATCGGGAAGCCGTGGGCGGCGGCGGCGCGCAGCAGGGCGTCGATCTCGGTCCAGCCGTGCGGGTCGAGGACGAGACCGATGCGTTCGGGCTGGTGGCGGAGGTGCTTCGAGAGGTATTTCGACACCTTCACGGTGCGTTTCTCGTCGTTCATGAATTCATTGAAGCCACAGGTTTGATCCACAGCCAAGTGGGTTTATCCACAAGCCAATTGACGATCCTGTGGACAACGCCGCTGAGAATCCTGCCTATTTGACCGATTTAGCTGTCTCCTGGGGTATTTGAGGCGAGCGCGTCCAATGCCCTCTTCTGCACCTCTCGTTCGGCTGCGGCGGCGATGAACGCCGAGACGTGCTGCGGCCCAACAAGGCGCTGAACGGCGCGAATCGTCTCGGGCGGAAGAGCCACGGCGCGCGGCTCGTCCCCGCGTGGCAGCGGGGTGTCCGCCGCAAGGTGCTGCTGGAGGTGCCGGGTGGCGAACAGGCGCATGGCGCGCGCCAGTTCGGCGTCCACCGTCTGCTGGGCGAGCGGGCGCAGCCGTCGCACCATGGTCGCCGCCTCGGCCGCGTCCGCGTCCGTCGGCGGTCGCTGCTCCAGATAGCGCGCGAACACGTGCTCGGTCGTGAACTCCAGGAAACGGGAGGCTATGTGCTCGACCTGCCCCCGAAGTTCCCTCAGGTGGCCCGTGATTGCCGCCAGCGGAACGCCCGCCGCAAACAACTCGGCAGCCACCGCGAGCTCTTGGGGGCTGGGGACGAGATACTCCTCGGTCTCACGGCCCGGGATGCGCTCCAGGACGCCGAGCTCGATCGCCTCCCTGACCGCCTCCTCGTCGGGCCGACCGCCGAAGCGCGCGTCGAGCTCGGCCCGGGAGATCCGGTCGGCCTCCTCGTCCGTCCACGGGCCGTCGACCTCCGCGACCAGACCGAGCACCCCGCCCAGACCGCGGCCGGCGTCCCAGGCCTCCAGGAGCTCCTTGATGGAGGCCAGGGTGTAGCCGCGGTCCAGCAGGTCGGCGATCTGCCGCAGCCTGGCCAGATGCGTGTCCCCGTACACGTTCGACCGGCCGCGCCGCTCCGGGCGGGGCAGCAGACCGCGGTCCTGATAGGCGCGGATCGTCCGGACCGTGGCCCCGCTGTGATGGGCCAGATCCTCGATCCGGTACTCCGGATGTGCTGCCTGCTCCGACGAATGCACCGACGAACCCACTCCCACCGACCGCTCCCTTCTGCCCCCGAGGGATGGTACGACCGCCCCGCCCCGCCGCTACGCCGGCGGCTGCCAGCGGGCCAGCGCCCGCAGCGCTCCCGGGGCCAGCCGGGACGCCAGGTGCGCGCCCCGGGCCTCGGGGGTCACCGGGACCACGGCCTGGTTGCGCACCACCGCGCGCAGGATCGCGTCCGCGACCTTCTCCGGCGGATAGTTGCGCAGCCCGTACAGCCGGGAGGCCTTCTTCTGGCGGCGCTTCTCCTCGGCCTCGTCCGTGACGCCGGCGAACCGCGCGGTGGACGTGATGTTGGTGTTGACGATGCCGGGGCAGATCGCCGAGACCCCGATGCCCTGGTCCGCGAGCTCGGCCCGCAGGCACTCGCTCAGCATCAGCACCGCCGCCTTCGACGTGCTGTACGCCGGCAGCGCGCGGGAGGGCTGGAAGGCCGCCGCGGAGGCCGTGTTGACGATGTGGCCGCCCTGGCCGCGCTCGGCCATCTGCGCGCCGAAGACCCGGGAGCCGTGGATGACGCCCCACAGATTGACGTCGAGGACCCGCTTCCACTCCTCGCTCGTCGTCTCGAAGAAGGAGCCGGTGAGACCGATGCCCGCGTTGTTGACCAGCACGTCGACCACGCCGTACTCGCTCGCCACCTTCGCGGCCAGCTTCTCCATCGCCGCCTCGTCGGAGACGTCGGCGGTCTCCCCCCAGGCCGCGGGCGCGCCGATCAGCCGGGCCATCTCGGCCGTACGGGCCGCGCCCTCGGCGTCCCGGTCCACCGCCACGACCCGGGCGCCGGCCTCGGCGAAAGCGAAGGCGGTGGCCCGGCCGATGCCGCTGGCCGCGCCCGTCACCAGGACCAGCTGGCCGCCGAAGCGCTCCGCGTACTCCGGGCGCACCCCGCTCCTGGCCGCCGGTTTCGGCGCGCGGGTCGCCGGGTCCTCGTTGGCCTCGACGAACTCGGTTATCCAGGAGGCCAGTTGGTCGGGGCGGGTGCGCGGGATCCAGTGCTTGGCCGGCAGCGTCCGCCGGGTCAGGTCGGGCACCCAGTGGGCCAGGTCGTCGTAGAGCCGCTCGGAGAGGAAAGCGTCGCCGGTCGGGGTGATCAGCTGCACCGGGGCGTGCGCGTAGGCGTCGGCCCGCGGGCGGGAGAGCCGCGCCCGGACGTTGTCCCGGTAGAGCCAGGCGCCGTGCGCCGCGTCGCTCGGCAGCGAGGGCGTCGGGTAGTCGCCCGCCGGGATCCGCTCCAGCCGCTCCAGGAGGCGCGGCCAGTGCTTGCCGAGCGGCCCGCGCCAGGCGAGCTCGGGGAGCACCGGGGTGTGCAGCATGTACACGTACCAGGACTTGGCGCCCTGGCCGAGGAGCTGGCCGACCCGGCGCGGGGTGGGCCGGGTCATCCGGCTCTTGATCCAGTGCCCGAAGTGGTCGAGGGAAGGGCCGGACATCGAGGTGAAGGAGGCGATCCGGCCCTCGGTGCGCGGCACCGTCGCGAACTCCCAGGACTGCACCGAGCCCCAGTCGTGGCCGACCAGGTGGACCGGGCGGTCCGGGCTGACGGCGTCGGCGACGGCCAGGAAGTCGTCCGTCAGCTTCTCCAGCGTGAAACCGCCGCGCAGCGGGGTCGGCGCCGTCGACCGGCCGTGGCCCCGGACGTCGTACAGCACCACGTGGAAGCGCTCGGCGAGGCGGCCGGCCACCTCGGACCAGACCTCCTTGGAGTCCGGATAGCCGTGGACGAGCAGCACGGTCGGCCGGCCCTCGTCGCCCAGCTCGGCCACGCACAGCTCTATCCCGCCCGTGCGGACCCAGCGCTCGCGCACCCCGTCGGTCATCACGCCGCCACCTCTTCCTCGTTCCAGCGCCGCACGTGCGGCAGGTCGTCGTCCAGCCAGAACGCGCTCTGCTCGGGGTCCCGGGAGTCGGTGACGACCAGGATCTCCTCGAACTTCGCGCCCGTGCCCCGGAATCCGAGGTGCGGCTCGACCGCCCACAGGCCCGGCTTGGGCGGGTGGTCGGAGAACCTGTACGGCGACCAGAGCGGCGACCAGCCGTCCCGGTGGCCGTGCAGGGCGTCGCTCGCCAGGCCCTTGAGCGACTGGGTGCCGAAGCCGAAGAGCGTCGGCGACCAACGGCGCTCCTTCACCCGGTCGATCTTGTGGGCGATCACGCCGAAGGGATAGGCCCGGTGCCGGTTGGCGTACCCCTGGCGGACCATGAGTCGGTCCACGTCCTCGTAGATCTCCCGCAGCGTCCGGCGCTCGCGCACCTCGCGCAGGATCAGCTCGCGGTGCTCCTTCAGATCGGCCAGCAGCTTGTCGTGCAGCGGGTCGAGGCCCAGGCAGCCGGAGTAGCCGATGTCCGCGGTGTAGCCCTTGTAGACGGGCGCCATGTCCAGGATGAACGGCATCCCGGCCTCCAGGCGCCGGTTGGTCGGGAAGAACTGGAGCGGGATCCGGAAGTCGACGAAGGCCGTGCGGTCGCCGAACCAGGCGAACGGGCGGTGGAACCAGTCCCGCACGCCCCGCTCGTACAGCCACTCCCGCTGCATCCGCGCCGCGTCCCGCTCGGTCACGCCCGGCTTGAGCTGCGCCGCGACGGCCTCGGCGCACTCGTACGAGAGGCGCTGGACTTCTCTGAATCCGCGCAGCTCCGCGGTGAGTTCGCGTGTCACCGCCGTGCCCGCTGCCGTGCCTGCTGAGGTCATGCCACCCGCCCGTTCCGTGTGAGCGCCCGGCGACGCTACGCGTACGTAACTTGACATCGATGAATGTGACAATGCCTGGCGGCTGCGTCAAGGGGTCCGGCACAGCCTGTGGAAAACCATGGCCGGAACGACTTTGGTCTCGATTCCCCTACGGGCTTGTACGTCTGGAGTCGGAGACGGATCGAGCCGTTGGGCTGACGCCCGACTGTGGCGCACGCCACTACCGTCGAAGGCGTGACTGTGATCGCGACCGAAAGCCTCAGCAAGCGGTTCCCCCGGGTGACCGCTCTCGACCGGCTCTCCCTGGACATCGGGCCCGGTGTGACCGGACTTGTGGGTGCCAACGGAGCCGGCAAGTCGACCATGATCAAGATCCTTCTTGGTCTGTCCCCGGCCACGGAGGGCCGCGCCGAAGTCCTCGGACTCGACGTCGCGACCTCCGGTGCCGAGATCCGCGAGCGCGTCGGCTACATGCCGGAGCACGACTGCCTGCCGCCGGACGTCTCGGCGACCGAGTTCGTCGTGCACATGGCGCGCATGTCCGGCCTGCCCGCGACCGCCGCCCGCGAGCGGACCGCGGACACCCTGCGCCACGTCGGCCTGTACGAGGAGCGCTACCGCCCCATGGGCGGCTACTCGACCGGCATGAAGCAGCGCGTGAAGCTGGCCCAGGCCCTGGTCCACGACCCGAAGCTGGTCCTCCTCGACGAGCCGACCAACGGCCTCGACCCGGTCGGCCGCGACGACATGCTCGGCCTGATCCGGCGCGTGTGGACCGACTTCGGCATCTCGGTCCTGGTCACCTCGCACCTCCTCGGCGAGCTGGAGCGCACCTGCGACCACGTCGTCGTCATCGACGGCGGGCGCCTGCTCCGCTCCAGCTCCACCAGCGACTTCACCCGCACCACCACGACCCTCGCGGTCGAGGTCACCGACTCCGACGCCCACCCCGACGGCACCGAGGCGCTCCGCGCCGCCCTGACCGCCGCCGGAGCGACCCTGCACAGCGGCGTGGAGGAAGGGCTGCCGGGCGCCGGGCACATCCTGCTCCTGGAGGCCCACGGCGAGGAGACGTACGACCTCGTCCGCGACACCGTCGCCGGTCTCGGTCTCGGCCTCGTGCGCATGGAGCAGCGCCGTCACCACATCGCCGAGGTCTTCAAGCCGCAGCAGCAGGAGGAGGTGCCGACGCGATGAGCTCCCAGACCACCGACAGCTCGGCGAACACCCGCATCCACAACATCGGTTACCGCGGCTACGACGGGCCGCGCCTGGGCCGCCCCGCCGCACGCCGGGCGCTGTTCTCCCAGTCGCTGCGCGGCGCGTACGGACTGGGCCGCAGTGCCAAGTCCAAGGTGCTGCCGATGCTGCTGTTCGCCGTGATGTGCGTGCCCGCGCTGATCATCGTCGCGGTCGCGGTCTTCACCAAGTCCTCGAAGCTGTCGATCGAGTACACGCAGTACGCGATCTTCCTCCAGATGGTGATCGCCATCTTCGTGGCCGCCCAGGCCCCGCAGTCGGTCTCCCGCGACCTCAGGTTCCGCACCGTCCCCCTCTACTTCGCCCGCCCCATCGAGCGCCTGGACTACGTGCTCGCGAAGTACGGGGCGATGGCCTGCGCGATGTTCATCCTCACCGCCTCGCCGCTGCTGATCCTCTTCGTCGGCGCGCTGCTCGCCAAGATGGACTTCGCCGACCAGGCGCAGATGTTCGGCCAGGGGCTCGTCTCCGTGGCGCTGCTCTCGCTGCTGTTCGCCGGCATCGGCCTCGTCATGGCGGCCCTCACCCCGCGCCGCGGTTTCGGCGTCGCCGCCGTCATCGCCACCCTGGTGATCTCCTACGGGGCGGTCTCCACGCTCCAGGGCATCGCCTACGGCACCGACAACGTCGGCGCGGTGAAGTGGATCGGCCTGTTCTCGCCGATCACCCTCATCGGCGGAGTGCAGGACGCCTTCCTCGGCGCGCCCACCGCCGCCCCCGGCGGGGAGGCCGCCGCGCCCGGCACCGCGGCCGGCGTGGTCTATCTGCTGGTCGTCCTCGCGCTCATCGCCGGTTCGTACGGCGTGCTGATGCGCCGCTACCGAAAGGTCGGGCTGTGACCTCGATCCACATCGACCACGCCTCGCGCTGGTTCGGCAACGTCGTGGCCGTCAACGACGTCACCATGACCATCGGCCCCGGGGTCACCGGTCTGCTCGGCCCCAACGGCGCCGGAAAGTCGACCCTCATCAACATGATGGGCGGCTTCCTCGACCCCTCCACCGGCACCGTCACCCTCGACGGGCAGACGATCTGGCGCAACGAGTCGGTCTACCGGCAGATCGGCGTCGTCCCCGAGCGGGAGGCGATGTACGACTTCCTCACCGGCCGCGAGTTCGTCGTCGCCAACGCGGAGTTGCAGGGCCTCGGCGACGAGGAGGCCCGCCGGGCCCTCGCCACCGTCGAGATGGAGTACGCCCAGGACCGCAAGATCTCCACGTACAGCAAGGGCATGCGGCAGCGCGTGAAGATGGCCTCGGCCCTCGTCCACGAGCCGTCCGTGCTGCTGCTCGACGAGCCGTTCAACGGCATGGACCCGCGCCAGCGCATGCAGTTGATGGACCTGCTGCGCCGGATGGGCGCCGAGGGCCGTACGGTCCTGTTCTCCTCGCACATCCTGGAGGAGGTCGAGCAGCTCGCCTCGCACATCGAGGTGATCGTGGCCGGCCGGCACGCGGCCTCCGGCGACTTCCGCCGCATCCGGCGCCTGATGACGGACCGGCCGCACCGCTATCTCGTCCGCTCCAGCGACGACCGGGCCCTGGCGGCGGCGCTGATCGCCGACCCCTCGACGGCCGGCATCGAGGTCGAGCACGGGGCCGAGGGCGGACTGCGCGTCCAGGCCGTGGACTTCGGCCGCTTCACCGAACTGCTGCCCAAGGTGGCCAGGGAGCGGGGCATCCGGCTGCTCACGGTCTCGCCCTCGGACGAGTCCCTCGAATCCGTCTTCTCGTATCTCGTAGCGGCCTGAAAGGAGCCCGACCGATGTACAACCCCACAGTCGCCCGGCTCACCTACCGGGCCCTCCTCGGCCGCCGACGGGCGCTGATCCTGTTCCTGTTGCCCGCCATGCTGATCGTGATCGCCGCCGCGGTCCGCCTGTTCAACGGCGCCGACGACCAGGTCGCGGCCGACGTCCTCGGCGGTTTCGCGCTGGCGACGATGGTGCCGCTGATCGGCGTGATCGCCGGCACCGGCGCCATCGGCCCGGAGATCGACGACGGTTCGATCGTCTATCTGCTGGCCAAGCCGGTGAAGCGGCCGACGATCGTCTTCACCAAGCTGATCGTCGCCGTCGCCGTCACGATGGTCTTCTCGGCCGTGCCGACGCTGATCGCCGGATTCGTCCTCAACGGCAACGGGCAGCAGGTGGCCGTCGCCTACACCGTGGCGGCCCTGGTGGCCTCCATCGCGTACAGCGCGCTGTTCCTGCTGCTCGGGACGGTCAGCCGCCACGCGGTCGTCATCGGCCTGGTCTACGCCCTGGTCTGGGAGGCGCTGTTCGGCTCCCTCATCGAGGGCGCCCGCACCCTCAGCGTCCAGCAGTGGGCCCTCGCACTCGCCGAGAAGGTCACCGGCGAGGGCCTGATCAGCTCCGACGTGGCGCTGCCGACGGCGGTGGTGCTGCTGGTCGCCGTGACGGTCGGAGCGACCTGGTACGCCGGCCGGAAGCTGCGCGGCATGACCCTGGCGGGCGAGGAGTAGGAGCCGTGCGGGCCCGGGCCGGCACACGTCCCCGGGCCGGCACGCGTCCCCGGAACCGTACGCGTCCCCGGAACGTACGCGTCCCCGGAACCGCACGCGTCCCCGGAACCGTACGCGTCCCCGGAACCGTACGCGTCCCCGGAACGCACGCGTCCTCAGACCGTGCGGTTCCGGGCCGCCAGCAGGCCCACCGCGAGCGCCGTCGCGCAGACGCCGAGCACGGCCACGATCGGCACCGTCCAGGAGCCGGTCGCCTGGTGCAGGGCGCCCGCGGCCAGCGGACCGGCCGCGGCCATCAGATAGCCGACGGTCTGCGCCATGCCGGACAGCCGGGCCGCCGTCACCGCGTCGCCCGAGCGCAGCACGATCAGGGTCAGCGCCAGACCCACCGCGCCGCCCTGGCCCACGCCCAGGACCGCCGACCACAGCCAGGCGCCCTCCACGGGGGCGAGCATCAGCCCGGCGTAGCCGGCCGCGACCAGCGTCGTCACCAGGGCGACCAGCGGCCGCTGGCTGCGCATCCGGCCGGCGAGCAGCGGCACGGCGAAGGCGCCGGCGACCTGGATCAGGTTGTTGAAGGCGAAGACGACGCCGGCCGTGGAGCGGCTCATCCCGTGGTCGGTGAAGATCGTCGGCATCCAGGCGATCAGGACGTACGACCACAGCGACTGCAGCCCCATGAACAGGGTCACCTGCCAGGCCAGCGCCGAGCGCCACACGGACCGGGCGGGAGCGGCGCCGGGGGCCGCGGCCCGCACCTCGTGCCCGGTGCGGCCCCGCGCGATCAGCACCTGCGGCAGCCAGGCCAGCGCCGCCACCGCGGCGAGCAGCGACCAGAAGCCGAGCGAGGCCTGCCAGCCGCCGAGCGCCCGCTCCAGCGGCACGGAGGAGGCCGCGACGACGGTGGCGCCCGCGATCATCGCGCCCGTGTAGACGGAGGTCATCGAGGCGGCCCGGTCCGGGAAGTCCCGCTTGATCAGGCCGGGCATCAGGACGTTCAGCAGGGCGATGGCGGTGCCGACCAGGACGCCCCCGCAGTACAGCGCGGTCGCCGACGGCAGCACCCGCACCAGGATCCCGCCGCCGAGCAGCAGCAGGGCCGCGAACAGCACCCGCTCCGCGCCGAAGCGCCGGCCGAGCCAGGGCGCCACGAGAGCGCCGAGGCCCAGGAAGAGCACCGGCACCGAGGTCACGAGCGACGAGGCCGCCGACGACAGGCCGTACGCCTCGGATATCTCGCTCACCAGCGGCGAGACGCTCGCCAGCGCGGCCCGCATGTTCAGCGAGGCCAGCACGATTCCGACGAGGAGCAGCGCCGGGTGGGCGAGCAGCGCCCGCCGGGCCGCCCTCCCCGCGGCGGAGACCCGGACATCGGCCTCCGCGTCGACGAGCACGGGCGCCGTGGAGGTCGCCCGGGGGGTCGCGGAGGTCGCGCCGTGCGCTGTGGAGGTCGCCCGGGGGGTCATGGAGGTCGCGCCGTGCGCTGTGGAGGTCGCCCGGGGGGTCGCGGAGGTCGCGCCGGGCTCCGTGGAGGTCGTGCCGGGGGTCACGGGGGTCGTGCCGGGGGTCAGGGAGGTCTCGCTCGTCACCGGGACTCCTCCGTCAGCGCCGTGACCGCTTCCATCGGCACCCGCAGCAGCTCGCGTGCCTGCGCCTCGGCCGCCTCCGGGTCCGCCGCCTCGATCGCGGCGACCAGGGCCTCGTGCGCGTCGATGTCGACGGGCGGCATCGCGCGGTCGCCCAGGGCATCCACCAGGGACTCGTGCACCTGCGTGGAGAAGAAGCGGTAGACCTCGCGGAAGGCCTCGTTGTGGGTGGCCTCGACGACCGCCCGGTGGAAGGCCACGTCCGCGTCGGCGTCCCGGTCGCCCTGCTCGCGCAGGGTGGTCAGGGCCGCTCGCAGCCGCAGCAGGTCGTGGGTGTCCCGGCGGGCCGCGGCGAGGCGCGCCGCCTCGGTCTCCAGGGCGACGCGCAGCTCCAGGACGTCCCGTGCGCCGGCGTGGCGCACCCCGCGCAGGACGGCGGCCGGGTCGGCGGTGGACCGGACGAAGGTGCCGTTGCCCTGCCGGGACTCCAGGAGCCCCGCGTGGACCAGGACGCGGACGGCCTCGCGGACGGTGTTGCGCCCCACGCCGAGCTGCTCGGCGAGCTCGTGCTCGGTCGGGATGCGGTCGCCGACGGCCCACTCGCCCTCGGCGAGCTGCGCCCGCAGCTGCTCCACCGCGGAGTCCACCAGCGAGATCCGTCCCGCCGCCTTCAGCGCCATCACCGCTCCTTGATTCGCCCGGTTGCCCAGTCATCCTACAACTGGAGTTCCCGCTGCTCCGGCCGGCCCGGAGCGGCGGGACTACTGTGGGCTCGTACGTGGACTCGTACGTGGACCGAACACCCTCACCACCCTCGGGAGTCAGTCATGTCAGACCGCTTCGACGTCGTCGTACTCGGAGCTGGCCCCGGCGGCTACGTCGCCGCCATCCGCGCCGCCCAGCTGGGCAAGCGGGTCGCGGTCGTCGAGGAGAAGTACTGGGGCGGTGTCTGCCTGAACGTCGGCTGCATCCCCACCAAGGCGCTGCTGCGCAACGCCGAGCTCGCCCACATCTTCAACCACGAGGCCAAGACCTTCGGCATCAAGGTCGACGGCACCGTCTCCTTCGACTACGGCGAGGCGTTCCGCCGCAGCCGCTCGGTCGCGGACGGCCGCGTCAAGGGCGTCCACTTCCTGATGAAGAAGAACGGCATCACCGAGTTCAACGGCCGCGGCACCTTCGTGGACGCGAACACCCTCCAGGTGGCCAAGTCCGACGGCACGTCGGAGACGATCACCTTCGACAACTGCATCATCGCCACCGGCGCCAGCCCGCGGCTGCTCCCGGGCACCTCGCTCAGCGACCGGGTGGTCTCGTACGAGCAGCAGATCCTCGCCGAGGACGCCCCGAAGTCGATCGTCATCGCCGGCGCGGGCGCGATCGGCATCGAGTTCGCGTACGTGCTGAACAACTACGGCACCAAGGTCACGATCGTCGAGTTCCTCGACCGCGTCGCCCCGCTGGAGGACGAGGAGGTCTCCAAGGAGCTCGCGAAGCAGTACCGCAAGCTCGGCATCGACGTCCTGACCTCCACCCGTGTCGAGGCCATCGACGAGTCGGGCCCCCAGGTCCGCGTCACCGTCACCGGCAAGGACGGCGTCCAGAAGGTGCTGGAGGCCGACAAGGTCCTGCAGGCCATCGGCTTCGCCCCGAACGTCTCCGGCTACGGCCTGGAGAACACCGGTGTCGCCCTGACCGAGCGCGGCGCGATCGACGTCGACGGTCGCTGCCGCACCTCCGTGCCGCACATCTACGCCATCGGCGACGTGACCGCGAAGCTCATGCTCGCGCACACCGCCGAGGCCATGGGCGTCATCGCGGCCGAGACCATCGGGGACGCCGAGACGATGGAGCTCGACTACCCGATGATCCCGCGCGCCACCTACTGCCAGCCGCAGATCGCCAGCTTCGGCTGGACCGAGGCGCAGGCCCGCGAGAAGGGCTACGACGTCAAGGTCGCCAAGTTCCCCTTCGTGGCCAACGGCAAGGCCCACGGCCTCGGCGACGCCACCGGCTTCGTCAAGATCGTCGCCGACGCGAAGTACGGCGAGATCATCGGCGCCCACCTCATCGGCCCCGACGTCACCGAGCTGCTGCCCGAGCTCACCCTGGCGCAGCAGTGGGACCTCACCGTCCACGAGGTCGCCCGCAACGTCCACGCGCACCCGACGCTGGGCGAGGCCGTCAAGGAAGCCATCCACGGCATCGCCGGACACATGATCAATTTCTGAGGTTCCTCACGGGTGTCACCCGGCTTCGGGTGATAGGCACGCATATGTGCCACGCGAAACCTCTTCCCATGCGCCGGGTGGCGAGCCGTCCCGACCGATCAGGTCGTGGGTGCGTTCGTCACCCGGTACGCATGTCTGGCTGGCCGTCATCGCGGTCACCAGCCTGTTCATCGCGCTCTCCCCGGACGGCCTGGAGCGCTATCTGCTGCACCGCAACAGCAGCAATCTCTACGAGCTCTCCCGCCACCCCATGGAGGCGCTGCTGGGCAGCGCGTTCTGGATCGAGAACCCGGCGAGCCTGCTGCTCTACGCGGTCCTCTTCGAGGTCTTCCACGCCCCGGTCGAGCGCTGGCTGGGCACGGCGAAGTGGCTGGTCGTGGTGGCGACCGCGCACATCGCGGCGACCCTCATCAGCCAGAAGGTGGTCCTGGAGGCGATCCAGGACCACGACGTGCCGCGCAGCATGGCGCACGTCGTCGACATCGGGGTGAGCTACGGCCTCGCCGCCTCGGTCGGCATCCTGACCTACCGGCTGCCCGGGCCCTGGCGCTGGTTCTATCTCGCGGGCGCGGTCGCCTTCTTCGCCGTACCGCTGGTCAGCAACCACACGTACACCGACCTCGGGCACGCGATCTCTCTGGTCATCGGGCTCGCCTTCTGGCCGCTGACCCGGCACACACCGGATAAACCGGTGGTCCGCGCGGGGAGCACCGACGCACACTAGGGGTACGGAAACGGGGCGGCCGCTTCGAGCGCGCGGGGGCGAACCGCGCGGGCCGCCCCGCTTCTCACGCCGCGCCGGCACCGAGCTGCCGGGACCGGACCGAGCTGCCGGGACCGGACCGAGCTGCCGGGACCGGACCGAGCTGCCGGGGCCGGACCGGGCTGCCGGGGGCCGGACCGGGATGCCTCGGCCGACGGAGGTGCCCCGGTGGACGGAGGCGCCCCGGCCGACGGAGGCGCCTCGTGGGACAGAGCCGCCTCGTCCGCTACGCGCCGAGCAGGCGCTCCAGGACGAGCGCGATGCCGTCCTCCTCGTTGGAGGCGGTCACCTCGTCGGCCACCGCCCGCAGCTGCTCGTGGGCGTTGCCCATCGCCACGCCGTGCGCTGCCCAGCCGAACATCGGGATGTCGTTGGGCATGTCGCCGAAGGCGATCGTCTCCGCGGCCTTCACGCCGAGCCGGCGCGCGGCGAGCGAGAGGCCGGTCGCCTTGCTGAGGCCGAGCGGGAGGACCTCCACGATCCCGGGGCCGGCCATCACCACGTCCACCAGACCGCCGACCGTCTCGCGCGCGAGACGGGTCAGCTCGTCGTCGCCGAGCGTCGGGTGCTGGAGGTAGAGCTTGGTCAGCGGGGCCGCCCAGATCTCGGCCGGGTCCTCGTACGGCACATAGGGCAGCGGACCCTCCTGGACCCGGTAACCGGGGCCGATCAGGACGTCGCCCTCCAGGCCGTCGCGGCTCGCGGCGAGGGCCAGCGGGCCCACCTCGGCCTCGATCTTCGACAGGGCGAGCCCGGCGAGCTGCCGGTCCAGGGTCAGCGAGGTCAGCAGCCGGTGCTCACCGGCGTGGTAGACCTGCGCGCCCTGGCCGCACACCGCGATGCCCTCGTAGCCGAGGTCGTCGAGGATGTGCCGGGTCCAGGGCACCGCCCGGCCGGTGACGACGATGTGCGCGGCGCCCGCCTCCGTGGCGGCGGCGAGCGCGTCGCGCGTACGGTCCGAGACGGTCTCGTCGGCCCGCAGCAGCGTGCCGTCGAGGTCCGTCGCGACCAGGCGGTACGGGAAGGTGCTCACTTGGAGATCGGCTCCAGGACCTCACGGCCGCCG
Source organism: Streptomyces sp. NPDC020422 (assembly GCF_044386705.1). Taxonomy (NCBI): domain Bacteria; kingdom Bacillati; phylum Actinomycetota; class Actinomycetes; order Kitasatosporales; family Streptomycetaceae; genus Streptomyces; species Streptomyces sp. NPDC020422. Next base: position 188,649 of record NZ_JBIRVJ010000004.1, on the reverse strand, counting down.
AGGTAGGGGCGCAGCACCTCGGGCACGCGCACCGAGCCGTCCGCCAGCTGGTGGTTCTCCAGGATCGCCACGATGGTGCGCGGTACGGCGCACAGCGTGCCGTTCAGGGTGGCCAGCGGCTGCACCGTCTTCTTGCCGCCCTGCTCCTCGCGCATGCGGACGGACAGGCGGCGGGCCTGGAAGCCGTCGCAGTTGGAGGCGGAGGTCAGCTCGCGGTACTTGCCCTGGGTCGGGATCCAGGCCTCGCAGTCGAACTTGCGGGAGGCGGAGGCGCCCAGGTCGCCGGTGGCGACGTCGATCACCTGGAACGGCAGCTCCAGGGAGGTCAGCCACTGCTTCTCCCAGTCGAGGAGCCGCTTGTGCTCGGCCTCGGCGTCCTCCGGCGCGACGTACGAGAACATCTCGACCTTGTCGAACTGGTGGACGCGGAAGATGCCGCGGGTGTCCTTGCCGTACGTGCCGGCCTCGCGGCGGAAGCACGGCGAGAAGCCGGCGTAGCGCAGCGGCAGCTTGTCGGCGTCGATGATCTCGTCCATGTGGTACGCGGCGAGCGGGACCTCGGAGGTGCCGACCAGGTAGTAGTCGTCCTTCTCCAGGTGGTACACGTTCTCCGCGGCCTGGCCGAGGAAGCCGGTGCCCTCCATGGCGCGCGGGCGGACCAGCGCGGGGGTGAGCATCGGGATGAAGCCGGCCTCGGTGGCCTGCGCGATCGCCGCGTTGACCAGGGCGAGCTCCAGGAGCGCGCCCACGCCGGTGAGGTAGTAGAAGCGCGAGCCGGAGACCTTGGCGCCGCGCTCGACGTCGATGGCGCCCAGCGCCTCGCCGAGCTCCAGGTGGTCCTTGGGCTCGAAGCCCTCGGCCGCGAAGTCGCGGATGGTGCCGTGCGTCTCGAGGACGACGAAGTCCTCCTCGCCGCCCACGGGGACGTCCGGGTGGACGATGTTGCCGAGCTGGAGGAGGAGCGCGCGGGCCGTCTCGTCGGCCTCGTTCTGCTCGGCCTCGGCGGCCTTGACGTCGGTCTTGAGCTGCTCGGCCTTCTGCAGGAGCGCGGCGCGCTCCTCGGGGGAGGCCTTGGGGATCAGCTTGCCGAGCGACTTCTGCTCGGAACGGAGCTCGTCGAAGCGGACGCCGGACGACCTGCGCCGCTCATCGGCGGAGAGCAGGGCGTCGACGAGGGCGACGTCCTCTCCACGGGCGCGCTGGGAGGCGCGAACACGGTCGGGGTCCTCACGGAGCAGGCGAAGGTCAATCACCCCACCAGGCTACCGGTGCGGCACACAGGCCCCTACCCGATATAGGTTTGCGTGTCGCTTTGCCCGAATTGCTTGGCTTTCCGGCAATTTCCATATTCCGGACTCCACAGGGTTATCCACAGGGTGTGCGAAAGATCTGTGGATGGCAGCCGCCGTCGATCTTTCCCCGCTTTTCCCCACCCTTTCGAGTGGGAATTGTTCTCCTGACGAGTGGGGTCCCGGAGCAGGGGTGACGACGATTTGTCGACCTGGGAGGCGGCCGGTCGCCGTGCTTGTCGACTTGTCCCCAGGTAGAGAAGCGAGCCTGTGGATAACTCAGGCCCGGCCGTCCTGGGCCCGCGCCAGCCAGTCGGAGGCGTCCGTGAACTCCGCGTCCGAGGTCCCGCGGCGCAGCGGCAGCACGTCCTCGACCGCCACCCCCGCCCGCGGATACGAGCCGAGGAAACGCACCTTCGGGCAGATCCGCTTCAGCCCCATCAGCGCCTCGCCGACCCGGCGGTCGGAGATATGGCCCTCGGCGTCCACGGCGAAGCAGTAGTTGCCGATCCCGGCGCCCGTGGGGCGGGACTGGATCAACATCAGATTGACCCCGCGCACGGCGAATTCCTGGAGGAGTTCGAGGAGCGCACCCGGGTGGTCGTCGCCCAGCCACAGCACGACCGAGGTCTTGTCCGCACCCGTCGGCGCCGCCGGCCGGGCCGGCCGGCCCACCAGCACGAAGCGCGTCTCCGCGTTCTCCGCGTCGTGGATCTCGGTGACCAGGGCCTCGAGGCCGTAGGTCGCCGCCGCGAACTCACCCGCGAAGGCCGCGTCGAAGCGCCCCTCCTGGACCAGGCGCGCCCCGTCCGCGTTGGACGCCGCCGACTCCCACACCGCCTCCGGCAGATGGGCCCGCAGCCAGTTGCGCACCTGCGGCTGGGCCACCGGGTGGCCCGTGACGGTCTTGATCTCCGACAGCTTCGTCCCGGGCCGCACGAGCAGCGCGAAGGCGATCGGGAGGAGCACCTCGCGGTAGATCATCAGCGGCTCGCCCGAGGCCAGCTCGTCCAGGGTCGCGGTCACCCCGCCCTCGACCGAGTTCTCGATCGGCACCAGCGCGGCGGCGGCCTCCCCGTTCCGTACGGCGTCCAGTGCCGCCGGGACCGAGACCATCGGGACCAGCTCCCGCGTCGCTGCCTCGGGCAGCGTACGCAGCGCGGCCTCCGTGAAGGTGCCTTCGGGACCGAGATACGTATACCGGGTGGCTGACATACGGTCACCCTAATGGCAGCGGGTCCCCCGCGACGTGCCTACGCCTCCAGGAGCCGCTGGCCCACGTACTCGCCCTCCGCCGCCCCGCCCGGCACCGCGAACAGGCCGCTGGACTCGTGCCGGATGAAGGTGGACAGGGCGTCGCCCCGGTCGAGCTTGCGCTGCACCGGCACGAAACCGCGCAGCGGATCGGCCTGCCAGCAGACGAAGAGCAGACCGGCGTCCGGGGTCCCGTCGCTCCCGATCCCGTCGTGGAAGGAGAAGGGGCGGCGCAGCATCGCCGCCCCGCCGTTCTGTTCGGGGGCGGAGATCCGGGCATGGGCGTTGTCCGGGATGACGGTCCTGCCGTCCGGGCCGATCTTGTCCAGATCCAGCGGGGTGGTCTCGGTCCCGCCCGACAGCGGCGCGCCGTCCGCCTTCCGCCGGCCGATCACCTTCTCCTGCTTGTCCAGGGAGAGCTTCTCCCAGTCGTCGAGGAGCATCCGGATCCGCCGGACGACCGCGTACGAGCCGCCGGCCATCCACTCCTGGGTGCCCGCCGTGCCCCGGGCGGCCTCCGGGACGAAGATCCGCCGGTCGAAGTCGGCGTCCGTCGGCTTCGGGTTGTTCGTGCCGTCGACCTGCCCCATCAGATTGCGGGCGGTCATCGGCCGGGCCGTGGCGCCGGCCGAGCGGTTGAAGCCGTTCATCTGCCAGCGCACCCGCGCCGTGCCGTCCGCGTCCTTCTGGACCGCGCGCAGCGCGTGGAAGGCGACGAGCGCGTCGTCCGCGCCGATCTGCACCCACAGGTCGCCCTCGGAACGCTTCGGGTCGAGCGCGTCGGAGGAGAAGGCGGGCAGCGGGTCCAGCTGCTGCGGACGGCGCGCGGTGAGCCCGGTGCGGTCGAAGAAGGTGCGGCCGAAGCCGAAGGTCAGGGTCAGCGAGGACGGCCCGGCGTCGAGCGCGATCCCGGTGTCCGCGGTCGAGGGCCGGCCCGCCATCAGCGCCTTCGCCGTGGCCGACCAGCGGCGTAGCAGCGCCGCGGCCTCCTTCCGGCCCGCGCCCGGGATGAGGTCGAAGGCGACCAGATGCCCGCGGGCCTGAAGCGGAGTGGTGATCCCCGCTTGGTGTTTCCCGTGAAACATCACCTCGGTCGCGCCCACCGAGGCCAGCGCGGCGGAGCCGGCCGCGCCGGAGTCCTCCCCGGCCGACGCGACCCCCACGCCGCCGGCCGCGCCGATCACCAGACCGGCCGCGCCCGCGGCGCCGACGGTGCCGAGCAGCCGCCGTCGGGAGATGTCGAGGTTGTCGTTGCTCACGGGGTCGTTCACGGAGTCAGCCGATCTTCACGTTCTTGTCGATGGTGGTCTGGTCGATCTCGGAGGTGCGCACGGTCACCTGCATCTGCCACTCCCCGGACATCGGGAGCTGGACGCCGGTGGCGGTCCAGTGCCCGGTCTGGACCCGGTCGGGCAGCACGGGCAGCGGGCCGATCTGCTTCGCCTTGAGGGTGAAGGAGACCTTCACCTCGGGCACGTCCAGGGCCCGGCCGTTGGGCCGCAGCACGAAGATGTGCAGCGCGTTGGCGCCGGTGCGGCCGGGGGAGAGGGTGAGCTGCACGGTGCCCTTGCCGTCCACGCCGCCGGTGTCGAAGGGCAGCCGGACGTCGATGGGGCGGTTGGGGACGGCGGCGGAACCGGAGGCCGCCTTGAGACGGCCCGCCTCCTCCTCCGTACGGGCCGGCTCGGTCGAGGTCAGCACGGTCGTCACGGCGAGGAGCACGACCGCGACGGCGGCCTCGGTCAGCACCGAACGGCGCAGCCCGGCCCGCTCGGGATCGGCGTCCCGCTCGCGCTTGCGCCGCGCGGTGGCGACGGCGGCCTGCTGCCGCGCGAGCTGCGCGGCGCGCTCGGGGTCGACGCCGTCGGAGCCGCCGCCCCCGTCGGCGTCAGCGCCCTCGTGGGAGCCGTCGGAGCCGCCGACCTCGTCCGAGGCAGCGCCCTCGTGGGAGCCGTCGGAGCCGCTGCCCACGTCGGCCCCGTCGGTGGCGTCAGAGCCGTCGGCGCCCCCGGAGGTCTCCGGAACGGCCGCCTCCGAGGACTCCGCGTCCCCGGACACCCGAGCCCCGTCCGCCAGTCGCCGCACCCACCGCCGTGACACCCAGGCGATGCCCACGAGCACGGCCACCAGGCCGATCTTCACCAGCAGCAGCTGCCCGTAGCGCGTGTCCGTCAGCGCCGACCAGGTGCCGACCTGCCGCCAGGACTGGTAGACCCCGGTGGCGGCGACCACGACGACGGCGCCGAAGGCCAGCTTCGAGTAGCGCTCGACCGCCGCCCGCTCCACCGAGGGCTCCCGGTACAACGCGACGAGCAGGGTGGTCAGGCCGCCGAGCCAGACGGCGACCGCGAGCAGGTGCAGGATGTCGACGGGCATGGCGACGCCCGGCTGCAGTCCGGTCGAGGCGTGCTCGGCGAGCGCCCAGGTGCCCGCGATGCCGGCCGCGACGACGGTGCCGCCGAGGGCGAGGCCGAAGGTCAGGTCCTTGTGCTCGTCCTCGTCGGTCCGCCGGGCGTACGCGCCGAACAGCACGGCCACGAACAGCGCCGCCGCACCCAGGAGCAGCAGCCGAGAGGAGAGCGCCGCCCCCGTCTTCGTCGCCAGGACGGCCTGCAGCCCGCCCAGGTCGAAGACGTCGGCGAGCTTCCCCGAGCCGGTGTACGGGGAGCGGAGCAGCAGCATCGCCAGGGTGGCGCCGGTCAGCGTGAGCCAGCCGCGGACCACCAGGCGCTGCACCGGGCGCACCCGGGCACCGCGCGGCCAGCAGGCCAGGACGAAGGCGCCGCCGCCGACGAGGACGACGAAGCCGGCGTACGAGAGGTAGCGCGCGATCCCGTACAGCGCGCCGACGATCCCGCCGCCCGCGGTCCGGTCGGGCAGGGCCACGGTGGTCGTGGAGGGGGCGCCGACGGAGAAGGTGAAGGCTCCGGCGACGGGGTGGCTGTCGGCGGAGACGGTCTGCCAGGCCACCGTGTAGGTGCCGTCGGGCAGTCCGGGCAGCAGCTCGACCCCGTACCGGACGATCGAGCCGGAGCACATGTCGCGGAGTTCGCCGGTGTCGACCCGCTTCCCCGACGGGTCGAGGACCCTGATCGAGTCGCTGCTCATGGCGACCTGCTCGGAGAAGGTGAGGTTGACGTCCTTGGGGGCGGTGGCGACCACCGCCCCGTCCTGCGGGTCGCTGCCGGTCAGGGCCGCGTGCGCGGACGCGGGGCCCGCGGTGGCGAGCAGCGCACCGAAGAGCGCGGCCACGACGAGCAGCAGCCGGGCGAAGGCCGGAAGCCCGAGGCGCGGGGCGGTGGTTGTCATCGTCCTGACTCCCTCAAGTAGCTCAGTGCTGCTTCGGGTCGTGGTTCGGCGCCTCGACGGGAAGGTCGACCTTGATGGGGTCGGACTTCTCGAAGTGGAGCTCGATGCTCACCTTCTCGCCCTGCTTCGGCTGCTTCTTCAGCTCCATGAACATGAGGTGGTTGCCACCGCGTTCGAGCTTGAGCTCGCCGTTCGCCGGGATGTCGAAGGCCTTCACCTGCTGCATCTTCTGGTTCTTCGTCTCGTGCATCGTGACGTCGTCCGAGAGACCGCTGGTGACGGAGGTGAGCTTGTCGGCGACGTCGCCGCCGTTGGTGATGGTGAGGAAACCGCCGGCCATGTCCATCACCGGCTGCGGCATGAACGCGCCGCTCACCTCGAGCTCCGGGGCGTCGGAGGACGAGGACCCCGAGGCGGACGAGCAGGCCGTCAGCGCGAGCGCGGCGCAGAGCGCGACGGCGGCGGACAGGGCGGTGGTGCGGCGGGTCACGGGTTCTCCCCCTTGATGAGCTTCGGCAGGTCCTTGGCGTAGTCGTCGGCGCTGGTGTTCTCGCCGTACAGGACGTAGCCCTGGTCGGTCGTCGGCGAGAACGCGATGACCTGCGCTCCGTGCATGGAGACGACGGAGCCGTCCTTCTCCTTCTTCGCCGGGTCGATGCCGATGCCGATCGAGCGGGCGCCCGCCTGGATCGTCTTGAAGTCGCCGGTGAGGCCGACGAAGGACGGGTCGCCGGCGGCCGGCAGCCACTTGCCCAGCTCGGCCGCGGTGTCCCGCTCGGGGTCGGTGGTGACGAAGACGACCTGGAGCTTGTCCTGGTCCGCCTTGGGGAGCTGCTTGCGGGCGATGGCGATGTTGCTCATCGTCAGCGGGCAGACGTCGGGGCAGTGGGTGTAGCCGAAGTACACGAGCGTCGGCTTGCCCTTGGTCGCCGCGCGCAGGTCGTACTTCTCGCCCTTGGTGTCGGTGAGGACGAGGTCGGGCTTGGTGAACGGCCGGTCGAGGACGGTGGCGGCCTTGTCGTTGTCGGTGCCGCCGGAGACCTCGGCGACCGCGCCGCCCTTGGTGCCGGGCGCGGTGTCGTCGCCGCCGAGGCCGACGGCGGCCGTGATCCCGAGGGCCGCGACGATTGCCACCGCGGCGGCGATCAGCGGGGCACGGCGGCCGGGGCGGCCGCCGTCCTGGTCAGCTGTCTTCTTGTCGGACATGGTGTTTCTTTCGGGAGAGGGAACGGCCGTCAGGCCGAGCGGCGGCGTCCGGCGAGGACACCGAAGGCGATGCCGGCGAGACCCACGAGGATGCCGACGACGCCGAGCACCCGGGCCGCGTTGTCGGTGGAACCGGCGGCCTCCTCGTGGCCCTTGTCGTCGTGGTCGGCGGCCTTCTCGTCGTGCTCGGCCTTGTCGTCGTCGGCCGGGGTCGCGCCGCCGCCGTGGTGGTCGTCGGTCGCCGCGGACAGCTTCAGCACGGGGGCGGGGTTCTCGGGCTCCGGCGCGCCGTCCTTGGGCTCCTCGATCCAGCGCACGACCTCGTTGTTGTCGTAGGTCTGGATGGCCTTGAGGACGAGCTTGTCGGTGTCCTCGGGCAGCTGGCCGAGCGAGAGCGGGAACTGCTGGAACTGGCCGGGGCCGATCTTCGAGCCGTCCGCGGTCCAGGTGACCTTGGCGACGGCCTCGTTGATCTTCTTGCCGTGCAGCTCCAGCGGCTTGGCGAGCTTGGCCTTGGTGACCTCGACCTTCCAGCCGGGGACCGGCTGCGGCATCACGGAGGCCAGCGGGTGGTCGGTGGGGAAGTTGACCTCGACCTTCACGGTGGAGGCGTTGTCCCGCTCGTTCGGCACCTTCACGTTCACGGTCGCGTAGCCGCCCTTGGCGGCCGTGCCCTGCGGCTGCACGCCGACGTGCGCGGAGGCGGTGCCGGACAGCAGCAGCACGGAGGAGAGGGCGGCACCGCCGGCGAGGACGGCGCGGGTGAGGTGGGTACGGGAGACGCTCATGGCAGAAGACACTCCAGCTCGGAGAAGAGGTCGGATGCGGACGACGTGACACGTCGTCGGGTCGTCCGCGCGCGCGGACGACCGCGGATCCGCTCCCTGCGAGCGGTCCGCGTCAGGCTGCGAGGACGCAGTCGGCGGCCGGCGGGCCGCGCCTGATCACGGTGTGCTGGAGCGCCTCGGCCACCGGCGGCGGCGAGGAGTCGAAGGCGGTACGCGCGGGCCCGCGCGGTCCGGTGGCGGGAGCCCCCGGCAGTCCGGCGAGCAGGGCGCGTACGAGGAAGAGCGCGGCGCGCAGGGAGCGCACGAGCGCGCACTCGGCGAGCTCGGCGGCGCCCTGGGCGGAGAGCCGGACCAGCCGGCCGATCGCGAGGTCGCCGCGGCGCAGCAGCCAGCCGGTGGCCAGCGCGGCCAGCAGATGGCCGAGCAGCATGGGCAGGCTCGGCAGCAGTGCGGCGGCCTGGACGGCGGTCGTCGTCCCCCCGGTCATGCCGGCCATGCCGGTCATGCCCGCCATGTGGCCGTGCCCGGCGGCGACGGGGGCGAGCCCCGCGTCGGTGACGATCCGGGCCGCGTCGGCCGGGCTCAGGGCGGCGCCGCCCTGGCCGCAGACGAGCTTGGCGGCCATCCGGACGAGGGCCTGGTCGGCCTCGGAGCCCAGGGTGAGCCGGCGCTGGCCGAGCCCGAACAGGGCGTGCAGACCGAGCTGGCCGGCGGCCAGCGCGCCGACGATGGCGGGCAGCGAGCGCTCGCGACCGGTGAAGAGCACCGTGATCCCGAAGACGCCGAGGAAGCCGGCGGCCATCGACCACAGCGCGATCCCCGCGCACGCGGCCAGCGCGTGGCCGGTCGCGGACAGCACGACACAGACCGCGGTGAACACCGCGGCCCTCAGCATGCGTGGCGCGAGCGGGGCAGACATGGCGGCCCCATCATCGCACCAGCCCCACCCCCTCCATACGGCAGGTCCGGAAGGTCGCCCTTGGGGGTCTTCGCGGCGACATACACCGGGGTGCGGTGCGCGTGCATCCGCCGAACGGGCGCTCTCCGGGCGGCTCGGGGCTTATGGACCACGCCGTACGGCAATACGTATCGGTATGTCGTGCCGCAGCATGTCGAGCCGCAGCCAGGAGGCTGGAGCATGAGCATCTGGTGGTCCCTGCATCTGCGGCGCGAGGCTGCGAGCGTGCCGCTCGCCCGGCGGCTGCTGCTCGGCACGATGGAGACCGCGGGCGTCGACCCGGACGTGTCGTACGAGCTGTCCGTGGCCCTGACCGAGGCCTGTGCCAACGCCGTCGAGCACGGGGGCACCCCCGGCCCGGGCGAGGCCTCGGAGGCGTACCGGGTCACCGCCTATCTCGACGGCGAGACCTGCCGCATCGAGGTGGCCGACTCCGGGCCCGGCTTCACCCCGCTCCCCGAGCGCCCGAGGGCGGCGGCCGACGCCGAGAACGGGCGCGGCCTGCGGCTGATCGAGGAGCTCGCCGACCACGTGCACTTCGGGCGCACGGGTCGGGGCGGCGCGCTGGTCAGCTTCGACAAGATCGTCAAATGGCGCCCGGACGCCCCGCTCGCGCTGACGTAGACGTGGCCGCGGCCGTAGGCGTGGCCGTGGACCCGGGCGTACACGAAGGGCCCCGCCGACACGGAGTCGGCGGGGCCCTTCGCGGGTGCCTCGGGCGGGTACGGATCAGCCCTTCAGGCCGGCCATCCACGCCTCGACCTCGTCGGACCGGCGCGGCAGCGCGGCCGAGAGGTTCCGGTTGCCGTCCTCGGTGACGAGGATGTCGTCCTCGATCCGGACGCCGATGCCCCGGTACTCCTCCGGCACGGTCAGGTCGTCGGCCTGGAAGTAGAGCCCCGGCTCCACGGTCAGGCACATGCCCGGCTCCAGGGTGCAGTCGACGTACGTCTCGGTGCGCGCGGCGGCGCAGTCGTGGACGTCCATGCCGAGCATGTGGCCGGTGCCGTGCAGGGTCCAGCGGCGCTGGAGGCCCAGCTCCAGGACGCGCTCGGCCGGGCCCTCGACGAGACCCCACTCGACCAGCTTCTCGGCCAGCACGCGCTGGGAGGCGTCGTGGAAGTCGCGGTAGGCGGCGCCCGGCTTCACCGCGGCGATGCCCGCCTCCTGCGCCTCGTAGACCGCGTCGTAGATCTTGCGCTGGATCTCGGTGTACCGGCCGTTGATCGGCAGGGTGCGGGTGACGTCGGCGGTGTAGAGCTCGGTGGTCTCCACGCCGGCGTCGAGCAGCAGCAGGTCGCCGGAGCGGACCGGGCCGTCGTTGCGGACCCAGTGCAGGGTGCAGGCGTGCGGGCCGGCGGCGCAGATGGAGCCGTAGCCGACGTCGTTGCCCTCGACCCGGGCGCGCAGGAAGAAGGTGCCCTCGATGTAGCGCTCGCTGGTCGCCTCGGCCTTGTCGAGGACCTTGACGACGTCCTCGAAGCCGCGGGCGGTGGAGTCGCAGGCCTTCTGGAGCTCGGCGACCTCGAACGCGTCCTTCACGAGGCGGGCCTCGGAGAGGTAGACGCGCAGCTCCTCGTCGCGCTCGGCGGTGACCTTGTCGACCAGGGCGGCCTCGATGCCGGCGTCGTGGCCGCGCACGTTGCGGACCGGGCCGGTGGCCTCCTTGAGCGCGTCGGCCAGCTGCCGGACGTCCTTCGCCGGGATGCCGAGCAGCCGCTCCGCCTCGGTGAGGGAGTGGCGGCGGCCGACCCACAGCTCGCCCATGCCGTCCAGCCAGAACTCGCCGTTCTCGCGGTCGGAGCGGGGCAGCAGGTAGATCGTGGCCTGGTGGCCGTCCTCGACCGGCTCGAGGACCAGGACGCCGTCGTGGGTCTGGTCGCCGGTGAGGTACGCGTACTCGGTGGAGGCGCGGAAGCTGTACTCGGTGTCGTTGGACCGGGTCTTCAGGTTGCCGGCCGGGATCACCAGGCGCTCGCCGGGGAAGCGGGCGGACAGCGCGGCACGGCGGGCGGCCGTGTGGGCGGCCTGGGGGATCGGGGCCAGGTCGTGCAGCTCCGTGTCGGCCCAGCCGGACCGCATGTTCTCGGCGAGCTCGTCGGAGACGCCCGGGTACAGGCCGTTCTTCCGCTGCTTGATCGCCTGCTCTTCGGACTCCTCCGGGGTCTCCGGGTTGCCCGGCGTGAGCTCATCCGCCACGGGTCTGCCTCCTCTGGTACGACACTGAACCCTCCCCATCGTACGGTCGTGCGGAAGGGGGCCCAGAGGCGGAAGACCCATTACCGGTGGGTCACGACGGTGGCGGTTCTCACGTGGAGCGCCCCGCGGACGCCGGTGCGCATCTCACTCGAAACGGGCGGCGAGCACCACCACGTCCTCGCCGTCGGCGGCCGGACCGTCGAGACCCTCGGGCAGCACGGTGCGCAGGACGTGGTCGGCGACGGCGCCCGGGTCCGAGCGGTCCGCCTTCGGTACGCCCGCGGCGGCGGCGTGCAGCCGGGCGAAGGCGCGGTCCATGGGGTCGCCGGTGCGGCGGAGCAGCCCGTCCGTGTACAGCAGCACCGTTTCTCCGGGCTGCGGCGAGAGCTCCACGCTCGGCGCCTCCCAGCAGGCCAGCATGCCCAGCGGGGCGGAGAGCGAGGTCTCGACGTACTCGGTGCGCTGCTCGCCGATGACCAGCGGCGGGGTGTGGCCGGCCCCGGCCAGCACGATCCGGCGGGCGGCCGGCTCGCAGAAGGCGAAGAGCGCGGTCGCCGAGCGGGCGGGCTCGGTCAGCCGGAGCAGCAGCTCCAGGTCGGAGAGGACCGCGACCGGGTCCTCGCCCTCCATCACGGCGTACGCGCGCAGCGAGGCGCGCAGACGTCCCATCGCGGCCAGTGCGCTCGGCCCGCTGCCGGTGACCGAGCCGACGGCCAGGCCGAGGGCGCCTTCCGGCAGCGGCAGCGCGTCGTACCAGTCGCCGCCGCCCCGGGGGCCGGTGCGGTGGCGGGCGGCGAGCTGGACGCCGGGGACCCGGGGGAGGCGGCTGGGCAGCAGCTCCTCGGCGATGGTGGCGACCCGGGTGCGGGCGCGCTCGACCTCCAGGAGCCGGGCGAGGTGCTCGGTGGCGAACCGGCCGTAGAGCTGGACGAGGTGGCGCTGGCGTTCGGCGGGCTCGGCCGGCTCGTCGTAGAGCCAGACGACGGCGCCGAGTCTGCCGGCCTGCTCGGTGGCCAGCGGCAGCGCGTAGCTGGCGGCGTAGCCGAGGCGGGCGGCGACCTCGCGGTGGCGCGGGTCGAGGTCCGCCTCGTCGCGCAGGTCGGGGATGGCGACGGGGCGGGGCAGCGAGCCCTCGGGCAGCGGGTCGAGGCCGTCGAGGATGCGTCCGTAGGAGGTGACGCTGCGCGGCACGGTCTCGATGGTGCCGAGGTCGGCGTGGGCGAGGCCGAGGCCGACGGTGGCGACCGGGCCGAGGCCGTCGGCGGGTTCGAGCACGGCCATGCCGCGGCGGGCGCCCACGAGGGCGGCTCCGGCGCGCAGCAGCTCGTGCAGGGCGTCGTCGAGGGAGCCGGTCCTGATCAGGGACTCGGTGAGTTCGTGGAGGAGGGTGAGGTCCGAGACCCAGCCGGCGAGGCGGTCCTGGAGGGGGCCGTCGGTCGGGACCGGCGCCATGGCGGCGGGCGCACCGAGCGGAGGAACGGCCGCAGTGTGCGGGGGTGGAGGAACCGTGGAATCGATTCCGGCCACTTTCGGCGCACGTGGCGTACTCATGGCACGCGGCTTTCCGACCTGCGCGTTTCATGCAATAGCATCGCAAACCCCCAAGTCATTCTGCGCCACTATCCATCGATCCACATCTACACGCACATGTAGATCGATGTCCAGCATTGTCACCATGGGACTTGTGGTGTCCGTGAGATACGGCGAGAGGGTTGAAGACTAGGGGAAGTTGGCTGAAAATTACCCCCGGTGTGCACCATTTGCGGTCGACTGGCGTCGTTTGAAAGCGCGTCATTTCGAGCGTGACGGGTACGTAATCGGTGACGGGCAGGGGCAGTTGGAGACGCCCCTGAATACGGACGCGGAACCCGAGCGTCCTCATCACCGCAGGCCGCACCCTCTACCCCGAGTGGCGGGAACGTCTTCCGCCAGGACCGGCCGGCAGCGGCGACTGCCGAGCCTGGATGCAGCTCGTACGCGCTGAGATGCACCTTGAGATGCACAGTGATACGCACGGTGAAGAGATCCGCACGTGGCGTGACGGCAGTGTGACGCCTACGTGGTGTGATGTGGATTCGGCGTTCAACGGAAAGGAACGAGCGCTCATGCGCGAGATCCTCGGAAGGCGACGCAGGCTCCGGTTCCGGCGCAAGAGGCGCGAGGAGCGCGCGGAGCGCGAGACGCAGGTCGTCGCACAGCTCGACGCGGCGCTGTTGTGCGCCACCGAATGGGACTGGCCCGTGCTGCCCGGCGTGGGACTGCGGGCCGCGAGGCCGCGGGGAGTGGGGGCGCGCGCCCTGCTGGGCGCGCCCGCCGCCGTGGCGTGCGCCTGCCCCGACCCCCAGTGCGTCGTTCCCGGTGCGCACCCCTTCGACCCCGGGCTGCTCGCGGCCACCACCGACGCGCGCATGATCCGCTGGTGGTGGAGCGGCCGGCCGGACGCGCCGGTCCTGCTGGCCACCGGCGGCCGGGCCCCGTGCGCGGTGAGCCTGCCGGCCGTCGCTGGCGCCCGCGCCCTCGCCGCGCTGGACGCGCTGGGGATGCGGCTCGGCCCGGTCGTCGCCTCGCCCACCCGGTGGGCGATCCTCGTCGCCCCGTACAGCCTCGAACGGCTCGGGGAACTGCTCTACACGAAGGACAGCGTGCCCAGTTCGCTGCGCTTCCATGGAGAGGGCGGCTATCTACCGCTGCCGCCCTCGACCACCGGGACCGGACAGGTCCGCTGGGAACGCGCGCCGCTGGCGGGATCGGCGCGGCCGTGGCTGCCGGACGTGGAGGCGGTCGTGGACGCACTGGTCGAGGCGAGCACGAGCCTGCCCGGCGGCGGCAGCAAGCTCGCGTACTGACGGGTGCCCCAGGGGGCGCGTTCGTTCACCCGAACGGGTGTGGCGCACCCCGGCATCCAGGGGAAACGGCGCGCGGCACGCCGCACGCGCGCCGGCCGCCGCTATCTTCGCCCCAGGGGACGTTCCGAAGGAGCAGGTGGCTGCGGCATGGGGCAGATGAGTCCGGCGAAGCTCCGTGCGATCGGGCTCGGGACGGCAGTGGCGATCGCCGTACTGGTGCCGATCGCGGCGACGGCGGGTCCTTCCGGCGGCGCATCCGCTCCGGCCGGGAAGGATCGGGCCGCCGCCGGTCGGACCACCACCGCTTCCGGTGGCGACGACGCGAAGCCGGAGGGGCTCCTCGCGGAGCTCGGGCTGGCACCCGGGCGTCCCGCCCCGGCCGCTGCCGCCGCCCCCGGCGCTCCCGCCGCGCTCCCTTCCGCCACACGGTGCGGACCCGAACTCGCCTCGCCCGACGGGGTCGAGGCGCAGACCTGTGTGGTGACCGAGGACGCCGGCATCCGGGCGCGTACGTACTACCGCAACGCCACCGGGCAGGAACTCGACGCCGTGCTCACCCTGATGGCCCCCGAGGGCCGCACCGTGCAGGTGCGCTGCGCGGTCGCGGCACAGGACGAACCGGGTACGTGCGAGACCCCGAGGGAGCCGCTCAAGGGGGGCCCCGAGGGCTATTCGGCGGTCTCGGAATTCGCCGGTGCGGGGGAGGGTGACAGCACTCCGCTGCTGCTGCGCTCGGGGAGCAACGCGGCCGGACCGGACGGTAGTTGAACCGTCCGCGGGCATGAGAAGGCCCGATCGCTGGCGACGGGGGATGCACCAGCGACCGGGCTTCTAGAACGGTAACAAGAGATCTGCCGTTCGCAAATTCGATCTCGGTTATTCGGACAGGGATTTAGGCCGCCGAACGAGGTCCTGTGGCGGAAGTCACCGACTGGTCGGTCTGGCCGTCACGGATACCGCCTGGGGTATCAGCTGAGCGTGACCTGACGGTTGGTGAGACCGCCGCGCGCCCGCCGCTCCTCGATGGTGAGCGGGGCGTCCGAGGCGAGCGCCTCGGCGAGCCGCTCGGCGAACTCGGCGGCCGGCTTCTCGCACTCCTCGGCCGTCATGGCGGTCGGCAGGTCCCACACCGGCACCATCAGACCGTGCGCGCGGAAGGAGCCGACGAGGCGGGTGTCCGGGCCGAGCGAGGTGCTGCCGGCGGCCTGGAGCCGGGCCAGCGCGTCGAGCAGCTTCTCCTCGGGGTGCGGCATGACCCAGCGCAGGTGGTTCTTGTCCGGGGTCTCGCACCAGTAGGCCGCGTCCACGCCGGTCAGCTTGACCGTGGGGATCGCGGCGGCGTTGGCGCGCTCCAGGGAGGCCGCGACCTCCGGGCTCGAATTGTCCGAGGACTCGGGGATCCAGAATTCGAATCCGGAGTGCACGACCGGCGCGAAATCGCCCTCGGGGTCGAGCAGGTCCTGGAGGCGCGGACCCTCGGGCGTCACGCGGCGGGGCTCGACCGGCGTGCCGGGCTCGGCCTCCAGGGCGCGCTGCAGGGTGTCGGCGAGGTCGCGGGCGAGGTCGCCGGAGGACGAGTCGTTCTGCAGCGCGAGCAGCACGGAGCCGTCGTCGCGGCGCAGCGCCGGCCAGGCCATCGGCAGCACGGTCGCCAGGGTCACCGACGGGACGCCCTCGGGCAGTCCGCCCTTGAGGGTGAGCGGCACGGTGGCGGCGGGCACCAGCTCGCGCAGCGCGACCCAGTCGCACTCGCCCGGCAGGCCCTCGAAGGGACGCTGGACGAGCTCGGTCACGGCGTGCGCCGCGGCCCGTCCGTGACACGCCTTGTAGCGGCGGCCCGAGCCACAGGGGCACGGCTCGCGCGCACCGACGACCGGGATCTCCCCGCTCGTGACCTGTGCCTGGCCGGCCTTGCCGGGCTTCGTCTGGGGGCGCTTCTTGGCCATGGTGTGGCTTTCTCCCGATCGCGCGGTGCTGTGTCGGGCGCGAGCCTAGCCGTACGGGATCCCGCATGCCGGGATCCCGCTGCCACCGGAAGCCGTCCGGGCCGGGTGCGGAGCCGGACCGCGGCCGGTACGGGGCGGCATCCGGACGGTCGCGCCGACCCGGACCGACAGGTCCGAGACGTCGTCCGGAGGGCTCCTCCCCAAGACGGGCCCGGTGCGGTGCTCCCGGGGCCGAGG
Organism: Streptomyces sp. NPDC020422; assembly: GCF_044386705.1. Classification (NCBI taxonomy): domain Bacteria; kingdom Bacillati; phylum Actinomycetota; class Actinomycetes; order Kitasatosporales; family Streptomycetaceae; genus Streptomyces; species Streptomyces sp. NPDC020422. The sequence goes on along the minus strand of NZ_JBIRVJ010000004.1, from coordinate 172,617 downwards.
GGCCTCGCGAGCCGCTGGAGGTCAGGCCGCGAGCGGCCCGGCCTCACTCCAACTCGTCGTAGGCGTCGAGGAAGTCGAGCCCCGAGCCGCCGCCGACCCGCGCCGCGAAGTCCTCGCGGCGATGGCCCTGGGTGACGACCGCCCAGACCGTGACCTCACCGGTCGCACTGTCCCGTACGCCCCAGTCCTGGGCGAGCGCGCTGATGATGTTCAGCCCACGGCCGCCGCGCGCGGTGACCGAGGGCGTGGCGGGAACGGGGCGGGTCGGACCACCGCCGTCCGTCACCTCGACCGTCAGGCCGCCGGATCCGTCGATGCTCCAGGCCGCCCGCACGTCGCCGTCGCCCACGTCCGCCCGGCCCAGCGGCCTGCCGTGCCGATACGCGTTGCTCAGCAGTTCGGAAAGGATCAGTACCGCGTCGTCGACGACCGTTTCGGACATCCCGCTGCGGTGCAACTGCTCCCGCATCCGGTGTCGCGCCTCACCCACGCCCGCAGGGCCATGGGGTACGGCCATGCTCGACGACGTGGGCACCTCCTGTGCCACCACCAACGCCACCCCCGAGACCTCCTTTGCCCCACGCCACGGTGTGGATGCCCCAATGGCCTGGACCGGAAACCGGCCAGACCAGGTCCGGTGACGCACTCGTGACGATCGCGTACGTCCCGAACGCGCCGGTGTACACCCCCGACCCCTGAGGCGGGTGGGACACAGGGGGTTAAAGGCGACCCAACTGGGACAGCACCCGCTTCGGGCTGTTGGTGATGATCGCGTCCACGCCGAGCCGCTCGCACAGCTCCACGTCCTCGGGCTCGTCCACGGTCCACACGTGCACCTGGTGCCCGGCCTTCTGCAGGCGCAGGATCACGGCGGGGTGGTGGCGGACGATCCGGATCGAGGGCCCGGCGATCCGCGCGCCCGCGGGCAGCCGCCCGTCGCGCAGGCGCGGGGTGACGAACTGCGCGAGGGAGACGGTGGGCAGGGTCGGTGCGGCGGCCGCGATGCGGTGCAGGGAGCGGGCCGAGAAGCTCATGACGCGCACGGGGGACTCCTCGGGCGCGGCGGGCTCGGCGAGACCGAAGCGGTCGAGGAGCTTGAGCAGCTTGTCCTCGACCTGCCCCGCCCAGCGGGTGGGGTGCTTGGTCTCGATGGCGAGCTCGACCCGCCGCCCGGCGTCGGAGACCAGCTCCAGGAGGCGCTCCAGGGTGAGCACGGAGGTGGCGCCGGGGTCGCCCCAGTCGGGGCTCTCGCCGGCCTCCTCGCGTCCCTTCCAGGTGCCGAAGTCGAGGGCGGCCAGGTCGGCGAGCTCCAGGGCGGAGACGGCGCCGCGGCCGTTGGAGGTGCGGTTGACCCGCCGGTCGTGGACGCAGACGAGGTGGCCGTCGGCGGTCAGCCGTACGTCGCACTCCAGGGCGTCGGCCCCGTCCTCGATGGCCTTCACATAGGCGGCCAGCGTGTGTTCCGGGGCGTCCTCGGAGGCCCCGCGGTGGGCGACCACCTGGATGGGGAGGCGGTTCGGTTGCTGCGGTGCGTGGGTCACCGCGTCATGGTAAGGGTGTGTCTGATATGCACCTATATAAAGAGTGGGGTGCGGACACACAGCTCCGGCTTACAGTGGCCTGACGCCCGGTGGGAAAAGCTGATTGCAGCACCACCACATCCGTGCAGTGAACGAGGAGAGAGCTGTGAGCACCGAGAACGAGGGCACGGCGGTTCCGGCGGACCAGAGTGCCCCGTCCGTCCCTCCCGCCCCTCCCGCCCCGCCCGCGACCCCTCCGACGCCGGCCGCCCCGACGGAAACGCCCGCCACGGCCCAGGAGCCGACCCCGGCCGAGGCCCCGGCTCCGACCCAGGCCCCGGCTCCGACCCAGGCCCCGGCTCCGTCCCAGGCCCACGCTCCCGCGGCCCCCTCCCCCGAGCCCACTCCGGCCCACGCCCCGGCCGCCCCGGCCCACGCCCAGACCCCCGTCCCCGCCCCCGCGGCGGCCGGTGGCTGGCCGCCCCCGCCGCCCGTGACCCCGGCCTGGGGCGCACCCGTCCCGCCCGCCCCGGAGGCCCCGCGCAAGCGCACCGGCGGTCTGGTGGCGGCCGTCCTCGTCGCGGCCCTGGTCGCCGGCGGCGTCGGCGGCGGCGTCGGCTACTGGGCGGCGTCGCAGCGCGACGACGACCCGACCAGCTCGACCACGATCTCCTCGGGCGACTCCCCCGCCTCCTTCAAGCGCGACCCCGGCACGGTCGCCGCCGTGGCCGCGAAGGCGCTGCCGAGCGTCGTGACGATCCAGGCGAAGTCCGGCGGCACCGACGGCGAGGGCGGCACGGGCACCGGCTTCGTCTACGACAAGGAAGGCCACATCGTCACCAACAACCACGTGGTGGCCTCGGCTGCGGACGGCGGCACGCTCTCCGTGACCTTCTCCAACGGCAAGTCGTACGACGCGGAGGTCGTCGGCCGCGCCGAGGGCTACGACGTGGCCGTGATCAAGCTGAAGAACGCCCCGTCGAACCTGACGCCGCTGGCGCTGGGCGACTCCGACAAGGTGGCGGTCGGCGACTCGACCATCGCGATCGGCGCGCCCTTCGGCCTGTCCAACACGGTCACCACGGGCATCATCAGCGCCAAGAACCGTCCGGTCGCCTCGGGCGACGGCGGCAGCGGCAAGAACTCGTACATGAGCGCCCTGCAGACCGACGCCTCGATCAACCCGGGCAACTCGGGCGGCCCGCTGCTCGACGCGAGCGGCGCCGTGATCGGCATCAACTCCGCGATCCAGTCCACCGGGAGCGGCTACGGCCAGTCGCAGGCGGGTTCGATCGGCCTCGGCTTCGCGATCCCGGTCAACCAGGCCAAGAACGTGGCCGAGCAGCTGATCAAGACCGGCAAGCCGGTCTACCCGGTGATCGGCGCGACGGTGAACATGCAGGACCAGGGCGAGGGCGCGGCCATCGCCGAACAGGGCACCGGCGGCACCCCCTCGGTCACCCCGAACGGCCCCGCGGCCAAGGCGGGCCTGAAGCCGGGCGACGTGATCGTCGCCTTCGACGACCACAAGATCGACAGCGGCCCGACCCTCATCAGCGAGATCTGGACCCACAAGCCCGGCGACACGGTCAAGATCACCTACGAGCGCAACGGAAAGACCGCCACCGCCACGGTCACCCTCGGCGAGCGCACGGGCGACAGCTGACCCTTTCCCGTCCCGGTAGGCTGTAGCTCGCTTCGCCCTCGCGGGCGGGGCGAGGGTGGGTTGCCCGAGCGGCCTAAGGGAACGGTCTTGAAAACCGTCGTGGCGCGAGTCACCGTGGGTTCAAATCCCACACCCACCGCGGCTTCGACGAACGGCCCCCGACCGGCAGTGACCGGTCGGGGGCCGTCGGCGTTTCGGGCAGACCGGTGGATTGGCCGAAAAGCTGCCGAAACGCTTCACCCCTTGGGAGGGCCGGGCTCCCTCGTCCCGTCGGTGGCTCCGTGGGGGTGAGCTGCGGCTTTGCCGTGGTCGGGTGGGTTTATCGACTTGTCCTCACGCTTGAGGGGGAATCGGGCGCTAGGGGGTGGTTCGCCGGGGATTCGGTGGGCAACTCTGGTCTCGCGACGTCGAGCACGAAACGACCGAGGCGGTCGGCCAACCGCCTTGGAAACAGGAGCAGTCAGCACACGCACGTGCTGCACCATCCAGAGCTTCAGTTCCCGGAGGAACAGACATGGCAAGCATCCGTAACGCCCGCGTCATCGCCGTTGTCGCCGCCCTGCCCCTCGCCGCCGCGCTCTTCACCGGGGTGGCCCAGGCCGACAACGGAGGATTCGCGGACAACGGATCGAACACGAGCGTCGCCACGATCATCGGCAGCGGTGTGGGTGGCAACAACCTGGGCAACTCCACCACGACGCAGCAGGTGGCGACCGGTTCGGGTGCCTCCAACCAGAACAACACCGCGAGTGTGAACGGCTCCGCCTTCACCCACATCGACCAGTCCAACACCAATGCGGTGGTCAACTTCTATCCGTGGTGGTGACCGGCCCGACGGGGGGGCAGTCCGCGGGGTGAACGACGGCCTGCGCGACGGTGCTTCGGCACCCGAGCGCGGGCCGTCTCGCGTTGCGGTGCGGCGCCGAACGGCGGTGGGGCAGCCCGTGGCCGCCGTGACCTTGACAGCCGTGCCAAATCTGACGGACAGTCAGAAACCTCAGGTGGAAGTCCTGTCCGACGAGAGGCCGTCGCCGTGCACCTCGCCCCGACCGAACGGCAGCTGCGGCTGCGTGCCGAACTCCGCGCGTACTTCCGCGACGTGATGCCCGAGGGCCCCCCGCCCGCCGCCGACACCGCCGCACAGCGCCGGCTGCTGCGCCGTATCGGCGGCGACGGCATGCTGGGGCTCGGCTGGCCCGAGGAGTACGGCGGCCAGGGTCGCGGCCCCGACGAGCAGTTCGTCTTCTTCGACGAGGCCTACCGGGCCGGCGCCCCGGTCTCGATGGTCACGCTCAACACCGTCGGCCCGACCCTGATGAAGTACGGCACCGAAGAGCAGAAGGCGTACTTCCTGCCGCGCATCCTGCGCGGCGAGACCGTCTTCGCGATCGGCTACAGCGAGCCCGAGGCCGGCACCGACCTGGCCTCCCTGCGCACCCGGGCCGTACGCGACGGGGACACCTGGCTGATCGACGGGCAGAAGGTCTTCACCTCGAACGCCCAGAACGCCGACTGGATCTGGCTCGCCTGCCGCACCGACCCCGACCCGGAAACGCCCCGGCACCGGGGCATCTCGATCGTCCTCGTTCCCACGGACGCGCCCGGCTTCTCCTGGACGCCGATCGAGACCGTCGGGGGGCTGACCACCACGGCCACCTACTACGACTCCATCCGTGTCCCGGCCGGCAACCTCGTCGGGCCCGAGAACGGCGGCTGGGGTCTCATCACCAACCAGCTCAACCACGAGCGGGTCGCACTCGCCGCGATCGGCATGCAGGCCGAGGACTTCTTCGCGGCGGCGCTCGACCACGCCCGTACCCCCGACCCGGTGACGGGAGCGCGCCGGATCGACGAGCCGTGGGTCCGGATCAGGGCCGCCGAGGCCCACGCCCGGCTGGCCGCGACCCGCCTGTTGAACTGGCGCCTGGTGGGCGAGGTGGGGGCCGGGGCGCTGGCCCCGGGGGACGCGAGCGGCGTGAAGTTCGCGGGCACCGAGTCGGCGGTCGAGGTGTACCGCATGTGCCAGGAGATCACGGGCGGCGCCGGGCTGGTCAGGGCGGGATCGCCGGGCGCGTTCGACGGCGGCGAGCTGGAGCGGATGAACCGGGCCGCCCAGATCAACACCTTCGGCGGAGGGGTGAGCGAGGTGCAGCGCGAGATCGTCGCCACGATGCGGCTCGGCATGAAGGGGAGGGGACGGCGATGAGCGACCCGCAGGGCGAGGACCCGCACGACGCGCTCTACGAGCGGCTCAAGGCGTACGAAGGGCGCCCGGCGGCGGTCGGAGGCACCGGCAAGGACCCCGTCAACGAGCCCATGATCCGGCACTGGTGCGAGGCGATGGGCGACACCAGCCCTGCCTACCGCGGTCCCGACGCCGTCGCGCCGCCCACCATGCTCCAGGCCTGGACCATGGGCGGGCTCTCCGGCCACACCGACCGTTCCGGGGCGTACGACGAGCTGTCGGCCCTCCTCGACCGGTCCGGGTACACCTCGGTCGTCGCCACCGACTGCGAGCAGGAGTACCTGCGGCCCCTGCGGCCCGGTGACGCGATCACCTTCGACGCCGTCATCGAGTCCGTCTCGCCGCGCAAGACCACCAAGCTGGGCACCGGCCACTTCGTCACGACCCGCATGGACGTGCGCGCCGCCGGCGAGCTCGCCGGCACCCACCGCTTCCGCATCCTCAAGTACGCGCCCGCCGCGCGCGAGGCGGAAGCCGCGCCCGCCGCGCGCGAGGCGAAGGCGGCGCCCAGGCCCCGCCGTCCCCGCCCCGTCGTCAACCGCGACAACGCCGGCTTCTGGGAGGGCGTCGCCGGGCACCGGCTGCTCGTCCAGCGGTGCGCCGGCTGCGCGACGCTCCGCTTCCCCTGGCTGCCCGGCTGCAACGCCTGCGGCTCGCCGCGCTGGGACACCGTCGAGGCGAGCGGCGAGGGCACCGTCTACTCGTACGTGGTGATGCACCACCCGCCCTTCCCCGCCTTCGACCCTCCCTACGCGGTCGGTCTGATCGAACTGGCCGAGGGCGTGCGGATGGTCAGCAACGTCATCGGGGTGCCGTACGACAAGGTGCGGATCGGGATGCCGGTCCGGCTGGAGTTCCTGAGGGTGGACGACGAGCTCGAACTGCCCGTCTTCCGGGCCGGAGACGAGGACTGACATGGACTTCACGCCCACCGAGGAGCAGCAGGCCGCCCGGGACCTCGCCGCGCGGATCTACGGCGACCTCGCCACCCACGAACGGCTCACGGCCACCGGCACCGGAGTCGACGCCGAGCTGTGGAAGGCCCTGTGCGCCGCCGGACTGCCCGGCGCCGTCGAGGAGACCGGACTCCTCGGACTCGTCCTGCTCGCCGAGGAGCAGGGCCGCACGACCGCGCAGGTCCCCTTCACCGCGAGCTGTGTGTACGGGCTGCTCGCCGTCGCCCGGCACGGCACCGAGGAGCAGCGCGCCCGGCTGCTGCCCGGCTTCCGGGACGGCACGGCGGTGGCGACCGGCGCCTTCCCCGCCCTGCCGGGGGCCGGGGCGGTACGGGCGGACGCCGACGGCCGGCTCACCGGCACCGTCGAGCGGGTGCCCTGGCTGCGGGACGCCACCCATGTCCTCGTCCCGGACGAGGAGCGGGCGCTGTGGCTGGTGCGCACGGCGGACGCCGGGCCGGTCGAGGCCGTCGAGCTCACCGCGCCCTGGTCGGCCGGCCGGCTCGCCCTCGACGGGACGCCGGGCGAGCGGCTCGGGACGGCGGCGGGCAGCCGCCCGTACGACGACGTCCTCGCCGCCGCCAGGATCGCCTTCGCCGGGCTCCAGGCCGGTGTCTGCGCCGGGTCGCTGGCCCGGGCCGTCGCGTACACCTCGCAGCGGGAGCAGTTCGGGCGGCCGCTCTCCTCCCACCAGGCGGTGCAGCTGCGCGCCGCCGACGCCCACATGGACACCGAGTCCATCCGGGTCACCGCCTACGAGGCGGCCTGGCGCCTCGACCGGGACCTGCCCGCCGCCGAGCACGCCCTGACGGCGGCCTGGTGGGCCTCCGAGGCGGGCAAGCGGGTGGTGCACGCGGGCCAGCATCTGCACGGCGGACTCGGCGCCGACCTCGACCACCCCGTGCACCGGCACTTCCTGTGGGGGCGGCAGCTGGACGCGTATCTGGGCTGCGGCACCGAACTCCTCGCCGAACTGGGCGATCTGCTCGCGAAGGGAGCGGCCTCATGACCGCCGTGCAGGCCGGGGACGAGCTGGCGCCGCTCGTCGTCCCGATCACCCGCACCCTGATCGTCGCCGGGGCCGTGGCCTCCCGCGACTACCAGGACGTGCACCACGACGCCGAGCTCGCCAGACAGAAGGGCTCCCCGGACATCTTCATGAACATCCTCACCACCAACGGCCTGGTGGGGCGGTACATCACCGACCGCTTCGGCCCCGGGGCCGTGCTCCGCAAGGTCGCCATCCGGCTCGGCGCGCCCAACTACCCGGGAGACACGATGACGCTGACCGGCACGGTCACGGAGGTCGAAGGCCCCCTCGTCCGGGTCCGGGTGGTGGGCGCCAACGGTCTGGGCCACCACGTCACCGGCACGGTCACCGTGGAGCTGCCGGGGACCGGGGCTGAGGCCGGGGCAGGGACCGGCACGGAGGCGGAGGCGGAGGCGGGGACCGGGACCGGAACCGGGACGGCGACGATCACGGCGTCGGCGTCGGGGGCGGGGGAGCGATGAGCGTCCGCAGCCGGGACACGCTCGGCGGCCGGGCCGCCATCGCCGGGATCGGGGCCACCGAGTTCTCCAAGGACTCGGGCCGCAGCGAGCTCACCCTCGCCGTGGAGGCCGTGCACGCGGCGCTCGACGACGCCGGGCTCACCCCCGCCGACGTCGACGGTCTGGTCACCTTCACCATGGACACCAGCCCCGAGATCACCGTCGCCCAGGCGGCCGGCATCGGCGAGCTGTCCTTCTTCTCGCGCGTGCACTACGGCGGCGGCGCCGCCTGCGGCACCGTCCAGCAGGCCGCCCTGGCCGTCGCCGCGGGCGTCGCCGACGTCGTCGTCTGCTACCGGGCCTTCAACGAGCGCTCGGGGCGCCGCTTCGGCTCCGGGGTGCAGCAGCGCGAGCCGTCCGCGGAGGGCGCCGCGCTCGGCTGGCAGCTGCCGTTCGGGCTGCTCACCCCCGCCTCCTGGGTCGCCATGACCGCCCAGCGCTACCTCCACGCGTACGGGCTGACGCCGGAGGCCTTCGGCCACGTCGCCGTCACCGACCGGCGGCACGCGGCCCGCAACCCCGCCGCGTACTTCCACGGCAAGCCGATCACCCTGGAGGACCACGCCGCCTCCCGCTGGATCGCCGAGCCGCTCCGCCTCCTCGACTGCTGCCAGGAGACCGACGGCGGCCAGGCCCTCGTCGTCACCTCCGTCGAGCGCGCCCGCGACCTGCGCCGGCCGCCCGCGGTGATCGTGGCCGCGGCCCAGGGCGCCGGGCGCAACCAGGAGGCGATGACGAGCTTCTACCGGGACGACCTGACGGGGCTTCCGGAGATGGGAGTGGTGGCCCGTCAGCTGTGGCGGAGCTCGGGTCTCGGGCCCGACGACATCGACGTGGGCATCCTCTACGACCACTTCACGCCGTTCGTGCTGATGCAGCTGGAGGAGTTCGGCTTCTGCGGCCCGGGCGAGGCCGCCGGCTTCGTGGCGGCGGACGCGCTGCCGCTGAACACCCACGGGGGCCAACTGGGGGAGGCGTATCTGCACGGCATGAACGGGATCGCGGAGGCGGTCCGGCAGATGCGGGGCACCTCCGTCAACCAGGTCCCCGGGGCGGCCAGGACCCTGGTGACCGCGGGCACCGGGGTTCCCACGTCCGGGTTGATCCTGGGCACGGACGGCTGAGGCGACGGCCCCAGCGGTGGCCGCGCGGGGCGCGGCGCTCTTCACTCGCGCCATGGACGCCATGGACGCACCGAAGCCGATCGCCCCGCCCGCCCGCCGCCGCATCCGCACCGCACCGGCCGCCGTCGCCCTGCTGGCCGCCTCCGCCCTCCTCGCCGGCCCGGCGGGGGCCACCGCCCACGGGACGCCCGGGCGCGGGACCCCGGGGCACGGGACGGCGGCCCACGGCACCCGCCCGCACGACACGCACGGCACCCGCCCGCACGACACGCACGGCACCCGGGCGCACGGGACCCCCGCGTACGGCAACCGGGCGCACAGACCCCCCGCGTACGGCACCCCGGCGCACGGACCCCTCGCGGTCAGGGCCGCCCATCCCGCCCCCGGCGCCCCCGCGGCAGCTCCCCACGCCCCTCACGCCCCTCACGCCCCCGAGGCCGTCTCCGCCCCTGCGGCAGTCTCCGCCCCCGCGGCCGGCTCCGCCGCCCCCCGTCACTTCTCCGGCCGTGCCTTCGACACCTGCGAGGCCCCCTCGCTCGCCGTCATGCGGGCCTGGCGGGACTCTCCCTACGGGGCGGTCGGGGTGTACGTCGGCGGGCGTGGGCGCGGGTGTCCCGCCCAGCGGAACCTGACGCCGGGCTGGGTCGACTCCGTGCACGCCCTCGGCTGGCGGCTGCTGCCGCTCTACGTCGGCTCGCAGGCCCCGTGCGTGATCGCCGAGGCCAAGCGGCGGTACGCCATCGGCCGCACCCCCTGGCGGCAGGGCACCGGCGAGGCCGCGGACGCGGTGCGGGCCGCCCGGGCCCTCGGGATCGACGCGGCCAGCCCGCTGTACCTCGACATGGAGGCGTACCGGAGCGGCGACGCCGCCTGTGCCGCGACCACCCTGAACTTCGTGCGGGCGTGGAGCAGGGAGGTCCGGCGCCTCGGCTACGTGCCCGGCTTCTACAGCAGCGCCGAGACGGGCGTGCGGCACATGGAGCGGGAGCGGCGGGCGGGCACGAAGGACCTGCCGTCGGTGATGTGGTTCGCGCGCTGGCGCGGTGGGCCCGCGCTCGACACGGAGTCGGTGCTGCACCCGCTGGCCTGGCAGCCGCACGCCCGGATCCACCAGTACGCGGGGAACGTCGCCGAGACCTACGGCGGCCGGCGCCTGGTGATCGACCGCAACGCCGTCGACGCGCCCGTCGCCCGCATCCGACCCTGAGCCGGGCACACCCGGGCTCCACCTGAAGGAGGTCCGGCAGGCCCCACCCCTACAACCTGAGGCGGAGTGCGGGTCGGGACCTGGGGCCGATACCCCGGAGGGTCACCCGCTCATAGCGTGGAGCCATGACTCCGCCACCCTCCGGCCCCGTCTGCGCGGGCGCCTCGCAGTACGCCACGCAGGTGACCCACGCGCCGTACGCGGCGCACGCGGCGTCCACGGCGTACACGGCGTACTCCTCGTTCTCCTCGTACGTGCGCGCCCGCGGCCCCGTCCTCCTGCGCACCGCGCGCTCGCTGACGGCCAACCCGTCGGACGCGGAGGACCTGCTCCAGACGGCGCTGGCCAAGACCTTCGTCGCCTGGGAGCGCATCGAGGACCACCGTGCCCTGGACGGTTACGTCCGCCGCGCGCTGCTCAACACCCGTACGTCCCAGTGGCGCAAGCGCAAGGTCGACGAGTTCGCCTGCGAGGAGCTGCCGGAGCCCGCCGGGCTGCCGGAGCCGGACCCGGCCGAGCGCCAGGTGCTGCACGACGCGATGTGGCGCGCGGTGATGAAGCTCCCCGACCGGCAGCGCGCGATGGTCGTCCTGCGGTACTACGAGGACCTCAGCGAGGCGCAGACCGCCGAGGTGCTCGGGGTCTCGGTCGGCACGGTCAAGAGCGCCGTGTCGCGTGCCCTGGGCAAGCTCCGTGAGGACCCGGAGCTCTCGCCCGTCCGCTGACGGGCGACACCGGCGGGCCCGCTCCCCCGCCCCGGCCCGGAGTTACCCTCGGTTATGCCAGTGATCGCTGGCAAATTCGTACTCTCGGGTAGTGACATGCCACGCGGTACGTGCGCAGAATCGGCACATCCTTACTGCCGCGTAGCGCCCTCGGGAGGACGCCCGTGCTCAGCACCATGCAGGACGTACCGCTGACCGTGACCCGCATCCTGAACCACGGGATGCGCATCCACGGGAAGTCCACCATCACCACGTGGACCGGAGACGGCGAGCCGCAGCGCCGCACCTTCGCGGAGACGGGCGCCCGCGCCGCCCAGCTGGCCAACGCCCTGCGCGACGAACTCGGCGTCACCGGCGACGAGCGGGTCGCCACCCTCATGTGGAACAACGCCGAGCACGTCGAGGCGTACTTCGCGATCCCCGCCATGGGCGCGATCGTCCACACCCTCAACCTGCGCCTGCCCGCCGAGCAGTTGGCCTGGATCGTCAACCACGCCGCCGACCGCGTGGTCCTCGTCAACGGCTCGCTCCTCCCCCTGCTCGCCCCGCTGCTCCCGCACCTGCCGACCGTCGAGCACGTCGTCGTGTCCGGCCCCGGCGACCGCTCCCTGCTCGACGGCGCCGCCCCGCGGGTGCACGAGTACGAGGAGCTGCTCGCCGGCCGTCCCACCACGTACGCCTGGCCCGAGCTCGACGAGCGCCAGGCCGCCGCCATGTGCTACACCTCCGGCACCACCGGCGACCCCAAGGGCGTCGTCTACTCCCACCGGTCCATCTACCTGCACTCCATGCAGGTGAACATGGCCGAGTCGATGGGGCTGACCGACCAGGACACCACCCTCATCGTGGTGCCGCAGTTCCACGTCCTGGCCTGGGGCCTGCCGCACGCCACCTTCATGACCGGCATCAACATGCTGATGCCGGACCGTTTCCTCCAGCCGGCCCCGCTCGCCGACATGATCGAGGCCGAGAAGCCGACCCACGCCGCCGCCGTCCCCACCATCTGGCAGGGCCTGCTCGCCGAGGTCACCGCCCGCCCCCGCGACCTGACCTCCATGGCCCAGGTCACCATCGGCGGCGCCGCCTGTCCGCCCTCCCTCATGGAGGCGTACGACAAGCTGGGCGTCCGCCTCTGCCACGCCTGGGGCATGACGGAGACCTCCCCGCTCGGCACCATGGCGCACCCGCCGGCCGGTCTCACCCCCGAGGAGGAGTGGCCGTACCGCGTCACGCAGGGCCGCTTCCCGGCCGGTGTCGAGGCCCGCCTGGTCGGCCCCGCCGGCGAGATCCTGCCCTGGGACGGCGAGTCCGCCGGCGAGCTGGAGGTCCGCGGCAACTGGATCGCCGGCGCCTACTACGGCGGCGCGACCGGCGGCGAGCTCCGCCCCGAGGACAAGTTCAGCGAGGACGGCTGGCTCAAGACCGGCGACGTCGGCGTCATCAGCGCCGACGGCTTCCTCACCCTCACCGACCGCGCCAAGGACGTCATCAAGTCCGGCGGCGAGTGGATCTCCTCCGTCGACCTGGAGAACGCCCTGATGGGCCACCCGGCCGTCGCCGAGGCCGCCGTCGTCGCCGTGCCCGACGAGAAGTGGGGCGAGCGTCCGCTCGCGACCGTCGTCCTCAAGGAGGGCGCGAGCGCGGACTACGAGGAGCTGCGGGCCTTCCTCGCCGCCGAGGGCGGCATCGCGAAGTGGCAGCTCCCGGAGCGCTGGGCGATCGTGCCGACGGTCCCGAAGACGAGCGTCGGCAAGTTCGACAAGAAGGTCATCCGCAAGCAGTACGCGGAGGGCGAGCTGGACGTGACCCAGCTCTGACCGCCCCCGATCGGCACCGACCGGGCGCTTCCCGCGCCTAGTTGGTGCCGATCTTCGCCAGCAGGTCGACGATCCTGGCCTGCACCTCGTCGCTGGTCGAACGCTCGGCGAGGAAGAGCACCGTCTCGCCCGAGGCGAGCGTGGGCAGTTCGGCCTCGTCGAGCCCGGCGGAGGTGTAGACGACGAGCGGGGTGCGGTTCAACTGCCCGTTCGCCCGCAGCCAGTCGATGATCCCGGCCCGGCGGCGGCGCACCTGCATCAGGTCCATCACCACCAGGTTCGGACGCATCTGCGTGGCCAGCGTCACCGCGTCGGTGTCGCCCGCCGCCCGCGCCACCTGCATCCCGCGCCGCTCCAGGGTCGCGGCGAGCGCCTGCGCGATGTCGTCGTTCTCCTCGATCAGCAGCACGCGGGACGGGTGCTGCTCGCTGTCCCGCGGCGCCAGCGCCTTGAGCAGGACGGCGGGATCGGCACCGTACGCGGCCTCCCGGGTGGCCTGCCCGAGCCCGGCCGCCAGCAGCACCGGCACCTCGGCGGCGACGGCCGCCTGGCGCAGCGACTGCAGTGCGGTACGGGTGATGGGCCCGGTCAGCGGGTCGACGAAGAGCGCGGCCGGGAAGGCGGCGATCTGCGCGTCGACCTCCTCGCGGGAGTGCACGATCACGGGCCGGTAGCCGCGGTCGCTCAGCGCCTGCTGGGTGGAGACGTCCGGCGCGGGCCAGACGAGCAGCCGGCGCGGGTTGTCCAGCGGCTCCGGGGGCAGTTCGTCGTCGACGGGCTGCGGCAGCGGCTGGTTGGACACCTCGACCGCGCCGCCGGGACCGTCCAGCGGCTCGGGACCCTCCGCAGAGCCCTCGGCGGGCGCCCCTATGGCGTAGGCGCGGCCCTCGGGGGCGGCGGCGGGCGCCGGGATCGGGGCGAGCTTCCCCGCGGCCGGCCCGGGCTGCGCCGGGGGCTGCGGGTGCGGCTTGGCGGCGTCGACCGCCGGGGCGGCCGGGACCGACGGGACCGACGGCATCGGACGGTTCTCCTCGGCCGGGTTGCCCAGCTTGCGACGGCGCCCCGAGGCACCGGCGGCCGGGGGCTGGGCGACGGCCGGAGGCTGCGCGACGGGCGCTGGCTGGGCGGCGGCCGGGGGCTGGGCGAAGGGCACGCCCTGCCCGAGGGTGCGCACGCTGAACGCACGCCCCTGCGTCGTGTCCTTGCCGGGCACGGAGGGCGCGGTGGGCGCCGGCGCCGCGGGTGCCGCCTGGGCCGCCGGGGACAACGCGGGCGCCGCCGGGGCCTCGGGCGGCAGCGGCACGGACCCCGTGCCGGTCCCGCTGGTGGTCTCCTGCGGGCCACGGCGCCGGCCGGGCAGCGGATGCGGCTGCGGCGTCGTGTGGTCGTCCGGGTGCGACGCCCGCACGGCCTCGTGGCGCTCCTCGTGCCCCGCCGCCCCGACCTGCTGAGGGGCCGGTACGGGGGCCGGGGCGTCCTCGCGGTCGGCGTCGGCGGGCGGCAGCGCGAAGGGTGTGCGCGGGCCCGCCTCCGCCGCCGCGGCCCGCTCCTGCGCGGCCGCGAGCGCACGCCGCCTGCGCCCGGTGGGCTGCGGCGCGGCCGGCTCCTCGGACGCGACGGCGGGCAGCGCGAGCGCGGGTGCGAGCGCCGGGGCGCCCGGGTCGGGGGAGTGGGCGTCGACGGGCACGCCCTGCGGGGGCACGGTGTCGCCGAGCGCCGGCCGGCCCTGCGCGCCCTCGGCGGCGGTCACGACGGCGCCCTCGGCGGGCCGCCCACGGCGCCGCCCGGTCCCGGTCGGCTCGGCGGCCCCGGCGTTCTGGGCCGGGATCAGCTCGCCCGGTCCGCCCGCCGGGACACCGGTGGCGGGCGTGTCTCCCGTACGGCCACGGCGGCGGCCGGTCGGCTCGGGCCCCGGGCCGTCCTCGGGCGCCAGCGGGCTCTGCAGGAACGCGTCCGTGGAGGCCCGCCGGGCCCGCCGCCGCCCGCCGCCGTTGGTGGCGTCGGCACCGCCGCCGGCGTCCGGGGACGGGACAGGCGCGTCCGCGGGGGACGCCTGTGCGGGAAGCGCGGGCAACGCGGGCAGCTCCCGGCCGGCCCCGGCCGCGGCCGCCTCGGCCTCGGCCTCGGTCGGCTCCGGAGGGGCCACCGTCCCGCGCCCGGACCCGAGGGGCAGCTCCACCACATAGGAGCTGCCGCCGGTCCCCGGCACCTCGTGCGTCTGCACGACACCGCCGTGCGCGGTCACGATCCCGCGCACGATCGGCTGGTGGACCGGGTCGCCGCCCGGGTACGGGCCGCGGACCTCGATCCGTACGACGTCGCCGCGCTGTGCGGCCGCGACGACGATCGTGGAGTCGGCGTAGCCACTCGGCTGGGCGGTCCGGTTCTTGCCGGTCGCGTCGACCCCGGCCACGTCCGCGACGAGGTGGGCGACGGCGGTGACGAGCCGTCCCGCGTCGACCTCCGCCTCGATCGGCGGCGCGTGGACGGCGAACTGCGCCCGCCCCGGGCCGATCAGCTCGACCGCGTGGTCGATGCCCGCGGTCACGACCCCGTCGAGCAGCGCGGGGACCTTGTCGAGCTCCTCCGTGCCGGCGTCGAGCCGCTGGTAGCCGAGGACGTTGTCGACGAGCGTGGTCATCCGGCCGTATCCGGCGGCGAGATGGTGCAGGAGCTGGTTGGCCTCGGGCCAGAGCTGCCCGGCGTCGTCGGCGGCGAGGGTGCCGAGCTCGGCGCGCAGCTCCTCAAGGGGCCCGCGCAGCGACTCGCCGAGCACGGCCGTCAGCTGCTCGTGCCGGGCGGCGAGCGCCGCGTACCGCTCCTTGTGCTGCTCCAGCTCGGCCAGGTGCCGCTCGGCACGGTCGGCGGCCTCGGCGGCGTGCCGCTCGACGAGCTGCTCGTACGGCCGGCGGTCGGTGAAGGTCATGACGGCGCCGACGAGCTGGTCCCCGTCCCGTACCGGCGCGGTGGTCAGGTCGACGGGCACCCGGTCGCCGTTCTTCGCCCACAGCACCTGGCCGCGGACGCGGTGCTTGCGCCCGGACTTGAGGGTGTCGGCGAGCGGCGACTCGGCGTACGGGAAGGGCTCGCCGTCCGGGCGGGAGTGCAGCACCAGCGGGTGCAGCTCCTTGCCGCCGAGGTCGGTGGCGCGGAAGCCGAGGATCTGGGCGGCGGCCGGGTTGACGAGGACGACGCGCCCGTCGGTGTCGGTGCCGACGACGCCCTCGGCCGCGGCGCGCAGGATCATCTCGGTCTGGCGCTGCGAACGGGCCAGCTCGGCCTCGGTGTCGAGGGTCCCGGTGAGGTCGCGCACGACGAGCATGAGCAGCTCGTCGCCGGTGTAGCCGCTGTAGGAGTCGTAGGCCTCGCGGCCGTCCTCCAGGCTGGCGCTGGTCACCTCGACGGGGAACTCGCTGCCGTCCGTGCGCCGGGCGACCATCCGGGTCGGCTTGGTGCGGCCCCGCTCGTCGGCGCCCTCGGGGCGGCGCATGGAGCCGGGGATGAGCCGCGAGTCGAACTCCGGCAGCAGGTCGAGCAGCCCGCGGCCGACGAGGGCGGTGCCGGGCGTCTCGAACATGCCGAGGGCGATGGTGTTGGCGTTGACGACCGTGCCGTTGCAGTTGACGAGCACGAGGCCGTCCGGGAGGGCGTCGAGTATGGCTGCGAGGCGAGCAGCGCCTCGGGATGGCCTGCTGCTCACGACGACGGTTCCTCCCTGACCCACTGCACTTGCCTATCGCCTGTGCCTATCGCCTGTCGGCCGGGCCCATCTTGCCCCTCGGGCCGCAGCCTGTCACGGAGGGAGTCTAAGGGAGGCGCTCCCTCCGCTCCCCGGGGCTCACCCCCGGCGGCCGTCTCAGACGCGGGGGAGGACGGGCCGCAGGTTCTCCCAGCGGTCGATCTCGCAGCCGTTCGCGCGGGTGAAGCGGGCGTCGACGGTGCGGCCCTGCCAGCTGCCGGTGATGTGCGCGGTGGCGGGTCCTCCGTACTGCTGGGTGCACATCTGGTCGGCGGGCACCGGGGCGAAGGGGTTCCCGCCCGCGGAGGCGAGCTGGTCCAGCCGCTTGCAGGCGTTCTCGGCTGCGGGGTGCGTCCCGCCGGGGGTGCCGCCGCACTCCAGGCGGAACGTCCCGTCGGCCTCGGCGTGCCCGCTCCGCTCGACGACCACGGTGAGCGAGTCGGGCGTGGAGAGCAACGGCAGCGGAGGCAGCGGCCCGAGCCCGACACCGGAGGCGGCGAGCGGGGCGAGGGTCGCGAGGGCGAGGCGGCGCAGCATACGAACTCCAGGGCGGGTGGTGACCGGGACGGGGACGTCCCCCTCTTCCCTCTCACTAACGCTCGCCCCTCCTCCGCGTTGCGCAACCGGGGTGCGCCGGGCGGGGGCGCGAGGGGGTGAGGGCTTTGCCCTGGGGCCCTGGGGCCTAGTACGGTGATAAGCGATTGGTGGCACGCGGCTTGTCTGTGTCATCATCTGCACGCACCACTCGCGTACGCGCGGGGTGCATGGAGGCGTCGCCTAGTCCGGTCTATGGCGCCGCACTGCTAATGCGGTTTGGGCCTTAAAGCCCATCGAGGGTTCAAATCCCTCCGCCTCCGCCACCACCGAAGCCCCGGCCCCCAAGGCCGGGGCTTCGCCCGTTTCCACCCCCGGCCACGCCCCCCTTGTGACCCCGGTCTCTTTCCCCCCACTCCCACCCCTTGACGCGCCTCCACCCCACCCCGAACCCGCCCGGTCCGGCGCTCCCGCGCGTGACGTTTCCGCAGGTCAGAGGGGGTGAGGCCAATGGATTTCACATGACGGCGGGACTCATGTAATGTTCTTCCTGTCGCCGGGACAGCGGGCCGAAAGGCCGGGAAACGGAGACGGAAACAAAAGAACAAGCACTCGTAGCTTAACGGATAGAGCATCTGACTACGGATCAGAAGGTTGCAGGTTCGAATCCTGCCGAGTGCACAGCAGGCCAGAGGCCCTCAGGAGAGATCCTGAGGGCCTCTGTCGTATGTCGTGACGGCAGTGATTGACGGCAACCGCTGCGAAGAGCTGCTGCCGGACCGATCAGACGGCTACGAGGACACCGGCCGCGCCGTCGTCATCGTCCGGCCCGTTGCCGTCACCCCTCAGCGCGTCCCCGACGCGGTCGAAAGCGGAGCGCTGGGAGTCCAGCCGCACGAAGGTGTAGATGTCCATGGTCACGCGGATCGAGCTATGGCCCAGAACTTCCATGATCATGCGGGCGTCGGCACCCTGTTCGTGGAGCAGGGACGCGCACGTGTGGCGCAGGTCGTGGAAGCGGACCTTGCGGACGCCGGCGCGGCGGACAGGGCCTCGAAGGACCGGTTCAGGTTGCGCGGCTCGATGGGGGTCCCGTTCTTGGTCGTGAAGACGAGGCCCTTCCCTGTCCCCTTCCAGTTGTGACCCGCGGCCTTCTGGTCGGCGATCTGCTGGACGCGCTGGGCACGGAGCGCGGTCACGCATTCGGCCGGCAGCGCCACGCGCCGGGCCGATCGCTGAGTCTTCGGCGCGACGATCAGCAGCTCGCCGCCGACACGCTGAAGAGCCTGCCGGACGGTCAGAACCCCGTCGAGAAGATCCACGTCCGACCAGCGCAGCCCCAGCAGCTCACCCCGCCGGAGCCCGATGCGGACCGCCAGCTCGTACGCGGCCCAGAGCCGGTTGTCCCGGGCCGCCGTCAGGAGCCGACGCCCTTCCGCGGCGGTGAGCGGTTCGATCTCGCGCTTGGTACCCATGCTCAGCTCCACGTTGCGGGCCACGTTGCGGGGCAGCTCGTCCTCCCGTACGGCGTGCTGGAGAGCCGCACGCAGGATCACCAGCAGGAAGCGGACGGTCCGGTCCGAGGGGAGCTTCTTGCAGCACTTGCCGAGGGCGCAGCAGCGTCGCTTGTGTTCCGGCCGCTTCTTGTCCTTCCCCTGCGCGCAGCACTGGCAGGTGGCCGCCGTCTTCATGAGGAAGGCCCGGATGTCACGGGCGGTGAGCCGGACCAACTTCTTTTTCCCGAACTCCGGGGTGACGTAGTTCCGGACGAGGGATTCGTAATTGACGTAGGTCGTGGGGCGACCTTGGCCTTGGCTACGCTCGCCAGCCAGTACGCCAGGTACTCGGCGATCGTCATCTTGTTCGTGGCCACCGGAAGGCCGCTGAGCGAGTCGGCCTTGAGCTTGGTCAGCTTCTCGTGCGCCTCGTCCCAGCTCTTGCCGTAGACGCTGCGCCGTTTGTACGTGACGTCAGTCGTCAGGACGTACGCGCTGCCTTCCCAGCGGCCGTCCTTGCGCTGGTAGATGGTGCCCTCGTTGTTCGCGTTCTTCTTCGGCTTGGCCATCAGGCGGCTTCCTGTTCGGTGCGGAGGGATACGTAGGCGTCCAGCGCGGCTTCGCTGATGCGGCGGCAGCGGCCGATCTTGAAAGAGGCGAGTTCGCGCGAGCGGATCAGGTCGTGGACCTTCCAACGGCTGATGCCGAGACGCTCGGCGACCTGGTCCACGGTGAGTACGGCGGCCGTCATGCAGGCACCAGTCCTTCGTGCTTGAGGCGTGCGGTGTGGGCTATGTCGTGGCGGACCTGGGCGGCGAGGAGCTCTTCGCCGGGGCGGTAGCCGCTGCTGAGGTAGGTCCAGGAGGAGGTGGTGACGAGCGTGGTGCTCTCGGCAGTGGCGGGGAGGCCGGCGCGCGTGCGGGCGGCTTCTGCCTGGGCCAGTCGCCAGGCGCGGCGTACGTCGCGGAGGGCGCCGAGGGTGGTGCGGTAGACGCGAGACTTGCTGGAGAAGTGGCCGCGGAAGCCGAGCATGTCCACAGGAGGGTGCGGTCCACGGTGCCCGCGCCTTCGGCGTTCTTGGTGGCGTACTTGGCGACGTATCCGGCGACCTTGGCGTCTGTGTATTCGGCAACGCGGGCGTCGATGAGTTCGCCGTCGCCCAGGGCCTTGATGGGGTCGACCTTGAACCGGCGGCCCCAGGCGATGACGCGTTCACCGATGGCGTCGGACTCGACGGTGAGCCGGGCACGCTCGACGGCCAGGCCCACGGCGGCGCTCAGGGCGTCGAAGGTGGCCCAAGGCAGGGGCGGTGTGGCGTGCCCGTCGGGGCCATCGAAGCGGATCACGGCATGGAAGTGGACCAGTCCACGCTTCTGGTACTCGGCGACCTTGGCGAAGGAGACCCGTAGGGCAGCGTTGAGCGCCTTCTGCGTCATGCCGAGATGACAGGCCAGGGCGCGCTGATCGCCGGGCGGCGGCAGTTGCTGCACATGGACGTGATCGAACGGATCTCGGACGGACTGCGTATCCCCGGGCACATGCTCGGACTTGCCCGACGCTCCTGGGAGACGCCGCCCAGCCTGACAGTCACGCCCCACCAACCGGCCGAGGTGCCGACCTCCGCCGTCGAACCGTTTGTCGCCGGACTACCGGGGCAGACGTCGACAGCATCCTCGCTCTGGCGGCCGAGCGGGATCTCAGCACATCGACGCTGGACGCGCTGCACTCGTCGATCGCGGACTACTGGCGCCGGGACGACGAGCACGGCGGCGAGACCTTACGGCCGGCCGTCGTCGGCCAACTCCGCTACGTCGTCGACCTCCTCAAGGAACAGCGTCCGGCTCCTCTGCGGGACGGCCTGCACAGCATCGCGGCCGAGCTGGCTCGGCTCACCGGATGGACCTACTTCGACGCCCGCCAGTACAACCAGGCACGCGCATACTTCACCGAAGCCCTCGGCCTGGCCAAGACCATCGACGACCGCCAGTTCATGGCCAACGTCCTCGCCTGCATGAGCCTCCAGGCCACCTATCAGGACAAGCCCGGCGACGCCCTCGCACTCGTCACGGCCGCCCAGGACCAGGCCCGAGCGGCCGCAGGGACGACACCGCGCGTCCTGGCCATGCTCGCGATGCGCGAAGCCTTCGCCCACGCCACCCTCGGCAACCACGGCGCGACCCACACCGCGATCTCGGAAGCCCACACCCAGTTCGGGCGGATCGGCACCGGTGATCCGGATCCGGCCTGGGTCGCCTACTTCGACGAACCGAAGCTGATCGTGGACACCGGCATCGCGCACGGCCGCTTGGGCGAAGCCGCCCTCGCCGAACCCCTCATCGTGGACGCGCTTCGCCGAGAACACCAGTCGAACCACCGGGGCCGCGCCTTCCACGCCTTCTGGCTCGCCCGCACCCAGCTCCAGCGCGGCAAACTCGACGAGGCGTGCCACACGGCCATGGACGCGCTTGCCCCGGCGGCGGCCGTCAGCTCGCAACGAGTCGCCGGCCACCTGCGGGAGTTCTACGAGGCGTTGGAGCCTTTCCGCCGCGAACCGGCCGCGGTGGCTTTCGAGTCCCGGCTCCGGGAAGTGCTGCCCCGTTAGGTCAGCGGATCGCCTCGTCCATGAGCACGTAGAGCAGCCCGACGAGGGAGCCACTGCTGACGATCTCGCGCCGGTCGATCATGCTCCGCACGTCGGCCAGCGGGATCCACTCGATCCGGTCCGACTCGTTCTTCTCGGTCGGCGGTCCTTCGTACGTCGCCCCGTCGGCCCGGAAGACGTGGTGCTGGGAGTCGGTGATGCCGTTGGCCGGCTCGGCGTAGATCAGCGGCGTGATCGGACCAGGCCGCCAGCCGGTCTCCTCCAACACCTCACGGGCCGCAGCTTCGGCCGGCGTCTCGCCCTCCTCCACCAGTCCCATGGGCAACTCCCACGCCCAGGCGTCCGTGATGAAGCGATGCCGCCACATCATCAGCACCTCGCGCCGCTCGTTGACGACGGCGGCCACGGCCAGGTGGCGGAGCTTGACGACGTGATGTTCCCAGCGGTTCCCGTCCGGCGTCTCGACGTCGGTGAGCCACAGGTTCACCCAGCTGTTCTCGTAGATCGGACGTTCCCCGTGGATCTTCCACTGCATCGCTGCGGCCCCTCTCGATCGACCTCCAGCATCGCAGAGCGAACCTCGGAGACAGCAGAGTTCAGCGACTTAGTGTCGATCTGACCAATAGGGGGAGGTCATCCCATTACAGGAGAGGCGACAAACCGCCGTCCAGCTCGGCCTCGCGTCGCTCGGGGGTCAGAGTCCCTGGCTGTCCCGGGATCGCAGTAGTCGGCACGGTGACCGTCTCCTTAGGTCCGAACATCAGGCTGGACGTCTGCTGGGTCCGCCGGTCGGATACGACGATCCCGCCGCGCCACTTCCCCATGGGGTCCTGGTACCGGAACTGCAGCTTCTTCAATCGCTGCCCGAACTGCTCCCGCAATGGCTGGTAAGCGTCGTCGCAGTGCACGTTCCACGTCACGTCGCTCAGGTAGGCGTGGCACGCGATGGGGAACAGCACGGAGGACACCACGAGATCGGCGAGCTGGAGAAGTGTGTGGGTGTCGCTGTGGCCGAAGACCGGCGACTCGATTACCCCGCGGAGGCTGTCACCGCCCGTGCGGTACTTACGGGTGGTGACGCAGTGCACATTGGGAGCGTTCTTCACCTTCGTGCGGCTGTCGAGGACCATCATGCCGCGCGAGTGCTCATGGGCGAGTTGAGCCTGGAAGGTCTCGTTCAGCGCGGCGACGGAGGCCGGGTACACCCCGGACTCGTCGAACGCCAGCCCTTCCTGTTTGATCCACACGCGGGCGAGGATGCGGGCTTCGTGGGATTCCAGCATGTCGAGCAGCGAAGCCACTAGCTCCATGGCAGCACGTTGCCAGCTGTGGTTGCCGGCACGGAGATTCTTGCGGACATCCGAACCCTTGATCTCGTGCTGGATTACCTCGGAGAGCTGCTCCGCGTTCCGCAACTGCGGCCGGTAGTGCTTCTTGGTGTCGAGGAAGGCCCAGGTGAGGGACTTGACATGGGCCCGGGGCACGGTGAAGCCACCGACGACGAGGACTGGAGGGGCGTCAGGCCTCATGGGGTCGAGTGTCTGCCCGTTGCCCGCCTCGTCGATGTAGCACAGATGCACCGAATCTCCCAAAACGCATCTGTGGCCGCCCCAGAAGGGACGGCCACAGGGTCTGCGCAGCCATATGCGCGATATTTTGCTTGCTAAGGCCGATCCTGCCGAGACCGACTACGTTCGGTCAAGCCGAGAGCACGGTTAGGTGGTACGGGTTTCGGTCAACCTTGACGGGCGGAGCCGAGGAACGCCGCCCAGGCGGCGGCACGACGGCGAAGCTGCGGGATGGTGGGCCGGGCAAGACGGTTTGCACGGAGGTCTTCGTCTGAGACGCGAGGGGTGGAGCCTCGGGCTTGTCAAGTCTGGATGGAGTGGGGCTTGGGGGCCGTAGGATCCTCTGTGTGATTACGGGCGAGCTGAAGAGCAAGGTGGGGCGCGTCTGGGACGCGTTCTGGTCGGGTGGCATCTCCAATCCGCTGGAGGTGATGGAGCAGATCACGTACCTGCTCTTCATCAAGCGGCTGGACGAGATCCAGACCCGCAAGGACCGCAAGGCGACCGTAACGGGCAAGCCCGATCCGGACCCCTTCTTCTCGGACGACCAGCAGGATCTGCGCTGGCAGAACTTCAAGGTCAAGGACCCCGAGATCATGTACGGGATCGTCGCCGACGGCGTCTTCCCGTACCTGCGTCGCATGGGTGGGGACGAATCGACGTACTCCCACCACATGAAGGACGCCCGGTTCACCATTCCGGGGCCAAACCTGCTGGCGAAAGTCGTCGACCTGCTCGACGACATCTCCATGGACAGCAGTGACACCAAGGGCGACATCTACGAGTACCTGCTCGCGAAGATTGCCACGGCAGGCCAGAACGGCCAGTTCCGCACGCCGCGCCACATCATCGACCTGATGGTCGAGATGACCCAGCCCAGCCCGCGCGATGAGATTTGCGACCCGGCGTGCGGCACGGCTGGCTTCCTGGTGCAGGCGGCGTCATACGTGCAGCGGGTGCACCGAGACGCGCTGCTCGGGGTGGAGCAGCGCAAGCACTTCAACGAGTCGATGTTCCACGGTTTTGACTTCGACTCCACGATGCTCCGCATCGGCTCGATGAACATGCTGCTGCACGGCATTGAAAACCCGGACATCCGGTACCGCGACTCGCTCGCGGAGAACGCGGCCGGCGAGGCCGAGCGCTACTCCCTGATCCTTGCGAACCCGCCCTTCGCAGGGAAACTGGACTACGAGTCCACGGCGGTAGACCTTCAGCGCATCGTCAAGACTAGGAAGACGGAACTACTGTTCCTGGCCCTGTTCCTGCGGCTCCTGAAGCCCGGTGGTCGGGCTGCCGTCATCGTCCCAGACGGCGTCTTGTTCGGCTCGACGAAAGCACACAAAGAGCTGCGCCGTGTCCTGGTGGAGGACCAGCAGCTTCAAGCGGTGGTCAAACTCCCGAGCGGCGTGTTTAAGCCATACGCCGGTGTCTCGACAGCGATCCTGTTCTTCACGAAGACCGACTCGGGCGGCACAGACCACGTCTGGTTCTACGACGTACAAGCGGACGGCCTGAGCTTGGACGATAAGCGCAACGCGCTGCTTCCGGAGGGGCGCTTGGGCGTCCGCCCGCAGGGCGACCCGCTGTCACCGGACGAACTCCTAAAGAACAACCTCCCGGACGTTCTGGCTCGCTGGCAGGAACGCGATGGCACGGAGAGGGACCGGGCGAGGACTGAGCAGAGCTTCTGCGTACCAAAGAGGGAAATCGCGGCTCAGGGCTATGACCTATCTCTGAACCGTTACAAGGAAATCGTCCACGAGGAAATTGCGACTCGGACGCCGGCGGAGATTCTGGCAGATTTGGAGCAACTGAACGAGGAGATCGTCAAGGGTATGGATGAGCTGAAGGGAATGCTGGCGTGACCGTGGTGCCGGATGGGTGGATGCTGTACACGCCACATGACATTGCTGGTCTTGCGAAGGACGCCTTGGTTATCGGCCCCTTCGGCAGCAATCTTAAGACGAGTGATTATCGCGACGAAGGCGTTCCTCTCGTCTTCGTAAAGGACATCCGCGCCGAAGATTTCTCTCGTCCGCGAGCTTATGTTTCGACTACTAAGGCTGCCGAACTTGAGGCGCATCAGGTTCTCCCGGGCGATATCTTGATCACAAAGATGGGGGACCCGCCCGGGGACGTAGCTTTGTACGATAGTGATGTGCCCGGAATCATTACGGCTGACTGTATTCGCTTGAGGCCGACAGTCGGATTCGATCGAAAATATCTGGTCCACTGCTTGCGGACTCCGAACGCCTGCCGACAGATCGATGCGATTACTACGGGGGCGGCACAGAAAAAAGTCAGTCTAGATCGCTTCCGGACCCGGTTGCACATCTCGGCGCCCCCTCTGGCCGAGCAGAAGCGCATCGCTGCCGTGCTCGACCAGGTGGATACCCTCCGCGCCAAGCGCCGCGAGGCCATCGCCCTGCTCGATGATCTTGAACAATCCATCTTCCTGGACATGTTTGGCGACCCCATGACGGTTGCCAGCGGTGCGGAAACCGTTGCCGATGCCGGTGTGGTCCAGTTGGGGCGGCAGCGCGCGCCCAAGTATCAAACAGGCCATCACTCCAGGCCGTATCTACGTGTGGCTAACGTCTTTGAGGATCGAATCGATCTAGATGACGTCCTGCAGATGGATTTTGATGATTCGGACTTCCAGAAGTACTGCCTTAAGTCCGGAGATATTTTGCTGAACGAGGGGCAAAGCACCGAACTAGTTGGACGTCCTGCGATTTGGCGTGGTGAGCGGGAGGGAATGTGCTTCCAGAATACCTTGGTGCGTTTTCAGGCCGGCGAACGAGTCCTCCCTGAATATGCACTGGCGATATTTCTCCGATATTTTCGCACTGGCGAGTTTTCTAAAATTAGTAGCAAGACTTCCAGTGTCGCCCACTTGGGTGCGGCGAGGTTTGCTAAGATGCCCTTCCACATCCCGCCGATGGAGTTGCAGGAGAAGTTCCGAAAGCTGGCCAGCGTAGTTCGGCAGCAGAGAGAGCGGAATGCCGAGCACCTTGCGGCCCTTGATGAACTTTCCACCTCCCTCCAGCACCGTGCCTTCTCCGGCACTCTCTGGGATCATGAAGCCCCCGGCGAAGCCGCGTAAGCCGCTCCCGCCGTACCCGGTGCACAGCACCAACTGCACCACGAGCACCACACGCCGCCCGTGCGGCCGGGCAGGGAGGCCTGGCCCTCGTGCGGTTCTGCCGTAGCAGACAGACGGATATGCCGGCCTCGTGCGGGCCGGGGGACGCTGAGCCCCGGACCCGTTCGGCAGGGCCGCTACAGGGGAGAGGGGCACCGCACCGCCATGGGTAGCGACCAGAACGGTCAGACCAGCCAGAACAGCGACGGCCAAGGCCAGGCCGACTACGGAAAGAGTGCCCGTGACCGCGCCGCAGCCGACAACGTCGGCCGTACCGCGACCGGTAATTTCGCCTTCCTCCGCGCCGAGTGGCCCGCCCTCTACGACGAGGCAATCCGCGCTGAGCGACTGATCCACCACGACCCCCGTGCCGCCTGCTTCTACGCCCGCCGTGCCATCGAGATCACAGCGCGCTGGATGTACGACAAGGACAGCAGTCTCAGCGAGCCCTACAAGAAGGACCTCGCTGCGATGCTCCACGAGCCGAGCTTTCGACAGCTCGTCGGGCCGACGGTCAATGCCAAGATGGACCTCATTCGCCGGCACGGCAATAACGCCGTGCACAAGGCCGCCCCCGTCCCGAGGAGCGTTGCCGAGGCCAGCGTCAAGGAGCTGTTCCACTCCCTCTACTGGTTCGCCCGGACCTACACCCGCCAGGCCGCCGCGCTGCCGCCCGCCGGCCTGGAGTTCGACACCAGCGCTGTCCCGCGTCCCCTCTCCCCGCAGACCCGCGCTCTGAAGCAGGCAGAGCTCAAGGCCAAGGAGGCGGAGGACGAGGCACGCTTCAAAAAGCAGGCCGAGGAACTGGCCGCCGAGCGTGCCCAGAACGCGGATCTCGCCCGGCAGCTCGAAGAGCTCAAGGCGCAGATCGCCGCCGCGAAGGCCGCCAACCAGGCCGTGCGGGACACCCACGACTATGACGAGAAGGCGACCCGCGACGCCTTTATCGACCTACTCCTCAAGGAAGCGGGCTGGGACCTCCTCACCCGTGGCAAGGACACCGAGTACCCGATAATGACCGGGATGCCCACCAAGACGGGCAAGGGGTACGTCGACTACGTGCTCTGGGGTGACGACGGCAAGCCCCTCGCCGTCGTCGAGGCCAAGAAGACCCAGCGGGACGCCCGCGACGGGCAGCAGCAGGCGAAGCTGTACGCCGACGCGCTCGAAGCCCAGTTCAACCGCCGCCCGGTGATCTTCTACACCAACGGGTACCAGACCTACCTCTGGGACGACGGCCTCGGCTACCCGCCCCGCCAGGTGCAGGGCTTCTTCACCAAGGACGAGCTGCACTGGCACATCCGTCAGCGCGCCGGACGCCTCTCCCTCACGTCCACGCTGGTGAACGAGAAGATCGCCGGCCGGCCCTACCAGCTTCGTGCGATCAAGCGGGTGGGCGAGACCTTTGAGCGAGACCGCGTCCGTCAGGCGCTGCTCGTCATGGCGACCGGCACCGGCAAGACCCGTACCACCGTGGCCCTCGTGGACCAGCTGATGAAAGCGGGCTGGGCGCAGCGGGTGCTGTTCCTTGCCGACCGGCAGGCGCTGGTCACCCAGGCGATGAAGGCGTTCAAGGAGAACCTGCCGAACACCCCCGTGGCCAGCCTGCTCGACGACAAGGCCGCCGCGGCCCGCGTCTACCTCTCCACGTACCAGACGATGATGAAGCAGATCGACGTCATCGACGGTGCGGGCCGCCGCCGCTTCGGGCCCGGCCACTTCGACCTGATCGTCATCGACGAGGCGCACCGCTCCGTGTACGCGAAGTACGGCGAGCTGTTCCGCTACTTCGACTCGCTCCTGCTCGGCCTGACCGCCACGCCCAAAGACGAGATCGACCACAACACGTACAAGCTCTTCTCCATGGAGGACGGGGTCCCGACCGATTCCTACGACCTCCATGAAGCCGCCGCCGAGGGCTACCTCGTCCTGCCCAAGGCGGTGAAGGTGCCGCTGAAGTTCATGGAGCAGGGCATCCGCTACGCCGACCTTTCGGAGGAGGAGAAGGCCGAGTGGGACGCTAAGGAATGGACCGAGGACGGTGACATCCCGGACGCGGTGAGTCGGCACGAGATGAACGAGGTCCTCTTCAATAAGAACACCGTAGACAAGATGCTGGAGACGTTGATGACGCGCGGCCACCGCGTCGAAGGCGGCGACCGGCTCGGCAAGACGATCATCTTCGCCAAGAACAACGACCACGCCCGGTACATAGAGGAGCGCTACAACGCGAACTACCCGCAGGGTGCTGGCCACACCGCGCGCGTGATCACGTACAAGGAGACGTACGCCCAGTCCCTCATCGACGATTTCTCCAACCCGAAGAACCCGCCGAACGCCCCCGACATCGCCATCTCCGTCGACATGCTCGACACCGGCATCGACGTGCCAGAGGTGGTGAACCTGGTTTTCGCCAAGCCGGTCTTCTCCAAGACCAAGTTCTGGCAAATGATCGGCCGCGGCACCCGCCTGCGCCCCGCCCTCTACGGCCCCGACCCGGACAACCCCGAGCACAACAAGCAGAACTTCTACGTCTTTGACTTCTGCGGCAACATCGACTTCTTCAACAGCCAGCTCGACCGGTCGGAGGGGCGCAGGGCCGTCACCCTCACCGAAAAACTCCTCCAGCGCCAGCTCGACCTGGTCCGAGTCCTGGACAAGCGGCAGCAGCCCGACCCGGCACGTGACGCCGGCCCCGACGCTATCGGTACTGAGGCGGAGATTCGCTGGTCGCTGGCCCACCGGCTGCACCACACCGTCACCGGCATGAACCTGGATAACTTCCTGGTGCGCCCGCACCGCCGGGAGGTCGAGGTCTTCAGCGACTTCGGCAGCTGGCACCGGGTGGACGACGACGCGGACACCGCGATCCGCGACCACCTGCTCGGACTGCCCAGCGAGTCTCGCCCGGACGACGAGGAGACGGGCGAGGAGGCCAAGCGGTTCGACTTGATGGCGTATGGTCTCCAGCTCGCCGCGCTTGAAGGCGGCAAGGACTTCGCCAAGCTGCGCACGAAGATCCAGGACATCGCGTCCAACCTGCTCACCAAGACCAACATCCCGGCGGTCGGTGAACAGGCCGAGCTGCTGGAAGCGGTGGCGGGCGACGAGTGGTGGAACGACGTGACACTCCCGATGCTGGAGGACATGCGTCGCCGTATGCGTCGGCTCGCCCGGCTCACCGACCCCAAGGTCAAGCGGAACGTCGTCTACACCGACTTCGTTGACCAGTTCGGTGACATCGCCGAGGCCGAGATCCAAGGAATGCCTCAGGGCACGGACGAGCAGCGCTTCAAGCAGAAGGCGCGGGCCTACCTCCTGCGTCACGAGGACCAGCCGGTGGTGCGCAAACTGCGTCTCAACGAGCAGATCACCGAACTCGATCTAGCGGACCTGGAGGAGATCTTCCTGTCAGAGGCCATCGCCTCCCAGGAGGACCTCGACGAGGTGCGGTCCTCTGGCGGCCTCGGCCTGTTCGTGCGCGGGCTATGCGGGCTGGATCGACAGGCCGCACAGAAGGCGTTCGAAGTCTTCTGCACGAGTAAGCAGCTCAGCTCCCGCCAGATCGACTTCCTGACGTTGATCATCGATACGGTGGCAAAGCGCGGAATCCTGGGCTTGGGCGACCTCTACGAGGATTCGTTTGCCGATCTTGCCCCGGGTGGTCCCGACGACCTGTTCACCGGTGAGGAACTCGAAGTCCTCAACGTCATCTTCAAGGAACTGGAGCGGACAGCCAGGCCCACCGCCTTGGCGGCTTAGGCTGCGGCGATCGCCCACGCTGCGAGCTGGTGCCACTGTTCCGAGCTGACGGCAACCCTGACGGCAACGACGGCACACAGAGGCTGTTGATCACGACCATCAGCGATCAGCCGGGAGGAAAGCGGAGCCCCCGCCCAATGGCCTGCCCGATCCTACGGATCAGAAGGTTGCAGGTTCGAATCCTGCCGAGTGCACAGAGTCAAGAGGCCCGGACGAGAGTCCGGGCCTCTTGCGTTGTCGGGGTGGGGCGCAGCGACGTACGGGCCGCCTGGCATCATCCTCGGGCCATCGCCGTTCACGGCGGTGCTCAGGGAGGGGATCGGCTGTGGTTGTGGGTATCGCGCTGTTCTTGTTGGGGCTGGCGGGCGTCGCGTGGGGCGCGATGTTCCTCTTCAACCTGCGGGGAGCGGCGGACAAGGCGGTCGCGCGGCGCAATGCCGTCCGGAGTGTGACCGCCGCGCGGACGCTGGACATCGGGCTTGCCGAGCCTTCGCGAATCGGGGCCTGGTTCTTTCGGCTCATGGGCGGTGTCGTCTTCCTCGGCTCGCCCGTGATCGCGCTCGTCGGGCTCGTCGTCGCCACGCTCGAATGACACGCCGTGCCCGGCACGGAGCCGGTGGGGCGTCGGTGACGGGCTCGGACCGCCGACCCTGATCGGGTGGAGTTCCCCGTTCCCCCACACCTTTGGGTGAACCGGGATGATTTCCATGTCAGTTGAATATGCCTTCGGCCTACCTTGCAGGTAGAGGTGATGTCCGATGAACGCCAACGGCAACGTCAACGCCATTGATATCGACGACTTCGTCCACGCCGCCACCGGAGCGCGGCTGCGCAGGCTGACCCTGCCGGACGGGACGCACTGGTTCCCCGCCGCTGACGTGGCCACCGCGCTCGGGCACGCCGACGTGCGCAAGGCCCTCCGCGCCCATGTGGGCAAGGCCATGCAGACGAAACTCGGCGAGCGGATGGTCAGCCTCGAAGGGCTCGTGCAACTCGTCGCCGCTTCCACGGGGGGCCGGGCCGCGTCCTTCAGGGCCTGGATCGCCGAGGTCGTCGGCGCCGTGCAGCGCAACGGGTCCTACGCGCTCGAACCCTCCCCCGTGCAGGCCGGCTTCGTGCCGCCCGCGCCTGTCCTCGACGGGGTCGTCCGGCTGGAGGGGGAACACCTCGACGACCTGTCCCTCACCCGGCTCGCCGAAGCCGTCGAGGGGATCGGCGTCCCCGCCCAGCGCGGCGGGCCCGCGCTCACCCCCCAGGAGCTCCTCGCCTCCTGGCGCGAGCGGAACGTGGTGCTCAGCGCCGACGTCCACGCCGTCGCCGCCTGCCTCGCCCCCGAGCTCGTCCGCGGCGGTGTCCGCTACCGCCTGGAGGAGGTCGCCCGGCGCACCGGGCTCCCCTCGGACCGGGTCCGCGACTGCGTCCGTCTCCTCGTCGAGAGTGGCTGCATGCGGTACGCGGGCGAGAGTAGTGGTGGGGGTGGGGACGGGGGGCTTTTGTATGTGTTGCCCTGAGGGGACGTGGGCCGAGGGGGATGTGGGCTGAGAGGGACGTGGGCTGAGGGGTGGGCGTCTAGGAGACGTGGGCTGAGGGGGTGGAGAGGGGTGGGCGTTTGAGGGGGCGGGATTTTCCGGGGGGCACGGTCCGGCGCCGGGGTTGTCAGTGGGCCCGGTCAGACTGGGGGCATGGTGTGGCGGAGTGCCGGGATGTCCTGGCAGGGCGGCCGGCCCGGGCTGCGGTGGGACGGGGGGCGGGTCAGCTCGCTCTCGTACGGGCGGGTGATCGGCTTCCGCGCCGTGGGGGAGCGACGGTGTGCCGGGGCCCGGGGCAACGCCTGTCCGCTCGGCGCCCTCGTCGGCGGGCGGAGCACCGGCGGGCGGTGCCCCGACTGCGCCCGGCTCGACCGGGCCCACTCCGTCGCCGCCGACACCCTCCTCGACGACCCGCGGCCCTACCGCGTCTACCTCGCCTGGTTCGGCCCCGGCATGGTCAAGGTCGGCATCACCCGGGAGGAGCGCGGCGACGCGCGACTCCTGGAGCAGGGGGCCGTCGCGTTCAGCTGGCTCGGCCGCGGGCCGCTCATGGCCGCGCGGCGCACCGAGGAGGTGCTGCGGCACGCGCTCGCCGTGCCCGACCGCATCCCGTACGCGCGCAAGCGCCTCGTCCGCGCCGCCCTGCCCCCGGCCGCCGACCGGGCCCGGGAGGTCGAGGAGCTGTACGGGCGGGCGGAGGGCGTCGGCGCGTGGGCGGAGACGCTGGAGCGGCTGCCCTGCGAGGTCCACGACCACGTGGGCGCCTTCGGGCTCGACGGGCTGCCCGCCCTCGACGCGAGCGTCGTCGAGCTCGTGCCCGACGGTGTCGTCTCCGGGCGGCTGCGCGCCGCCGCCGGGCCGGATCTGCACCTCCTCGACCGGGACGGGCGCCATCTCGCCCTCGACACCCGGCTGCTCACCGGCTGGGGGATCGAGAGCGCTCCGCCGGACCGTCCCGTCACGGTGCCCCTCGGCTTCGGCGACGGGCAGGAGCAGTTGTTCTGACGCCGGCGGGGGCGATCGTAAAGTCTTGGATCCCTTCCGGGGGCGGGCATGGACACGGCCGCGCGGCCCCGGTCAGGGTGATCACATGACCCAGAGCCTGGTGGCGGGCCTCGAACCGCCCTACTACACCGTCGTCTTCACCTCCCTCAGGCCCGACGCCCCGGAGGGTTACCACGAGACCGCCGACGCCCTGCACGACGCCGTCCAGGACATCCCCGGCTTCCTCGGCTACGAGTCCGCGCGCACCCCCGGCGGCCTCGGCATCACCGTCGGCTACTTCCGCGACCAGGAGGCCATCGAGGCCTGGCGGCGCGACTCCGAGCACCAGGCGGCCCAGCGGCGCGGCCGCGCGGAGTGGTACCGGGCGTACAGCCTCCACATCGGCAAGGTCGAGCGGAGCCACAGCTTTGAGCGCGAGTAGCGGGGCCGAGGTGCGGGCGTGGGCGGCGCGGCTCGGGCTGCCCGGGCTCGTCGACGTCCACACCCACTTCATGCCGCGCAACGTCCTCGACAAGGTGTGGGCCTACTTCGACTCCGCCGGTCCCCTCACCGGCGTCGAGTGGCCCATCACCTACCGCGAGGAGGAGGACCGCCGGATCGCCCTGCTGCGCGAGTTCGGGGTGCTCGCCTTCACCTCGATGCTCTACCCGCACAAGGCCGGCATGGCGGCCTGGCTCAACGACTGGGCCGCCGACTTCGCCCGCCGCACCCCGGACTGCCTGCACACCGCCACTCTCTTCCCCGAGCCCGGCGCCCCCGGATACGTCCGCGACGCGCTCGACCGCGGGGCCCGGGTCCTCAAGGTGCACCTCCAGGTCGGCGGCTTCGACCCGAACGACGAACGGCTCGACGAGGTGTGGGGGCTGGTCGAGGACGCCGGGACGCCCGTCGTCATCCACTGCGGCTCCGGGCCCGCGCCCGGGCGCTTCACCGGGCCGGGACCGGTCGGGCGGCTGCTCGCCCGGTACCCGCGGCTGCGGCTGATCGTCGCCCACATGGGCATGCCCGAGTACGGGGACTTCCTCGGCCTCGCCGAGCGCTACGAGGGCGTCCACCTCGACACCACCATGGCTTTCACCGACTTCAGCGAACGCCTCGCGCCCTTCCCGGAGACGGAGCTCAAGCGGCTCGCGGGCCTCGGTGACCGGATCCTGCTCGGCACCGACTTCCCGAACATCCCGTACCCGTACGTGCACCAGCTCCACGCCCTGGAACGGCTCGGGCTCGGCGACGACTGGCTGCGGGCGGTCTGCCACGGCAACGGGACCCGGCTCTTCGGGCTGCCCGCGGTCGCCCCGTAGCGCGCCCAGGGCATTCTCAGGAGATTCACAGGGAAGCGAAAGAACGGTCTCAGCGGCGCCGGACACCGTGATGCCATGACTGCGACCACTCCCCGCTCGCGAACCGATCTGCTCCGGCCCGACGGCACCGCCGTCCGCGTGCTCGTCGTCGACGACGAGGCCTCCCTCGCCGAGCTGCTCTCGATGGCCCTGCGCTACGAGGGCTGGCGGGTGCACAGCGCGGGCGACGGAGCCGGGGCGCTGCGGACCGCGCGGGAGTTCCGGCCCGACGTCGTCGTCCTCGACATGATGCTGCCCGACATGGACGGGCTCGCCGTCCTCGGGCGGCTGCGGCGCGAGCTGCCCGAGGTGCCGGTGCTGTTCCTGACCGCGAAGGACACGGTCGAGGACCGGATCGCCGGGCTCACGGCGGGCGGCGACGACTACGTCACCAAGCCGTTCAGCCTGGAGGAGGTGGTGGCCCGGCTGCGCGGGCTCATCCGCCGCTCGGGGGCCGCCCAGGCGCGCAGCGAGTCGCTGCTCACGGTCGGCGACCTCACCCTGGACGAGGACAGCCACGAGGTCACCCGGGGCGGCGACTCCATCCATCTCACCGCGACCGAGTTCGAGCTGCTGCGCTACCTCATGCGCAATCCGCGCCGGGTGCTCAGCAAGGCGCAGATCCTGGACCGCGTGTGGTCGTACGACTTCGGCGGCCAGGCCAACGTCGTCGAGCTCTACATCTCCTATCTGCGGCGCAAGATCGACGCTGGGCGCAGCCCGATGATCCACACCCGGCGGGGGGCCGGCTATCTCATCAAGCCGGCGGAGTAGCCCGCCGTGCGCCTCCGTCCCCGGGCCCGCCGTCTCGGGGGCCTCCGTCTCCAGGCCCTCCGACCCCGGGGCCTCCGTCTCCAGACCCTCCGACCCCGGGCCCGCCGTCCCCGCGCCCTCCCGACGCGGGCCGGGTCCGTGCGGGGCGGGCGCCCCTGGTCCCTGCGGACCCGGCTCGTCGTCTCCGCCGTCGCGCTGATCGCCGTCGTCGCCGCCGTCATCGGCACGGTGACGACGATCGCGTTCCGGTCCTATCTGTACGACCAGGCCGACGGGCAGCTGCGCGGCGTGGCCAACCGGGCCGCGGGGCCGCCGCCCTCCGCCGCCCTCCCCGCGCCGGGGCACCTCGGCTTCCTCGACCCGCTCGGCTTCGTCATGGGGCCCGGCGCCCCGCTCGGGACGCTCGGCGGGGTCCTCGCGGACGGCGAGGTCACCTCGGGCTCGATCTCCGCGCCGCCCGAGGAGGGCGAGTACGGGCCCAGGTACACCGCCCGGCCGCTCGACGCCGCCCAGCGCGACGCCCTCGCCGCCGTCCCCCGCGACGGCGATCCGCACACCGTGGCGCTGCCCGGCGGCCTCGGCGACTACCGGGTGCAGTACGCGACCGGCAGGAACGGCGACTACCTCGTCGGCATCCCGCTCAGCGAGCTCCAGGACGCCCTCGCCACCCTCGTCGTCGTGGAGCTGAGCGTCACCGGCGCCGGGCTCGTCGCCGCCTCGCTCGCCGGGACCGTGCTCGTCCGGGTCGCCCTGCGGCCGCTGCGGCGGGTCGCGACGACGGCCGCGCAGGTGTCCCGGCTGCCGCTGCACAGCGGCGAGGTGGCGCTCGACCACCGGGTGCCGGAGGCGCAGGCCGACCCGCGGACCGAGGTCGGACAGGTCGGCGCGGCGATCAACCGGATGCTGGACCATGTGCACTCGGCGCTCGACGCGCGCCAGCAGAGCGAGACGCGGGTACGGCAGTTCGTCGCCGACGCCAGTCACGAGCTGCGCACCCCCCTGGCCTCGATCCGGGGCTACGCGGAGCTGACCCGGCGCGGCCGCGAGGAGTGCGGCCCCGACACCCGGCACGCCCTGGGGCGCATCGAGTCCGAGGCGACGCGGATGACGGGCCTGGTGGAGGACCTGCTGCTGCTCGCCCGGCTCGACGCCGGACGCCCGCTCTCGTACGAGAGCACCGATCTCGCGCTGCTCGTCGTGGACGCCGTCTCCGACGCCCGCGCCGCCGGGCCCGGGCACCACTGGCGGATCGAACTGCCCGACGGGGACGCGGCCGTGAAGCTTCCCGCCGACGGGGCCCGGCTGCACCAGGTGCTCGTCAACCTGCTCGCCAACGCCCACCGCCACACCCCGCCCGGTACGACCGTCACGGCGCGGCTGCGGACCGCCGCCACCCACGTCGTCGTCGAGGTCGAGGACGACGGGCCCGGCATCGCACCGGAGTTGCTGCCGTGCGTCTTCGAGCGGTTCGCCCGCGGCGACGCCTCCCGCTCCCGCCACGCGGGCAGCACGGGGCTCGGCCTCGCCATCGTCCGGGCGGTGACGCTCGCGCACGGCGGCGAGGTGAGCGTCGACAGCGCGCCGGGGCGGACGCTGTTCGCGGTCAGACTGCCGAACCAGCGCTGACCGGCCCGGCCCCTGTCCGGCGTCGGCTTCCTGTCCGGCGTCGGCTTCCTATCCGGCCTAGGCTTCCCGCCCGGCCTCGGCCTCCTACCCGGACCCGGCCCCTGTCCGGCGTCGGCTTCCTGTCCGGACCCGGCTTCCCACCCCGGCGTCGGCTTCTTGTCCGGCCTCGGCCTCCTGCCCGGACCCGGCTTCCTACCCGGCCTCGGCTTCCCGCCCGGCCCCGGCTTCCTACCCGGCCTCGGCTTCCTGTCCGGACCCGGCTTCCCACCCCGGCGTCGGCTTCCCGCCCGGCCTCGGCTCCCTACCCGGCCTCGGCCTCCTACCCGGACCCGGCCTCCTACCCGGAGCTCCCCGCCCGGACCCGGCTCCCCGCCCGGACCCGGCCCCCCGCCCGGACCCGGGCCGCCATCCCCCCCCGGGACCCAGCCCCACCCCCCTCGCCGACACGACTCACAGCCCCGCCACAGGCTCGCCACACCGTCGTGACAGCGGCCCTGGCGAGGGTCGGGGACATGCAGATGTCACCGACCGCCGAAACCCTTCCCGCCCGGGAGCACCTCCCCGTCGGCGCGGCCGGCCGGCCCGTCCTCGACGTGGTGATCCCCGTGTTCGACGAGGAGAAGGACCTGGAGCCCTGCGTGCTGCGGCTCCACGAGCACCTCTCCCGCACCTTCCCGTACGCCTTCCGCATCACCGTCGCCGACAACGCCTCCACCGACGCCACCCCCGACGTGGCGCGTGCGCTGGCCGCCCGGCTGTCCGGCGTACGCTCCGTACGCCTGGAGCAGAAGGGCCGCGGGCGGGCGCTGCGCGCCGTGTGGTCGGCGTCCGACGCGCCGGTCCTCGCGTACATGGACGTGGACCTGTCCACCGACCTCAACGCGCTGCTCCCGCTCGTCGCGCCGCTCATCTCCGGCCACTCCGACCTCGCGATCGGCTCGCGGCTCGCCCGCTCCTCGCGGGTGGTCCGCGGGCCGAAACGGGAGTTCGTCTCCCGCGCCTACAACCTGATCCTGCGCAGCTCGCTCGCCGCCCGCTTCTCCGACGCCCAGTGCGGCTTCAAGGCCATCCGGCGCGAGGTCGCCGAGCGGCTGCTGCCGATGGTCGAGGACACCGGCTGGTTCTTCGACACGGAGATGCTGGTGCTCGCCGAGCGGGCCGGTCTGCGCATCCACGAGGTGCCGGTCGACTGGGTCGACGACCCCGACTCGACCGTCCACATCGTGCGCACCGCCACCGACGACCTGAAGGGCGTGTGGCGGGTCGGGCGGGCCCTCGCGACCGGTTCGCTGCCGCTGGACCGGCTGGCCCGGCCCTTCGGCGACGACCCGCGGGACCGTGACCTCAGCGGTGTCCCGGGCGGTCTCGCCCGCCAGTTGGTCGGTTTCTGCGTGGTCGGGGCGCTGTCGACGCTCTGCTACCTCGTCCTCTACTCCCTCTTCCGGCTCGGCGTCGGCCCCCAGCTCGCCAACGCCGGGGCCCTGCTCGTCTCCGCCGTCGCCAACACGGCGGCCAACCGCCGGCTCACCTTCGGCGTCCGGGGCCGCGAACGCGCCGCCCGCCACCAGGCCCAGGGGCTCGTCGTCTTCGGCATCGGCCTCGCCCTGACCAGCGGCTCCCTCGCCGCGCTCGGCGCCGCGACGGGCGATCCGGCGCACTCGACCGAACTCGCCGTGCTGATCGTCGCCAATCTCGCCGCGACCGTCGTGCGCTTCCTCCTCTTCCGGCTCTGGGTCTTCCCGGAGCGCGCCGCCGCCACCAAGCCGTCAAGGACCTCCCGATGAACCCCGCGAACCCCGCGAACCCCGCGAACCCCGCGAACCCCGCCACCCCCGCGAACTCCGCTCTCCTACGGCGCTGGTGGCGCGGCAGGCCCGAGGACGCCCCCTGGGTGCGGCCCGCGTTCCTCGGTCTGCTGCTCGCGACCGCCGCCCTCTACCTCTGGAACCTGAGCGCGAGCGGCTACGCCAACTCCTTCTACTCCGCGGCCGCGCAGGCCGGCAGCCAGAGCTGGAAGGCCTTCTTCTTCGGCTCGCTCGACGCGGCCAACGCCATCACCGTCGACAAGCCGCCGGCCGCCCTGTGGCCGATGGCCCTGTCCGTGCGCCTCTTCGGCCTCGGCTCCTGGCAGATCCTGCTGCCCGAGGTGCTCATGGGCGTGGCCACGGTCGGTGTCCTGTACGCGGCCGTCCGGCGCCGCTTCGGGGCGGGCGCGGGCCTGATCGCCGGCGTGGTCCTGGCGCTCACCCCCATCGCCGCGCTGATGTTCCGCTTCAACAACCCGGACGCGCTGCTCGCGCTGCTCATGACGGGCGCCGTGTACTGCGTGCTGCGAGCCCTGGAGCTCGACAGGGGCGCGGCGCGCTGGCTGGTGTGGGCGGGGGTCGCGCTCGGCTTCGCGTTCCTCGCCAAGACCCTGCAGGCCTTCCTGATCCTGCCGGTGCTCGCGCTCGTGTACGTGGTGTGCGCGCCGGGCGGGTTCGGGCGCCGGCTCGGCCGGCTGGGCCTGGGCGGGCTCGCGCTGATCGTGTCGGCGGGCTGGTGGGTGGCCCTGGTCGAACTGTGGCCGGCGTCCTCCCGCCCGTACATCGGCGGCTCGCAGAACAACAGCTTCCTGGAGCTGACCTTCGGCTACAACGGCCTCGGCCGGCTGAACGGCGACGAGGTCGGCAGCGTGGGCGGCGGGGCGCGCGGCGGCGGGACGGCCATGGACCTGCCGGCCGGCGTGGAGCTGCCCGGGCGGGGCGCCGGCGGTCCGGGCGGCGGCTGGGGCGAGACCGGCATCGGCCGCATGTTCGGCGAGCAGGTCGGCGGCCAGATCTCCTGGCTGCTGCCGGCCGCGCTGCTGTTGCTCGTCGCCGGTCTGGTGGTGACCTGGCGGGCCTCGCGTACGGACACGGCGCGGGCGGCGTTCCTGGTGTGGGGCGGTTCGCTGCTGATGACGACGGCCGTCTTCAGCTTCATGGCCGGCATCTTCCACGAGTACTACACGGTGGCCATGGCGCCGTACCTGGCCGCCCTGATCGGCATGGGCGCGGCGGTGCTGTGGGAGGAGCGGGGCCGGTTCGCCGCCTCGGCGGCGCTGGCCGCCTCGGTCGCGGTGACGGCCGGGTGGGGCTGGGTGCTGCTCGGCCGGACCCCCGACTGGCTGCCGTGGCTGCGCTGGGCGGTGCTCGTCGCGGGCTGCGCGGCGGCGCTCGCGCTGCTCCTCGCGGGCCGACTGGACCGGCGGATCGGCCTGGCGGCGGCGGGCCTCGGCCTCGCGGCCGGTCTCGCGGGCCCCTTCGCGTACACCCTGGCCACGCTGGCCGAGGGGCACCAGGGCTCGATCGTCACGGCGGGTCCGGCGGGCATGGCCGGGCCGGGCGGGATGCGCGGCGGCCCGGGCAACGGCCGGATGTTCTTCGCCGAGGGGCCGGGCGGCCAGATGCCGGGCGGCCAGGGCGGCCAGGGCGGCCAGGGCGGTCAGATGCCGGGCGGCGGCCCCGGCGGCCAGGGCATGGGCCGCTTCCCGGGCGGGCCCGGCGCGGGTCAGGCTCCCGGCGGTGGCCAGGCCGCCGGTCGGCTTCCCGGCGCCGGTCAGCTCCCCGGCGGCGGTCAGGCTCCCGCCCTGCCCGGTGAGGACACCCGCCGCGGCACCATCGGCGGTCTCCTCAACGGTGCCGCGGTCGGCACCGCGGCCAGGAGCAGGCTGCTCGCCGACGCCGACGCGTACACCTGGGTCGCCGCCGCCGTCGGCGCGCAGAACGCCGCCAGTTACCAGCTCGCCACGGAGAAGCCGGTCATGGCGATCGGCGGCTTCAACGGCAGCGACCCGTCGCCGACCCTCGCGCAGTTCAAGCGGTACGTGGCCGAGGGGAGGATCCACTACTTCGTCGCCTCGGGCGGCGGTATCGGCGGCGGTTTCGGCGGCGGCGCCGGCGGCAGCGCGGGCATCACGTCCTGGGTCGAGTCCACCTTCGAGAAGGTCACCGTCGACGGTGCCACCTTCTACGACCTGACCAGCAGGAAGTAGGCACGCACCGAGAAATCGCTATACAGCGTAAGAGAGCTCCTATACGGTGTACGAGAACTCGCCTCGTACACCGTATAAGGAGCACTTCCATGACGGCGCCGAACGGCACCACCGGGGGCGGCCATCCGCAGCGCTGGCTGATCCTCGGCGTCATCTGTCTCGCCCAGCTCACCGTCCTCCTCGACAACACCGTGCTCAGCGTCGCCATCCCCTCGCTGACCACCGAACTGGGCGCCTCCACCAGCGACATCCAGTGGATGATCAACGCCTACTCGCTCGTCCAGTCCGGTCTGCTGCTCACCGCGGGCAACGCCGCCGACCGGTACGGCCGCAAGAAGCTCCTCGCGGTCGGGCTCGCGCTCTTCGGCCTCGGCTCGCTCGCCGCCGGCCTCGCCGACTCCACCGGGCAGCTGATCGCCGCCCGTGCGGGCATGGGCGTCGGCGGCGCGCTCCTGATGACCACGACCCTCGCCGTCGTCATGCAGATCTTCGACGACTCCCAGCGGGTCAAGGCCATCGCCATCTGGGCCACCATCAGCTCCCTCGGCTTCGCCGCGGGCCCGCTGATCGGCGGCGCGATCCTCAACCACTTCTGGTGGGGAATGATCTTCCTGATCAACCTCCCGGTCGCCGCCATCGGCCTGGTCGCCGTCCTCAAGCTGGTCCCCGAGTCCAAGAACCCCCAGGGCGACCGCCCCGACCTGCTCGGCGCGCTGCTCTCCACCATCGGCATGACCTCGGTCGTCTACGCGATCATCACCGGCCCCGCGCACGGCTGGACCTCCGCCCAGGTGCTGGTCCCGGCCACGATCGGCCTCGCCGTCCTCGCCGCCTTCGCGTGGTGGGAGCTGCGCGTCCCGTACCCGATGCTCGACATGCACTTCTTCCGCAACCAGAAGTTCGTCGGCGCCGTCGCCGGCGCGATCCTGGTGAT
Organism: Streptomyces sp. NPDC020422; assembly: GCF_044386705.1. Taxonomy (NCBI): domain Bacteria; kingdom Bacillati; phylum Actinomycetota; class Actinomycetes; order Kitasatosporales; family Streptomycetaceae; genus Streptomyces; species Streptomyces sp. NPDC020422. The sequence goes on along the minus strand of NZ_JBIRVJ010000004.1, from coordinate 131,734 downwards.
GCTCGGCATGGGCGGCTCGCTCTTCCTGCTCACCCAGCACCTGCAGTTCGTGCTCGGCTACGAGCCGCTGGAGGCGGGTCTGCGGATGGCGCCGCTGGCGCTGACGATCGTGGTGCTCAACCTCTCCGGCATCGGCCCGAAGCTCGTCATGAAGATCGGCATCCCCTCCTCCGTGGCCCTCGGCCTGACCCTCGTCGCCGGCGGCCTGACCTCGATCGCCCTGCTCGGCGGCGGCACCGACGGCACGTACGGCGGCATGCTGCTCGGCCTGATCCTGATGGGCGCGGGCATCGCCCTCTCCAACCCGGCCATGGCCAACGCCATCATGAGCGCGATCCCGCCGGAGAAGGCCGGCGTCGGCGCCGGCATCAACGGCACGCTCGCCGAGTTCGGCAACGGCCTGGGCGTCGCCATCCTCGGCGCCGTCCTCAACGCCCGCTTCGCCGCCCTCGTCACCGTCACCGCCACCTCCCTCCCGGCCGCCCTGGCCGCGGCGGGCGGCGAGGCCGAGCGGCAGCAGATCTCCGCGGCCTTCGCCCAGGGCCTGCAGACCAGTCAGCTGGTCGGCGCGGTCGCCGTCTTCGCCGGCGGACTGCTCGCCGCGGCCCTGCTCAAGCGGGCCGAGCGGGTGGACGAGCGGGCGAAGCAGCACGCGATGGCTGCCTAGCATGGGCGTGGACCACTGACAGACGGAGGGACGCGATGGTCAAGGCAGCGGACAGGGCCAGGAACCCGGCGCGTTCCAGCGTCTGGCTGGAGAACAGGACCGCCCCCGCCCGCAGCGGGGGCGGCCCGGCCGGGCTGGACCGAGAGCGGATCGTCGCCGCCTCGATCCGGATGCTCGACGAGGAGGGCCTGGCCAAGCTCTCGATGCGCAAGCTGGCGACCGAGCTGAACGTCACCGCGATGTCCCTGTACTGGTACGTGGACACCAAGGACGACATCATCGAGTACGCGATCGACGCGGTGTACGGCGAGATCGACCTCGCCGCGGTCGACGCCGCCGGCGGCTGGCGGGAGCGGATCCGGGCGCTCGCCCTGGACTACCGCCGGATGCTGGTCCGCCACGGGTGGATGTCGAGCTGCGCCGGCCAGTACGCGAACATCGGCCCGAACGCGATCGCCGTCGGCGTGAAGATCCAGGAAGCGGTCAGGGACACGGGCCTGCCGATCGACCGCCAGCCCAGCGCGATGTCGGCGGTCTTCCAGTTCGTGTACGGCTACGGGACGGCCGAGTCCCAGTTCCAGCGCCGTGCGGCCGAGGCGGGGATGTCGCAGGACGACTTCTACGTGGAGGCGGTCCAGGCCTTCCGGGACGACCCCGCGTTCGCGGAGGCGCTCGAACCCATGACGGACATCCTGCACGAGCGGGCCTCGCACGGCAGCGTGAGCGAGATCTGGGACCGCGACTTCGACTACGCCCTGGACGTCCTGGTCGCCGGCATCGAGACGATGGTGGCCCGCAGCGCCGAAGCCTCCTGAACATGCCGGAGCGGCGGGCCGTCCCCTGCCCGCCGCTCCGTATTCCGCCCGGTCGCGCCTCCGCTCGAAGCGCGACCGGGAGCTTTTCCTAGGCGCCCTGCTTGGCGTCCGCCGCCTTGGCGCCCTCCGCCTTGGCGTCCGCCGGTGCGGAGTCCTCCGCCTTGGCGTCCGCCGGGGCGCTCGTGTGGCTCTTGAGCGCGACCTCCTTGATGAACAGCGTCACCACGAAGGCCAGCAGCGCGAACGGCGCGGAGTAGAGGAAGACGTCGCCGACGCCGTGCCCGTACGCGCTCTCCATGACCGTACGGATCGGGGCGGGCAGCTTGTCCATGTCGGGGATGCCGCCACCGCCGCCGCCCTGGCCCATGGCCGCGGCGGCCTTCGGGCCGAGCTCGGTCAGACCGTCCTTGACGTAGTCGGTGACCCGGTGGGCCATGACCGCGCCGAGCGCCGAGACACCGATCGCACCGCCCAGGGAGCGGAAGAAGGTGACGACGGAGGAGGCGGCGCCGAGGTCGGAGGGAGCGACCTGGTTCTGGGTGCAGAGCACCAGGTTCTGCATCATCATGCCGAGGCCTAGGCCGAGCACCGCCATGAAGATCGCGATGTGCCAGTACTCCGTGTCGTAACGGATCGTGCCGAGCAGGCCGAGGCCGCCGGCGGCGAGGGCGCCACCGCTGACCAGCCAGGCCTTCCAGCGGCCGGTCTTGGTGATGATCATGCCGGAGACGGTCGACGAGACGAACAGGCCGCCGATCATCGGGATGGTGAGGACGCCGGACATCGTCGGCGACTCGTTGCGGGCCAGCTGGAAGTACTGGCTGAAGAAGACCGTGCCGGCGAACATCGCGACACCCACGAAGAGCGAGGCCAGCGAGGCCAGCGTGATCGTGCGGTTGCGGAAGAGGCGCAGCGGGATGATCGGCTCGGAGGCCCGGGACTCCACGAAGAGGAACACGGCGCCGAGGACGAGCGATCCGCCGACCATGGCGGCGGTCTGCCAGGAGACCCAGTCGTACTTGTCGCCGGCGAAGGTGACCCAGATGAGGAGGAGGGAGACGGCGGCGCTGATGAAGAAGGCGCCGGCCCAGTCGACCTTGACCTCGCGCTTCACGACGGGGAGCTTCAGGGTCTTCTGCAGCACGATCAGCGCGATGAGCGCGAAGGGGACGCCGACGTAGAAGCACCAGCGCCAGCCGAGCCAGTCGGTGTCGGTGATGACGCCGCCGAGCAGCGGGCCGCCGACGGTGGCGACGGCGAAGGTCGCGCCGAGGTAGCCGCTGTACCGGCCGCGCTCGCGCGGGGCGATCATGGCGGCCAGGATGATCTGGGAGAGGGCGGTCAGACCGCCGACGCCGATGCCCTGGACGACCCGGCAGGCGATGAGCATGCCGGTGTTCTGGGAGAGTCCGGCGACGATCGAGCCCGTGACGTAGATGACCAGGGCTATCTGGACCAGCAGCTTCTTGGAGAAGAGGTCCGCGAGCTTGCCCCAGAGCGGGGTGGTCGCCGTCATCGACAGGAGGGCGGCGGTGACGACCCAGGTGTAGGCGGACTGGCCGCCGCCGAGGTCGGTGATGATCTGCGGGAGGGCGTTGGAGACGATCGTCGAGGACAGGATGGCGACGAACATGCCGAGCAGCAGCCCGGAGAGCGCCTCCATGATCTGCCGGTGCGTCATCGGGGCACCGGAGGTGTCGGTCCGGCCTTCCCGTACACCCGTGGCAGGTGCGGTGGTAGCCATGAAGTTCCTTTGCATGTGTACGTGGGGTACGTGAAGTCGGCGGGTCGGCTGGGCGGCTGGTCGGCGGGGTCAGGCGTGCGCGGCCCGGCAGTCCCCGAAGGAGTCGCGCAGGCGCACCAGCAGGGTGGTGAGGAGGGCGACGTCTTCGTCGGACCACTCCGCGAGGTGCCGGTTGAAGGCCTCGGCGACCCGGCCGTCGAGCTCGCCGAGCATCGTCAGGCCCTCGGGGGTGAGGCGCAGGATCCGGGAGCGCTTGTCGTCGGGGTCGGGCAGGCGGTCGATCCAGCCGTGCTCGACGGTGTGGGCGACGTGCCGGCTGCAGACGGACATGTCGACGGCCATGAGTTCGGCCAGCCGGCTCATCCGCATGTCGCCGTGGTGCTTGACGAGGGCGAGGACTGCGGCGGCGCCGCCCTGGCAGTGCGCGGGCAGGACCCGGGCGAGACCGCGCTTGACGGCACCGAAGGCGCTCACCGCCCGGGCGAGCTCCTCGTACTGGTTCAGCGTCGTCGTCATCGCTCCATCGCCCTCGTACTCCCCGACATCTTGTTGCTTAGGGCAACGATAGAGATGGATGGTTGCTTCAGGCAAACTAAATCGGTCAAAGCGCGCTAAAGAATCGGTAAAGGGGGTGGGGGATGGAGGTGCGGGGTGGGAGCGGTGCCGCTCGGGGGTGGGTCCGGGGCGGGTCCGGGGCAGGGCAGGGGCCCAGGGCTTGGGGCCGGAAGCCGGTCTTCGCTAGGGTCCGGGCCATGGCACACAACCCCCAAGCACCGTACGGCCAGGGTGGCCAGGGCCCCGAGGGCTCCTACGACCCCGCCGGCAGCACCCAGATGTTCCGCGCCTTCGTCGACGAGGGCGCCCCGCAGCAGGGGCAGGGATCGCGGCAGCAGTACCAGTCCGCGACCACCCACTCCTCCGGCCCCCGCGTCGGCGTGATCGTCGGCGTCATCGTCGCGATCGCGGTCCTGGCGGGCGTCGCCTGGCTGGCGCTCGGCTGAGCCGACCGGCTCCTGGGAGGGGGCGGCCGCGACGGAAGCCCTGACGGGGTTCCGTCGCGACCGCCCCCTTTCGACCTTTCGGTGGGCCGGGGCGAGTGGTCCGGGCGCCTGTGCCGCCGTCCGGCTCCGCGTTCAGGTGCGCGCACCGCCCCCGTCATAGGCTGGAGCTCGCCCGTGAAGGAGCAGGGAGACCCCGGGCAGATCCGGGGCGGACCAGGAGGACGCGGTGACCGAGACGACCGTCGCCGAGGTGATGGCCGAACTGGCCGCGCTGGAGGACCCGAAGGCCCGTGCCGTGAACGAGCGGCACGGCGACGACCACGGCGTGAACCTCGGCAAGCTCCGCGCCCTCGCCAAGCGGCTCAAGACCCAGCAGGACCTCGCCCGCGCGCTCTGGGCCACCGGCGACGGCGCCGCCCGGCTCCTCGCCCTCCTGATCTGCCGCCCCAAGTCCTTCGACCGCGACGAGCTCGATGCCATGCTGCGCGCGGCCCGCACCCCGAAGGTCCACGACTGGCTCGTGAACTACGTGGTCAAGAAGAACCCGCACGCCGAAGAACTGCGCCTCGCCTGGACCGCGGACCCCGACCCCGTCGTCGCCAGTGCCGGCTGGGCCCTCACCACCGAGCGCGTGACCAAGCGGCCCGACGGACTCGACCTGTCCGCCCTCCTCGACGTCATCGAGGCCGAGATGAAGGACGCCCCGGACCGGCTCCAGTGGGCGATGAACCACTGCCTCGCCCGGATCGGCATCGACCACCCCGCCCACCGCGCCCGCGCGATCGGCATCGGCGAGCGCCTCGAAGTCCTCAAGGACTACCCGACGCCCCCGGGTTGCACGTCCCCCTTCGCGCCCGTGTGGATCGACGAGATGGTGCGGCGGAAGACTGCCTGAGGGGGGCAGGGGGGGGGCAGGGGGGGCAGGTGGGCAGGTGGGCGGGTAGGCAGGTGGGCGGGTTGAGGGTGGGTGGGTCGAGGGCGGTGGGGTGAGGGTGGTGGGTTGAGGGCGGTGGGGTGAGGGCGGGCGGGTCCGGGGTGGGCGGGTGCGGCGTGGTCGGGTCGGGTCCGGGGCGGTCGGGTGCTCGGAGCGGGCGTTTCCGGAATCGGGCGCCGTGCGGCCGCCCTCTTTCCGAGTGTGGCCCCCTCCACCACCGCGTCAAGGGCGCTCCCTTCGGTCGCGTCGCTGCGCGATGGCCTACGGCCACCCTTGACCCGGCGGCTCCGGGGGCCCTTTCACACTCGGAGGGCGGCCGGGGGCGCGGCCACGCGGACAGGCCGGGCAGGGGTCTCGCTGGGTGGGCGGCGCGCGGGCCTGTGGGTGGGGGCGTCGGTTTGTGGCCGGGGCCGGTGGGCGGAGTGCCGGGCGGTTCGGGGTGCGCGGGAGTGGAGTGGGGTTGCCGGGCCGGGCTCGGCGGCATGCGCCCGGCGCGGGGCCGGGCTTCAGGCCCCGCTGGTCACTGTCGGATGTCCGTGGGGGCCGTCCCGGGGCGGGGTCGTGTGCGTTTCCGCGTGGGGAGAGGCCGGGGGTGCCTCACTCGTCACACCAGTTTCGTTCCGTCCCATCTCGGGGCTGGAGACGTGACTTTGCATGGCGTGGCGGTCAGCCGTCCTTCACGGTGAGACCGATGTGGTGGGCGAGGGCGGGGGCGAGGTCGAAGAGCTGGAGGGTGGTGATGGTGGCGCCCTTGAGGGCCTCGATGCCGGAGGTGATGCCCAGCGCGGTGGCCTCGCGGAGGTCGACCCGGGTGAGGGTGGCCCCGGTGAGGTCGACCCGGTCCAGGGCCGTCCCCGGGAAGGAGACGTCCGTGAGGCTCGCGCCGGCGAAGTCCACGTCCCGCAGCAGGCAGTCCACGAACGTGACGTCGCGCAGCTGGGCCGCGCGCAGGTTGACCGAGTCGAACTTGCAGTGGTGGAAGACCGTGCGGCGCATCTGGCTCCCGTGCAGCTGCGTGCCGGCGAGGAGGCTGGAGCGCCATTCGGCGTCCAGCCAGCTGGTCTCGGCGAGGTCGCTGCCCACGGTGCGGACGTTGTCCAGCCATACGGTGTCCAGGCGGGCGCGCCGGAACCGGCCGCCGGTGAAGGTCACCGAGGACAGGGCGCACTCGCTGAAGCGCGTCATGCCGCCGTCGGCGTCGTCGAAGTCGCGGCCGTCGATGTGCAGCCACTCGTAGACCTCGTCCCGCTCCAGCTCGGCGGTGAACGGTTCGAGTCGGTGCGCGAAGGGCAGGGAGGGCAGATCCCGGGGGGCGGGTGTGTGCATCGACGTCCTTCCAGGGCGGGTACGGCGGCGGTGCCGTCATGCTTACCCGCAGCGGAGTGATCCCGGCCAATCGCGTCGCCCCACCCACCGGCAGTGACCAGCGGGGCCTGAGGCCAAGCCGCCCACCGGGGGCCACACGCCAAGCCAAGCCCGGCAGCCCCATTCCACTCCCGCGCACCCCGGACCGGCGGGAGTCCGACCACCGGGCCGGGCCCCGAACCGACGCCCCCACCCACCGGCCTTCACGCCGCGCGCCGACGGTGACCCCTGCCCGGCCTGTCCGCGTGGCCGCGCCCCCGGCCGCCCTCCGAGAGGTCTTTCGCGCCTGGAGCCGCCGGGTCAAGGGTGGCCGTAGGCCATCGCGCAGCGACGCGACCGAAGGGAGCGCCCTTGACGCGGTGGTGGAAGGTGCGACTCTCGGAAAGAGGGCGGCCGCACGGTGCCCGATTCCAGGCCGCCCGGCACGACAACCGGTCTCCCCCGAGCGCTCCGAAAAAAGTTCGGCCCGCTCGTCACACCTCCGTCGAGCGCGGTGTCAGAGGGATAGAAGCGAGCGAGAAGCGCCCGCCAGAGCCCCTCCGAGGAGCACCCGATGTCCACCACCGCCATCGTCGTCACCGCCGTCGCCGCCTTCATGGCCGGGTTCTCGGGTGCCTCGATCTTCTTCAAGGCCAAGTTCACCGTCGAGCCCCTCGCCGAGTACGGCGTCCCGCGCACCTGGTGGAACTGGCTGGGTGCCGCGAAGGCGGCCGGCGCGGTCGGTCTCCTCGTCGGCTACGCGATCCCCGCGATCGGGATCGCCGCCGCGATCGGCCTCGTCCTGTACTTCCTCGGCGCCGTGATCACGGTCTTCCGCGCCAAGGCGTACGGGCACGCGATCTTCCCCGTCATCTACATGGCCCCGGCGGTCGCCGTCCTGGCCCTGGCGGCGTGAGGAGCGGTCAGAGGCTGCGGACGAACGTGTCCCATGCGTGGCGACCGAAGACGACAGCAGGGCCCTCAGGGGCCTTGCTGTCACGTACGGGGGCGAGGTCGGGGAATCCGGGGGCGACTTCGAGGCAGTTTCCGCCGTCGTTGCCGCTGTAGCTGCTCTTGATCCAGATCGACGCGTCGAGTTCGTACCTCTGCATGGTGCTCGTACCCCTCCATCGCCTCGCCGATCAGAGCAGCGGACTCCACAGCTGACAGAGCGTCCGCCCGGAGCACATCATAGGTCTGGCTATGTCGCGCGAAGACGGTTGGATCATCGATGAAATGGCCCTGGCCCAGGGACTCGGAGTAGATCCACTCCTTGCCCTCCGGTAACCGGATCAGTGACATCGAGGTGCTCGGCGGCACGAGGTCGGCCCGGGCGGCCGGGGCGACCTGAATCACGAAGTTGGGCCGCCTGCCCACCTCCAGCAGGTGTGCGCACTGGTCGCGCATCACGGCGGCGCTGCCCACAACGTTCCGTACACAACTCTCGTCGAGGACTGCGATGTACAGCGGGCCGTCCTCCGTCAGGAAGCGCTGCTGGCGGCTCAGTCGGGCTCTCACCCTGCGCTCCGCCTCGTCCGGTGCGGCGATCTGCGAGAGCAGGGCGTACGCGTACTCCGGGGCCTGGAGCAGACCCGGCACCACCTGCACCTGGTACTCCCGCAGCGCCACCGCTTCCGCGTCCATCTGGGCCCTGCGCTCGAACCAGTCCGGGTGCTGCACCTCCGGATACCAGTCGATCCGCCCCCACAACCGCAGCAACACCCCGCCCGTCCCCAGGATCTCGTCGCACGCCCTCGCGAACGTGTCCGTCGGTACCCGTTTCGCCGCCTCCACCCTCGCCACCTGCGAGCGGTCGCACGGGATGAGGCGGGCCAGGGCCTCCTGGGTGAGGCCCGCCGACTCGCGGTAGTGGCGGAGGAGTTCGCCGAACATCTGCGCCGTCGTGGCGGCCGTCTCGGTCCCCGCCGTGGTCCTTCTGGTCACTCCGTCCCCCCTCGTGACAGCACTCCTTGGCACGCCGTGGGCGTTGTGGCCGCCTCCTCCATTGAGCAACGCTGGATGCACGGAGAGTAGTCGCCCGATCGGGTGAGTGTGGGGCGTGAGCGTGAGGAGCGAGGAATGGCAGGGCACGAGGAGTGCGGCGCGTACCTGTACGACCCGGTGGCGCGGAAGGTCGGGGAGTACCGGGGGCAGGCCGGCCCGTACGCGATGTTGCGGCCGCTCGGGGGTGGGCGGGAGTGGCAGGCGGACCCGGAGAGCGTGCGGCCGGCGACGGCGGAGGAGCGGCTGAGTGCGGGGGTGCGCGCCGCCAACCGGCGGGCGTCCGCCTCGTACGAGCTGTCCCGCCCGCCCGCGCCCGTCCCGCACTGTGCCGAGTGCGGGGAGCTCGCGGCCGCCCGGGCCGCCGCCCGGGAGCGGTTCGACTGGAGTGCCGAGACCGACGCGAACGTCCTGCTGCGGCGGCACCTCCGCGCGGGTCATCCCGGGTGACGTGCCGGCGCGGTGGTCGTCATTGTCGGCGTGGGCGAGTCCGGCGAGGGAGACGGCACCGACAACTTCGGCTCCGGCGTCAACGCCGCCGACAACTGGAACTTCACGGCTGCCGACGTCTGCCTCCAGGGGCTCGCGGTCGTGCCCGCGCTCAGCGACTGGACGGGCAACCACCAGAACAACTGCTCCAACGGCAACGTCGTCGACCACTCCGGCAGGTAATCTCCCGCCGACCTGTTCCTAGGGGTGCTAGGTTATAACCTAGTGCCTCTAGGAAGGATTCGCGCATGGCCCGCGTCGGCATCACCGTCGACCGTCTCGTCCAGGCCGCCGCCGAGCTGGCCGACAGCGACGGCCTCGACAAGGTCACCGTCTCCGCGCTCGCCCGCCGCTTCGGCGTGAAGGACGCGAGCCTCTACTCCCACATCAGGAACCTGCGCGACCTGCGCGTCCGCCTCGCCCTCCTCGCCTCCGCGGAGATGAACGAGGCCATCGGGACCGCCGTCGCCGGGCGCTCCGGCAAGGACGCGCTCGTCGCCTTCGCCGGCGCCTACCGGGACTACGCGCTCGCCCACCCCGGCCGCTACGCCGCCACCCAGCAGCGGATCGAGCCGGAGGAGATCGAGGACCCCGCCGTCCTCCTGCGGGCCGTCGAGCTCACGTACGGGATGCTGCGCGGCTACGGGCTCGACGAGCCCGACCTCACCGATGCCGGGCGGCTGCTGCGCGCCACCTTCCACGGCTATGTCCACCTGGAGCTGAGCGGCGGCTTCCACGCCTCCCGGCCGGTCGCCGCGTCCTGGGCGCGCTCGCTCGACGCCCTGCACACCACCCTGGAGAGCTGGTCATGACCGACGTCGCCACCCTGCCCGTCCCCGGCGCGACCCTCCACTACGAGACGCGCGGCCGCGGGCCCGTCCTGCTGCTCATACCCGGCGGGGCGGGTGACGCCGGGCTGTACGAGGGGATGGCGGACCTGCTCGCAGGCGCCGGGTACACCGTCGTCTCCTACGACCAGCGCGGGCTCTCCCGCAGCCCGCTCGACGGGCCGCCCGCCGACCAGCGGGTGGGGGAGTGGGCCGAGGACGCCCGTGCCGTCCTCGACGCCGTCGTGCCGCGGGGCGAGGCCGCGTACGTCTACGGCAGCAGCTCCGGCGCCGTCGTCGCCCTCGAACTCCTCGCCCGGCACCCCGCCCGCCTCGCCCGGGTCGTCGCGCACGAGCCGCCCCTGGTGGAGCTGCTCGACGAGCCCGGCCCGTACCGCGCGCACTTCGCCGAGGTGCGCGAGCTGCACCGAACGCGGGGGCTCGGTCCCGCGATGGCCCGGTTCGCCGAGACGCCCGACGGGCGCGGTCCCGAGCCGGAGCGGCGGCACGCCGAACTCCCGCCGTCCGTGCGCCCGATGGCCTCCCGCATGGGCGCCAACATGCCCGTCTTCCTTGAGCACGTGCTCTGCCCCTTCTCCTCCTCCGCCCCCGATCTCGACGGACTGCGCGCCGCCGCCGGGAAGCTGGTCCTGGGTGTCGGCCGGGAGTCGGACGGTCAGGAGGCGCTGGTGGGGCCCGCCCGCCGGATCGCCAGGGAGACCGGGGCCGCCGTGGTCGAGTTCCCCGGCGGGCACCTGGGGTGCGTCGAGCGGCCGGAGGAGTTCGCCGAGGTGCTGCTCACTGCCATGAGGCCGTGACGTCCTTCGTGTCCACGTGCATCCCCAGCGGCACCCGCCAGGACTCCACGCACACCGTGTAGGTCCGGGTGCGCGCCGTGCCCGCGGCGATCGGGGACGGGAGGGGCTGGCTGGAGCGGAAGGTGCCCCAGTCGACGCCGAGCGCGCCGATGATGTGGGTCGCGAAGTCGACCGTGCCCGAACGGGCCGCCGTCCCACCGGTGTTGCGGAAGGTCACGGTCACGCTCTCGCACCAGCGCCGGTCCGTGTCGGCGAGCGTGGGCGCGGAGAGGGTGAGCAGGGCGGGGGAGGGGGTGGGCGTGGGCCTGCTCGTCGGCGGGGGTGTGTCCGGAGTCGACGGCGGGGACGTGGGGGCGGGCGGGGGCGTGCTCCCGGGGGCGGTCGTCCCGCCGCCGGTGCGGGGCGGGGGGCCGGCCGTACGGGGCGGGGGCGCCGTGGCCGTACGCGGGGCGCCCGCTGTTCCGGGGGGTGTACCGGGCGGCGGCGTGCCGTCCGTACCGCTCCGCCTGCTGCCGTTCCCGGCGCTCTCGCCGTTCGTGCCCGGCGGCCGGGGGGACGGGGAGCTCGTGCTCGACGTGTCCCCCGGGTCCAGGGGGATGAGGGTGACGGATCCGCTCGGCGGGACCGCGCCCTTGGGGGAGGAGCCGGCGCCGACCGCCGCGTAGCCCTGGTCCTCGCCGCCCGATCCGCAGGCGGTGAGCGCTCCGCCGAGGCAGAGCGCGACCACCACGAGTCCCGGTCGCTTCCTTCGCCACGTACTCGCCATGAGGGCAGTGTGGCTGACGGAGTGTCAGCGAGGAAGCGAAACGGGCAACTTCAGTCGGCGATCAGGCCCTCGCGGAGCTGTGCGAGGGTGCGGGTGAGGAGGCGGGAGACGTGCATCTGGGAGATGCCGACCTCCTCGCCGATCTGCGACTGGGTCATGTTCGCGAAGAAGCGGAGCATGATGATCTGCCGCTCGCGGGGAGGGAGTTTGGCGAGCAGGGGCTTCAGCGACTCGCGGTATTCGACGCCTTCCAGGGCGGTGTCCTCGTAGCCGAGGCGGTCCGCGAGGGAGCCCTCGCCGCCGTCGTCCTCGGGGGAGGGGGAGTCGAGCGAGGAGGCCGTGTACGCGTTGCCCACGGCGAGGCCGTCGACGACGTCCTCCTCCGACACCCCGAGCACCGCGGCGAGTTCGGGGACGGTGGGGGAGCGGTCGAGCTTCTGGGCGAGTTCGTCGCTGGCCTTGGTGAGGGCGAGCCGGAGCTCCTGGAGGCGGCGCGGGACGCGGACGGACCAGGAGGTGTCGCGGAAGAAGCGCTTGATCTCGCCGACGACGGTCGGCATCGCGAAGGTCGGGAACTCCACGCCCCGTTCGCAGTCGAAGCGGTCGATCGCCTTGATCAGGCCGATGGTGCCGACCTGGACGATGTCCTCCATGGGCTCGTTGCGGGAGCGGAAGCGGGCCGCCGCGTAGCGCACGAGGGGGAGGTTGAGCTCGATGAGGGTGTCGCGGACGTAGGTCCGCTCCGGGCTGTCCGCGGCGGCTCCCTCGTCGTCGAGGGCGCGCAGCCGGAGGAACAGGGAGCGCGAGAGGGTGCGGGTGTCGATGGCCTCGGGCGTGACGGCCGGCGGGGCGACGAGGGTTTCGTCCGTGACCGGCGCCGTGTCGGGCCCGGCCGGCGCGCTGTCGACGGCGGTGGGCGCCGTGGTCTGCGTCGGGACGGCCGCCGGCATCGTGCCGGACGTGTCGGGCGTGACGGGCGTCTGCGCCGACGCGGGCATGGGCGTGAGCGTGAGCACCTTCGAGCTGCCCTGTTCTGCGGACATGCCACCCCCTTGAGGTCGCGGACGGTCGTGATGGCCACGACCATCTGAGGAACGCAGCCTCCACCTGAATACCGGAGGCGGGGCCGCGGCAAACTCGGTTTCTGCAGAATGTCACATGTCGGCAACACGCTGTAGTGACTTGTCGACAAGGACAGGGCGGGAATCCGCAGGAAACAAGGGGTGTGCGGCACTTGGTGCGCCGAAAAGCTGCTCCGAAACGGTCTACCCGTTCCAGCTATGCCTCGATCCTGTTTGCGGATCTCAACCGGGCGAAGCTCCGGGCGAGGAGCCTTGACACGTGCATCTGGGAGACCCCGAGCTCCTGACTGATCTGAGACTGGGTCAGATTGCTGTAGTAGCGCAGCATCAGGATCCGCTGCTCGCGCTCGGGGAGCTGGACGAGCAGGTGTCGTACGAGGTCGCGGTGTTCGACCCCGGCGAGGGCCGGGTCCTCGTAGCCGAGCCGGTCGAGCAGCCCGGGCAGTCCGTCGCCCTCCTGGGCCGCCTCCAGGGAGGTGGCGTGGTAGGAGCGCCCGGCCTCGATGCAGGCCAGCACCTCGTCCTCGCCGATCTTGAGGCGTTCGGCGATCTCGGCGGTGGTGGGGGAGCGGCCGTGAGCGGTCGTCAGGTCCTCGGTGGCGCCGTTGACCTGGACCCACAGCTCGTGGAGCCGGCGGGGGACGTGGACCGTGCGGACGTTGTCGCGGAAGTAGCGCTTGATCTCCCCGACGACGGTCGGCATGGCGAAGGTCGGGAACTGCACGCCCCGGTCGGGGTCGAAGCGGTCGATGGCGTTGATCAGGCCGATCGTGCCGACCTGGACCACGTCCTCCATCGGCTCGTTGCGGCTGCGGAAGCGGGCGGCGGCGTACCGCACGAGCGGCAGGTTGGCCTCGATCAGGGCGCCGCGCACGCGGTGGTGCTCGGGGCTGCCCGGCTCCAGGTTCTTGAGCTGTCCGAAGAGCACCTGGGTCAGGGCCCGGGTGTCGGCGCCACGGGTGCTCTGGGGGCGGGGGCGCGGGGTTTCGGGGGCCCCGGCCTCGTTCTGGGGCGGGACTTGAGGCGCTGTACTGGCCGGCACGTTCACGCCACCCCTTCATGTCAACTTCGGTCGACTCATCCGTCAAAAGCGGTCATAGCATCACAAGACATGTCCACTGTGTGCAAGCACCGTATAACCACGTGTTGAGGGCAAGTTGGACGGGTAAAACCACGGGCCCCCCGCCGTGGAACGGCGAGGGGCCCGGGAAAGCGAGGGGCTGAGGCTCAGGCCTCGAACGGGTAGTCGGCGATCACCCAGGTGGCGAACTCGCGCCACTGGGCGACGCCCGCCTGGTGCGCCGGGTGCTCCAGATAGCGCTGGAGCGCGTCCTTGTCCTCGACGGCCGAGTTGATGGCGAAGTCGTACGCGATCGGGCGGTCGGAGATGTTCCAGTCGCACTCCCAGAAGCGCAGCTCCGGGATCTGCGAACCGAGGGCGCGGAAGGCCTCGACGCCCGCCACCACGCGCGGCTCGTCGCGCTGCACGCCGTCGTTGAGCTTGAAGAGGACCAGATGGCGGATCACGGGCGGTACTCCTAGTTGACGAGCTCGGTCATGAACTGGCCGACGCCTTGAGCGGCGCTCGATATGCCCTCGAACCCTACCTGGACGAGATCCGCGGCCCGGGCCGGGGACGTGATGATCGTGTACAGCACAAAGACCACGACCGCATAGAGTGCGATCTTCTTCGCCTGCGCCATCCGCTCCGCCCTCCCCTGGCCGCCTCCGCCGCGCGGTCGCCGAGTCTAGCCCAGCCCCTCTTCACCGGGCCTTTATGGACCAAGGGCCCTGCGATCGAGGCCTTTTGCCGCCCGACGGAAGGGTGGCGGACGAGGAGTATGGATGTCGAGCCCGGCGGATCTGGCAGGAATCCGCAGGGCCGAGGAACCGGCCCTCACTGCGGGGCCCACGCCGCGAGCTTCCCCCCTGACTGCGGCGTCGGGCTTGCAGGACCGGTTCTCATCGGGGGGAGCGGCTTGTCCCCCCGATGCCGCTCCCCCCGTCCTGAACTGACGTCAGATTGACATGCTCATGACAATAGGTCGAGGGACTGTCGGTGGCCACCAGCGGCCATGGGGGGTCATGAGCGGCCATCAGGAGCCATCAGTGGCCATCAGGGGCAATCAGGGGCAATGAAAAACCTCCCCGAACCGCGTTTCCGCAGTTCGGGGAGGTCTCTGGCGGTAGCGGAGGGATTTGAACCCTCGGTGAGTTTCCCCACACTCGCTTTCGAGGCGAGCTCCTTCGGCCGCTCGGACACGCTACCGAGAGAGAGCTTAGCCCAAAGGTGCCCAGGACTGAAATCCGTATGTCCGCGCAGGTGAGAAGCGTGCCGCGGACGGCGTCAGCGGTCCCGGAAGAAGGCCGTCAGCCGGCCGGAGCACTCGTCCTCCAGGACCCCGTGGACGACCTCGGGGCGGTGGTTGAGGCGCCGGTCGCGGACGAGGTCCCAGAGCGAGCCGGTCGCGCCCGCCTTCTCGTCGAAGGCGCCGAAGACCACCCGTTCGACCCGCGCCTGGACGAGCGCGCCCGCGCACATCACGCACGGCTCCAGGGTCACGACGAGCGTGCAGCCGGTCAGCCGCCACTCACCGGTCGCGGCGGCGGCCCGCCGCAGGGCGAGGACCTCCGCGTGGGCCGTCGGGTCGCCGGCCGCCTCGCGCTCGTTGTGGCCGAGGGAGAGGACGGCGCCCTCCGGGGAGAGCACGACCGCGCCGACCGGTACGTCACCGGCCAGCGCGGCCTTGTCCGCCTCGGCGAGGGCCAGCCGCATCGGGTCCCGCCAGGGGTCCCGTACGGGATCGGCGCCCGCGCCGGGGTCGTGTACTGCCAGGGGCACTAGCGCACGGCCTCCAGGACGGAGGAGGCGCCCAGGACATCCGCGATCTCCCCCAGGGCGTCGCTGTCGAGCGCGAGCAGCTCCCGCTCGCCCAGGCCCAGGTCCGCCAGGATCTGCCGGTCGCCGACGGGGGCCGCGGGCACGCCCGTGTCCTCGTCGTCGTCGGCCACGGCGCCGGCCGGCTCGCCGTCCTCCGTGCCGTCCAGGTCGAGGGCGTCCACGTCGGTGTCGGCATCCCGCCGGTCGTCGCCGAGGATCTCCGAGGTGAGGATCTCCCCGTACGAGGAGCGGGCCGCCGCGGCCGCGTTCGAGACGAAGACCCGCGGGTCGTCCTCGCCGTCTACGCGGACGACGCCGAACCACGCGTCCTCCTGCTCGATGAACACGATCACGGTCTCGCTGTCGTCCGCCGCGGCCTCCCGGGCCAGGTCGGCGATGTCCGACAGGGTCTCCACACTGTCGAGCTCTGTATCGCTCGCTTCCCACCCGTCTTCGGTGCGCGCGAGCAGTGCGGCGAAGTACACCTGACTCTCCCACTGATCAGAGGTGTGTCGATCCGGCGGCGCGCTCCTCATGCCCCGCCCAATCGGCATCGTGACAGAAACCTCGCCGTCAGGAGAGGTCTTCGGCTCTTGCGTCGTGCATCAGTCTGAACGACACCGCGATCGGGCGGGCGTGCGACCCCGGCGCACACGGGGGGCGCACGACGGGCACGTCAGCGGCGCGACACCCGCGCGTCACCGGTGCCACCCGCAGCCGTCACCAGCGGAACGTGCGCATGCGCATCGCCTGCCGCATCCGGGCCGCCCGGGCGCGTCGCGGCTGGACGCGGTCGCGCAGCGCCTTGGCCTCGTTCAGCTCACGCAGGAACTGGGCGCGGCGCCTGCGGCGCTCCGCGTCGGTCTCGCGGCGGGGCTCCTCTTCGGGAGCCGTTCCGCCGGCCTCGCCTTCCAGGTCGGCCATGGGCCACACCATCCCAGGACTGGGTCCGGTCACCTGTGACCCCACCTTCCCTCGACGGCACGGGTTGACGCCAGTCCCGGGTACGGTTGAGCCATGCGTCTCCACGTCGTCGATCACCCGCTGGTCGCCCACAAGCTCACCACGCTGCGCGACAAGCGCACGGACTCCCCGACCTTCCGCCGGCTGGCCGACGAGCTGGTCACCCTGCTCGCCTACGAGGCGACCAGGGACGTGCGCACCGAGCAGGTCGACATCGAGACCCCCGTCACGCCGACGACCGGTGTGAAGCTGTCGTACCCGCGGCCGCTGGTGGTCCCGATCCTGCGGGCCGGTCTCGGCATGCTCGACGGCATGGTGCGGCTCCTCCCGACGGCCGAGGTGGGCTTCCTCGGCATGATCCGCAACGAGGAGACGCTGGAGGCGTCCACGTACGCCTCGCGGATGCCGGAGGACCTGTCCGGCCGCCAGGTGTACGTCCTGGACCCGATGCTCGCGACCGGCGGCACGCTGGTGGCGGCGATCCAGGAGCTGATCAAGCGCGGCGCCGACGACGTCACGGCGGTCGTGCTGCTCGCCGCCCCGGAGGGCGTCGAGGTCATGGAGCGCGAGCTCGCGGGCACGCCGGTGACGGTCGTGACGGCCTCGGTCGACGAGCGGCTCAACGAGAACGGCTACATCGTCCCGGGCCTGGGCGACGCGGGCGACCGCATGTACGGGACGGCCGACTAGTTCCCGCCGTCCATAGGCGGCTGACCGGCCCTGGGCGGCCGACCGGCTCCGGATCGCCGGCGGGCCTGGACGGCCGACCGGCTCCGGATCGCCGGCGGGCCTGGACGGCCGACCGGCTCCGGATCGCCGACCGGTACTGCTGATCGGCTCCGGGGGCGACCCCTCTGGGGACCGACTGCTCCGGATCGCCGACCGGCTCCGGGCTAGCAGCGGCCGGGCAGGGGCTGCTTGGGCTTGTTGAGGGCCACGAGTGCCGCGTCCGCCGCGGCCTTCGGGTCGAGCGTCTTGAAGGCCGTGCCGATGATCAGGTCGACGTCCGCCGTGGTGCGGGCGTCGACCTTTGTCGTGGCGCCCTTCAGCTGGGTGCCGAGCACGGAGAAGCTGCCCTTGGTGGCCGCCGGGGCGCCGAGCAGTATCCCGGTGCCGGGGACCTTCTTGTCGTAGGCCGCCGGGGCGTTGCCCACCTTGCCGATGGCG
Organism: Streptomyces sp. NPDC020422; assembly: GCF_044386705.1. Lineage (NCBI taxonomy): Bacteria > Bacillati > Actinomycetota > Actinomycetes > Kitasatosporales > Streptomycetaceae > Streptomyces > Streptomyces sp. NPDC020422. The sequence continues at coordinate 114,235 of NZ_JBIRVJ010000004.1, read as the reverse complement.
AAGCCGCGCTTCTTCAGCTCGTCCGCGGTCGTCTTGGCGAGCCCGGCGCGCGGGGTCGCGTTGTAGACGTTGACCTTGATCTGGGCGGGCTTGGGCAGGGCGGCGGCCGCGGGAGGCGTGGTCGCCTCGGCGGCGGGCTTGCAGTCGGCCTGCTTGCCGGCGGCCGTGGTGGTCTTCCCGTCGCCTCCGGTGAAGACGTCGACCAGCTGCAGAGTTCCCCAGCCGGCCGCACCGAGCACGACCGCGCCGGCCGCGGCTCCGAGGATGATCCTGCGCCGGCGATGGGGGCGGCGCATGCGCGGGTAGACATCGCCCGTGATGCGGTACTTTCCGCCCATTCCGGGGGGAGTGAGCATGCTCATGAACGCAGCGTAGTGCCGCCCGTGGGCGATGCCTACTGGATGATCATGTGATCGCGTCCGGATGGGGGCGAAGAGGCCCCGAAAGGATCAGTCGGGACGCGGACCGAAGGGTCAGTCCATCTCCAGGACGCGGGCGTGCAGCACCTGGCGCTGCTGGAGGGCGGCGCGGACCGCGCGGTGCAGTCCGTCCTCCAGGTAGAGATCGCCCCGCCACTTCACGACGTGCGCGAAGAGGTCGCCGTAGAAGGTCGAGTCCTCGGCGAGCAGGGTCTCCAGGTCCAGCTGGCCCTTGGTGGTCACCAGCTGGTCGAGGCGGACCGGGCGCGGGGCGACGTCCGCCCACTGCCGGGTGCTTTCCCGGCCGTGGTCGGGATACGGCTTTCCGTTACCGATGCGCTTGAAGATCACACGGAAAGCCTACCGGGCGAGCGGCTCCCGGCGCAGCCACGCACACCCGATGCGATGCTGGGGCGAATCGTGACAATTCGTACACACCTGGGACAGGGGTCCGCCATGACCGCGAGCGACCAGCCGACGGCCAACCCCTCGGCGCAGCCTCCGACGCAGCCCTGGGCGGAGATCGCCGCCGGGTACGCCTTCGACGGAGCCGCACTCGATCTGGGGGCCCTGCTCTGGGACGGGCAGTGTCACCCGGACGCGCAGGTCCGCATTCCGCTGCCCATGCTCAACCGGCACGGTCTGGTCGCCGGCGCGACCGGCACCGGCAAGACCAAGACGCTCCAGCTGATCGCGGAGCAGCTGTCCGCGAACGGCGTGCCCGTCTTCCTCGCCGACATCAAGGGCGACGTCTCGGGCGTCTCGGCGCCCGGCGAGGACGGCGAGAGGGTCAGGGAGCGGGCGGCGCAGGTGGGGCAGGAGTGGACGGCGACGGGCTTCCCCTGCGAGTTCTACGGGCTCGGGGGCACCGGCCCCGGCATCCCGGTCCGGGCGACCGTCACCAGCTTCGGCCCGGTGCTGCTCTCGAAGGTGCTCCAGCTCAACCAGACGCAGGAGCAGTCGCTGGGCCTGATCTTCCACTACGCCGACGCCAAGGGCCTGGAGCTGGTCGACCTCAAGGACCTGCGGGCGGTGGTCGCCTTCCTCGTCTCGGACGTGGGCAGGGCCGAGCTGAAGGGGATCGGCGGGCTGTCGACGGTGACGGCCGGGGTGATCCTGCGCGCGATCACGGCGTTCGAGCAGCAGGGCGCGGGCGGCTTCTTCGGGGAGCCGGAGTTCGACACGAGCGAGTTCCTGCGGACGGCGGCGGACGGCCGCGGCGTCGTCTCCGTACTGGAGCTGCCGGCGGTGCAGGACAAGCCGCAGCTGTTCTCGACCTTCCTGATGTGGCTGCTGGCGGATCTGTACGGGGACCTGCCGGAGGTCGGCGACCTCGACAAGCCCAAGCTGGTGTTCTTCTTCGACGAGGCGCATCTGCTGTTCAACGGGGCCTCGAAGGCGTTCCTGGAGTCGATCACGCAGACGGTGCGGCTGATCCGTTCCAAGGGCGTCGGGGTCTTCTTCGTGACGCAGACCCCGAAGGACGTCCCCGCGGACGTGCTCGCCCAGCTGGGCAACCGGGTGCAGCACGCGCTGCGGGCGTTCACGCCGGACGACGCCAAGGCGCTGAAGGCGACGGTGCGGACCTTCCCGAACTCGGCGTACGACCTGGAGGAGGTGCTGACCGGCCTCGGCACGGGCGAGGCCGTGATCACCGTACTGAGCGAGAAGGGCGCCCCGACGCCGGTGGCGGCGACCCGGCTGCGGGCACCGCAGTCGCTGATGGGCCCGGTCCCGGCGGCCGACCTGGAGGCGGCGGTGAAGGGCTCGCCGCTGTACGGGCGGTACGCGGAGGCGGTGGACCGCGAGTCGGCGTACGAGCGGCTCACGGCCGAGCAGCAGGAGGCGGAGGCGGCGGCGCTGCGGGCCGCCGAGGAGGCCGCGGCGGCCAAGGAGGCGGCGAGGGCTCCTCGCCGGAAGGAGGAGCCCTCGCTGGCCGAACAGGTCGTCGGCAGTGGGATCTTCAAGTCCCTCGCGCGGTCGATCGGGACCCAGGTGGGCCGGGAGATCTCCCGGTCGATCTTCGGGACCGCGCGGAGGAGGCGCTAGCGCGCCGGCGCCTACTCGGTGACCTCGTGGTGGTCGTCGTGCAGACCGCCGCCGCTGCCCGCGTCGCCGGTGGTCGGGACGGAGACGACGGGCCGCTTCAGGGAGCTGATGTCGTGGGCGTAGGTGCCCACGGCGTGGGCGATGACGTCGATGTTGACGTCGAACGCCGTCATGTCGATGTTGGCGAGGGTGTCGCCCTTCTCGTGGTAGTTCACGTCGTACGCGACGCCCGCCTGGCCGCCGAACTTCTCGGCCTGGGCCGCCGTCTTGATGCCCTCGGCACCGGTGAAGGTGCCGCCGGAGGCGATGCCGGCGTCGACGAACGGGCCGTAGTCGGAGCGGCCGGTGAAGTCGGTGCCCTCGTGCGGGATCCCGCGCTCGTCCATGAAGTCGGTGATGTCGCGCTCCAGCTGGGCGGAGCCCTCGGGGCCCGCGCCCGCGCCGACGTGGTCGGAGTCGTCGCCGTCGTAGACGAACAGCCCGTAGTTCGGCGAGGCGATCATGTCGAAGTTCAGGTAGAGCTTGATCTCCTTCTTGCCGAGCTCGCCGAGGTTCTCGACGTAGTGCTCGGAGCCGAGCAGGCCGTTCTCCTCGGCGGACCACCAGGCGAAGCGGATCTTGTTGCGGACCTTCTCCTTGGACTTGGCGAGCTCCAGGGCGGTCTGCAGCAGACCGGCGGAGCCGGAGCCGTTGTCGTTGATGCCGGGGCCCGCGGTGACGGAGTCGAGGTGGGAGCCGAGCATCACGGTGTTGGCGGCGTTGCCGCCGACGGTCTCCGCGATGACGTTGTTGGTGGAACGCTTCTCCTGGAGCTGGCGGATCTCGAAGGAGAGGCGCACCGGGCCCTTGGCGAGGTCGGCGACGAGCGCCTCGCCGGCGGCCTTGGTGATGCCGCCGGTCGGGACGCCCTCGGCGGACGGGGCGCCGAGGGTGCCGGCGAGCACGCCGTCGGCGTTGTTGTAGACGATCGCGCCGATCGCGCCGGCCGCGCCCGCGTTCTTCTGCTTGACCGAGAAGTTGCAGCCGCCGCGCTTGATGAGCGCGACCTTGCCGGTGAAGGCGCCCGCGGCGAAGTCGCCCGGCTCGCAGCCGGTGCTGCCGTCGGCGTCGACCGGGACGGCGGCCAGGTCGGCCGTGACGCCGCCGACCGCGGTCGACTTGGTGTAGGTCATCGCCTTGATGGCGAGGTCGCGCGGGGCGGGGGAGAGGACGGCGGCCTTCTCGGCGAGCGTCTGGGTGTAGATGAAGTCGAACTTCTGGTACGTGACGGCGTAGCCGGCCTTCTTGAGCTGCGTGTACACGTACGCGGCCGAGGCGTCGTGGCCGAGGGTGCCGGCCGCGCGGTTGCCGCCGGCCGAGTCGGCTATGGCCTGGAACTTCTGCAGGTGCTTGTAGGCGTCCTGGGCGGACGTCTCGCGGACCAGCTTCCTCGCCAGCCGGGCGGCGTCGCGGGCGGCCGCGGCCCCGGGGTCGGGGGTGGCGGTGGCGGGCGCGGCGAGCACCAGCGGGGTGGCGAGTGCGGCAGCGGCCAGAACGGCGGCGGCTCTGCGCTGGGTAGCGTTCACAGAAGTCCTTCCCGGTTCGTACGAGGTGAAAGGGAAGTTAGCGACGGGTGAGGGATTCTGTGAACACATCCGGCGCAATTCCTGTCAGGTCGACCGAGATTGACATCAGGAATTATCAATTCCTGTTCGTTTCGGCGCTCTTGGCCGACTTGGCCGACTTGGAGGGCCTGGCATCCTTGGTGCTCTTGGTGCTCTTGGTGCTCTTGGTGCTCTTGGTGCTCTTGGTGCTCTTGGCAGTCTTGGCCGCCGCCTTCATCTCCTGCTTGTGGGCGCGCACCTTCGCCAGCGACTCGGGGCCCGTGATGTCCGCGGCCGAGCGGTAGCAGTTCGCCTCGCCGTACGGGCCCGCCGCCTCCCGCCAGCCCTCGGGGCGCACCCCGTACCGCTTGCCGAGCAGCGCCAGGAAGATCCGCGCCTTCTGCTCGCCGAACCCGGGCAGCGCCTGGAGCCGGTCGAGGAGCTCCCGCCCGGTCGCCGCGTCCCGCCAGACCGCCTCGGCGTCGCCGTCGTACTCCTCGACGAGGAACCGGCACAGCTGCTGGATGCGCCCCGCCATCGAGCCCGGGTAGCGGTGCACGGCCGGCTTCTCGGAGAGCAGGGCGGCGAAGGCCTCCGGGTCCCGGGCGGCGATCTCGCGCGCGTCCAGGTCGTCGTGGCCCATCCGGCTCGCGATCGTGTACGGGCCGGAGAACGCCCACTCCATCGGCACCTGCTGGTCGAGCAGCATGCCGACCAGGGCGGCGAGCGGGGAGCGGCCGAGCAGCTCGTCGGCCTCGGGCTGCTGGGCGAGGTGGATCTCGGGACTCATGACCGGATCATCGCGCCCGCGCACCCCGCCCGCCCGGTGGTTCACCCCTTTGCGAAGCGTTCGAGGGCGGCGAGCACTCGCGCCCGGGTCTCGCCGTCGCCCAGGTGCCCGGCCTGCTCCACCACGTACAGCTCCGCGTCCGGCCAGCCGCGGGTGAGCTCCCAGGCGGTGGTGAGCGGCCCGCCCATGTCGAGCCGGCCGTGCACCAGGACGCCGGGGATGCCGGCGAGCCGGTGGGCGTTCCCGATCAGGACGCCCTCCTCCAGGAAGGCGCCGTGGGCGAAGTAGTGCGAGCAGATGCGGACGAAGCCGAGCCGGGCGGCGTCGACCCGGTCGGTGTACGGGGTGCCCTGGCCCTCCATCGACAGGACGGCGTCCTCCCAGGCGCACCAGTCGGCCGCGGCCTTCTCCCGTACGGGCAGCTCGGGGTGGTTCATCAGGGCGGCGTACGCCCGGACCAGCTCCGCCCCGCCGGCCGCCGGGGCCGCTCCGCCCGCGCCCGCGCCCGCGCGGAACCGCTCGTGGGCCTCGGGGAAGAAGCGGCCGACGCCCTCGTACAACCAGGCGGTCTCGGAGCGGCGGGTGGTCGTGACGGAGGCGAGCACGATCTCGCTCACCCGCTCGGGATGGGCCTGCGCATAGGCCAGGATCAGCGTCGAGCCCCAGGAACCGCCGTACAGCAGCCAGCGGTCGACCCCCAGGTGGACCCGGAGCCGCTCCATGTCGGCGACGAGGTGGGCGGTGGTGTTCACCGACAGGTCGACGGCCGGGTCGCTCGCGTGCGGGGTGGAGCGGCCGCAGCCGCGCTGGTCGAACTGGACGATCCGGTACCGCTCGGGGTCGAAGAGCCGCCGCGCCCCGGGGGAGGACCCGGAGCCCGGCCCGCCGTGCACGACGAGGGCGGGCTTGCCGTCGGGGTTGCCGGCGACGGACCAGTACACGTGGTTGCCGTCGCCGACGTCGAGCAGGCCCTCGGCGTAGGGGTCGGACTCGGGGAAGGGCCGGTGGCGATCGTTGTGCGGCATCCGGCCGACGCTAGCGGTTGGCGCCCACCCGCGCCGCCGGGTTTTCGCACCACTCCAGGACCGAGGGCCACTCCCCGTACCCGGAGTCCGGGGTCAGATGGGCCCCGCCGGGCACCTCGTCCAGGTCGAGGCCGAGCGGGACGCCGTAGTGGAGTGCGGCGCCCTCGGGGCAGTAGGGGTCGCCCGCCGCGTACACGAGCCGGGCGGGCGCGCCGAGGCGGACGGCGGCGAGGTCGAGGCCGTCGGCGAAGCCGGCGATCTCGGGGATGGAGGCGGTGACGCCGGGGGAGGGCGGCGCGACCAGGAGCACCCGGTCCGCGTGGGGCAGCCGCCCGGCCGCCGCGGCGCGCAGCCAGAGCAGTACCCCCAGGCTGTGCGCGAGGACCACGAACTCGCCCTCGGCGGGCCGCTTCCCGTGTTCCTCCAGGGCGTCGAGCCACTCGGCGAGGACCGGGGCGTCGGGCTCGGGCAGCTGCGGGTAGCGCACCTCGTGCCCGCGCTCGCGCAGCGTGCCGGCGAGCCAGTGGTGCCAGTGGCCGGGCGGGCGGTGGTTCTGGTAGCCGTGCAGGATCAGATACGTGGTCATGGCGCCGATCGTGCGGCCTGGACGGCCTGCCGGTCCACCGCTGTCCGGGGAGCGGTCGGCCCTAGCGCGCGGCGCGGCTCTGCAGCCGGAGCAACTGCCGCATGCCCGACTTGAGTTCCTCGGACGACAGGCCCTTGTCCACCGAGAGGTGGTGGACGAGGCTCGGCGAGAACGGCGCGAGGAGCAGGTGCGCGAGGAGCGCGGCGTTCGCCTCGGGGCGGGCCTGGCCGATGAGCAGGGTCAGGTGGAGGTGCATCGCGAGGTAGGCGCCGTTGCCGTAGCGCGCCACGGGCGCGGCGGTCTGGGCGGCGAGCAGGATCTCGCGCTGTTCGACGGAGCGGTCGACGAGGGCGTCGAGGAAGGCGTCGATCCGCTCGTCTGCCGGGGCGCCGGGGCCGAGTGGCGGGGGTCCGTTGAGATACGCGTCCTGGAACTGCCGCTCACGGTCGTCGAGGAGCGCGAGGAGCAGCTGGGCGACGTCGCCGAAACGGCGGTAGACCGTCCCGACGCCTATACAGCTGGCGTGGGCGACCTGGTTCATGGTGACGGCCTCGGGGCCTTCCTCGGCGACGATCCGGGCGGCCGCGTCGAGGATCTTGCGCCGGTTGCGGGCGGCGTCGGCGCGTTCGGGGGCGGGGCCTCCGGCGATCGGCAGCAGGTTGAGCATCGGCGCCGACCCGTCTCTGGCCTGCGGGTTCTTCGTGCTCATCTGCGGATGCCTCCCTTGTGGCGCACGTCCCCCTCGATTCGTTCCTGACCACGAGCATACCCGTCCCCCTTGCAAATCGGATAGCGCTCCGCTTAGCCTCGGAGAGTCGAATCGGAAAGCAATCCGCTTAGCTCGATCGAGGAGCCCGCCATGTCCGTCAAGGTCGCCGTCGTCTACTACTCGTCCACGGGGAACGTGCACCAGCTCGCCCAGGCCGTCGCCGAGGGTGCCGAGAAGGCCGGCGCCGAGGTCCGCCTCCGCCGGGTGCCCGAGCTCGCCCCCGACGCGGCCATCGACGCGAACCCGGCCTGGCGCGCCCACGTCGAGGCGACCGCCGACGTCGAGATCGCCACCCTCGAGGACCTGGAGTGGGCGGACGCGTACGCGCTCGGCTCGCCGACCCGCTTCGGCAACGTGGCCGCCCAGCTGAAGCAGTACATCGACACCGCCGGCGGCCTGTGGCAGCAGGGCGTGCTCGCCGACAAGCCGGCGACCGCCTTCACCAGCGCCTACAACACCCACGGCGGCAACGAGTCGACGCTCCTCGCGCTCTACAACACGTTCCACCACTGGGGCTCGGTCATCGTCTCGCCCGGCTTCACCGACCCGTCGGTCTACGCGGCCGGCGGCAACCCCTACGGCACCTCGCACGCCAGCACCAACGGCGCCCCCGAGGAGAACGTCCTCGCGGCGGCCCGCCACCAGGGCGAGCGCCTGGCGAAGATCGCGAAGCGCCTGAAGGGCCTGGCGGTCGACTGACCCGTCGCGCGACGGCGCGCGATGTGCGAGTACCCCCGGGGCGGAGGCTCCGGGGGTACTTCTGTTGGGGGTGTGTGGGTGTGTGGGTGTGTGGGTGTGTACGCGTGCCCGTGCGCTCGGGCCTTCGGGCCTTCGGGCCTTCGGACCTTCGGGTGCCTTCGGGTGCCCTCGTGTGCCTTCGGGCGCCCTTCGGGTTCCTTCGGCCTCAGGGGGCCGCCGGGCCTCACGCCAGGGACAGGAAGAGCTTCTCCAGGCGAGCGCGCATCTGCTCGCGGTCCTCGCCCGTCCTGCGGCCGTCCTCGACGTCGGTCAGGCACTGCTGCAGACCGGTCGCGATGATGGCGAACCCGGCCCGGTCCAGCGCCCGGGAGGCGGCGGCGAGCTGGGTCACGACCTCCTCGCAGTCGCGCCCCTCCTCGATCATCCGGATCACGCCGGATATCTGGCCCTGGGCCCGGCGCAGCCGGTTCAGCACGGACTTGAGCTCGGCGCCCGCGAGATCCAGTTCCACAACCACTCCTCCACAGATACGTGTCCGCCCAAGGATGACACCTGCCGCTGCGGTGTTCCGGTGCCCATGGGTGCCGTGGGCACGCCCGTCACGGATCGAGGCGGGCCGCGCGGGTCTGGAGGTAGCGGCGTTCCGGGAGGCTGAGGGTGCCCCGGGCGGCGGTGCGGTAGGCGTCGGCGGCGGCCTGGTGGGCGCCGGTGCGTTCCAGGAGGTGGGCGCGGACGGCGGCCAGGCGGTGGGAGTCGGGGAAGCGGGGCTCCAGGGCGGTCAGGGCGGCCAGGCCCGCCTCCGGGCCGTCGACCATCGCCAGGGCGACCACGCGGCCCAGCTCCGCCATCGGGTCCGGCGTCTTCGTCACCAGGACGTCGTAGAGGCCGAGGATCTGGGGCCAGTCGGTGGTCGCGGGACCGGTGGCCTCGTCGTGGAGGGCGGCGATCGCGGCCTGGAGCTGGTACGGGCCGGGCGGGCCTTCCGTCAGGGCCTCCTCGACCAGGGCGGTGCCCTCCGCGACGGCCGCCCGGTCCCAGCGGCCGCGGTCCTGCTCGTCGAGGGGCACCAGCTCGCCGTCCGGGCCCGTACGCGCCGCACTGCGGGCCTCGGTCAGCAGCATCAGCGCCAGCAGACCCGTCACCGCGCCCTCGCGGGGCAGCAGCCGTCGGGTCGCCCGGGTCAGCCGGATCGCCTCGCGGGCCAGCTCGCCGCGGTGCAGGGCGGGGCCGGAGGTGGCGGTGTAGCCCTCGTTGAAGATCAGGTAGAGGACCTGGAGGACGGAGGGCAGGCGGGCGTCGCGGTCCTCCGGGGACGGCGGGCGGAAGGGGTGGTCGGCGCCGGCCGCGCGCAGCCGCGCCTTCGCCCGGCTGATCCGCTGCGCGATCGTCGCCTCCGGCACGTGATGGGCGCGGGCGATCTCCGCCGTCGTCAGACCGCCCACCGCCCGCAGCGTCAGCGCGATGCGGGCGGGCGGCGTCAGCACCGGGTCGCAGCAGAGGAAGAGCAGTGTGAGCGTGTCGTCGTCGGCCGGCGCCGCCCGCGGGTCGCGCGGTTCGAGCCGCAGCGCCGTCTCCTCCCGCCGGGCCCGCGCCTCCTCCGCCCGCAGCGCGTCCGCGAGACGCCGGGACGCCACCCGGATCAGCCAGCCGCGCGGATTGCCCGGCACCCCGTCCTGCGGCCACTGCCGTGCGGCGGCGAGCAGCGCCTCCTGCACGGCGTCCTCGGCGGCGTCGAAGTGCCCGTAGCGGCGTACGAGCGCGCCGAGGACCTGCGGGGCGTGGCGGCGCAGCAGGTCCTCGGTGGCGGGGCCGGCGGCGGGCCCCCGCCCTTCCGGGAGGGTCAACCGATCTCGCCTCCGCCGAGGTCCGCCCCGCCGGCCTCGTCGATCTGCCGGATCACCACCGGGTAGACGGGCGAACCGACCGGCGCCGGGCACTGCGCCACCCGCGCCGCGATCTCCGTCACCCGCTCCAGGCTCGCGCAGTCCAGCACCCAGTACCCGGCGAGCACCTCCTTCGTCTCCCCGTACGGGCCGTCCGTGACGACCGGCCGCCCGTCCTCGTCCGCCGTCACGAACCGGGTCCTCGCGGGCTCGACCAGCCCCTGGGCGTCCACGAACTCCCCGCTCTCCGCCAGGTCGTCGTTGATCGCGTTCATATAGGCGAACATCGCCCTGAGCTCCTGCTCGCTCCAGGCGGGGCTGTGCTCGGACGCCTTGCCGTTCATGGCGTCGTAGTCGGCCTGGGCGCCCTGCACCATCACCAGGTACTTCATGGCCATCTCCTTGTCCGTGGATACGGGGTCCCTCGGTACGGGATCCCTCCGTACGGGATCCCTCCGTACGGGATCCCTTGGTACGGGATCCCTTGGTACGGGATCCCCCGTACGGGGCTCCCTCCGTGGTGCCCTTCACAGGAGACGTCGGAGCCGGGCCGCGTTCCTCGACACCTCGCCGGAGCTCACCTGTACGGGTTCCCCCGGACGGGCGAGGCGCGGCCCTCAGGCCCCGGCCGCCGACAGCTCCCGCTCCAGCGGGGTGCGGAAACGCGGAGTGATCCGGACCTCGCCGACCCACTCCGCGAGCCGCGCCGCCTCCGCCTCCACCGCCCTCGCGGCCTCGGCGCCGACGTCGGTGAGGAGCCGGTGGACGATCCGGCCGTCCGGGCGCTGCGCCCAGCCGCCGACGATCCGCCCGTTCCACCACACGGTCGGGCCGATGTTGCCGCTGCGGTCGAAGAGGGCCGGACGATGGTCCGGGTCCAGGTACCAGTCGCGGGACTGCCAGCCCATCGCCGTCGGGTCGAGCGCCGGGAGCAGCGCCGCCCAGGGGCCCGCGGCATCCGGTCGTACGGGATCGAGGTCGTCGGGCAGGACGTGTCCCGGGCCCTCGTCGAGCAGCACCTGCCGGGCGTCGACCGCCGCCAGGGCGCGCCGCACGTCCGTGACCTTCCACCCCGTCCACCACTTCAGGTCCGCCTCGGTGGCCGGTCCGTACGCGGCGAGCCAGTGCCGCACCAGCTCCGACCGGGCCTCGGCGGGAGGGAGTTCGGCGTGGGCCGGGGTCAGCGCCCAGCGGTAGCGGCTCGACGTCCAGCCGCCCTGCGGCCGGCCCCGGGCGATCCGGCCCTCCATGCCGAGGACCCGGAGCACCCGGCTGGACACCGCCTGCGGCCCCTCCTGGGCGGTGCCGACCCCGTACACGTACTGCTCCCGCAACCGCGGTACGGCGCTGCCGAGTTCCGCTCCGGTCGCCTCGCCCCGGGCCGCCAGCTCGGCGAGCACCTGGCGCTCGGTCTCGGCGAGCCACACCGCGTCGAGGTCGCTGCCCGCCGCCAAGTGCTTGAGGAGGGACGCGCGTTCGCGGGCGGCGGCGGCGTCGGCGGTGGAGTGGTGGACGGCGGCGGCGAGACCGGACGGGACGACGAAGACGGTGTGCCGCATGCCGTGCATCCGGGTCAGCGTCCGCTCCTCGTACAGCGCCCGCTCCACCTCCGCCACCGGGTCCCGGTCCGCGCCCAGCCGCGCCCCCGTCGCCAGGAACACGGTCGCGGGGTCGGTCGCGTGCAGTGCCACCAGCGCACCGGCGACCTCCTCCGCGGTCTCCGCCCGCGCCGCTCCGGCCAGCCGGTGCCGCAGCGCGAGGCGGGCGCGGCGCTCTTCGGGGCCGATGACCCGCGGGGTGGCCGCGGTGGCCGGGCGAGGAGCCCGCGGGGTGCTGTGCTCGCGGTTCTTCTGCATGGGTCCAGCATGACGCCCGGCAGGGCCTCGACGAGGTCAGACGGAACGGATCGGGAGGCCTCCCAGGCACCCCCGCCCACACACCCCCGCCCACGCACGCACCCCCGCCCACGCACGCACCCCCGTCCACGCACGCACCCTCGTCGGCACACCCAAGCCCGTCAGTCGGCCGCTGCCCTCTCTCCCACCGGGCGGCGTCGCAGGGCGGCGTCGGTGAGGGCGGGCGGGCGCCAGACCCCGTCGGGGCGGTAGAGGTCGGTGCCGGGCGGCACGATCGCGTCGATGCGGTCCAGGGCCTCGTCCGTGAGGACCACGGACGCCCCCTTGAGCAGCCCCTCCAGCTGCTCCATCGTGCGCGGGCCGAGGATCACCGAGGTCACCGCGGGGTGCGCGGCGGCGAAGGCGACGGCCAGTTCGGGCAGGGTGCAGCCGAGGGAGTCGGCGACGGCGACGAGTTGCTCGACGGCGTCGAGCTTGGCCTGGTTGCCGGGGATGGCCGGGTCGAAACGGTGCGGGGTGAGCGCGGCGCGCCCGCGGGTCAGGTCGACGGGCCGCCCCTGGCGGTAGCCGCCGCTGAGGAACCCGGACGCCAGCGGGCTCCAGGTCAGCACCCCCATCCCGTACCGCTGGGCGACGGGCAGCACGCCGGCCTCCACACCGCGGGCGAGCAGCGAGTAAGGGGGCTGCTCGGTGCGGAAGCGGCGCAGACCACGCCGTTCGGCGACGGCGTGCGCCTCGACGATGTCCTCGGCGGGGAAGGTCGAGCAGCCGAAGGCCCGGATCTTGCCCTGGCTGACGAGGTCGCCGAGGACGTCGAGGGTCTCCTCGATGTCGGTGCGGTGGTCGGGACGGTGCACCTGGTAGAGGTCGATCCAGTCGGTGCCGAGCCGCTTGAGGCTGTTCTCGACGGCACGGGTGATCCAACGGCGGGACGAGCCGCCCCGGTTGGGCCCCTCGCCGCCGACCGGGAAGAACACCTTGGTGGCGAGCACGGTGTCCTCGCGGCGGCGCCGGTCGCGGAGCGCCTTGCCGACGATCTCCTCGGACTCGCCCGCCGAGTACATGTCGGCGGTGTCGACGAAGTTGACGCCCTGGTCGAGGGCGGCGTGGATGATCCGTACGGCGTCCTGGTGATCGGGGTTGCCGACCGCCCCGAACATCATCGTGCCGAGGCAGTACGTGCTGACTTCCATCCCGGTCCCGCCGAGTACCCGATATCGCATGCGCCGCACCCTAGGGGTTGGAGTCCACTCGAAGGCAAGCACCCGGCGGGCCAACGGGCTCCCGGATCACGGCATTTCGGCGACGAAGGCCGCTATGAGGCGGTGCAGCACGTCGGGACGTTCCAGGTGCAGGTCGTGACCGGCGCCGGGCAGGCAGACGCCCCGCAGCCCGGGGCGGCGGCGGGCCATCTCGTCGTACTCCGCCGAGGCGATGATCCCGTTCTCGCCGACGACGGCGAGGAGCGGCAGCGAGGTGTCGATGGCGGCCCACTCGTCCCACCAGGCGCGTTCGCCCCGCCCGACGAGCTCGGTGAGCGAGGCGACCATCACCTCGGGGTCGAACCGGGGCCACCAGCCCCCGTCCCGCTCTTCGAGCCCGCCGGCCCAGCCGTCCCCTACGGGCCCGCCGCCGAAGTACGCGGCGGCCGCCTCCCGCGAGGGGAACGGCACCGGCCAGGCCCTGAGCCACCCGCCGATCTCGTCCAGGAGGCCCGGTTCCGCCCCGCCGGGCCCGGCCTCGACGAGGACGGCTCCGGCGAGGCGCGCGGAGTGCGCGGCGGCGGTGAGGAGGGCGGCGTGCCCGCCGTACGACTGCCCGACGAGGACGGCCGGTGCGGGCCCGAGGTCCAGGCCGGGGGCGTCGAGTACGGCGATGACGTCGGCGACGTAGGCGGCGCGCGAGGTGTCGGCGGGGTGCCGCTCGCTCGCACCGTGACCGCGCTGGTCGAGGGCGAGGACGCGGTGCCCGTCGGCGCGCAGCAGCCGCGCGAGGGCGTCCCACTCGCCGGCCTGCCCGGCGAGCCCGTGGAGGAGGAGAAAGGTTCGGCTACGGGGGCGGGGGATGGGGCTTGGGCTGGGGCGGGGGATGCCGAGGCGGCCCCAGTCGCGGCAGGAGAGCCGTACCCCGTCGTCGCGTACGAGGGTGTGCTCGGTCCAGTCGATGCCGGTAGCGTCGCTCGTCGGGGCGGTCATACGGGTTCCTCCGTAGGGCAGAGCAGGCTGTCGGCGACGGCGGTACGGGCGTAGAGGACGGATCGGCCGCTGCGGTGGGCCGTGACGAGCCCCGCGTTCTTGAGGGCGATGAGGTGCTGGGAGACGCCGGCCGCCGAGAGGCCCGAGGAGGCGGCGAGCTGGGTCGTCGAGGCGGGGGTGTCGAGCTCGGCGAGGAGGAGGGCGCGCGAGCGCCCGAGGACGGCGGCGACGGCATCGGTCGCGGTGCGGGTGGTCCGGGGCTCCCACAGGTTGCCGATCCCGCGTGCGGGATAGGCGAGTTGGGGCGGGTCGGGCGCGACGGAACGGGTCAGGACGCGCGGCCAGACGAAGGCCGAGGGGATCAGCAGCAGCCCGGAACCGGCCTGGTCGCGGGTGAGCGCGCAGGCGCGCCGTACGAGGCGCAGGGTGCCGTCGTCCCACCGCACGGTCTCGTGGAGTTCACTGAGCACCCGCGCCGAACCGTGCTCCGCGACCTGCCGGGCCCGGTGGAAGACATCGGCCTCCAGGAGGCTGCGGATACGTGCCCAGTAGGGGGCGAGGGCGAGTTCCCAGTAGGTGCCGATCTCGTCGGCCAGCCGATCGAGGTCGAGGGAGGTGCCGGGGCGGAGGCCGAGGAGCTCCAGGTCGTGGGCGATCCGGTCGGGCGGGGTCTGCCGGATGGCGTCGAGTTCGGCGTCGAGGGAGGGGAAGGGCCCGGTGGGGGTGGGGTTGAGGAAGTCGGCGAGGTAGCCGCGGGCGGGGACGAGCGAGGCGAGCCGGCCGCGGTCGAGTCCGGCCCGGACGATCCGGGGCCGCACCTGGGCGGCCCAACGGCGGTGGAGCGGAGGGTCGGCGGCGTCCCTGAGGAGCCGGAAGCTGGTGGCGACTTCCCACATGGGGGAGACGGCGAAGCGGGTCTGGGCGAGATCGGCGGCGGAGAAACTGAGCCCGGACTCCATGCGTACTACCCCCGGCGGTGTCGGTCGGATTCGGTCTGAGCTTAATCATTGGAGCCGGGAGCGGCCGGAGAGCAACCTCCCCCCATGCCTTCCGCACGGACCCCTTCCAGCAGCCCGCGCAAGTCCCACAGCCGGCGCGAGTCCTATAGCCCCCGCGAGCCCCGCGAGTCCCGCGAGTCGCGTGAGCCCCGCAAGTCCCGCGAGTTTTCCACCCCCACCACCCCCACCACCCCCTTCAGCTCGTTCAAGAACCTCCCGCCGGTGGTCTGGACGGTCTTCGGCGGCACGGTCGTCAACCGCCTCGGCTACATGGTCACGCCCTTCCTGGTCTTCTTCCTGGCCTCGCGCGGGGTGACCGGCACGGACACCTCGTACGTCCTCGGCGCGCTCGGCGCCGGCAACCTCCTCGGCCCGGCGGTGGGCGGCGTGCTCGCCGACCGCATCGGGCGCCGCCCCACGATGCTCATCGGCCTCCTGGGCGCGGCGGGCGCCCAGGGTGCGCTGTTCGTGGCGCCGGGGGTGTGGACGATGGCCGCGGCCGCGCTGCTGATCAGCGCCACGGGCACGCTCGTCGCCCCCGCCGCGTACGCGCTGATGGCGGACGCCGTGGACGCCGAACGCCGGCAGCGGGCGTACGCGCTCTTCGGCTGGGGCGTCAACATCGGCACGGCCGTCGCGGGCGTCCTCGGCGGCGTGCTCGCCGCGCAGGGCTACTGGCTGCTGTTCGCGGTCGACGCGGGAACGATGCTGATCTACGCAGCCGTCGTCGCCTTCCGGCTGAGCGAACCGCCGCGCGGGCCGCGGCCGGAGAAGGACGGCATCGGCTACGGGGTGGTGCTGCGCGACCGGCTCGTGATGCTGCTGCTGCCGTTGTTCGGCGTCGAGCTGTTCGTGTACTCCCTCACCGAGGTCGCGCTGCCGCTCGCCGTCCACGACAGCGGCCTCTCGCCGGCGGTGTACGGCGCGATGGCGGCGGTCAACGCCGTCCTGGTGGTCGCCCTGCAGCCCTTCACGACCGCGCGGCTGGCCCGGCTGCCCCAGCTGCCGGTGCAGGCGGCGGGCACCGTCCTGATCGCGCTCGGCGTGGCCCTGACCGGCGTCGCCGACGGCATCGTGGGCTTCACGGTCTCGGTGGTCGTCTGGTCCCTGGGCGAGGTCGTCGTCGCGGGCATCGCGGCCGCCGTCATCGCCAACCTGGCCCCGGCCCACGCCCGCGGCCGCTACCAGGGCGCCTACAGCTGGACCTGGGGCGTGGCCCGCTTCGGAGCCCTCACCGTCGGCGTCACCGTCTACACGGGCGTCGGCGCGCCGGCCCTCTGGTGGTCCGCCCTCGCCGCCGGACTGGCCGCGGCGGCCGCGACCCTGGCCCTGGTGGGCCGGGTGAGCAGGCGCACGGCAGGGCCCGGACTACTTGCGGTCGGCGAGGACATGGGCGACGAGGGCGTTGGCGTGGCCGTGCCCGAGCCCGTGCTCGGACTTGAGCCAGGCGACGAGCTCCATGTGCTTGACGAGCGGGGAGCCGTCGATGATCTCGAACCACTCGCTGACGGGGCGCCCGTACTTCTTCTCGATGGAGGGGAAGTAGCTGGCGGGACCCTTGACGGCGGGGGCGTCGGCGGACATGGAGAGGCCTCTTCTCTGCGGGGCGCGGGCTGAACGCGCGGGTTCGACGTCTGTCGGGCGGTCGCCGACTTCACGTAGGAAAGACCGGGGCCGCGCCGAAAACTCATCGGCGGGGCCTCAGGTGATTTTGTCGGCGGTCGGCTTGGGCCGGGCCGGGGTCGGATCAGGTCGGCTTGGACCGGGCCGGGCCGGGGCGGATCAGGCCAGCTTGGTTGGGTCGGGTCGGATCAGGTCGGCTTGGTTGGGTTGGGCCGGGTCGGGTCGGATGGCCGGTCGGTGTCAGTCCCGCCGGATGTGCTCGGGATCGACATGCCGCCGTACGAGCGGCAGTGAGGCCACCCCGCCGACCACGAGCACCCCCAGCGCGGACACCACCAGCAACGGCAGCCCGGCCCAGTCCCAGTGCACGGCGCCGCCGCCGGTGATCAGATAGCTCGACTCGGCCAGCCACCCGGTCACCACGGCCGCCCCGAGCCCCACCCCGAGCGGCAGCACCACCTGCGCACACTGCGCCACCCGCAACGTCCCGCCCCGCGCCCCCAACAGTGCGAGCGCGGTCACCTGCCCCCGCCGCTCCATCGCCCGATCGGCCACCGACACGACGAACGCGGCGACCCCGACGACGAGCCCGAGCACCATGCCGGCGGCGAGGAGGCTGCGGATGACGGTGAGCTGGTGCAGGGACTCGAAGACGATGCCTACGGGTTCGACCTTGGCCGTGGGCGCGATGGCGCCGATGGCGTCGAGGGTGCGGCGGACGGTGGCGTCGTCGGCAGCGGTGGCGAGGCTGAGGGTTCCGTCGGCAAGAGCCGTGCCTGGGGGGAGGGCAGACGGCGGGATCAGGACGTCGATTCCTGAGAACGCCGAAGGCTGCCAGGCGAACACCGTCACCTGCTCCCGCGGAACGACGACGGTGACCTTGCTGCCGTTGTCGAGCAAGAACGGAAAGCTGCGACCGGGCTGGCCGGCCGGGCTCTGCAGAGTGTCGGGATCGTGGACGCGGAGCACACTGCCGTCGACGCAGCCGCTTGATGACTTGGTGAAGGCGGCGAGTTGTGCACACGTGGCGACGCCCGCGGTGATCCTCGGAGTGTCCTCTTCGAGGGAACGAACCCATGAGTCGGCGGTGAGCCCCTGCCCCTTGACTGTTTCCACGTGACTGAGCCGAACCCGCTGATGGGCGTCGACCGAGTCCAAGGGCAAGGCGTACTCCTGAACGGGCGCGGTACGGCGGCTCACCTGGTCCAGCTCGACGAGCACCCCCTGCGTCAGCGAGGTCGCGTACACCAGCAGCACCAGCCCGGTCACGACCCGCAGCGCGCTGCCCGGCTCGACCTCGGCCCGTCGCATCGCGAGGGTGAGCGGCAGGGAGCGCACGTGGCCGGCCAGTCGGCGGGCCAGCCAGGCGGTGACGGGTGCGAGCCCGAAGACCAGCCCGGCGCCGGTCAGGAGCACGGCCCCGGGAATGAGCACCGAACTGGCGCTGCCTCCGGACGGGTCCCGCCCGAGCACGCTGAGGACGCAGTACCCGCCGATGACACCGAGCCCCGGAACCAGCAGCAACGTCCCGTACTTCTTCGGCGGCTTGCGCTGCGCGGTCCTGCGGACGTTCAACGGCGTGAGTGCGGCCTCACGGGCCGAACGCCGCCCGACGAACCAGGCGAGCGTCGGGCAGAGCACCAGACACACGGCGAGCGTGCCGACACCCGGCCGCCCGTCGGCCGGGTACCAGTGCAGCCCGGGCAGGCCGATCCGGGCCATGACCTCGTTGAAGCCGAGGTATCCGATCACCCCGACCACCGCTCCCAGGAACGCCGCGGCGACCGTCTCTCCGGCGTTGACCCGCAGGGTGTCCTTCACGCTCAGCCCGACCAGACGCAGCGCGGCGAGCCTGCGCGCCCGCGACTCGGCCGAGAGCCGGGCGCAGACGGAGAGGAACACGGCAAGCGGGAGCAGGACGATGCAGGAGAGGGTGAAGCGCAGGATGTCGAGCGTGGACTCGTCCACGACGGGAGTCGAGGGATAAGGCGTGCCGAACCAGGCGAGTTCGCGTGCATCGGATGGAAGTTGGTGCTCTGTCTGGCCGATGTACGCGTAGAGGTCGTCGGGACCGGCCAGCCCGGCGGGCCCGATGACGCCGGTCACCTTGCCCGGCACCAGTCCGGAAACCCCCGGATGATCATGCAGAATCTCGCGGAGCCGGGGCGAGGGGATGACCTCGCCAGGACCGGGAAACCGGTTCAGCCCGGGCGGCAGCGGCGTCTGGCCGGGACCTGTGCGGGCGACGAAAACCCGGTAGAGCGGCTCGGCACCATACGCGTCCTCACGAGTGGCGAAGGAGATGTGGGAGACCGGTTGAGGGTCCATCTCCTTGATGACGGGCCGGGGATTCCGGTCGCCGGAGCGGGCGTCGTGCGCGGCGGTGATCGCCGGAATGGTGAGTACGGCGGCCAGACAGGCCACCCCCAACGCGCATCCGCCGGTCATCAGCAGGAAGCGGGCCCGCCCCCGGCGCCCGCCGCGCCACAACAGCCGCAGCCCGAACAGGAAGCTCTTCACTTCAGGACTCCGTCGGACATCGTGTACCGGATGTCGGCCTGCGCGGCGACGCTCTCGTCGTGCGTCACGATGACGACGGCCGTCCCCTGGTCCCGGGCCAGCCTCAGGAACTCCTCCAGAACGGCTGCGGCGTTGGCGCTGTCGAGGGCCCCTGTGGGCTCGTCGGCGAACACCACGGCCGGCCGGTGCACCAGCGCCCGTGCCACGGCGACGCGCTGGCTCTGCCCACCGGAGAGCTGGGAGGTCCTGCGCTGGAGCAGGTCGGTCATGCCGAGCCGCCCGAGCACCTCACCGGCCGCCGCGTGCGCGGGCGCTTTGCGCTGCCCGGCGAGCCGAAGCGGCAACGCGGCGTTCTCCTCGACGGTCAGTTCGGGCAGGAGCTCCCCGTACTGGAAGACGAAGCCGAACCGCTCGCGGCGCAGCGTGCTGAGCTCGTCGTCGTCGAGGGTGGCGAGGTCGACACCGTCGAAGACGACGCGTCCGCTCGTCGGGGCCAGGACCCCCGCCAGGCAGTAGAGCAGCGAGGACTTTCCCGAGCCGCTGCTTCCCATGACAGCGGCCACTTCTCCGCGCCGCAGCGTGAAATCGGCGCCGCTGACGGCTTGGTGGGCCCCGTAGAAGAGATCCACGCCCTCGGCGCGGAGAACGGCGTTCATGATGATGTGCCCTCCCTCGCCGTCACTTCCGCTTGTAGGAGAGCTCGGGGGAGCAGTTGTCCGGTCGCAGCGAGCCTCGATCGCGGCACGTTCGAATCCAGGCCTGCGTGGAGTACAGGGCCGCGCCGTCGTACACGACCTGGTCCAGGTGGACGGTCTTCCTTTGAACGCCGTTGAAACGACTCCAGCCGTACCCCTGGACCTTCACCTGCAGATAGACGTTGTGCCCGTCATTGGGGAGGCTGTCGACCAGATCGCCCTTGAAGTGGAAGCCCCCATGGTTGCTGTCCTTGGGCTCCCAGCGGTACTTCGCTTCGCGAAACTTGGACCCGTCGGTGGTCCGCGTCGGGATCACCTTCCACGAGTCCGCCATCGCCCCACCGACGCCCCCGACGAACAACCCGGCGGCCACCGCCACCGACACCCACTTGCGCACAACGCCTCCACTCAGAGCACCACGAACGGAACCTGTGGCAGTGAGTATTGGGGCCGTTGCTCACGGTAGTGAAATGGTGGATCGTTTCCTTCCTACCATCTGGTGAATCAGAGCCCGGACCGACAACAACACCCGCACCCCCCAAGCGCGTTCGCTCACACCCCGACCCCCGCCAGGAACCCCCGCACCCGCTCCGTCAGCAGCCCCGCAGCCTTCGCGTCGTACGTGGCGAGCCCCGGGTCCGCGAACAGGTGCCCGTCCCCCGGGTAGAGGAACAGCTCACCGCTCTCCGCGTGCGCCTCCACCAGCGCCCGAGCCGCCTCCACGTCCCCCTCGCCCACGAAGAACGGATCGGCGTCCATCCCGTGGATCTGGACCGGCACCCCCGCCGGCCAGCCCGCCCCGAACTCCTCGACCGGCACACACGCCTCGAACAGCAGCGCCCCCGCCGCGCCGTCGCGGGTCTGGGCGAGCTTCTGGGCGGGGAGGACGCCCAGGGAGAAGCCGGCGTAGACGAGCCGGCGGGGGAGCGAGTCCGCCGCCCGTACGCCCCGCTCGACGATCGTGCCGAAGCCGACCTCCTGCGCGTACCCGGCACCGGCCTCCAGGCTGTCGAAGGTCCGGCCGTCGTAGAGGTCGGGCACGTGGACCGTGTGCCCGGACCGCCGCAGCTCCTCGGCGAAGGCGAGGACGCCGGGCGTGAGCCCTTGAGCGTGGTGGAAGAGCAGTACCTCGGCCATGGCGGTGGGCTCCGTTCGTCGTCCGGGCGGTCGCGGCCATCATTCAGTGCCCCACTGACAACACAAGCGAACGAAGCGAACGAAGCGAACGTAGCGAACCGAGCGAACCCGACTACCCCAACCGCCCCAACCGCCCCAACCGCTCCAGCAACCTCTCCCGGCACTCCGGCCACTCCGCATCCGTGATCGAGAAGATCGCGGAGTCCCGCAGCTTGCCCTCCTCGCCCGGCGCCCAGGAGCGGGACCAGTTGCGCAGGACGCCTTCGAAGTGGGCGCCGGTCTTGGCGATGGCCGCGCGGGAGCGGGCGTTGCGGGCGTCGGTCTTGAGGTCGAGGCGGGAGACGCGCCAGCTCTCGAAGGCGTGCCGGAAGAGCAGGTACTTGGCCTCGGTGTTGATGCCGGTGCCCTGGGCGGAGGCCGCGAGCCAGGTGAAGCCGACCTCGATCGCCTGGAGCGCGTCGCCTGACTCCCGCAGCCGGGGGTCCCAGAAGGACGTGACGCCGACGGCCCGCCCGGTGTCCCTGCGTACCTGCGCGTACGGAGCGAGCGTCCCCGCGGCGACGCGGCCGAGCTGGGTGTCGATGTACGTGTCGACCTCGGCGGCCGTCGGCACCCAGGTGTACGTGTACGAGCCGCGCTCCTCCTCCGCGGCCACCGCGAGGTCCGCCGCGTGGTGGTGACCGAGCGGTTCGAGACGTACGCGTTCGCCTTCCAGCACGGGCCCCTTGAGTACGAACGCCATCGATCCCCCAGTCTCGGCTGTCCCCATACAGGGCGCAGGGTTGCAGAGCCGCGGGTCTCGTGTCGCGCCATTTCGGCGCGGGTCGGCTCCTAGGCTCGGCCTGTGAGGGAGAACGAGATCAAGCTCAAGGCCATCGCCGCTCTGACGGCGCTGCGCGGCGGTGTCGAGGAGAGCCTCGTCTCGGACCTGCTCGGCGAGGTGATTCCACGGGAGTTCTCGGTGCCGGCCGGCGCGACGGCGGAGGAGGCGGGGCTCGCCGTCCTCGGGCAGCTCTCCGAGCCGTTGAGCGCGCTCGTGAACGGCTTCATCCTCGCCTTCGACGCCGTGGCCGACGCCCACGACGCCGCGGGCGCGGAACCCGGCACCGAACCGATCCTCCAGGAACTGGCGCTCCGCCTGGCCAGCGACAACTTCGACTGAGGGGCGCCGATCCGCGCGGCACCGACGCGGGGCCCCACGCCGACGGGCCGCCCCCACCCCCCCCAACCCCCTTTTAGAGGCGGCCAGGTGGCAAGGTGGCCTTTGCCACCTCCGCCACTCCATCACGGGGCCGGCGCAGCCACGCCGTCGGCCGGCTCGGCGGCCACGGTGACGTGCAACTTCGGCACCCCTTCTCCCGAGGCGCGGGCGCGATCCTCGCCATGAACACGCGGGTGAGCCGAGCCGCCCCACGCACGAGTGATCATGCGGCGTGCCTGCGTGAACGGGCCCGGCGCGGTTGTCGAGGATGCGCCCATGCGCCCTCCCTCCTCGCTGCCGCGCCGCGCCCTGCTGCCCTTCGTGGCGGTCGTCGCGCTGCTGACCACCGCCGGTTCCGTCACGGCGACCGCGGCGGAAGCCTGCGGCTCGATCATCACCGCCCCGCTCGCCCCGCCGGTCCCGGCCGACGACCCCTGTCCCAGCGCCGACCCGGTGGTGTGCCGTATCCGGGTGATGCCGATGGACCAGAAGGTCGAGGCCCAACGGACCCGCATCCGCTATCACGACCTCCTGGAGGACATGCACCGCACCGAGGCCGACATGCGGGCGGCGGGCGCCTCCGAGGAGGAGATCGCCCGTGAGCTCGTCGACATGCGCAACCAGGCGAAGGAGATCACCCGCGCGGGCATGACCCCCGAGGAGGTCCGGGTCCTGGAGGAGCGCAACCAGGCCAAGTACGGCAACCCGCTCGGCCCCACGGCCGACCAGCTCTACGCCAAGTACGGCTCGTGGGAGAAGGTCACCGACGCCTCCATGCGGACCAGCTACGCAGTCGACCGCGAGCTCAGCCTCGAGTACCGCCCCTGCCCGGTCTAGGCCGTTTCTTTCGGATCATCTCGCCGACCAGATGAGATGGCGGCGATGTGGAGTCCGGCGAGGTAGATGGTGGCGGTCTTGTCGCAACGGGTGGCCAGACCGGGCCATTGCTTGAGCTTGTTGATGCACCGCTCGACAGTGTTCCGCTGCTTGTACGCCTCGCGGTCGAAGGCCGGCGGGCGGCCGCCGAGTCGGCCGCGGCGCTTGCGGTTCGCGGCCTGGTCGGAGGGCTGTGGGATCACGGCACGGATTCCGCGCCGGCGGAGATGGGTCCGGATCGCGCGGGACGAGTGGCCTTGTAGGCCAGGACCACGTCCGGTGTGATCCTGGGCCGGCCGATGGGTCGGGGCACCCGTAAGCAGGCCATCACGTCCGCAAACGCGGGTGTGTCACTGGCCTGACCGGGCGTGAGGACAAACGCCAGCGGTCGGCATTGGCCGTCGGCCGCGAGGTGGACCTTGGTGGTCAGTCCGCCGCGGGACCGTCCGATGGCATGATGCTCCGGCTCGCTGGCCGGAGCCCCTTTTGACAGGCCCCGGCGGCGTGCTGGTGGGCTCGGACGATGGTGGAGTCGACCGAAACGATCCAGTCGAGGTCGCCTTCGGCGTCTGCCTGGGCGAGCAGGGCGGTGAAGACCTTCTCCCAGGTGCCGTCGGCGGCCCACTTCCGCAATCGGTTGTGGGCGCCTCTCCACGAGCCGAAGTGCTCGGGCAGATACATCCACGGCGCGCCGGTGCGGTACTTGAACGCGATCGCGTCGATCACCTGCCTGTGATCACGCCACCGCCCACCCCGCTTCGGTGTCCGGCCCGGCAGCAACGGTTCGATTCTCGCCCACTGGGCATCAGTCAACGACACGCATCAACCAACGATCAGATGATCCGAAGGCTACCGGTCAAGTACCTTGGCGCCGCTGATGCTCTCGAAGTCGTCGCACACGCCTGGCGTACTGCCCGGCCCGAGACCTTTGGGCACGGTCAATCGAAAGCACCTGGGGATCTGCCGCACGTTCGTACAGCTCGACCTCGAAGGAGTCCGTGTCCGATTCGACGAGCCGGGCCAGGGCGTCCCGATCCTGCTCAGCCGTCGGACGTGCTCTGACCTCGTCCCTCCATGCCTGGCCACTCGCCTCGGCTTCGTCCATCCCGCCAATATATGCGCGGGCAGCAGCGTGCGAAGTCAGCCCGAACCGAGATCCGGAAGAAGCGCCCTAGCCCCGAATCCACCCGGGCCGCGCGGCCGCACGGGCTTCCAGACCCGCAAACGACCTGAGGGCCGGACCGCTTCGGCGGTCCGGCCCTCAGGGCTGGCGGAGGATACGAGATTCGAACTCGTGAGGGGTTGCCCGCAACACGCTTTCCAAATGTTCGTACGGGGGCCGGCGGGGGCCGCACCTGTCCTGACCTGCAGCGAAGAGTTCAGGGTGACTCTGTGCGGACGGGCCCGGATGGGGGTGAATGAGACCAGAACTGAGAACAGAACGGGCGGTCTGACGGCGCTAGCGCTGCCGGTAGAGGCCGAAGCGATGCGTGTCTTCTGCCTCCCTGGTATCGCCGGACGCGAGGATCGGCCACGAATGGCAAGATCCTTAAGTTTCCTGCGGTCTGAGGAGCCCTCTGGTTACACTCGATCGCACTAAGTGATCAAGCGTCCTCGGGAAACGGACCCCAGAGTGACAGAGGCCAACCCCTTCGCGCCGCCACCGGGACATGCGAACCCGCAGGTGTGGTCATCCCTGGACGACTATCTGTGGCACTCGTCTGAGATCGTCGCAGACCTGCTTACGGGCGGCCTGGTTCGCCGTCCGCTGATCGCCACAGCAGCGCCACTGGAGCATGGCGACCGTGCCCTTGCCGTCGGCCCCGGTCAGCGTTCGACCTGGCGAGCCCTGGGTAACGGACGCTACCAGCACAACAGTGTGGTTGCCGTTGGCAATCCTGCATTCGTCATCGGAAGTCTTATGGGTTCCGCCGTAGGCAACTCTGCCAGGCGGCGCCAAGCGGCGCGTGACGCTCAACCGCGGTGGGTGGTCGATGGCCCGGGAGAGGTGACGATCACCCGTCAGAAGTTGCACTTTGCGAGCAGCACGATCGGACTTGACCTCGATTGGAAGGCCCTCAGCACGGTTGACCTCGTGAGCGTTGCTACGTTCCAGACCAGCTTCGTCAACACTCGCGGCCAGCAGGTGACGACGATGGTGCACACGCCATGGGCTTCCCTCGCCTTCGCTGTCGCTGCCATCACTGCGTTTCCCGCGCATCCTCGTCTGCTGAGCGGTGGATGGCTCCCCCCGGGGTTCGAGCAGAAGTGCGCCCGCTTTGGTCGGCCATGCCGCCCCGCCGCCACACTTGCGGCGCGCGCGTGATTCACCCTGCCTCCTGGCAGAATTCGCCGTCGGCATGGGCTTGGGCGGGGCATCGCCCGCCGTAGGTGTTTCGCGAGTGAGCTGCGGCGACCTACCCTGCTCGGGGATCAACTCTCAAGCAGGGTATCGATCGTGGTCTCAGGTGCCGCGCAGCGGAACCCCGTGTCGTCGTCGAGCATCTCCGTGGAGGCGTCGTTGAAGACGGCGGGGGTGGCGCGGGCGAAGGGGCTGGTCCAGGCGCCGGCCTTGAGCTCGTAGCGGCCAGGCTCGGAGCGGGTCGAGCACCACTCCCAGGTGTTGCCGCAGAGGTCGTAGACGCCGTACGGGGAGACTCCGCTGTGGTAGCGGCTCACCGGGGTCGTGGAGCCGATGCCGCTCTCGCGGGAGTTGCACTTGGCCGGGGTGGCGTTGTTGCCCCATGGGTATGCATCGCCGCGCGTGCCACGGGCCGCCTTCTCCCACTGCTGGGCGGTCGGCAGTTCCTTACCCGCCCACGCCGCGTACGCCGAGGCGTCGTGCCAGGTCACGAAGACCACCGGGTGATCGAGGATGGCCTCGGGGCACTTGCCTCGGTGCCAGTGCTGGGGCGGCTCGTGGCCGGTGGCGGCCACGAAGCGCGCGTAGTCGTTGTTGGTGACCGGGAAGACGTCGATGAAGAAGGACGGGAGCCAGACAGGCTCGTTCTTCTCGCCGCACAGGAACGTGCCGGCCTCGACCAAGGCCATCTTCTTGCCGTCGCGAGGATGGCGGACCTGGTGCTGCTGAGGCTGGGGCCCTGGACTCGGGGTCTCCTGCGTGGGGAGCACCGTGCCCAGCGAGCGGGCGAGGCTCGCGAACCGCTCGTGGACGTCGGGGGCGGAGCCGGCGAGAAGTGTGTCCAGAGCCGCTTGGTTCACCTGCCTGAGCCGGATCGTGTCCTTGCGTGATTCCCACTTGGACACCATGCGGTCGCTGACACCGAGGCGTGCTGCGAACTCCTCCGTACTCATCCGCGATGCCTCGCGTAAGGCCCGGACCTCCAGTCCGGACCATCGCTCAACTGTCGCCACCCCAGGACTCCTTGTTGCTGGACGGTCCTGTCCAGCCTAGCCAGTGGGAGTCCGGCTTCGGAGCGTTACAACAAGTCGCCCTCGATCTCCATGTACTCCTTGCGGAGCGTGTCGATGATCGCGTGGGATTCCGGCAGCTCGATTCCGTCGATCGCGCTGACGGCGCGGACGCCGATCGCCGCGTTGGTCGCGAATGCGGCCCGCATGTTCGTCAGGTCGTTCAGGCGGACCGAGCGGGTTTCGTGGCCGTGGGCGCCCTTCAGGAGCTCCATGGTCACGCCGACCAGGCAGTCGGCGTTCGGCCAGATCACCTCGCTGCCGTCGAAGAAGCCGACGTTCCAGGTGCCTCCCTCCGAGATCACGTGCTCCTGGTCGAGGAAGAGGGCGTCGTCGAATCCGTTCAGCTGGGCCTGACGACGGTGGTGCAGGGTCGCGAAGAGACCGACGCTCTTGACGCTCGGTACGTCGCGTACGTAGGTCGTGGACTGCACCTTGAGCGGCGGCAGCGGGAGGGCGCCCGCCGGCCGGGAGGTCACCAGGATGTGCGGGTCGTTGGCCTTGTCCGGGTGGCCGAGGTCGAGGCTGGGGTCGAAGACGGTGACGCGGACCGTGGTGGATCCGGTGGAGGGAGCGGCACGCCTGGCCAGCTCGCGTACACGCTGCGGGTCGAGGTCGGTGCCGAAGAGCGTTCGGCAGTCGCGCTGAAGTCGCTCCATGTGTAGGGACAGGCCGCGTACGCGCCCGTCGTCCACTCGCATGGAGGTGAAGTGGCCGTAGTTGGTCAGGGCCAGGTTCTGAAGCTGGGCCGGCTCGACCGGTTCTCCGTTGAGTTCTGCCATGCGGCCAGCGTGCCACCTCGTTCACCCCGCTCGGCCATGAACGACCTGGTAGGGCGCCTAAGTTCGGTGAAAGTTCGGTCCTGGGGCGGTGAGAGGACGTTCCGACGGGGCGGCCCAGACAGCAGCCTTGTGGTGTGAACACGAGCCCCCCCGGCTTCCTCGCTGGCGCCGGGGAGGACAGCTCCGTCTCCGGCTAGTAGGCCATCTTCGCGATCTTCAGAAGAAGGCGATCACGGCCGGGGCCACCAACGTCCGATCTGCTTCGGAACAGCTCCGAACAGTCACAGCACGAGTGGGAGCAATGCGGATGAGAACCGACTTTCGAACGTCTCCGGCGACGTCGACGCCGATCCCCATGCAGCCGACCCTCCGCTGCATCGAGGAGCCCGGAGGACGAGCCGCCGCTCCCGGTCCCCGCCCCGACACGCGTCGCCACAACCTCGTCGTGGTCGGCTTCGACGAGATCGTCGCCAACAAGTACCTGCCCTGCATCAAGGACGCCATCGAGGCCGGCCACGTCGACTCGTACTCCGTCATCGACCTGGAGTCGGAGCGGCCGACGATCGAGGAGCGCATCCAGGGCGTCGACTTGAAGCCCCGGGAGGTGGTCTACCTCCCGGAGTCGGGCCGTGGCTCGACCGCGCAGCAGACGCAGCCCGAGCTGATCGGAGCGGCATTACGGCGCCTCCGCCTGCCCGAGCTGCCGACGAAGGTGTACATCGCGACCGAGGTGCGGGCGCATGAGGCGTACCTGCGCTACTGCGTCGAGAACGGGATCGACTCCCTGGTGGAGAAGCCGGTCCTGGCGCCCATGGCGGATGGCCGGTTCGCGCCGACCCGCATTACCGAGGTCATGCGGGAGCTCATCGCCCAGGCCGGCCGCACCGGTGCCAAGCACTCCGTGATGACGCTGAGCCGGTACCACCGCATCTACAACGGGGAGGTGCTGCGCTCGCTCGAAGAGCGGGTACGGGACTGGCAGGCCCCCGTCACCTCGTTCCACCTGCGCGCCGCCGGCGGGGTGTGGAATCTCCAGCACGAGTACGAGACGCGGGACGATCACCCCTACCGGTACGGCTACGGGATGATGATGCACGGCGCCTACCACTACGTGGACCTCGCCGTGCAGTGCCTGTCCCTCAACAAGCTCGTGTTCCCCGACCGCCGCTTCCGACTCGAAGTCAGCTCCTTCGGAGCCTTCCCCGCCGATCAGCACCTCCGGATCCCGAAGCCGGCCGCCAGCCGGTTCGAGGACGGACACCCCCGCTGGCCGCACTCCGCGACCCTGGAGAACGCCTTCGGCGAGACGGACATCACCGCCACGTTCCGCCTGGTAGACGTCGAGTCGGAGCGGACCCTGACCATCGGGACGCTGTCCTTCGAGCAGACGACGCCGTCCGTCCGCAGCTGGCGTGACCTCCCGGACGACGTCTACAACAAGAACGGCCGCACCTCCAGCGTCGACCTCGAAGCGCAGCTGTCGACCCTCTACTCCGCGCACGTCCACTGCTACGACGTGCCCCGCGGACAGAACGCGGACAGGATCGACGCCTTCGCCCGGCTGACCACGAGGGCGAACGCCTCCCTGCTGCCTGAAGAGCAGTACACGTCGGTCAGGACGTTCGACGGGCTGTTCCACAGCGACAGCAACCGGCAGCTCATGGAGAACTGGCTGCGGGGGACCGAGAACCGGAGCTCGCTCGCCGCGCACCTGCTGCCGATGCAGGTCACCGAAGCGCTGGCGACCTCCCTGCTCACGCCCGGCCGGCCCGTCGAGATCGCCGACTTCTAGATGCCTCCCCTCGCTCATCCCTCCAGCCCCAGGGGGTGCCCCTTGCCTGTACAGCACTCGAAGGCGTCCCTCCACGCCTTCTACGCGGACGCGTTACGGAACGGTCGAAGCACCGGAGAGCAGCTGCATGCGCCCGTCTCGGTGCGGTTCCGCGCCCTGCTGACGTCCCTCCCCGCCGACATCCCGCGTCGCGCTCTCGACCTCGGATACGGCGCCGGGGCCTACACCATCGCCCTGGCGAAGGCCGGCTTCACCGTCGTCGCGGTGGACCAGGCCCCGGCCGAACCGCTGCTCCGGCGACTCTCGCCGCACGAGGACCTGGCGGAGCGCGTCACGGTGGTGGAGTCCCTCATCGAGCAGTACGTGGTCGAGGAGGACTTCGGCCTGGTCGTCGCCAAGGACGTGCTCCACTACCTGTCCCAGCGCGACGTCGAAGCCGTGCTCACCCAGGCCGTACAGAGCTCCCGATCGGTCAACGTGCACTACCTGGAGGTCTTCACCGGGATCTCCCGTACGGATGCCCAGGGCGGTCAGGTCCACATCGAGGGCGAGGCTCGCTACACGCCGGAGACCCTCAGCCGCGCGGTGGAGCGGATCTACGAGGGCTGGGATGTGACCGTGAGCTGGGGCGACCACGCCGAGCAGGACACGCGCTCGGGGCGCACTTACTTCGAAGCGACTCGTGCGACCGTCACCGCGGTGCGGAGGTGCCGCGTTTCGGCCGGTACCGCGACCATGAAGGGACGGGAAGCCTCGTGACGACAACCGGCCGTGAAGGCATCAGCTTCGTCATCCCTTGCCACAACGCCGGCGACTACCTCGTCGAGGCGGTGGAGTCGATCGTCGAGCAGCCGCTTCGACGTCCGTACGAGGTGGTGATCGTGGACGACGGGTCGGACGATGAAACGACCCGGAAGGCCATCGACACCTGCGCCGAGCTGCCCGGCGTACGCATCGTCCGCCTCGAACAGCGCCAGGGGCACCACGCGGCCAGGAACGCCGGCCTGGCGGCCGCCCGGCTGGAGTACGTGATGCAGGTGGATGCCGACGACCGGCTGGCCACCGAGCCGTTCCTCCTGGCGGCCGGGTCCTACCCGGACAGGGCGGTGGAGATCCTCGAATCTGACCCCGACACCGCGTTCGTGCACACGATGTCGTGGATGTTCGGTGCCTTCGAGGGCTTCACCATCTCCTCGTACCCCTGTCGCGAGGACCTCGTGGTGCGCAAGCACCACGTCCCGACGTCGATCGTCTGCCGCAGGGCTGACGCCCTGGAATGCGGCCTGTACGACCCGAGGGTCCTCAAGTGGGGAGACTGGGCCTTCGCCGTCAACCTGCTGGCCAGTCGGTTCAGGCGAGGGGCGGCCAACAACATCCACTGCGTCGCCGGCCCGTTCTACGAGTACCGGGTGCACTCGCGAGTCGACCGAGTGTCCGACGCGGAGGTCTCGGAGCTCGACATGACTCGCCTCGTCGTGGAGGAGAACCTCGACTTCTTCCGGGACCGGCTGGAGCGAAACGACAGCGCTGCCGAGATCTCCCTCGACGTGCTGGGGCAGAAGCCGACACGCCTCGACGACCTTCTGTACATGGCGCAGTTCGATCTCCACCAGGCCCAGATCGTTGCGCAGCAGCGCGAGTTCTCTCTGTCGAGCCCGTACGAGGCGCTGGGGATTCCGTAGGGCCAGGGCCGGAGGCCGAGAGCCCGAAGGGGGCCCAGACCGTCTGGTCTGGGCCCCCTTCGGGCGTGTTTCGGCGCCTACTGCTGCGGCAGCCGGTCCAGCTGGGCCTGGATGCGGGCGATGTCCTCGTCCGCCTTGGCGAGCCGGCCCTTGATCTTGTCCACGACGTTGTCGGGGGCCTTGGCGAGGAACGCTTCGTTGCCGAGCTTGCCCTCGGCCTGGGCCTTCTCCTTCTCGGCCGCCGCGAGGTCCTTCGCGAGCCGCTTGCGCTCGGCGGCGACGTCGATCGTGCCGGACAGGTCGAGTGCGACGGTGGCGCCGGCGACCGGCAGGGAGGCGGTGGCGGCGAAGCCCTCGCCCTCCGGCTGGAGCCGCAGCACCTGGCGGATGGCCGCCTCGTGCGGGGCGAGCGCGGTGTCGGCCAGCTCCAGGCGGGCCGGGACCTTCTGGCCGGGCTGGAGGCCCTGGTCGGAGCGGAAGCGGCGGACCTCGGTGACGACCCGCTGGACCAGCTCGATCTCCTTCTCCGCGACCTCGTCGCGGAAGCCGGAGTCCTTCGGCCACTCGGCGATGACAACCGACTCGCGGCCCGTCAGCGTGGTCCACAGGGTGTCCGTGACGAACGGGACGATCGGGTGCAGCAGCCGCAGGGTGACGTCGAGGACCTCGCCCAGGACGCGGGCCGAGACCTTGGCCTGCTCGCCGCCCTCGAAGAACGTCGTCTTGGACAGCTCGACGTACCAGTCGAAGACCTCGTCCCACGCGAAGTGGTACAGGGCGTCGGCGAGCTTCGCGAACTGGTAGTCGTCGTAGTAGGCGTCCGCCTCGGCGACGACCTTGTTCAGGCGGGACAGGATCCAGCGGTCCGTCGCCGACATCGCGGAGGCTTCCGGCAGCGGGCCCTCGACCGTCGCGCCGTTCATCATCGCGAAGCGGGTGGCGTTCCAGATCTTGTTGGCGAAGTTCCGGGATGCCTGGACCCAGTCCTCGCCGATCGGGACGTCGACGCCCGGGTTGGCGCCCTTGGCCAGGGTGAAGCGCAGGGCGTCGGAGCCGTACTTGTCCATCCAGTCGAGCGGGTTGACCGTGTTCCCGAACGACTTCGACATCTTCTTGCCGAACTCGTCGCGGACCATGCCGTGGAACGCGATCGTGTGGAACGGCGGCTGGCCGTCCATCGCGTACAGGCCGAACATCATCATCCGGGCGACCCAGAAGAACATCAGGTCGTAGCCGGTGACCAGGACGGAGTTCGGGTAGAACTTCTCCAGGTCCGGCGTCTGCTCCGGCCAGCCGAGCGTGGAGAACGGCCACAGGCCGGACGAGAACCACGTGTCGAGGACGTCGGTGTCCTGCGTCCAGCCCTCGCCGGTGGGCGCCTCGTCGTCGGGGCCGACGCAGACCAGCTCGCCGTTCGGGCCGTGCCAGACGGGGATGCGGTGGCCCCACCACAGCTGGCGCGAGATGCACCAGTCGTTGAGGTTGTCGACCCAGTCGAAGTAGCGCTGCGACATGTCGGCCGGATGGATGTTGACCCGGCCGTCACGGACGGCGTCGCCGGCGGCCTTGGCGAGGGTCTCGACCTTGACCCACCACTGCATCGACAGGCGGGGCTCCAGCGTCGTCTTGCAGCGCGAGCAGTGGCCCACGGAGTGGACGTACGGCCGCTTCTCGGCGACGATCCGGCCCTCGGCGCGCAGGGCGGCGACGATGGCGGAGCGGGCCTCGAAGCGGTCCAGGCCCTGGAAGGGGCCGTGGGTGGTGATCACGCCGCGCTCGTCGAGGACCTCGATGGATTCGAGGTTGTGGCGCTGGCCGATGGCGAAGTCGTTCGGGTCGTGCGCCGGGGTCACCTTGACGGCGCCGGTGCCGAACTCGGGGTCGACGTGGGTGTCGGCGACGACGGGGATCGTACGGTCGGTCAGTGGCAGCTTGATCTGCTTGCCGATGAGGTGGGCGTAGCGCTCGTCGTCGGGGTGGACGGCGACGGCGGTGTCACCGAGCATCGTCTCGGCGCGGGTCGTGGCGACGACGATGGTGTCGTCACCCTCGCCGTACTTCATGGAGACGAGCTCGCCGTCGTCGTCCTGGTAGTCGACCTCGATGTCGGAGATGGCCGTCAGACAGCGCGGGCACCAGTTGATGATGCGCTCGGCGCGGTAGATCAGACCGTCGTCGAACATCTTCTTGAAGACGGTCTGGACGGCCCGGGACAGGCCCTCGTCCATGGTGAAGCGGTCCCGGCTCCAGGCCAGGCCCTCGCCGAGGCGGCGCATCTGGCCGGCGATCTGGCCGCCGGACTCGGCCTTCCATTCCCAGACGCGCTCGACGAAGGCTTCGCGGCCCAGGTCGTGGCGGGACTTGCCCTCCTTGGCGAGCTCGCGCTCGACGACGTTCTGGGTGGCGATGCCGGCGTGGTCCATGCCCGGCTGCCACAGCGTCTCGAAGCCCTGCATGCGCTTGCGGCGGGTGAGGGCGTCGATCAGTGTGTGCTCGAAGGCGTGGCCCAGGTGGAGCGAGCCGGTGACGTTGGGCGGCGGGATGACGATGGTGTACGCGGGCTTCTCGCTCTTCGCGTCGGCCTCGAAGTACCCGCGCTCTACCCAGCGCTCGTACAGCGGCCCCTCTACCTCGGCCGGCGCGTACTGGGTCGGCAGTTCGGTGGTGGGCGCTGTCTGCTGCTGAGTGTTGTCGGTCACGACGGCCATTCTAAGGGGGTGCCCCGGCTACTCTCGCCTGGCTTTTGCTGGCGTCACCGGGGCCCGATTACTCCCTTTACCGCCTCCGGCAGGTGATTCACTGTCGAACGGGGAACGCATTGTCGAGCGGTGGCACCAGGAGCTTGCCCGACTTCATGGACTGTTGGACATCGTGGATGGTCACATAGCGTCCCTGCTGGATGACGGGAGTGATCATCTCGACGCTGCCCACCTCGGAGAGGAAGAAGATCGTCCACGGGTACGTGGTCCGATCCTCGCTTTCCCTCGTGCGCGTGATCTCCACGGTCTCGGGAGTCGTGGCCCGGGTTCCGGGAAGCTCCTGCTTGACGGTCTCGACGGCCGTGACTTCGAATACGCGACCGCCGCCGCCAGGGGTGTACATGACCAGAAGCCGTGGCCGGGCCAGGCTCAGGTGGTTGCTGGTCGCCGGACACATGTAGATGCCGTGGTCCCGCAGCTCGGCGAAGGCCAGCTCGTTGCCCGGAACGACGACCGCGTGGTCGTGCAGTGCGCGGAACCAGTCCATGGCCACCGACTTCTCCCAGATGGGCTTGCCCTGGTGCTGGTGGGTCGGTTCGGCCAGGAGGCCACGGCTGGCCATCTTCGCGACGCTCTTCGGCTCCCGCTTGGCGAGACCACCGAAATCGGCCCGGTTCAAGATCTCCGGCAGCTCGGGGCGTACTGGCATGTGGCTGTTCCTGTTCAGGTGTGATGTCGTGCGAGCTTTGTGGGGGCGATTCGGCCCGTACGTTAGCCGGTTGCCGTGTGAGTGTGCTCGGTCCCAGGAACCGCGCTAATCGCATGTTCGATCTGTCGGATGCACCACTGGGCTGTCGCTGGCGCGGAAGGATTCTGTCCGCCGGCTACCGACTCTCGCGGTCTGACTTTTGCGGTCCGATCCGGTGGACGACGGGTCGCGGCCGGTGGCGGGGAGCACTCCCGACCACCGGCCGTCGGTTTCTTGTGGCTGGGGCCGTGCCTCTGCTGCGCTCAGTCCTGGTGTCGGCGGAGGCTGCTGGCGCCCGCAGCGACGACGGTCTTCAGCCGGCCGTACTCGAGCATGTCCTCGTGGGTCATGAAGGGGATGAGGACTTCACGGTGCGGGATGACGTACTTGAACAGAAGCTCGGCCATTTCGTGCGCGGCTGCCTGGGCCTCAGCTTCAGCCTCGGGGTTGTGGACAGGGAACGGTTACGTCACCGTCGGGGTCAAGGACGACGGCACCCCGGACCGGCGCCACGTCAGCCGCAAGACCCGCCCCGAGGTCACCGAGGTCGTCCGCGAGATGGAACGGCAGCGCGACAAGGGTGCGGTCCGCAAGGTCGGCCAGAGCTGGACGCTGGAGACGTGGCTGACGCACTGGGTGGAGAACATCGCCGCCGCGCACGTCTCGGAGAACACCATCGACGGCTACCGCGTCGCGGTGAACCACCACCTCATCCCCGGCCTCGGCGCCCACCGCCTGGAGAAGCTCCAACCCGAGCATCTGGAGCGCTTCTACAAGAAGATGCAGGACTCCGGCAGCGCGGCCGGCACCGCCCACCAGGTCCACCGCACCGTACGCACGCCCTCAACGGTGTGATCGTCGGCACCCCCGGCTGGACGCCGCCACCCCGCGCCGTGAGCCCCCAGGAGAAGGGCACCAAACTCGGGCTCGCCTTCCAGGCCGTGCAGCGCGCGATGAAGGAGAACCCGGACCATCCGTGGCCCAGCGTGCCCGTGCAGGCGTCCGACGTGGGCTTCGCCCGGCCCGCCAACGGCCTCGCCCGCTGGCACTGGAACGGTGCGGAGCTAGTGCCGGACGGCCGCTTCGACATACCGGCGCAGGAAGGGGAGGTCACGATGAGTTATGGCGGCACACTGCCGGGGACCATCCGTTTCACCGTGGACCCCGAAGCGGTCCGGGAACAGCTGCGCGGTGACGGCCCGCTGCCCCGGTGATCGGTTGTTGGGGGCCAACTGCAACCAGAACTGCAACCACACAACGACGAAGGTCCCGACCGCTGTGCGGTCGGGACCTTCGTTTCGGCTGGTAAGCCGTGGCGGAGGATACGAGATTCGAACTCGTGAGGGGTTGCCCCCAACACGCTTTCCAAGCGTGCGCCCTAGGCCTCTAGGCGAATCCTCCGTGGAGAACATTACATGACCGGAGAGGGTGCTCGCGCACACGATCCGGCGCGGGGGTCGATCGAAGGGTGCAGGTGGGTGGGGGTGGCCGGGCGGGGTCCGGGGAGGGGCGGGGATCGGGTACTCTGGGCGGAGCCCCTCACGTGGCGCTATCTGACTGAACTCCCCCAGGGCCGGAAGGCAGCAAGGGTAGGTCGGCTCTGGCGGGTGCGTGGGGGGCGCTTGCGTTTCCGGGGAGTCGTTCCCCCCGGGTGTCTCCGCCCAGGGAGTCGTTCCCCCCGGGTGTCTCCGCCCAGGGAGTCGTTCCCCCCGGGTGTCTCCGCCCAGGGAGTCGTTCCCCCCCCCCGGGTGCCTCCGCCCAGGGCGTCGTCCCCGGGTGCCTCTGTCCGGGGCCTCCTTCCCTCAGCGTGCTTCCCCCGGCACCCCCGAGCCCCTGGCCCCCCCGAACCCCGCCGCGCCCGGCACCCCGAGCACCCGGCACCCCGAGCACCCGGCACCTCCGAGCCCCGCCGCCCCAGCACCCCCCGCCCCCCTCCCCCCTCGCCATGCCCGGGTTGTCAGCGGGCGCCTATAACCTCGTATACGTGTCGTCTCTCGCGCTGTACCGCCGCTACCGCCCCGAGTCCTTCGCCGAGGTCATCGGGCAGGAGCATGTCACCGACCCGCTGCAGCAGGCGCTGCGGAACAACCGGGTCAACCACGCGTACCTGTTCAGCGGGCCCCGTGGGTGTGGCAAGACGACCAGTGCGCGCATCCTCGCGCGGTGTCTGAACTGTGAGAAGGGTCCCACCCCCACGCCCTGCGGCGAGTGCCAGTCCTGTCGGGACCTCGCGCGCAACGGGCCGGGATCCATTGACGTCATCGAGATCGACGCGGCTTCGCACGGTGGCGTGGACGACGCCCGTGACCTGCGGGAGAAGGCCTTCTTCGGGCCCGCCTCCAGCCGGTACAAGATCTACATCATCGACGAGGCGCACATGGTCACCTCGGCGGGCTTCAACGCCCTGCTGAAGGTGGTCGAGGAGCCGCCGGAGCACCTCAAGTTCATCTTCGCCACGACCGAGCCCGAGAAGGTCATCGGCACCATCCGGTCGCGTACGCACCACTATCCGTTCCGGCTCGTCCCGCCCGGCACCCTGCGCGAGTACCTGGGCGAGGTCTGCGGGCGCGAGGGCATCCCCGTCGAGGACGGCGTGCTGCCGCTCGTCGTGCGGGCCGGTGCCGGCTCCGTGCGTGACTCGATGTCGGTGATGGACCAGCTCCTCGCCGGCGCCACCGAAGCCGGTGTGACGTACGCCATGGCCACCTCCCTCCTCGGGTACACGGACGGGTCCCTGCTCGACTCCGTCGTCGACGCCTTCGCCGCCGGTGACGGCGCCGCGGCCTTCGAGGTCGTCGACCGGGTCATCGAGGGCGGCAACGACCCGCGGCGGTTCGTCGCCGACCTGCTGGAGCGGCTGCGCGACCTCGTGATCCTCGCGGCCGTCCCGGACGCCGCCGAGAAGGGGCTCGTCGACGCGCCCGTCGACGTCATCGAGCGGATGCAGGCGCAGGCCTCGGTGTTCGGCGCCGCCGAGCTCTCCCGGGCCGCCGACCTGGTCAACGCCGGTCTGACCGAGATGCGCGGCGCCACCTCGCCG
The DNA here is from genome assembly GCF_044386705.1 of Streptomyces sp. NPDC020422. Classification (NCBI taxonomy): domain Bacteria; kingdom Bacillati; phylum Actinomycetota; class Actinomycetes; order Kitasatosporales; family Streptomycetaceae; genus Streptomyces; species Streptomyces sp. NPDC020422. Next base: position 77,156 of record NZ_JBIRVJ010000004.1, on the reverse strand, counting down.
CGGCTCCAGCTGGAGCTGATCTGCGCGCGGGTCCTGCTGCCCGCCGCCTTCGACGACGAGCGCTCGCTGCAGGCCCGGCTCGACCGGCTGGAGCGCGGCGCCGCCGCCGCGCCCCCGGCCGTGTTCACGACGAGCTCCCCGGCGCCGCAGATGGGGTACGTGCCGACGGTCGAGGCCCATGTCCCGCCGCCCGTCGCCCCCGCCCCGGCCCAGCCGGTCCCGTCGGGCCAACCGGTCCCGTCTGGCCAGCCCGAGCCCGGCGCCTACCAGCAGGCCCCCGGAGCGCAGACGCCGGCAGCACCGGCCGCCGCCCCGGCTCCCGCGCCCCAGGCGCAGGCCGCCGACGCGCCGCGGCCCGGTGCGTGGCCCGGGGCCGCCAAGCCCGGCGGCGGTGGGCCCGGGGCCTGGCCGGGAGCCGGCCCCGCGGCCGCGCCCGCCCCGCAGGCCCAGGCGCCGGCTCCGCAGGCCGCTCCCCCGTCCGCCCCCGCGGCGGGCGGCGGGGACATGGCGGCGGGCGCGGCCCAGGTGCGCAACATGTGGCCGCAGATCCTCGAGGCGGTCAAGAACCGGCGCCGCTTCACCTGGATCCTGCTCTCGCAGAACGCCCAGGTCGCGGGCTTCGACGGCACGACCCTCCAGCTCGGCTTCCTCAACGCGGGCGCCCGGGACAACTTCGCGAGCAGCGGCAGCGAGGACGTCCTGAAGGCGGCGCTCTCCGAGCAGTTCAACGTGAACTGGCGCATCGAGGCGATCATCGACCCCTCGGGCGGCGCCACTCCGCCGCCCGCCGCCGGCGGCTTCTCCGGAGGCGGTTCCTCCGGTGGCGGTGGCTTCGGCGGAGGCGGTGGCTTCGGCAGCAGCGGAGGCGGCGCGGCCGGTGCGGGCAGCGGTGCGGGCGGCGGCTTCGGTGGGCGCCCGGCCGCGTCCGCGCCCGCCGCCGCGCAGGCCGCGCCGCCCGTCCAGCAGGCCCCGGCTCCCGCGCCCGCGCAGGCCGCGCCGCCCGTCCGGCAGGCGCCCGCCCCGTCGACGCCGCAGGCGCCGCCGCCGGTGGCGCCGGAGGACGACGTGCCGGAGGAGGACGACCCGGACCTCGTGGACTCCGCGCTCTCCGGTCACGAGCTGATCGTGCGCGAGCTCGGCGCCACCGTCCTGGAGGAATACACGAACGAGTAGCGGCGTCTCGCTCGGTGGCCCGCACAAGGGGCACGTCGCCCCGCGGGCTACCCTGGCTGGCGTGAAGGTCCTCGTCATCGGCGGCGGCGCCCGCGAACACGCCCTGTGCCGCTCCCTCTCGCTCGATCCCGACGTCACCGCTCTGCACTGCGCGCCCGGCAACGCCGGAATCGCGGAGGTCGCCGAGCTGCACCCCGTCGACCAGCTCGACGGCGACGCCGTCGCCCGCCTCGCCACCGAGCTGGGCGCCGACCTGGTCGTCGTCGGCCCGGAGGCCCCGCTCGTCGCGGGCGTCGCCGACGCCGTCCGCGCCGTCGGCATCCCCGTCTTCGGCCCGTCCCAGGAGGCGGCGCAGCTGGAGGGCTCCAAGGCGTTCGCCAAGGACGTCATGGCCGGGGCCGGCGTCCCGACCGCCCGCAGCTACGTCTGCACCACCCCCGAGGAGATCGACGAGGCGCTCGACGCCTTCGGCGCTCCGTACGTGGTGAAGGACGACGGCCTCGCCGCCGGCAAGGGCGTCGTGGTCACCGAGGACCTGGAGCAGGCCCGGGCGCACGCGCTCGCCTGTGAGAGGGTCGTGATCGAGGAGTTCCTGGACGGCCCCGAGGTCTCCCTCTTCGCCATCACCGACGGCACCACCGTCCTCCCGCTGCAGCCCGCACAGGACTTCAAGCGCGCGCTCGACGGCGACGAGGGCCCGAACACCGGCGGCATGGGCGCCTACTCGCCGCTGCCGTGGGCCGACCCCCAGCTGGTCGACGAGGTCATGGCGACGGTCCTGCAGCCGACCGTCGACGAGCTGCGCCGCCGCGGCACCCCGTTCTCCGGCCTGCTGTACGCGGGTCTGGCGATCACGAGCCGTGGTGTCCGGGTGATCGAGTTCAACGCCCGCTTCGGCGACCCGGAGACCCAGGTCGTGCTGGCCCGGCTGCGGACCCCGCTGGCGGGCGTGCTCCTGAACGCCGCCCAGGGCACCCTCGACGACCAGTCGCCGCTGTCCTGGCGCGAGGAGGCCGCCGTGACGGTGGTCGTGGCCTCGCACAACTACCCGGGCACCCCGCGCACCGGCGACCCGATCGAGGGCCTGGACGAGGTCGCGGAGAAGGACGCCCCGGAGGCGTACGTGCTGCACGCGGGCACCAAGCGGGACGGCGACGCCGTCGTCAGCGCCGGCGGCCGCGTCCTTTCGGTGACCGCCACCGGTACGGACCTGGCGCAGGCCCGCGAGCGGGCGTACGCGGCAGTCGGCCGCATCCGCCTTGACGGTTCCCAGCACCGTACGGACATCGCGCTCAAGGCCGCGGGGGCCTGACCGGTCCGCGAGGCACCCGCGGGAAACCGGGTCGGAACCCGGAAGGGGCCCGGAAAGAGCGCGGAACAAAGACGGAACAAAGCAGGACGAAAAGCAGTACCGAGCGCGGCCGTGCAGTCAACAGCACGGCCGCGTTTCCGTCATCACCTTTACCCAAAGCCATTCCATCGAGTGACTGTTCGCCCGTCTGGATGACGCCCGCCGAAGCCCCAACTAGGGTGCGGCGGAGGCGTTCCGACGCCGGTCCGGCCACTTGGCCCACCGGCATTGCGATGTCAGTGGCGGATGCCACAGTGGGGGAGTGAGCAACACCGCCACGGCTAGTCCCGATCAGGGCAGGAGGGGGTGATGTACGGCGTGTCCGGTACCGGTTCGGTGATCGGCGAAGAGCTCGGCGCACGCGCCGCGCGTGCCCGGGCCCTTGCCGTGCTCCGCGTGCGGGGCAGGGCGCTGGGGGCCGCGGTGCTCCCCGCCGCCGTCGCCGTCGTCCTCTACGCGGGCGGCGTCACCGGCCACTTCACGGGCCCCGGCTGGGACACCGCCCGCTGGGTGGTGACCGCCCTCGCCGTGGTCGTGCTCCTCGTCGCCGCGGCCGTCGCCCTGGTCGTCGCGCGGGCCCGCCCGGCCGTGACGCCGACGGTGGAGCTCGCCGAGTCCTCCGCGCCCGACCTCTACCGGATGGTCCGCGACCTCGCCGACCGCCTCGGCGTGCCCGCGCCCTCCGCGATAGCCCTGACCCCCGACTGCGACAGCTGGCTGGAGGACCGCTCGCACCCGGCGCACGGCCGGCACCGCGGCGGGGACGCGCCCGTGCTCGTCATCGGCTCGCCCTTCCTGTGGTGGATGCGGGTGGCCGAGCTCCGCGCCGTCCTCGCCCCCGTCGTCGCCGGTACGGGACCGGCCGCCCACCCCGACATAGCGGCCGCCCGCCGCTTCGTGCGGGGCCTGGACGCGGCGGTGGCGGTGCCGCGGCACCCCGACCTCGACCCGGTCCGCAGGCTCGGCGCGCGCGGCGTCGGCCGGCTCGCCCGGATCATGCTCAAGGGCTGTCGGGGACACGCCGCCGAGATGGAGCGGGGTGTCGCCGCGGCCGGCTCCGAGCGCGCGCAGGCCGTGGACTACGGCGTACGGATCGTCGCCCAGGAGCAGGTCGGCCTCGCCTACGCGGGCTGGGACCGGCTGCTGACCCGGGTCGCCCTGCCCGCCTGGCGGATGGGCCGCTGGCCCGCCCGGCTGGACGCGGGCGTGGTCTCCGCCCTCACCGAGCTCTCCCGCCGCGACCGCCTCGCCGAGGGCTTCGCCTCCCGGCTCGGCGAGCGGCCCGCCTGCGACCTCCTGGAGGAGCCGGGCGCCGTGGACGAGGCCACCTCGCTGCTCGCCGCCCGCCTCTTCCACGGCGGCCCCGCCGAGCCGGGCCCGGACTGGGCGCCGGTCGAGTGGAGCCAGTATCCGGAGGAGGTCGTCGACCGCAAGTGGCGCGCCGACGCGGCCCGCCTCCACCAGGTCCTCGACGGCCTGGGCCCGGCCGGGCGGCCGGACCCCGGACCCCACGCCGGCGCGGGCGCCGCCCCCGGCGAGGCCTCCGACGCCTCCGACGGCCCGACCCTGTCCCGTGTCATGGCCCGCCTGTCCACGGCCCGGCCCGGCGCCGGGAACACGCCCGGGGCAGCCGAAGCCGCGCACGACGCGGGCGAGGGCGCGCACGCGGCCGCCGCCGGCGAGGGCGCGTACGAGGCCGGCGCGTACGAGGCCGGCGCGGGCGAGGCCGCTGACGAGGCCGCGCTCCCGGAGGGCAACCCCGCCGCCGACGCGCTCGCCGCCGCCCTGACCGCGCAGGCGGCCCGCGAGGAGGGCTTGCGCCCGGCCGCGCCCGCCGCCGAGGGGCCCGACGGGCCGCTGCCCCTGTTCCCGCTCCAGCCGCCCCGCACCGGCCGGGACCTGCTCGCCGACCATGTGGCGGCGATGGTCTGCTGCGCCGCCGTGGACACGGCGGAGGCCGCACCGGGCCTCGACTGGCTCGACGGCCCGGCGCTGCTCGTCGCCGGCGAGCGGAGCACGGATCTGAACGCCGTGGTCCTCGCCCTCGTCGAGGACGGCGACCCGGAGCCCCTGCGCGCCTGGCTGACCAGGACCGGGGTGCGCCCGGAGAAGCCCGTCCGGCTGGTCTGAGCCGCGGTCCGCGCCCCGTGCGGGGGCCCGGCAGCGGACGCCCGGCTTCCACTCTCGTCAATTCACGACGAACGGTGACGGAGTGCGTGCGTTATGTGATGTGCTGGAGACCGGCACTGACAGAGGCAGAAACCAGAGGCACTGACCAGCCGACCGGGGGAGTCGAAGGAGGGGCGCAGCATGGGGGCGGAGCAGATCAGGCGGTGGGAATCGGGCGCGCTCGCCCATGCCGTCTCGGATCCGTTCGGCCAGGGCCCGCTGCCCTGGCTGCGCGGTTCGGAGAACTACTTCGACGACACCGGCCAGGTGGTGCCCTGGTACGCCGACGAGACCCTGGCCCGGGGTGGCGGCGGCGGCCCGCACACCGCCGACGACGTGCACGGCCAGATCAAGGGCTTCGTCTCCACCGGGGCCGTCGCGCCCGGCGAGGCGATCGATTTCCACATCACGGTGGACCCTCCGCAGCAGTTCTCGGTCGACATCTACCGGATCGGGCACTACGGCGGCGACGGAGCCGCCAAGATCACCACCAGTCCCCGGCTCTCGGGGATCGTCCAGCCGGCCCCGCTGACGGCCGACCGGACGGTCTCCTGCCACCACTGGTGGCAGTCCTGGCGGCTGCAGATCCCGTCGTACTGGTCGATCGGCGCCTATGTCGCCGTCCTCACCACCGTCGGCGGCTACCGCTCCCACATCCCGTTCACGGTCCGCGACAGCCACCCGGCGGACCTGCTGCTGGTCCTGCCGGACGTGACCTGGCAGGCGTACAACCTCTATCCGGAGGACGGCAGGACCGGCGCCAGCCTCTACCACGCCTGGGACGAGGAGGGCCGGCTGCTCGGCGAGGAGGAGGCGGCCGTCACCGTCTCCTTCGACCGCCCGTACGCGGGCGCGGGCCTGCCGCTGCACGTCGGCCACGCCTACGACTTCATCCGCTGGGCCGAGCGGTACGGCTACGACCTGGCGTACGCGGAGACCCGCGATCTGCACGCGGGCCGGGTGGACCCGAGCCGCTACCGGGGCCTGGTCTTCCCGGGCCACGACGAGTACTGGTCGGTGCCCATGCGCCGTACCGCGGAGCTCGCCCGCGATCAGGGCACCTCGCTGGTCTTCCTCTCCGCCAACACCATGTACTGGCAGGTGGAGCTGGGCCCGTCGCCGTCCGGCGCCCCGGACCGGCTGCTCACCTGCCGCAAGCGCCGCGGCCCCGGGAAGTCTGCGCTGTGGCGCGAGGTCGACCGGCCGGAGCAGCAGCTCCTCGGCATCCAGTACGCGGGGCGGGTGCCCGAACCGCACCCGCTGGTCGTACGGAACGCGGACCACTGGCTGTGGGAGGCCACCGGCGCGGGCGAGGGCGACGAGCTCCCGGGCCTGGTCGCGGGCGAGGCCGACCGCTACTTCCCGCGCACCGCCCTCCCCGAGCACCAGGGCCGCATCCTGCTCGCCCACTCGCCGTACCGGGACGGCGAGGGGGCGCTCCGGCACCAGGAGACGAGCCTCTACCGGGCCCCGTCGGGCGCCTGGGTCTTCGCCTCCGGCACCTTCGCCTGGTCGCCGGCGCTGGACCGGCCGGGCCATGTGGACACCCGGGTCCAGCGCGCCACCGCGAACCTGCTCGACCGGATCTGTAAGAGGGACTGACCAGGAGAGGGGCGGGGCACGTCACGTGCCCCGGCGGTCGGCTCCGCCCGGATGTGCGAGAGAATCGGACACGCTCCTGGATCAACCTACGCGGAGGAACCGTGTCCGGATTCGTAGAAAAGCCCGAGCCCGTCCAGGTCCCGGGCCTCACCCATCTCCACACGGGCAAGGTTCGCGACCTGTACCGCACCGAGGCGGGCGAGCTCGTGATGGTGGCGAGCGACCGCATGTCGGCGTTCGACTGGGTGCTGCCCACCGAGATCCCCGAGAAGGGCCGGGTGCTCACCCAGCTCTCGCTGTGGTGGTTCGACCGCCTCTCGGACCTGGTCCCGAACCACGTCCTCTCCACGGAGCTGCCGGCCGGCGCCCCCGCCGACTGGGCGGGCCGCACCCTGGTCTGCAAGCCGCTGAACATGGTTCCGGTCGAGTGCGTGGCCCGCGGTTACCTCACGGGCTCCGGCCTGCTGGAGTACGAGGAGTCCCGCACGGTCTGCGGTCTGGCGCTGCCGGAGGGCCTGAGCGACGGTTCCGAGCTGCCCGCGCCGATCTTCACCCCGGCGACGAAGGCGGCCGTCGGCGACCACGACGAGAACGTGTCGTACGAGGAGGTCGCCCGCCAGGTCGGCGCGGAGACGGCCGCCCTCCTGCGCCAGACCACCCTGGCGATCTACTCGCGGGCCCGGGACATCGCCCGTGAGCGGGGGATCATCCTTGCCGACACCAAGTTCGAGTTCGGCTTCGAGGCCACCCCGGAGGGCGACCGCCTGGTGCTCGCCGACGAGGTCCTGACCCCGGACTCCTCCCGCTTCTGGCCGGCCTCCGAGTGGCAGCCGGGCCGCGCCCAGCCCTCCTACGACAAGCAGATCGTGCGGAACTGGCTGCTGTCGCCGGCCTCCGGCTGGGACCGCAAGAGCGAGCAGCCGCCGCCGGCCCTCGCGCCGGAGGTCGTGGAGAAGACCCGCGACAAGTACGTGGAGGCGTACGAGCTGCTGACCGGGAAGTCCTGGTCCTAGGGCAGGCCCCGGCAACGAGAAAGCCCCCGGTCGATTCGACCGGGGGCTTCTTCATGGAGCGGACGACGAGATTCGAACTCGCGACCCTCACCTTGGCAAGGTGATGCTCTACCAACTGAGCCACGTCCGCGTGCGCCGTAGCGCGCTGCTAACTATACACAGGATCGCGGGGGCCGATGACCACCCCCCGAATCCCCCCATCGGCGGCACGCACGACGGCATGCGACGGTGCGCGACGGCACACGACAAAGGCCCCGGTTCCGAAGAACCGGGGCCTTTGCTCCCTGAGCGGACGACGAGATTCGAACTCGCGACCCTCACCTTGGCAAGGTGATGCTCTACCAACTGAGCCACGTCCGCATGCCTCCGACCGGCTTTCACCGGGCGGTGCGAGCACCACTCTACCTGATGCACCGGAGTGCTCGGTAACCGTGATGCAGAGCGGGTGACAGGGATCGCACACTGCGCCTTCCCCCTGGAAGGGGGCTGTTCTGCTACTGAACTACACCCGCACGCTGCGTGAGGTCCGGGGCCTTGCGGCCTCGCCCCTCGGCGTGATCCAGACTCTAGCGGATCATGGGGGGTGCGAGGCAAATCGGCTTCAGCTCGCGGCGCGGAAGGCCTCGTAGACCCGCTTCGGGATGCGGCCGCGGGCGGGCACGTCCATCTTGTTGGACTGCGCCCAGGCGCGGACGGCGGCCGGGTCGGGTTCGAGGGTGGTGTGCCGGAAGTCCCCGACGTCCGGCCTGGCGTTCTTTCTGTGACCTGTCGCACTCAGCTTCCGGCCCGCGGCCAGGTAGGGGGCGAGGGCCTTGCGCAGTTTCTTTGCATTGGCGGGATTCAGGTCGATCTCGTACATCTTCCCGTCCAGGCCGAACGCGACCGTTTCCGCCGCTTCTCCGCCGTCGATGTCGTCGAAGAGGGTGACCACCACACGCTGTGCCACGGATATCGGTCCTTTCCTGCGGAGAGCCATGTCGTTTCGGGGGGTTCGCACCGCTCTGACGTGCGGTGATGCCGAAGCGGTAGCTCTCCGGGGGCAATGCCGGGCCTGCTGAACTCTCGCTGTGCTCTCTCTGCATTCCCTTTGTACAGCGACCGGTGTCGCATTGTGAAGCCCAAGCAATTGTTTCCGCGTGTCTCGCTCGGCGGACGATATTCCACTTGAATTCATCGGGGTGATGTTTGAGGGTCTTTGTAGGATCCTTCAGACTTCTACCCGCGTAGAATTTGGAGGCAGGTACGCTGAGGGAACCGCCCGCAACACACCACCGGGAGTGCCAGTGGCACGCGTCGTAGTCGACGTCATGCTCAAGCCGGAGATCCTCGACCCGCAGGGACAGGCGGTGCAGCGTGCACTGCCCCGCCTCGGATTCGAAGGCATCGCCGACGTCCGCCAGGGGAAGCGCTTCGAGCTCGAGGTGGAGGGACCGGTCGACGAGGCCGCCCTCGCCCGCATCCATGAGATGGCCGAAACCTTCCTTGCCAACACCGTGATCGAAGACTTCATCGTGAAGGTGGAGTCGTGACCGCACGCATCGGTGTCGTCACGTTCCCCGGAACGCTCGACGACCAGGACGCGCTGCGCGCCGCCCGCCTCGCGGGCGCCGAGCCCGTCTCGCTCTGGCACCGCGACAAGGACCTCAAGCAGGTCGACGCCGTGGTCCTGGCAGGCGGCTTCTCCTACGGCGACTATCTGCGGGCCGGAGCCATCTCCCGCTTCTCGCCGGTGATGGAGTCGATCATCGAGCAGGCGAAGGCCGGCATGCCCGTCCTCGGCATCTGCAACGGCTTCCAGATCCTCACCGAGGCCCACCTGCTGCCGGGCGCCATGCTGCGCAACAACCACCTGCACTTCATCTGCCGCGACCAGAAGCTGCGGGTGGAGAACGCGGAGACCGCCTGGACCTCGGACTACACCCGGGGCCAGGAGATCGAGGTCCCGCTCAAGAACATGGACGGCCGGTACGTCGCCGACGAGCGCACGCTCGACGAGCTGGAGGCCGAGGGGCGGGTGGCCTTCCGCTACCTCGACGTGAACCCCAACGGCTCGCTGCGCGACATCGCGGGCATCACCAACGCCGCGGGCAACGTGGTCGGCCTCATGCCCCACCCCGAGCACGCCGTCGAGCCGCTGATCGGCACCGGCAAGACCGACGGCCTCGGTTTCTTCACCTCGATCCTCAAGAAGCTGGTCAACGCCTGATGACTCTGGACACGGTCAAGCACGCGACCGAGACGCCCGACGTCGAGCAGCCCTGGAAGGAACTCGGACTCAAGCAGGACGAGTACGAGCGCATCCGCGAGATCCTGGGCCGCCGTCCCACCGGCGCCGAGCTCGCCATGTACTCCGTCATGTGGTCCGAGCACTGCTCCTACAAGAGCAGCAAGGTCCACCTGAAGCAGTTCGGCGAGAAGACCCCCGCCAACGACGCCATGCTCGTCGGCATCGGCGAGAACGCGGGCGTCGTCGACGTCGGCCAGGGGTACGCGGTCACCTTCAAGGTCGAGTCGCACAACCACCCCAGCTACATCGAGCCCTACCAGGGCGCGGCCACCGGCGTGGGCGGCATCGTCCGCGACATCCTCGCCATGGGCGCCCGCCCGGTCGCCGTGGTCGACCCGCTGCGCTTCGGTGCCGCCGACCACCCCGACACCCGGCGCGTGCTGCCCGGCGTGGTCGCCGGCATCGGCGGCTACGGCAACTGCCTCGGCCTGCCGAACATCGGCGGCGAGGTCGTCTTCGACGCCTGCTACCAGGGCAACCCGCTGGTCAACGCCGGCTGCATCGGCGTGATGAAGCACGAGGACATCCACCTCGCCAAGGCCTCCGGCCCCGGCAACCAGGTCATCCTCTACGGCGCCCGCACCGGTGGCGACGGCATCGGCGGCGTCTCGGTCCTCGCGTCCGAGACCTTCGACGACACCAAGCCCACCAAGCGCCCGGCGGTGCAGGTCGGCGACCCGTTCCAGGAGAAGCTCCTCATCGAGTGCACCCTGGAGATCTTCAAGGAGAAGCTGGTCGCGGGCATCCAGGACCTCGGCGGCGCCGGGCTCTCCTGCGCCACCTCCGAGCTGGCCTCCGCCGGCACCGGCGGCATGCGGGTCGACCTGGAGAAGGTGCACCTGCGCGACGCGACGCTCTCGCCCGAGGAGATCCTCATGAGCGAGTCGCAGGAGCGCATGTGCGCGATCGTCGAGCCGCAGCACGTCGACCGCTTCCTGGAGATCTGCGAGAAGTGGGACGTCATCGCGGTCGTCATCGGTGAGGTGACGGACGGCGAGCGCCTGGAGATCTTCTGGCACGGCGAGCAGATCGTCGACGTCCCGCCGCGCACCGTCGCGCACGAGGGCCCGGTCTACCACCGCCCGTACGCGCGCCCCGAGTGGCAGGACGCCCTGCAGGCCGACGACGCCGGCAAGCTGGCCCGCCCGCAGGACGGCGCCGAGCTGAAGGACCAGGTCCTCAAGCTGGTCGGCTCGCCGAACCAGGCCTCGAAGTCCTGGATCACCGACCAGTACGACCGCTTCGTGCAGGGCAACACCGTGCTCGCCCAGCCCGAGGACGCGGGGATGGTCCGCATCGACGAGGAGACCAACCTCGGCGTGGCCATGGCGACCGACGGCAACGGCCGGTACGCCAAGCTCGACCCGTACACGGGTGCGCAGCTCGCGCTGGCGGAGGCGTACCGCAACGTCGCCGCCTCCGGTGCGAAGCCGCTGGCGATCTCGGACTGCCTGAACTTCGGTTCGCCCGAGGACCCGGCCGTGATGTGGCAGTTCGCCGAGGCCACCCGCGGTCTCGCGGACGGCTGCCTGCAGCTGGGCACCCCGGTCACCGGCGGCAACGTGTCGCTGTACAACCAGACCGGTGACGTGGCGATCCACCCGACGCCCGTCGTGGCCGTCCTCGGTGTGATCGACGACGTCAACCGCCGCACCCCGATCGCCTTCGCGGAAGAGGGCCAGCTCCTCTACCTGCTCGGCGACACCAAGGAGGAGTTCGGCGGCTCGGCGTGGTCCGAGGTCATCCACGGGCACCTCGGCGGCATGCCGCCGGCCGTGGACCTCGACCGGGAGAAGCTGCTGGGCGAGATCCTGATCTCGGCCTCCCGCGACGGCATGATCGACGCGGCCCACGACCTGTCCGACGGCGGTCTGGTCCAGGCGGTCGTCGAGTCCTGCCTGCGCGGCGGCAACGGCGCGCGACTGGTCGTGCCCGAGGGCCTGGACGCCTTCACCTTCCTGTTCAGCGAGTCGGCCGGCCGTGCGGTCGTGGCCGTCCCGCGCAGCGAGGAGCTCCGCTTCACCGACATGTGCGGTGCGCGGGGTCTGCCGGCCACCCGGATCGGCGTGGTCGACGGCGACGCGGTCGACGTGCAGGGCGAGTTCAGCCTCTCCCTCGAGGAGCTGCGCGCGGCGCACGAGGCGCCGATCCCGGGCCTGCTGGCCTGATCGGTCTCGCCGGCGACGCGGTCGTACGGACCGGAGCCCCCACCCCCGCAGGGTGGGGGCTTCGCCGTTCAGCCGTCCAGCGAGTAGAAGGCGTCCAGTTCCGCGATGTCCTCGACGCACTCGTCGATGTCGGAGACCTTGCCGCCGATGATCGTGAAGAAGAGGGCGCCGGGCATCTCGATGCCGCGGTCGCCGTGCTCGGCGAACCACTTGTGGCTCGCGATGGCGTGGCCGCGCCCGTCGACGCAGATGCCGCCGAGTTCGACGCGCATGCTGCCGCCGGTGTACTCGGCCAACGCGCCGTACATGGCCAGGATGTTGTCCCGGCCCTTGAAGTGCCCGCCGAAGCGGGTGCTGCCGGGTGCGTGGTGGGTGCAGTCGCTGGTCATCATGGAGGCCAGCGTCTCCATGTCGCCCTTGCCGAACGCTTCGTAGCCCCGGCGCACCAGGGCGGCATCGGGGTGCTCGTGGTGGGTCATGGTCCCGTCGCCTGCTTTCGCTGCGAGTGGCTCCCTTCCTTCCCAGTCTCGGGGCTAGCCTCGGGCCATGCCACCCGCCAAGAAGCGCACCCGCAGTTACGACTCCGCCAAGATCCGCGCCGCCGTGTCCGCCCAGTTCGGGCACGTACGCGACGCGGTGCTCGCGCTGCCGCCCGAGGCGCTGGACGGGCCGACCCGGCTGGGGGAGTGGACGGTGCGCGACCTGGCGGGGCACATCGCGTGGATGGTCGACTCGGTGCCCGCGCTGCTCGCCCGGCCCGAGCCCGCGAAGCAGGGCCTGGCGCTGCTCGACTGGCCCTTCGCGACGGCCCCGGCCGCCGAGCGGATCGACGCGCACACCCGTGGCCTCGACACGGCCGATCTGGGCGCGCTGTACGACCGGACGCGGGAGGCGTACGACGCGGCGCTCGCCGATGCCGCCGATGCCCGGCTGCTCCCGGTGAGCCTCGGCGCGATGACGCTCGCCGACTTCCTGGTGACCCGGACCGTGGAACTCGTCGTCCACACCGACGACCTGAGCGCGGCGACCGGCGTCGGCATCCCGTACGACCGGCAGGCGCTCGCCGCCTGCACCCGGCTGCTCGCCGACACCCTCGCGGTGACGGCGCCGGGCGGTGCGGTGGAGGTACGGGTCCCGCCGTTCGCGGTGGTGCAGTGCGTCGAGGGGCCGCGGCACACCCGGGGGACCCCGCCGAACGTCGTGGAGACGGATCCGCTGACCTGGATCCGGCTGGCGACCGGCCGGGCGGAGTGGGCGGTGGAGCTGGACGCGGCGCGGGTGAGCGCGAGCGGGGAGCGGGCCGATCTGTCGGGGCTGCTGCCGCTGATGGGCTGATGGGCTGACGGGCCGGGCGGGGCGGTGGCGGTCCCGGCCGGGCCGGGTCCGGAACCGGATGGCCGTGGGGCCCGTCCCATCGCCATGAAGAAGCCGCGTGTGCTCGTAGCGACAGCCCTGCTGGTCCTTCTCTCCGCGTGCGGTTCGGGGCAGGGCGCCGGCGGACCCGATGCGCCCGACGTGCCCGTCGCGGGCACCCACTGGACGGTGGGCGCGGTCACGGTGGACGGGGTGAGGTCGGTGGCCCCGGCCGGGGCCACCGTGGAGTTCACGCGGGACGGACGGGTGCGGGGCAGCAGCGGCTGCAACGGCTTCGACGCTGCCGTCGCCGTGCACGGGGAGACCCTCTCGGTGTCCCCGGCCACCAGGACGCTGATCGGCTGTCCCGACGACCGGCAGCGCTTCGAGGACGCCCTGATCGGGTCGCTGGAGGGCGAGGTCGAGGCGCGTCTGAAGGGCGGCGGGCTCACCCTGGTCTCGGCCGACGGGCGGCACCGCGTCGAGCTCGTCACCGAGCCCGACGTCCCGCTGCTCGGCACGGCGTGGACGGTGAACGCCCTGCTCGACGGGGACACCGCGGGCTCCCTCCCGGCGGGCTCGGAGGGGAAGGCGAAGCTGACCTTCGGCAAGGACGGGCGGCTGACCGGGAGCCTCGGCTGCAACCGGGTCACCGCCCCCGCGAAGGTCACCGGCGACACGATCACCCTCGGGGCGGTCGCGACGACCCGGATGATCTGCACGGGTCCGGAGATGGACCTGGAGACGAAGCTGTACGACGCCCTCGACGGGCCGCTGCACTACCGGCTCGACCACCGGACGCTGACCGTCACGGACGTGGACGGCGGCGGCTTCACGGCCACGGCCGGCTAGCCGGCGCTGCGAACTCCGTCACATCCCGACCGTCCGGCCTGTCCTGTACGAGCGTCCGCTCGGGGGCGCCCGAAGCATTGCTACCAGTCGGTAACCCTTGGGGGCCCTGCTTTGTGGGCTCCGACAAGGATCCAAGGATCAGTTGGTGGGATCCTACGAGCAGGTCAGGGGGCCTATCACGGCCCGCTCGCGCATTCGGACCGATGGTCGATCTCGCCTACACTCGGTGGCGTGCCACGTGGTGACGGACGACTCAACCACGACCTGCTCCCCGGCGAGAAGGGCCCCCAGGACGCCTGCGGCGTTTTCGGAGTCTGGGCTCCCGGCGAAGAGGTCGCAAAGCTCACGTACTTCGGGCTCTACGCCCTCCAGCATCGGGGTCAGGAATCCGCGGGAATCGCGGTAAGCAACGGCTCCCAGATCCTCGTCTTCAAGGACATGGGACTTGTCTCCCAGGTCTTCGACGAGACCTCTCTCGGTTCCCTCCAGGGTCATATCGCGGTCGGTCACGCCCGCTACTCGACCACCGGGGCCTCCGTGTGGGAGAACGCGCAGCCGACCTTCCGGGCGACCGCCCACGGCTCGATCGCGCTCGGCCACAACGGCAACCTGGTCAACACGGCCCAGCTCGCCGAGATGGTCGCCGAACTCCCCAAGCGCGAGGGCCGGTCCACCCAGGTCGCCGCGACCAACGACACCGATCTGGTGACCGCGCTGCTCGCGGGCCAGGCGGACGAGGACGGCAAGCCGCTCACCATCGAGCAGGCCGCCGCGAAGGTCCTCCCCGAGGTCCGGGGCGCCTTCTCCCTCGTCTTCATGGACGAGCACACGCTCTACGCGGCCCGTGACCCGCAGGGCATCCGCCCGCTGGTCCTCGGCCGTCTCGAGCGCGGCTGGGTCGTCGCCTCGGAGTCCGCCGCGCTCGACATCTGCGGCGCGACCTTCGTGCGCGAGGTCGAGCCGGGCGAGATGGTGGCCATCGACGAGAACGGCATCCGCACCTCGCGCTTCGCAGAAGCGAAGCCCAAGGGCTGTGTCTTCGAGTACGTGTACCTGGCCCGTCCCGACACCGACATCGCCGGGCGCAACGTGTACCTCTCCCGCGTGGAGATGGGGCGCAAGCTCGCCAAGGAGGCCCCTGTCGAGGCCGACCTGGTGATAGCGACGCCGGAGTCCGGCACGCCGGCCGCCATCGGCTACGCGGAGGCCTCGGGCATCCCGTTCGGTGCCGGACTGGTCAAGAACGCCTACGTCGGCCGGACCTTCATCCAGCCCTCGCAGACCATCCGCCAGCTGGGCATCCGGCTGAAGCTGAACCCGCTCAAGGAAGTCATCAAGGGCAAGCGCCTGGTGGTCGTCGACGACTCGATCGTCCGCGGCAACACCCAGCGCGCGCTGGTCCGGATGCTCCGCGAGGCCGGCGCGGCCGAGGTCCACATCCGGATCTCCTCGCCGCCGGTGAAGTGGCCCTGCTTCTTCGGCATCGACTTCGCCACCCGCGCGGAGCTGATCGCCAACGGCATGACGGTCGAGGAGATCGGCACGTCGCTCGGCGCGGACTCGCTCTCGTACATCTCGCTCGACGGGATGATCGAGGCGACCACGATCCAGAAGCCCAACCTGTGCCGCGCCTGCTTCGACGGCGAGTACCCGATGGAGCTTCCGGACCCCGAGCTGCTCGGCAAGCAGCTCCTGGAGACCGAGCTGGCCGCCGGCCCCGCCGCCACCGCGGCCGCCGACGCCCTGCGCCGCCCGTAAGACCCCCGCCGCTCGCGCCGCGACCCGCGGCGCGAGCGGTAACGAGCAGCACGACGACACGAAAGCTCTGAAGCCATGTCTCAGACCACCGGTGCCAGCTACGCCTCCGCGGGCGTCGACATCGAAGCGGGCGACCGCGCCGTCGAGCTCATGAAGGAGTGGGTGAAGAATACGCAGCGCCCCGAGGTCCTCGGCGGCCTCGGCGGCTTCGCCGGCCTCTTCGACGCCTCCGCCCTCAAGCGCTACGAGCGTCCGCTGCTCGCCTCGGCGACCGACGGCGTCGGCACGAAGGTCGACATCGCCCGCCAGATGGGCGTGTACGACACGATCGGCCACGACCTGGTCGCCATGGTCATGGACGACATCGTCGTCTGCGGCGCCGAGCCGCTCTTCATGACCGACTACATCTGTGTCGGCAAGGTGCACCCCGAGCGGGTCGCCGCCATCGTCAAGGGCATCGCCGAGGGCTGCGTCCTGGCGGGCTGCGCCCTGGTCGGCGGCGAGACGGCGGAGCACCCGGGCCTGCTCGGCCCGGACGACTTCGACGTCGCCGGCGCGGGCACGGGTGTCGTGGAGTACGACCGGCTGCTCGGCGCGGATCGCATCCGTACGGGTGACGCGGTCATCGCCATGGCGTCCTCCGGTCTTCACTCCAACGGGTACTCGCTCGTCCGCCACGTGGTCTTCGACCGCGCCGGCATGACCCTGGACCAGCAGGTCGAGGAGTTCGGCCGGACCCTGGGCGAGGAGCTCCTGGAGCCCACCAAGATCTACTCCCTCGACTGCCTGGCGCTGACCCGGACCACCGACGTCCACGCCTTCAGCCACATCACGGGCGGCGGCCTCGCCGCCAACCTGGCCCGGGTGATCCCGGACGGCATGCACGCCGTCGTGGACCGTTCGACCTGGGCCCCGGGCGCCGTCTTCGACCTGGTCGGCAAGGCCGGACAGGTCGAGCGCCTGGAGCTGGAGAAGACCCTGAACATGGGCGTCGGCATGATGGCCGTCGTCCCCGCCGACTCGGTGGACGTCGCGCTGGCGACGCTGGCCGACCGCGGGGTCGAGTCCTGGGTGGCCGGCGAGATCACCGAGCGCGGCGACAAGACGAGCGGCGCGGAGCTGGTCGGCGACTACGCCAAGTAGAGGAAGCCACGAAGGGACACCTCCTCGGGAGGTGTCCCTTCGGCGTTTCCGCCGAAGGGGGAGTCCTCCCCGCCCGCCCCGCGCCCTCCCACGGCACCCGGACAGCGCAAAACCCGGTCCGGGGTACCCCGGACCGGGTTGCGATGTTCAGAAGGTCAAGCGCGACGCTGAGTGGACGCCGGACCGGACTCGTCGTCCTCGTCCTCGTCGTCCGTGTTGTAGAGATCCGCGTACTGCGCGTACGGGTCGTCTTCCTCGTCGTCGTCCTCGAACGGCTCGCCATTCGGCGGCTGGCTCGAAGTCGATGCGCCCAGCTCGTTGGCCAGACGCGACAGGTCAGTCCCGCCGCTGCTGTACTTCAGCTGGCGGGCGACCTTAGTCTGCTTGGCCTTTGCCCGGCCGCGCCCCATGGCTCGACCCCCTCGGTGACGGGGCTCGACGGCCCCAGAGTCTTGACACGCGTTCATGGTCCGGAACGGACTCTCGAATGAGAGACCGGTCCGTAGGGCTTCAACGGTACCTGTTTCCGTCGGTCTACGGTACGCCGTGCGCATCACATACCTCGGTACAGAACCATCGAGGTGCCCTGTCCTCGCTGGTCAATCGCGATTTTAACCCCTTCTTGAGGGGCGACCCGCCGATCGGCGTGAGCGAAGTCTCCCGAATCGCCCCGGGAGGGGCTCCCCGGCGGCGGGCCGCCCCCGGCGGGGGTCAGGCGCGGCGGGCCTCGGCCATCCGCTGCTCGGCGATCCGGTCGGCCGCCGCGGCCGGCGGAATGCCGTCTTCCTTTGCACGAGCGAAGATTTCGAGGGTGGTGTCGAAGATCCTCGTCGCCTTGGCCTTGCACCGGTCGAAGTCGAAGCCGTGCAGCTCGTCCGCCACCTGGATCACACCACCGGCGTTGATCACGTAGTCGGGGGCGTAGAGGATGCCGCGCGCCTCCAGGTCCTTCTCGACGCCGGGGTGCGCGAGCTGGTTGTTGGCCGCACCGCAGACGATCTTGGCGGTCAGCACCGGCACGGTGTCGTCGTCGAGGGCGCCGCCGAGCGCGCAGGGGGCGTAGACGTCCAGGCCCTCGGTGCGGATCAGCGCGTCGGTGTCCGCGGCCACGGAGACCTGGGGGAACTTCTCGGTGATCCGGCGCACCGACTCCTCGCGGACGTCGGTGACGACGACCTGGGCGCCGTCGGCGATCAGGTGCTCGACCAGGTAGTGGCCGACCTTGCCGACGCCGGCCACGCCGACCTTGCGGTCCCGCAGGCTCGGGTCGCCCCACAGGTGCTGCGCGGAGGCGCGCATGCCCTGGAAGACGCCGAAGGCGGTGAGGACGGAGGAGTCGCCGGCGCCGCCGTTCTCGGGGGAGCGGCCGGTGGTCCACTGGTTGGTGCGGGCCACCACGTCCATGTCGGCGACGTAGGTGCCGACGTCGCAGGCCGTCACGTAGCGGCCGCCGAGGGAGGCCACGAAGCGCCCGTAGGCGAGCAGCAGTTCCTCGGTCTTGATCTGCTCGGGGTCACCGATGATCACGGCCTTGCCGCCGCCGTGGTCGAGCCCGGCCAGGGCGTTCTTGTACGACATGCCGCGGGAGAGGTTCAGCGCGTCGGCGACGGCCTCCGCCTCGGTGGCGTACGGGTAGAAGCGGGTGCCGCCGAGCGCGGGGCCCAGGGCGGTGTTGTGGAGGGCGATGACGGCCTTGAGGCCGGTGGCGCGGTCCTGGCACAGCACGACTTGTTCGTGGCCGCCCTGCTCCGAGTGGAACAGGGTGTGCAGTACATCAGGAACGCCGGTCACATCGGTCACGGTGGTGACTCCCAAGTTGATGCGGCGGAAGGTCCCCCCTGCGGGTGGGGGTGGGACCAGGTCGGCACGAGGGTAAGTCCTACCTGGCCGTAGCAGGGACGCAGTGCTGAGGATCACCCCCTCGCGGAGTACCTACGTGGAAGGATTTGCGACATGGCGGACCCCTCCCCTCCCTCTTCGGCACCCGTTCCGTACGCCTCCTATCTCCGGGTGTACGAGCCGCTGGCCGCCTTCCCGGAGCCGGAGCGGAGCCACTGGGCCCGCTACGCGCTGCGCACGGACCTCCCGGGAGCGCAGCAGGAGCTGCGTCGCTCGCTCGCGGACCTGGTGCGGGTGCCGCCGGCGCCGGTGCCGGCGCGCGAGAGCGGGGACGCGTTCGTGGCGACGGTGGACGGGGTGGTCCTGGTCTGTCCGTGGCGGACCCGGCTGCGCGGCCGGCTCGCGCTCGCGGAGCTGGTGGAGGGGGCGCTGCCGGCGCCGGTCCTGGACGCGATGCTGCCGCCGGTGGTGCGGGCGCAGGTCGCGGCGGACCACGAGCGGTGGCGGGAGCGGAACCCGGACGCGCGGCCGTGGATCCGCAGCGCGGTCTGGCAGGTGCCGCTGCGCTGGTTCGCGCTCTTCTCCGACGAGGAGCGGGAGTACGAGCCGGGGGAGGCGCCGGTGTTGCGCTACCGGACGCCGATGGTGCAGGCGCGGCGGCGGCTCGCGCGGGCGCTGAAGGTGCTGCGGGCGGCGACGGACGAGGGCCCGATGGCGCAGAGCCTGGTGGAGGTGGGGCGCTGGCTGGAGGAGTTCCATCCGCGGGCGCTGGTGGAGCTCGACTACGGCGGCCTGGTGCACGCGGTCGCGGCCCCGGCGTTGGCGGGCGACCGGTCGGCGGCGGACGTGGCGGCGGGGATCGCGGCGATGCGGGACGGCGACGACGAGGCGGCGCGGGAGGCGTACGGGCGTCTCGCGGAGCGGTGGCGGGCGATCCGGGACCTCCAGTTCGCCAACTGACGCTCGACGGGTGTGGTCCACCTGATGTAAATGATCTTCACCGCTGGACGTCTGTTCGGTTCTTTGGTGTGCTCTTGTGGGGCCGTTGGGGTGGGTGGGGCAGGACGTAGGTCCCGATCCGGGCCTTTGGCTCAAGCGTGACGGATAGCACTTACCGCACCCTTGCGCCCATCGCCCACCCTCGTGCCAAAATAGGACAAGGAGTCCGGGGAGGGTTCCTTCCGCCCAAGTACGGGCGGAATGCTCGACATTGCACTCTATGGGGGGTCTGAGGACTCCTGATCGCTCTGTGACTGATCGTCACAGTGGCGTGACTGTCCGTTATGGCATGGTCAGTCGACTTCCGCCGCTGATGAACACCTGCGAGGGCAATTCCATCGGTTTGGCCGACGCGGCTGGACGGATGGTGTAGTTGTAGTGCCGAGGACAAGCCGTTCGTCCTATAACCGACTCGACCCGCTTCTGCCATTTCGGGCATGGCGGGTCAAGGTGCAGAATTTAGAGGAAAGAACCGAGAAGGTTCGGTTCTCCCGAGGAGGCCGCTCATGACCGCTCGCACCCCTGATGCCGAGCCGCTGCTGACCCCTGCCGAGGTTGCCACGATGTTCCGCGTGGACCCGAAGACGGTGACCCGTTGGGCGAAGGCCGGCAAGCTCACGTCCATCCGCACCCTGGGTGGGCACCGCCGGTACCGCGAGGCCGAGGTTCGCGCTCTGCTGGCGGGCATTCCGCAGCAGCGCAGCGAGGCCTGAGGCGCTCGCGAGACACGCAGCAACACCCCGTAACACCGGGCACTTTCCAGGTCCCCCAACCTGGTCCGCCCACCCCAAGCTCTACTGACGAACTACCTGCCCCAACAGGTTCTCCGTCGTCGATCGCGCTGGACTCCGCCGGGTCCAGCGCGATCTTTTTATGTCCTCCGCCGCGCCCCCGGTCGGCCCCTGCCGCCCCCGCCCGGGTGGTGCAATTGCACATATTAAATCCGAGGCATGTAGGGAGGGTGTAAGTGGAGCACTTTCTGAAACGGATTAAGTGACACCCGTCACATCGTCAAAGTCTTGCCACAGAACAGCCTGCCACCTCGCGGAGGCGGTCCCCATACGTCGTTGGTCACCCCTTGCCGGGACCTTGGTCCCTCGGAGGCGGGAACGCAAGAAGGCCCGCACCGAATGGTGCGGGCCTTCTCTGCTTGCGATCCTGACGGGACTTGAACCCGCGACCTCCACCTTGACAGGGTGGCGAGCTAACCAACTGCTCCACAGGACCTTCGCAGCCGCTGAACTGTGGCTGCGAAGAAGACTGTACAGCAGGTCAGCGGTCTGGTCGAACTCGCCGGACCAGTCCGTCGGACGGGCTACGGCACGGCCGCGTCGATCGCCTTCACGATCCGCTTGTCCGAGACCGGGTACGCCGTGCCCAGGGCGTGCGCGAAGTAGCTGACCCGCAGCTCCTCGATCATCCAGCGGATGTCCGTGACCTGGGTCGGCACCGGCCGTCCCTTGGGGAGCTGTTCGAGCAGCCAGGCGTACTCGTCCAGCATCTCGTGGACCTTCTCCATCCGGGTGGTGTCCCGCTGGACGCCCGTCGGCATCTGCTGGAGCCGCCGGTCCACCGCCACCAGATAGCGCATCAGGTCCGGCAGCCGCTTCAGCCCCGTCCGGGTGACGAAGCCGGCCGGCATCAGCCAGGACAGCTGGTCCCGCACGTCCTTGAGGTTCGCCAGCAGCGCCGGGCTGCCGGTGGCCTTCAGGCGCCGCTCGCAGGCCTGCCAGGCCGCCAGGACCTGCTGCACCTGGCCCACGGTCCTGATGGTCAGCTCGACGAGGTCGGTGCGGACCTTGTCGTACAGCTTCCGGAAGGACTCCTCGTCCCACACCGGGCCGCCGTGGTCGGCGATCAGCTTGTCGGCCGCGGCGGTCGCGCAGTCCTCGAAGAGCGCCTGGATCGATCCGTGCGGGTTCGCCGACAGGGCGAGCTTCTGCTGGTTGGTCAGCCGGTCCGAGGCGAACTTCGCCGGGTTCACCGGGATGTTCAGCATGATCAGCTTCCGGGTGCCCCGCCACATCGCCTGCGCCTGCTCGGCCTCCGTGTCGAAGAGGCGCACGGCCACCGAGTCGCCCTCGTCGACGAGGGCCGGGTACGCCTTGACCGGCTGGCCGGCTTGCCGGGTCTCGAAGACCTTCGTGAGCGTGCCGATCGTCCACTGCCTGAGCCCCGAACGCTCCAGGGAGGGCCCTGAGCCGTCCGGGCCCGCCGTGGCCGCCTTGGCGGCCTTGGAGAGCGCCTGACGGGCCTTGGGGCGCAGTCGGAGCTTGAGGGCCTCCAGGTCCTTGTCCTCGGCCAGCTTGCGGCGCCGCTCGTCGACGATCCGGAAGGTGATCTTGAGGTGGTCGGGGAGCTTCGCCCAGTCGAAGTCCTCGGCCGTCAGCGGGACGCCGACCATCCGCTGGAGCTCGCGGGCGAGCGCGCCCGTCAGCGGCTCCTGGACGGGGACGACCGCGTCCAGGAAGCGGCTCGCGAAGTTCGGCGCCGGGACGTAGTGGCGGCGGATCGGCTTGGGCAGGGACCGGATCAGTTCGGTGACGACCTCCTCGCGCAGGCCCGGGATCTGCCAGTCGAAGCCCTCGTCGGTGACCTGGTTGAGCACCTGGAGCGGGATGTGGACGGTCACGCCGTCCGCGTCCGCGCCGGGCTCGAACTGGTAGGTCACCCGGAACTTCAGCGCGCCCTGCCGCCACGAGTCCGGGTAGTCGTCCTTGGTGACCGCTCCCGCCTTCTCGTTGATGAGCATCTCGCGCTCGAAGTCGAGGAACTCCGGCTCCTCGTGGCGCTTGTGCTTCCACCAGGAGTCGAAGTGCGCGCCCGAGACGACGTGCTCGGGCACCCGCTTGTCGTAGAAGTCGAAGAGCGTCTCGTCGTCGACGAGGATGTCCCGGCGCCGGGCGCGGTGCTCCAACTCCTCGACCTCGGTGAGGAGTCTGCGGTTGTCGGCGAAGAACTTGTGGTGGGTGCGCCAGTCGCCCTCGACCAGGGCGTTGCGGATGAACAGCTCGCGGGAGACCTCGGGGTCGATCCGGCCGTAGTTCACCTTGCGGTCGGCGACGATCGGGACGCCGTACAGCGTCACCTTCTCCAGGGCCATGACCGCGGCCTGGTCCTTCTCCCAGTGCGGCTCGCTGTACGTCTTCTTCACCAGGTGCTGGGCCAGCGGCTCGATCCACTCGGGCTCGATGCGCGCGTTGACCCGCGCCCACAGCCGGGAGGTCTCCACCAGCTCCGCGGACATGACGAAGCGCGGGGGCTTCTTGAAGAGCGCGGAGCCGGGGAAGATCGCGAACTTGGCGTTGCGGGCGCCGAGGTACTCGTTCCTGGTGCCCTCACGCTTGGCGTCCTTCGCCTCCTTCACGTCCTTCAGGCCGATGTGGCTGAGGAGGCCGGCCAGCAGGGACACGTGGACGGACTGCTCGGGCGCGTCCTCCTCGTTGAGGTGTATCCCCATCTGCTTGGCCACGGTCCGCAGCTGCGCGTAGATGTCCTGCCACTCCCGGATGCGCAGGAAGTTCAGGTACTCCTGCTTGCACATCCGGCGGAAGGAGCTGGAGCCGCGCTCCTTCTGCTGCTCGCGGACGTAGCGCCAGAGGTTGAGGAAGGCGAGGAAGTCGCTGGTCTCGTCCTTGAAGCGGGCGTGCTGCTGGTCGGCCTGGGCCTGCTTCTCGGCGGGGCGCTCGCGCGGGTCCTGGATGGAGAGCGCGGCGGCGATCACCATGACCTCGCGGACGCAGCCGTTCCGGTCGGCCTCCAGGACCATCCGGGCGAGCCGCGGGTCCACGGGCAGCTGGGAGAGCTTGCGGCCCTGCTCGGTGAGCCGCTTCTTCGGGTCCTTCTCGGCCGGGTTCAGCGCGCCCAGCTCCTGGAGGAGCTGCACGCCGTCCCGGATGTTGCGGTGGTCCGGCGGGTCGATGAAGGGGAACTTCTCGATGTCGCCGAGGCCGGCCGCGGTCATCTGGAGGATGACGGAGGCCAGGTTGGTCCGGAGGATCTCCGCGTCCGTGAACTCCGGGCGGGTGAGGAAGTCGTCCTCGGAGTAGAGGCGGATGCAGATGCCGTCGCTGGTACGGCCGCAGCGGCCCTTGCGCTGGTTGGCGCTGGCCTGGCTGATCGGTTCGATCGGCAGCCGCTGCACCTTGGTGCGGTGCGAGTAGCGGGAGATGCGGGCGGTGCCCGGGTCGATCACGTACTTGATGCCGGGGACCGTCAGGGAGGTCTCGGCGACGTTCGTGGCGAGGACGATCCGGCGGCCCGAGTGCGCCTGGAAGACCCGGTGCTGCTCGGCGTGGCTCAGGCGGGCGTAGAGCGGGAGGACCTCGGTGTTGCGCAGCTGCTTCTTGAGCAGCGCGTCCGCGGTGTCGCGGATCTCGCGCTCGCCGGAGAGGAAGACCAGGATGTCGCCGGGGCCCTCGGCCTGGAGCTCGTCGACCGCGTCGCAGATCGCGGTGATCTGGTCCCGGTCGGCCTCCTCGCCGTCCTCCTCGAGGAGCGGCCGGTAGCGCACCTCGACCGGGTACGTACGGCCGGAGACCTCGACGATCGGGGCGTCGCCGAAGTGGCGGGAGAAGCGCTCGGGGTCGATGGTCGCGGAGGTGATGACGACCTTGAGGTCGGGGCGCTTCGGCAGCAGCTGGGCCAGGTAGCCGAGCAGGAAGTCGATGTTGAGGGACCGCTCGTGGGCCTCGTCGATGATGATCGTGTCGTAGGCGCGCAGCTCGCGGTCCGTCTGGATCTCCGCGAGCAGGATGCCGTCGGTCATCAGCTTCACGAAGGTCGCCTCGGGGTTCACCTGGTCGGTGAACCGGACCTTCCAGCCGACGGCCTCGCCGAGCGGGGTGCGGAGCTCCTCGGCGACGCGCTCGGCGACCGTGCGGGCGGCGATCCGGCGGGGCTGGGTGTGGCCGATCATGCCCCGGACGCCGCGGCCGAGCTCCAGACAGATCTTGGGGATCTGCGTGGTCTTCCCGGAACCGGTCTCGCCGGCGACGATCACGACCTGGTGGTCGCGTATCGCCTCGGCGATCTCGTCCTTCTTCTGGGAGACGGGCAGCTGCTCGGGGTACGTGACCGCGGGCACGCGGGCGGCGCGCGCGTCGACCCGCTCCTTGGCCTTGCCGGCCTCGGCGGCGATCTCGTCCAGGACGGCCGTGCGGGCCTCGGGCTTGCGGATGCGGCGGGCGCCTTCGAGACGGCGGCCGAGCCGGTGGGAGTCCCGCAGCGAGACCTCGGCCAGGACGGACTGGAGGGCGGCGAAGGAAGTAGACATACGGGATCCAGGATCGCACCTGCCGAGGAGAAGCGGCGAACCGATTTACGAGGGCGGCACGGGCGGCCCCCGTAATATTTCGGGCACACCGGCCAGCACCGTCCCGAAAGGTTTCCGCATGTCCCCCGCCGCCCGCACCGCGCGCGCCCTCGTGGTGTTCGCCGCGCTGGCGGGTCTGGTGCTCGGCCTCGCGGTCCGCGGGGCCGCGACGCCCCCGGCCGCGCCGGGACCGGCCGTCGCGGGGGCCGTCACCCCCGGCTGCGGGCAGGGCCACCCGGCCGACGAGGGGGCCGCGGGCCCCGTCGTGCCCCCGCGGGCGCACGGCTTCGGGGAGCTGCTGCCCGCGCTCGTGCAGGCCCGGGACGGCTGTGCGAGCCTGGCCGCGGACGAGGGCCCGGCCGAGGCGACCAGGGGCCGGGAGCCGCCCGCGCTGGTGCCGCCCTCGCCGGTGGAGCTGTCGATCCTGAGGGTCTAGACGGCGGGCGCCACTCCTCGCCCCCCGTCCTCTTTCTCCACCCCAGGAGCGCTTCAGCATGTCCACGTCCAAGTCCCACAGCCCGTCCCGGCCCAAGTCGACGTCCACGCCCCCGTCCAAGTCCAAGCCGATCATGATCATCGGCGGTGTCGTGCTCGCCGCCACGCTGCTCGGCGTCGCCTCGTACGCCACCACCAAGCCGTCCTCGCCCTCCGCCTCCTCCGGTGCCGCCGCCGAGGTCTCGGCCGACCCGTCCGCCGGGGTCTACCCGGAGCTGGAGGCGTACGCCCGCCGGGACGCCGCCGACGGGCTGGCCCTCGGCCGGGCCGACGCGCCGGTCGTCCTGATCGAGTACGCCGACTTCAAGTGCGGCTACTGCGGCAAGTTCGCCCGGGACACCGAGCCCGCGCTGGTGAAGCGCTACGTCGACGCCGGCACCCTGCGCATCGAGTGGCGGAACTTCCCGATCTTCGGCGAGGAGTCGGAGGCGGCGGCCCGCGCCTCCTGGGCGGCCGGGCAGCAGGGCCGGTTCTGGCAGTTCCACAAGGCCGCGTACGCGCAGGGCGCCAAGGAGAAGGGCTTCGGCAAGGAACGCCTCGCCGCCCTCGCCCAGGAGGCCGGGGTCCCGGACCTCGCGCGCTTCACCCGTGACACGGACAGCGCCGCCGCCCGGGCGGCGGTGAGCAAGGACCAGGAGCAGGGCTACTCGCTCGGCGCCACCTCCACCCCCTCCTTCCTCGTCAACGGGCGTCCGATCGCGGGCGCCCAGCCGATGGAGGCGTTCACGGAGGCCATCGACGCGGCGGCCAGGGCGGCGGCGGCCAAGAAGCCGGGGCCGAAGGCGTGACCTCCGGCATCGGCTACTTCGCGGCCTTCCTCGGCGGTCTGCTCGCCCTGCTCAGCCCCTGCAGCGCCCTGCTGCTCCCGGCCTTCTTCGCCTACTCCGTGGACGGCCGGGCCAGGCTGGTCGCCCGGACCGGCGTCTTCTACGCGGGTCTGGCCACCACCCTCGTCCCGCTGGGCGCGGCCGGCTCCTTCGCCGGGCGCCTCTTCTACGGCCACCGGGACCTGCTGGTGGCCGTGGGCGGCTGGCTGATCGTGGCCCTCGGGGTGCTGCAGATCCTCGGTCTGGGCTTCGCGTCCCGCCGGATGAGCGAGGCGAGCGGCCGGATCCGCCCCACGACGGCGTTCTCGGTCTACGCCCTGGGCCTGGTCTACGGCCTCGCCGGGTTCTGCGCGGGCCCGATCCTGGGCAGCGTCCTGACCGTGGCGGCGCTCGGCGGCAGTCCGGCCTACGGGGGACTGCTCCTCGCGGTGTACGCGCTCGGCATGGCGGTCCCGCTCTTCGTGCTCGCGCTGCTCTGGGACCGCTACGACCTGGGGCGGCGGCGTTGGCTGCGCGGCCGGCCGATCCGGCTCGGGCGGCTCGAACTGCACTCGACCTCGCTGCTCTCGGGCCTGTTCTTCATCGCCCTCGGGACGCTCTTCCTGGTCTTCGACGGGACCACCGCGCTGCCGGGGCTGCTGTCCGTGGACGACTCCTTCGCGGTGGAGGAGCGGGTGGCGACGCTGGGCCGCACGGTCCCGGACTGGGCGCTGCTCGTCGCGGTGCCGGCCGCGGCGGCGGCGGGGCTCGCGGTGCGGGCGTGGCGGGGGAGGCGGCGCGAGGAGGCGTGACGGTACGGGGAGGAGGGCGCCGTCCTCCTCCCCGTACCCCCTTGGCGGGGACAGCACGAAGAAGGCCCCGTTCTCTCGAACGGAGCCTTCTCTTTGTGGCTGGGGCCGGGGTCGAACCGGCGACCTATCGCTTTTCAGGCGATCGCTCGTACCAACTGAGCTACCCAGCCTGGGGCATCCCCCTGCTCGAAGAGCCTGGGGACGAGGCTGTTTCCAGCCTCAGCGATCCTGACGGGACTTGAACCCGCGACCTCCACCTTGACAGGGTGGCGAGCTAACCAACTGCTCCACAGGACCATATGGTGTGCGAGACAAGTCTCGCACAGGGTTGTGCGTGCCCCCAACGGGATTCGAACCCGTGCTACCGCCTTGAAAGGGCGGCGTCCTGGGCCACTAGACGATGAGGGCTAAGGGCCCACCTGGGCGCTTTCCAGCGCGTCGGGGACGTGAGAAGCATATGGGATGCCGGCCGGTATCGCCAAAACGGTTTCCACCGGAGGGAGAATGGGCGCGTGCTGGAGATGACGCGCGAGGAGTTCGAGGAGCTCGTCGCCGAAGCCCTGGACCGGATCCCGCCGGAGCTCACCCGGCTGATGGACAACGTCGCCGTGTTCGTGGAGGACGAGCCGTCGCCCGACGATCCCGAACTCCTCGGGCTCTACGAGGGGACTCCGCTGACCGACCGGGGCGAGTGGTACGCCGGCGTGCTCCCGGACCGGATCACCGTCTACCGGGGGCCGACCCTGCGGATGTGCGAGTCCCGGGAGGACGTGGTCGCGGAGACGGAGATCACCGTGGTCCACGAGATCGCCCATCACTTCGGCATCGACGACGAACGGCTGCACGCGCTGGGCTACGGCTGAGCCGTCCGGGCCGGGCCGGCCGCGTCTGGGGCGTGTCCCATGCGGCGCCAAGGGAGTTGGGCAGGGCAACGCGTTCGATCAGACCGATCAGCGTTCCGATCCTGCCTGTCATGTCCTGGAGGTGCCTCCGTGCGCCATTTGCCCACCCCTGTGCGCTGGGCCGCCACCGCGTTCGCGGTCGCCGCCTGTGCGGGCCTGAGCGGCTGTATGAGTGTCAGCGACGACGGCGCCAAGCCGGCCCCCAGCAGCTCCGCCGGGAAGCGCGGCGAGGCGGCCGGTTCCGCGGAGGACGGCGGCCTGTCCGGCGGGCACGGCGGGGGAGGGTTCGACCGCACGGCCAGGAGCGGTCCCGACGCCGACGGCTCGGGCAAGGAGTCGCCGGTGCCGAGCGGCTCCGCCACGGCCCCGGCCAAGTCGGCCGGCGGCGTCGGCGCGGGTGGCGCGGGTGGAGCGGGCGGGGCGTCGAAGCCCACGCAGCCGCCCGGCGGGACGGGCGGCCCCGCCGCGAGCACGGGGGGCGACTCGGGGGCGCCCGGTGGCGAGACCACGCCGCCGGTCGATCCGCCGCAGCCCACGCCGACCCAGGACCCGACCACGCCCCCGCCGGAGCCGACGGCCGAGCCGACGGTGAGCGAGACCCCCTCGACCACCCCCGGGGCCGACACCCATATGGGTGCCATGCGGGCCGCGGAGGGGCCCGGCGGACCCACCGAGCCGGAGGCATCACCGCAGGCCAGGCCGATGTGACGCAGGCCGGTTTGCCTTGGACGGGGGGGAGTGCGTATGGTGGTAGATCGTTTGATCCCATTTGCCCGGCGCCACGACCGAAGAGCGCCGCGACTGGCGCGTACTCTCCCTTGCCGTGGCTGACCGCATTGAGGCGGTCCGTAGTGCGAAACACGGAGTTGACGGGCGCGTGCCGAGACTCCGGAAGGTTTCGCATTTCGCATGTCCATTTTCAGTTCTGATCACGCCGTCCTGCCCGAGAACGAGAACGACGAGATCGTCGCCGAGGCCGTAGCGGCCGAGGACGTCGTCGAGACCGTCGAGGCCGACGGCACCGTCGAGGCCGACGAGACCCCCGCCGACGAGACCCCCGCCGACGAGACCCCCGAGATCACCTTCGGTGACCTGGGTCTCCCCGAGGGCGTCGTGCGCAAGCTCGCCCAGAACGGCGTGACCACCCCCTTCCCGATCCAGGCCGCGACCATCCCGGACGCCCTGGCCGGCAAGGACATCCTCGGCCGCGGCCGCACCGGCTCCGGCAAGACCCTCTCCTTCGGTCTGCCGCTGCTCGCCACCCTGGCGGACGGCCACACCGAGAAGAAGAAGCCCCGCGGCGTCATCCTCACCCCGACCCGTGAGCTCGCGATGCAGGTCGCGGACGCCCTCCAGCCCTACGGCGACGTGCTCGGCCTCCGGATGAAGGTCGTCTGCGGCGGTACGTCCATGGGCAACCAGATCTACGCGCTCGAGCGCGGCGTCGACATCCTCGTCGCCACCCCGGGCCGACTGCGCGACATCATCAACCGCGGCGCCTGCTCGCTGGAGCAGGTCCAGGTCGCCGTCCTCGACGAGGCCGACCAGATGGCCGACCTGGGCTTCCTGCCCGAGGTCACCGAGCTCCTCGACCAGGTCCCGGTCGGCGGCCAGCGTCTGCTCTTCTCCGCCACGCTGGAGAACGAGATCGACAGCCTGGTCAAGCGCTACCTGGTGAACCCGGTCACCCACGAGGTCGACCCGTCCGCCGGCGCCGTCACCACCATGACCCACCACGTCCTGGTCGTGAAGCCGAAGGACAAGGCGCCGGTCACCGCCGCCATCGCCGCCCGCAAGGGCCGCACCATCATCTTCGTCCGCACCCAGCTGGGCGCCGACCGCGTCGCCGAGCAGCTGCGCGAGTCGGGCGTGAAGGCCGACGCGCTGCACGGCGGCATGACCCAGGGCGCGCGCACCCGCACCCTGGCCGACTTCAAGGACGGGTACGTCAACGTCCTCGTCGCCACCGACGTCGCCGCGCGCGGCATCCACGTCGACGGCATCGACCTGGTCCTCAACGTGGACCCGGCCGGCGACCACAAGGACTACCTGCACCGCTCGGGCCGCACCGCCCGTGCCGGCCGCTCGGGCGTCGTGGTCTCCCTGGCCCTGCCGCACCAGCGCCGCCAGATCTTCCGCCTGATGGAGGACGCGGGCGTCGACGCCTCGCGCCACATCGTCGGCGGGGCCGGCGCCTTCGACCCCGAGGTCGCCGAGATCACCGGCGCCCGTTCGCTGACCGAGGTCCAGGCCGACTCCGCGAACAACTCGGCCAAGCAGGCCGAGCGCGAGGTCGCCGACCTGACCAAGCAGCTGGAGCGCCTGCAGCGCCGCGCCGTCGAGCTCCGCGAGGAGGCCGACCGCCTGGTGGCCCGCGCCGCCCGTGAGCGCGGCGAGGACCCGGAGGCCGCGGTCGCCGAGGTGACCGAGGCCGCCGAGGCCGAGCTCGCCGAGGCCGTCGCCGCCGTGGCCGCGGAGCCCGTGCGCGAGGAGCGCCGCGACTTCGACCGCCGTGACGACCGCGGTGGCTTCGAGCGCCGTGACAACGACCGTGGCGGCTTCCGCCGCGACAACGACCGCGGTGACCGTGGCGGCTTCCGTCGCGACAACGACCGCGGCGGCGACCGCGGTGGCTTCCGCCGTGACAACGACCGCGGTGGCGACCGTGGTGGCTTCCGTCGGGACAACGACCGTCCGTCGGGTGGTTTCCGTCGGGACAACGACCGTCCGTCGTTCAACCGCGACCGTGACAACGACCGTGGTGGCTTCCGTCGCGACAACGACCGTCCGTCGGGTGGTTTCCGTCGGGACAACGACCGTCCGTCGTTCAACCGCGACCGTGACAACGACCGTGGCGGCTTCCGCCGTGACAACGACCGCGGTGGCGACCGTGGTGGCTTCCGTCGCGACAACGACCGCCCGTCGGGTGGTTTCCGTCGGGACAACGACCGTCCGTCGTTCAACCGCGACCGTGACAACGACCGTGGCGGCTTCCGCCGCGACGACCGCCCCTCCGGCGGCCACCGTGGCAGCGACCGTCCGTTCAACCGCGACCGTCGTGACGACCGCCCCTCCAGCGGCTTCCGCCGTGACGACCACCGCCCGTCGGGCGGCGGCTTCCGCCGCGACGACCACCGCCCCTCCGGCGGCGGCTTCCGCCGTGACGACAAGCCGCGCTGGAAGCGCAACGGCTGACCTTCCGTAAGGCCGTGAAAGGGCCCGCCTCCGCACTTCGGTGCGGGTGCGGGCCCTTTCCGTCGTCCGGCGGCCGGTGTGCCGGGGCCGATACCCGATCCGTTTCGGGTGGGTCTCCGGCTATGCTGCTCGGGTGTGCTTGTCCACGGGCCGTTAGCTCAATTGGCAGAGCAGTGGACTTTTAATCCATTGGTTGTGGGTTCGAGTCCCACACGGCCTACCGAAAGAAGCGCCCCGCCCGGTTCGACCGGACGGGGCGCTTCCGCGTTTCACGAGCCGTTCACGGGCTTACAGGGCGCTCCAGTTGAGGGTCGTGCGCGCGAGGGCCGCGACGTCGTCCAGGAGGGCGAGGCGGGCGGCGCGGATCGCCGGGTCGGGGTCCATGACGAGGACCTCTTCGAAGAAGGTGTCGATCGCCGGGACCAGCGGGGCGGAGACGGCCACGAGGGCGTCCAGGTCGTCCTCGCGGCCCGTCAGGGAGGCGCGGGCGGCCGCGGTGGCCTCGGCGAGGCGGAGTTCGGCCGGGGCGGTCAGGAGGGAGCGGTCGGCGGGCTCGGCCGCCGGCGTCTTCGGCAGGATGCGCAGCACCCGCTGGAGGGCGGTGGTGAGGGCGTCGAAGCCCTCGGTGCCGAGGTGGCGTTCCAGGGCGGCCAGGGTGCGGTCGCCGTGGGCCGGGCGGTCGGCCCAGGGCAGGACGGCCTGGACGAGGCGGTGCTCGTGGCCCGCGTCGGTGAGCTGCTGCTCGTAGCGGCGGGTGATGAGCTCGGCGGCCTCCGCGAGCCGCTCGGCGGGCACCTCGACGCCCTGGGCGGCGTAGCGGTCGGCGGCGGCGCGCAGGCCGTCGCGGACCCGCAGGCCGGCCACCGCGGGGGCGCTCCGCAGGACGTTGAGCAGGCCGATGGCGGCCCGGCGCACACCGTACGGGTCGGAGCTGCCGGTCGGCGCGGCGCCGATGACGAACATGCCGGTGACCAGGTCGAAGCGGTCGGCGAGGGAGAGCAGGACGCCCGCGTCGGTGGCGGGGAGCGCGCCGCCGGAGGAGCGGGGCAGCTCCATCTCGGCGAGGGCGCGCGCGACCTCGGCGGACTCGCCGGCGCGGAGCGCGTACTCCTCGGCCATCACTCCGGCGAGGCTGGAGAACTCGACGACCATCTGCGAGGCCAGATCGAACTTGGCCAGTTCGCCGGCGCGGCGCACGGTGGCGAGGGTCTCCGGCGCCAGGCTCGTCCGGCCGGCGAGTTCGGCGGCGAGGGCGGCGATGCGGTCGGCGCGGTCGGCGACGGTGCCGAGCCGCTCCTCGAAGGTGAGCTTGTCGAGCCGGCCGCGGAACTCCTCGGGGGCGACCTTCAGGTCGGCGCGCCAGAAGAAGGCCGCGTCCTCGTAACGCGCCCGGAGCACCGCCTCGTTCCCGGCCCGCACCACGTCGTCGTCGCAGGTGCCGTTGGCGAAGGTGAGGAAGTGCGGCAGGAGGCGCCCGTCGGCGTCGAGCACCGGCAGGTAGCGCTGGTGCTTGCGCATCACGGTGGTGAGGATGCCCGACGGCAGGTCGAGGTAGGACTCGTCGAAGGAGCCGCGGACCGGGCGCGGGTACTCGACGATGTCGGTGATCTCGTCGATCAGACCGGCCTCGCCGGCCACGTCGACACGGCCCCCGACCTCGGCCGCCGCCTCGTGGGCGCCGCGGACGACCGCGGCACGGCGCTCGTCGCGGTCCAGCAGGATGTTGTGCATCTTGAGGAAGTGGGCGTAGCCCTCGGCGGACGCCACCGGGACCACCGGCTCGGCGGCCGTGCGGTGGACCCGGGTGGTGGTGCCCGAGGCGAGCGAGGAGACGGCCACCGGCAGCGGGGTGTTGCCGAGCAGGGCGAGCAGCCAGCGGACCGGCCGGGAGAAGGACAGGGTCGGGTCGTTCCAGCGCATGTTGCGGCCGGCGCGCAGCTCGGCGACGACCTCGGCCAGCAGCTCGCTGAGCACCTCGACCGCCGTGCGGCCGGGCGCCTCGCGGGTGAGCGCGATGTAGTCGACGCCGTCGACGTCCAGGACCTGCAGGTCGGCGGGGTCGACGCCCTGGCTGCGGGCGAAGCCGAGCAGGGCGGGGGTGGCGGCGCCGTCCCGGTAGGCGGCGGCGGTCTTGGGGCCGCGCACGGTCCGGACGGTGTCCGGCTCGCGCGGCTCGACGGCCTCGACCGTGACGACGATGCGGCGGGGGGTGGCCATCGCGGTGACCGGGCCGTGCGCCAGGCGGGTGGCGGACAGCTTGGCCGTGACCGCCTCGCGTACGGCGTCGGTGGTGGCGACCACGTCGGCGTACGGGAGTTCCTCGACGCCGATCTCGAAGAGCAGTCGCTCGGTGCCGGGCACGTTCGGCAGTTCGGCGCGCACGGCGGGGGCCGGGACGGCGGCCGTGCCGAGGGGGTGTTCGAGGGCGGCGCGGCGCTGGCCCCAGAGCTTGGCCGACTCGTGGGTGAGCCCGCGCATCAGGGAGA
Source organism: Streptomyces sp. NPDC020422 (assembly GCF_044386705.1). NCBI lineage: Bacteria > Bacillati > Actinomycetota > Actinomycetes > Kitasatosporales > Streptomycetaceae > Streptomyces > Streptomyces sp. NPDC020422. The sequence continues at coordinate 43,439 of NZ_JBIRVJ010000004.1, read as the reverse complement.
ACGCCTTGGCGCGCTCGGTGGTGCTGAGCGCGCCGCGCGCGTCGAGCACGTTGAAGGTGTGGCTGCACTTGAGGACGTAGGTGTACGCCGGGATGGGCAGCTCCAGGTCGAGCATGCGCCGGGCCTCGGAGGCGTACTCCTCGAAGAGCCTGCGGTGGGTGTCCACGTCGGCGTCGTCGAGGTAGTGGCGGCTCCACTCGTACTCGCTCTGCCCGAAGACCTCGCCGTAGGTGATGCCCGGCGCGTAGGCGATGTCCTTGAAGTGGTCGACGCCCTGGAGGTTCATCAGGATGCGCTCGAGGCCGTAGGTGATCTCCACGGAGACCGGGGCCAGGGTGACGCCGCCGACCTGCTGGAAGTAGGTGAACTGGGTGATCTCCATGCCGTCCAGCCAGACCTCCCAGCCGAGGCCCCAGGCGCCGAGGGCCGGGGAGGCCCAGTTGTCCTCGACGAACCGCACGTCGTGCGCGTCGAGGTCGATGCCGAGGGCCTGGAGGCTGCCCAGGTAGAGCTCCTGCGGGTTGCCCGGGTCGGGCTTGAGGATCACCTGGAACTGGGTGTGGGTCTGGAGCCGGTTGGGGTTCTCGCCGTAGCGCGAGTCGTCCGGGCGGACGCTCGGCTCCACGTAGGCGACGCTCCACGGCTCGGGGCCGATCACCCGCAGCGCCGTGGACGGGTTGGCCGTACCGGCTCCCACCTCCGTGTTCAACGGCTGCGTGATCATGCACCCGTTGTCGCTCCAGTACTTCTGCAGGGTGAGGATGGCTTCCTGCATGGTCAGCGGTGTCTGGCCGTTGTTCATGGTGATCGAATCGCCTGTTTTCCGAGTCGGTCGAGCAAGGGGTCTGGTGTGGGGGTGTCCGAGGTGCCGGGGCCTCAGCCGGCCTGGCGCCAGTCTGCCAACAACTTGGCGGCCGTCTCACCGGGGGAGAGCTCGACGACGTCCTCGCCGGGCGGGCTGGCGTGCCGGCGCAGCCGCTCCTCGGCCGCCGCGACCGCTTCGGCGGCGGGCTGCCACCGCTCGGCCGGGCCGGCGATGCGCTCGCCGAGCAGGCGCAGCAGGGCGCGGTAGTTCTGGCCGCGGCCCCGGGCGACCGGGCGCAGGCCCTCCATGGCCAGCACGGTGGCCGAGGACAGCGCGTCCAGGGCGGTCAGGTCGCTCACACCGTGCCGGACGGCGGCCGTGGCCGGTCCGGCCAGGACGGGGTGGGCCAGGCTCATGGCCTGGACGAGGACCATGTTGACGCCGAAGGCGAGCTCGACCCCGATCGGCTGTCCGGACTCCTCGATCACGATGACGTTGGCGACGTCGGCCCAGCCGCGCGGGCCGCGCAGGGCGATGTTGGCGTTGCGGCCGGTGACGCCGGGCATGCCGAAGACGTGCCGGAAGCCCTCGGGGGAGCGCTCGGGGGCGACGGCGAGGCCCGCCTCGATCCCCGCCTCGATCAGGTCCCGGTCCTCGGCCAGGACCCGCAGGCGTACGTCGCCGGGGGCGAGGCCGAGCCCGTCGACCAGGAGGTCCCGGGCGAGCGCGGAGAGCCGGGGGGCGTCGCCGGTGGGGCCGAGCGCGCCGAAGGACATGAAGGAGCACCCGAACGGGGACATCGCACCGGTGCGCCGGACGTGATCGAGGTTGCGCAGCCGCAGGGCGGGCTGGACCAGGAAGGCGCGCTCGCGCACCCCGCCGGCGAGCAGTGGCTTCAGCACGCTGATCGTGGAGTTGGTGTAGCGCACGGACGGGTCGTGGCGGGAGACCACGGGCCGGCGTTGCCGCTCCTTGTAGCCGGCGGCCAGGCTCGCGTCCCGGAAGGCCTCGACGACGTCGACGGCGGCACCGGGGACGGCCTCGATCGCCGCGTGGCCCTCGGCGGGCTTCGGCAGGGTCACCATCCGGCACCGCCCGCGGGGCGCGCCACGACGGCCGGGGCGTCGAGGGAGAACGTCGTGCCGTCGAGGGTGGCCCGTACGCCCAGGGGCAGGGTCACCATGGGGCTCGTGTGGCCGGAGGGGAAGCCGATGACGACGGGGAAGTCGTGGCTGGCCAGCATCTCGGTGACCGCGTGCCCCAGTTCGGGTATCTGCTCGTCGGTGTAGGGCCAGCCGAACACGACCGCGCGTACCCCCTCGAACATCCCGGCGAGCCGCATCGTCAGCAGGTCCTCGGCCGCGTTCACCATGGAGTACGGCGCCTGCGGGGTCTCCAGCAGGACGATGCCGTCGGTGAAGTCGGGCTGCCACGGAGTGCCGACCAGGCGCCGCAGCACCGGCAGACAGCCGCCGGTGAGGGTGCCCGAGACCCGGCCGGGGCGCAGCACCTCGACCGGCGGTACGGGATCGGCGCGGCGGACCCGGCCGGGGCCGCCCCAGTCCGCGCCCTCCCGGACGATCCGCTCGGGCCGCGGCACGGGCCCGGCGGGTGCGGCGGTGCCGGTGACCTTCAGGAAGTGCTCCGCCGTCTCCCGCAGCGGCGCCGGGTACTCCGCCCACTCCGCCATGATCGACGGCCCGTAGAAGGTGACGAGGCCGGTCCGGGCGCGGATCGCGGTGTGCAGCGTCGAGATGTCCGAGTAGCCGCAGAAGACCTTGGGGTGCGCGGCGATGAGCTCGTAGTCGAGCTCCGGGAGGAGCTGCGCGCTGAGGCTGCCGCCGATCGCGCACAGCACCCCGCGGACCTCGTCGTCGGCGAATGCCTCGTGGAGGTCCGCGACCCGCTGCTCGACCGTGCCGGCGGTCCAACGGCCGGTGGCGAGCGCGTTCTTGGCGAGCCGGGGGCGCAGACCGACGTCCCGCAGGGCCTGCAGTCCGCGCTCCAGGCGTGCGGGGTAGCTGCCGGCCGCGCCCGCGGCGGGGGAGACGACGGCGACCACGTCACCGGGTGCGAGGGCGGGGGGCAGGACCGGCGCGGGCGCCGGGTGCCGCCACGGTGGTGCGGGTGTCATGAGCGGGCCCTTCCCTTGGTTCCGGGGTTTATACGGAAAGACATGCGACTCCTCACGGGAACGGCATTCGCCCAGTTTTCCGGTCCCTGCGGGAAGATTCGGACGGCGGCGTGCCGAAAATGCTGATCCGGTCGGACTTCCTCTCGAAAGAATGGCAGAGTTCCTCGCGGATCCTCGCGGAGTAAAGCTACGCGATAAACGGTCGGGGCCTCGCGGATCCGCCAGTCCTGAATGTGCCAGGCAGCAACGTGCCAGCTCATGCCCTTGATGCCGCGGCGACCTGGTCCGTAGATTCTGGTTCACCGGAAGCCGCCGGGCGTTCCGGGTTCGCAGTGACGAACGTTGAATCACTCCAGGGGGATCCCATGAAGTTCCTGACGCGCGCTATTTCCGCTCTCTCGCTTGTCGCGGCCGTTCTGGCGCTGGGTGCCACGACCGCAAGCGCCGATGAAGCGACCGCTCCGGACGTCACGGCGAGCACGGTTTACCCGGCGAGCCTGAACTGGGACTAGCAATAGCCCGGTAATTGTCCTGAGCGCTGAAAAGGTAGAGCGGCGAGGTATGAGCGAAATGAATGTCCTGGTCTATTCGTGGAACGCGGTCACGCTGGAGGCGCTCCTCGACGGAGGCGCCCGGGTGACCCTGGTCTTCGACGGGTGGGAGGCGACGCACCGGACCATCGACCCCGAGCTGCTCGCCCGGGTCGACCGCCACTATGTGATCACCAGCTACGACGCGCTGGGCGAGGTGGCGCAGCTCGCCGTCGAGCTCCGCGCCACCGGGGTGAAGATCGACCGGGTCATCAGCCTCTCGGAGTTCAGCCAGTTCAGCGCCGGCTACATGGCCACGGTGCTCGGCCTGCCGCAGCCGTCGATCGAGAAGTCGGTCCTCATGCGCGACAAGCGCGCCATGAAGGACCGCGCGGCCGGCGCCGGCATCGCCTGTGCCCGCTACGAGTCGCTCTCCACGGGCGACATCGAGGGCTCGGTGCGCCGGGTCGAGGAGCGGCTCGGCTTCCCCGTCATCGTGAAGCCGGCCGCGGGTCTCGGGTCGGTCGGCACCTCCAAGGTGCACGACGCGGAGGAGCTGACCGCCGTGCTGGCCAAGGCCCGCAGCGGCGGAGGAGCGGCCGGCGTCACCCAGTTCCTCATCGCGGAGGAGCCGATCGACGGGGACGAGTACCACGTCGACGCGGTCTGGGAGGGCGGGACCGCGCAGATCCTGGGCGTCAGCCGCTATCTGCGCCCGCGGATGCTGGTGGAGACGCCGGGCCGGGACAACGGCTCGATCCTGCTGCCCCGCGACCGCGAGCCCGAGCTCTACGCCGAGGTCGAGGAGCTGCACGCACGGATCAACGCGGCCTTCGAGATCACGGACGACATCACCCACCTGGAGATCTTCCGGCGGGCCGACGGCCGGCTGTGGTTCTCCGAGATGGCGACCCGCTTCGCCGGCGGCGCGATCCCCGAGAGCTTCAAGCCGTACGGCGCCGACCTGCGCGAACTGTGGATCGACGCCGTCCTGAAGAAGGACCGCGAGCCGCTGAAGCTGGCCACGCCCCCGTACCCGTACGTCGGCTGGATCAACCTGGCCCCCACCGCCGCCGGTGTCATCACCAAGGAGCCGAGCGACGAGCAGCTGGCGCCCTTCCCGTACGTCCTGGACGTCATCCGGGCGCGTGCGGTGGGCTTCGACATCGAGGAGCTGCACCCCTCGGTCTGGTGCCTGATGCTGGTCATCGGCGCCGACAGCGAGGCCGAGTTCCGCGAGCGGGCCGCCGAGCTGGAGGAAGCGCTGCTCTCCTCGTACGAGACCTCGGAGCAGGTGTCGTGAGCACGGCCGCAGAACCGGCCGAGGCACCCGCCGCGCTCGGTTTCGGGGCCCGCTTCACCGCCGGCATGGTGGTGTCCCGCTGGACCGCGGGCGAGGGCTGGTCGCCGCTGGAACTCGTCCCGCACCAGGCGCTCGCACTGTCCCCCGCGGCCATGGCCCTCCACTACGGCCAGGCCATCTTCGAGGGGCTCAAGGCCTTCCCGCGCGCGGACGGTTCGCTCGCCCTGTTCCGGCCGCTCGCCAACGCCGAGCGCTTCAACCTCAGCGCAGAGCGGCTCGCCATGCCCGCCCTGCCCGTGGAGACCTTCGTCGACGCGTGCGCCCGGCTGGTGCGGCACGACGCCGACGAGGTGCCGCGGGGCCCCGGACAGAGCCTCTACCTGCGGCCCTTCATGATCGCGGTGGAGCCGAGCCTGGGGGTGCGCCCGGCCCGGGAGTACCTGTTCGCCGTGATCGCCTCGCCCGTCGACCACTTCTTCGCGGACGGCTACGCGGGCATCGACGTCTGGTGCCCGCCCGACCAGATCCGCGCGGCGCCCGGTGGCACCGGCGCGGCCAAGTGCGCGGGCAACTACGCCGCCAGTCTGGCCGCCAAGTCCCGTGCCGTGGAGCAGGGTTTCCACGAGGTCCTGTGGCTCGACGCCCGGGAGCACCGCTTCGTCGAGGAGCTCGGTGCCATGAACTTCTTCGGCGTCACCCGCGACCCGGCGGGCGAACCGGTCCTAGTGACCCCGCCGCTGTCGGGGACGATCCTGGCCGGCAACACCCGTGACGCCCTCCTCGCACTCGCGGCCGACCTGGGCGTGCGCACCGAGCAGCGCCCCGTCGACATCGCCGAGTTGACCTCGGGCGGGGGCTTCGAGGAAGCCTTCGCCTGCGGCACCGCGGCCTCCGTGGTGCCCATCGCCAGCGTGACGACCGTCGGGGGACGGTACGTCATCGGCGACGGCAACCCGGGCGCCCTCACCTCGCGACTCCGCGAGGAACTGGCCGCCCTGCAGTACGGGGAACGCCCCGACGTCCGGCAGTGGATGCACACGGTCTGACCCGGGAGCGGCTCGGCCGCCGGACGGACCGTCCGGCGGCGGGACCCGTCCGGCGGCGGACCCGTCCGGTGGCGGACCCGTCCGGTGGCGTCCCCAGCACCTCGCGCGACCCACTTCTCGCGTGACTCACACCTCGCGCGACCCACTTCTCGCGCGACCCAACACCCCGTGCGACTCACACCCGTGCGACCCGCACATCTCCCACACCACTCGCTTCACCTCACCGTCAGGAGAACCACCTTGGCCACGCCCACGTACACGCACGGCGGATGGCGTCCCTCCGAGGGCCGCTTCCTCGAGATCGTCGAGCAGCCGCTCTACCGCACGCTGGTCGACCTCCAGGACCTGGTGACCGTCGAGACCGCCCTCTTCTGGCGGGAGCGCGGCGTCAAGTCCGTCCACCTGCCGATCACCACCAACAGCATCTCCAGCCCGATGGGCCTGGGCAGCGACTCGCTCCCGGTCGAGATCGACCTGTTCGGCCAGCGCACCTTCCTCGCCGACTCCATGCAGTTCATGCTGGAGTACGGCTGCCGCCTCAGCCCGCAGGGCAGCTGGTACCTGATGCCGAGCTTCCGCGGCGAGGACTGCGACGAGTCGCACCTCAACCAGTTCTTCCACAGCGAGGCCGAGCTCCCGGGCGGTCTGGACGCCTGCATCGAGGCCGTCAACGCCTACATGCGCCGGCTGGCCCAGGCGGTCCTCGACCGGCACGCCGACGCCGTGCGCGAGATCGCGGGCACCACCGAGCACCTGGAGCGCATGGCCGGGCTGGAGAGCTTCCCGCGCATGACCTTCGACGAGGCCGTCGCCCACCTCGGCGACGACCCGGACGCGGTCGAGTACCAGCAGGGCTGGCGCACCCTGACCCGTCACGGCGAGCGCCGCCTGATGGCCGAGATCAGCCCGATCCTGTGGATCACGCACTACGACCACCTGTCCGTGCCCTTCTACCAGGCGTACGGCGACGAGGAGGGCCGCACGGCCCTCAACGGCGACCTGCTCTTCGGCATCGGCGAGACCGTCGGCTGCGGCGAGCGCCACGTCGACGGCGAGCAGGCCCGCAAGGCGCTGGCCCACCACGAGGTGCCGGAGGAGGACTACGCCTGGTACGTGCAGATGAAGGACGCGTACCCGCAGCACACCTCGGGCTTCGGCCTCGGCATCGAGCGCTGGCTGATGTGGGTCCTGAACCAGAAGGACATCCGCGAGCTCCAGCTCGCCCCGCGCCTGAACGGCGTCACCGTCACTCCGTGACCGGCGCCCCCCGCCACCCGGACCCCGGGCCTCCGCCGACGGAGCCCGGGGCCCCTTAGGGAAGACGAGAGATGTACTGGTCCTTCGGGCAGACCACGGCCGCCGGCGCGACCGCGGAGCGCGGACCGGGGCGGGAGGCGACGCGCGCCTACCTGGGTGCGCGTCCCGCGCTGGTCAGCGTCCACGAGCAGGCCGGCGCGGAGCGCATCCACCACCCTGACGACGTCCGGTACACCCGCCACCAGTCGGTCCCCGACCTGATGGCGCTGCTCGGTGTGCTCGGCGGGGGACTGCTGCCCGGGACCTCCGGCGTCGTGGCGGCGGTGATCGCCCCGATGCCGTACTACCGCCGGTTCAAGCCGGCGGGCGCCCCGATCGACCCGGCGGCCTGCGGGCGGGTCATCCGCGAGCGGAACCGCGAACTGCTCGACTCCTGCGCGCGGTTCCGGTCCGGCCACCCGCCGTCCGCCGGACTGCCGCTGCCCGCGCTGATGGCCGACCCGTTCCGCGAGGCGGCGGCCTTCGCCACGGACTACGCCGGCCGGCTCGGGGAGGTCTTCGCCCTGAAGTGGCACCCGTCGGCCGCCGAGCGGTCCGTCGCCACCTTCGTGGAGCGCGGCTATCTCGACCTCGCGGCGGACCTGGGCGTACCGACCCTGCTGCACTGCCCGCCGGACGGGGACCTCGGCGACCTCGCGGAGATCGCGGCGACCGCCGTACCCGCCGCGGCCGCGGCCGGTGCCCGGACCCTCCTGGTCCACCCGGGCGCGGACAGTCCCGTACTGCCCCGCCTCCTGGGCGGCCCCGGGGTGTTCGCGGCGCCGCGGGCCGCGGGCTCCGAGGCCGGGCTCGTCCGGCTCCTCGCCGCGCACGGGGAGCGCCTCGCGGTCTCCTTCGACGCCCCGTGGCACCTCCCGTACCGGGACGGCGCCTGCGGCCCGGGCGCGGGGACCGTGCCCGCGTACCGCCGGATCCTCGGCGCCCCGGAGCTCGACGGTACGGATCCGCACCCCCTGCTGGCCGGCAACGCCCTGCGCCTCCTGTTCGGAGCGGCGTGAGGGCTCCCGGCGCCGACCCGATGTCAAAGGCCCACCGGGTGGAAAAGGCCCGCCGGATGGAGAACGCCCACCGGATGGAGAACGCCCACCGGATGGAGAACGCCGACCCGATGGAGAACGCCGACCCGATGGAGAACGCCGACCCGATGGAGAACGCCGACCCGATGGAGAGGGAAGAGCCGTGTCCCTGCTGAAGGACGTGCGCGCCCTGCCGCGCACCGCCCGCACCCTGCTGCTGCTCGGGGCCCTCAACAACGTCGGCTCGGGTCTGGTCCTGCCGTTCCTCGCCGTCTACGTGCACCAGGTCAACGGCCTCGGCCTCGGTACCGCGATGAACGCCGTGTCGGTGACCGCGGTCGCCGCCGTCGTCGCCGGTCTCAACGCCGGGCGCCTCATCGACCGCATCGGCGCGCGCCGCACGGCGGCCGTGCACATGATGCTCAGCGCGGTGGGCGTGACCGGCTACGCCGTGTCCGGCGAGGTCTGGCAGTTCCTGCTGTCCGCCGCGGTCTGGGGCCTGGGCCTGGGCGGCTCCCCGGCCTGGAACACCCTGCTCGCGGGCTCGGTGCCGGCCTCCTCCCATCCCGTCGTCTTCGGCTTCAACTTCACCCTGACCAACGCCGCGCTGGGCATCGGCGGCCTGCTCGGCGGCGCCCTCGCGAGCACCGCGGAGCCGCTGTCGTTCCGCCTGCTGTACGGCGCCAACGCCCTCAGCTACCTGGGCATCGGCCTCGCGGTGCTGGCCGTGGGCGGCCTGGGCGCCGACCGGGCCGAGGGCGCCGGGCGAGCCGACGGCGCGGCCGACCGGGCCGGGGCCCCCGGAGGCGGCTACCGGCAGGTGCTCGCGCACGGCCCGTTCGTCCTGCTCCTGGTCCTCGCGACGGCGCTGTACTTCTCCTCGTACGGGCAACTGGAGTCGGGCTTCCCCGCCTTCCTCCTGACGAGCACGGACGCGGGGGCGTCCGGGATCGCGGTGCTCTTCGCCGTGAACACCGGAGCGGTCATCCTGTCCCAACTGGTGCTGCACGAGCGGATCAAGCGCTGGCGGCACGTACGGACCGTCGCCCTGGCCGCCGCCGCCTGGTCGGCGAGCTGGCTCGTGGTGCTCGCCGCGACGGGCGTGGGCGAGGGCCTTCAACTCGCGGTGCTCATCGGCGGCATGGTGCTCTTCGCCTGCGCCGAGACGCTGTACGCGGCGGGCATGCCGTCCCTGGTGAACTCCATGGCCACGCCCGCCCTGCGGGGGCGCTTCAACGCCGCCTACTCCACCGCCACCTCGGTGGGCTTCGTCACCGGGCCGCTCGCGGCGGGCTCGCTGGTGGGCGGTGGCACCGGGACCGCCTTCGTGGCCGGTCTGACCGGGCTGTGCGCGGCGGTGGCCGTGGTGCTCCTGCTCGCGGCGGGCGCCCTCGGACGCGCGGCCTCGACACCGGACGAGAGGGCCGTCGCCCCAACGACGCCCTCCCACCCGGCCGTCGAGGCCGCCGCGGTCACCGAGGCGGGCGCGGGCGCCGAGACCGCCGAGAGCGCCAAGACCGCCGAGCCAGTCGAGGCCGTCGCGGCTGCCGGGGCCGCAGGGTCCTCCGAGGCCGGCAGGCCCACCACGGCCGCAGGGCTCACCGAGGCCATCGAGGCCGCCGGGCCCGTCGCCGAGGAGGTCGTCCGTGGCTGAGCGGCTCCTGCTGCGCGAGCTCTCCGGTCTCCTCGGTACGCGTCCCGAGGACGCCCCGGCCGCGCTGCGCACCCGGCTGGCGCTCCTCGCGGACGCCGAGGCCGAGCTGGAGCGGCTGCACCGGGCCGAGTTGGCCTCGGCGGCGCGGGCCCTGTCCCAGAAGGCCCAGGTCGTGCCGGGCGGGCTGCTGGTGGCGGCCCGGGTCGACGGGGTGACCGGGCGCAGGCTGCGGGAGCTGGCGTCGGCCGTGGCCGAGCACGTCTCCTCGGGCCTGGGCCTGGTCGTCCTGTGCACCCCCTGCGAGGGGCGGGCGCTGCTGGTCTGCGCCGTCGGGCGACGGCTGCGGGAGCGGGTGGACGCCCGGGAGGTGATCCGGGAGGCCGCCGCGCTGATCGGCGGGAGCCCTTCGGGCCGGGGGGCCTGCTCGAACGCCGCGGGACCGCGGACGGAGGAGCTGGGCAGCGCCCTGCTCGAAGCCCGCGCGACTGCCGTGGGCGCCCTGCGGCGGAGCATGGGATGAGGCTGCGGGCCGACGGCGGCGCGGGGCCCTCAGAGCCAGCCGCGCTCGGCGACCCTGAGGCCGGCCTCGAAGCGGCTGCGCGCGTCGAGCCGGTCCATGATGTCGGACATCAGCCGGCGGACGCTGCGCACGGAGATGGCGAGTTGCTTGCCGGCGGCCTCGTCGGTCATGCCCTGGGCGAGGAGCCGGAGCAGCTCGCGCTCCTGCGGGGTGAGTCCCTGGTCGTCCGGGAGCTCCGCGGTGCCGAGCGGGCGCGCGGCCTCCCAGATGTGCGAGAAGAGCGCCAACAGGGCGGTGACGACGCCCGGTTCGCGTACGACCAGGGCGCCGGTGGAGGAGTCCTCGGGGTCGATCGGGAGCACGGCGAGCTTGCGGTCCACGAGGATCAGGCGCATCGGGAGCACCGGATGGGTCCGCACCTGTCCGCCGTACTCGTTCAGCCAGGCCGCGTAGCGGCGGGTGGCGCTGTGGTTGCGGACGCTGTCGAGGTAGATGGTGCGGATGGTCCCGCCGCGTTCGACGACCTTCGCGTCGAGGGCCTGGCTCGCGGCCATGCTCTCCGCGGTGAGGGAGGCTCTCGGAATGAGGGCGAGCACTTCCGTCTCGATCTGATGCGACATTTCCTCGAGATATCCGCGGACGGAATCCATGCCCCGCAGGTACTCGATCCTGCTTCCGTCGAATCCGTCGTGCCGTTGCTCGAACTCGGCAACGATGTCGGAGAGCGCGACCCGGCATTCGGCGAGCCTGCGCTGGTCTTCGTAGACGTCCCTCTGCCGGGTGGAGATCAGCTCGGCGAGGGCCACGCTCGGCGGGACCACGACGACACTGCCCGGCACCTCGCCCGACGGTCTGATCAGGGAGAAGGCGGTCAGCTCGGCGAGTCCGTCCTCGACGTCCGACGCGCTCAGACCGGTCTCCTCGACAAGTTCCGCGACGCTCCACCGGGGTTTTTGGATCATGCCCCGGTATACCAACTCGGTGCTTTCCGAGATCCCCAGACCGGCGAGCGAAGCACGTGCGTGCACCCCGAGTCCCAGAGCGTCCGTCATTCTGCCCATCCCTTGCCGATCACAACTCTCAACCATAGCCGGTCGCGATTTCGCCGCCACATTCCTCGGGCCGCCCGAAGGGCCGCCCGCGCATTTCAAGATCACTCCGAAGGGGGAGCAAGAAATGGCCCGCACGACTACGGTCCTGCTCGTCGGAGGCTCGGGTCACTGGGCCGGCCGGGAGAACCACGCTCCGGCGCTGCTGGAGATGCAGCGGTCCGGCCGGCCGGTCCGCACGGCCGTCATCTGTGATCCGCGCGATCCGGAGAAGCGCGCCCAGGACGCGGACATGGCACCGCTGCGCGCACTCCTGGAGCGGGACGCGCCGGACTGGGTGAACCCCGACGGGCTCAGCCCCCGGGAGCTGGCGGCCGTCCTCGACCGGGCCCATGCCGCCCACCGGTTCTCCCTGGTGATCATCGCGTGCAACCCGGTCCACCACCGCGACTACATCCTGTGGGCGGTCTCGCGGGGCATCAGCGTGCTGTGCGACAAGCCCCTGCTCGTCGCCGAGGGCGCCGCCCACGATCCGGCCGCCGCCGCGCGGATCACCGCCGGGTACGACGAGATAGGCCGGGCGCTCGACGAGGCCAGGGCCCGGACCGGCGGCCCGGTCCACCTCGCCATGCCGCTGCGCCGCCGCGCCAACGACGTCTACCGCTCGATCGCCGCCGACATCGGCGAGATCCAGCGCAGCCACGGTCAGGGCATCACCTCGATGCAGCTGATCAAGAACGGCGGCCTGTTCCGCTACCCGGAGGAGTACCTGCTCGGCGACGCCCACGGATACCGCGGCGGCGTCGGGGCGCTGTCGTTCTCCAGCTACCACTACATCGACCTGCTCGCCTGGTACCTGGAGCTGGCGCCGGGGGAGGCGACCGCGCTGCGGGTGACCAACCCGTACGTGCGCAGGGTCGGGGAGTTCCTGCGCACCCGTCAGGCCACCGCGCTCGCCGAGCTGGTCGACGGCGGCGAGCGGCCCCGCCGGCCCGAGCTGCCGCCGGAGGTGGCGGCCGCCGAGACGGACTTCGTCTTCCACCTGGAGCTGCTCGGGGAGGACGGCCGGAAGGCGGGGCTGGTGAGCTACGCCTGCCACTCCAACACCTACTCCCACCGATCGGTCGGGCTGCAGGAGTTCGACCTCGCCGACCGGCAGCCGTTCCGCGAGAAGGGCCGGATGTCCCAGTTCAGCCTGGACGTCAACCAGGGCAGCCTCCAGCACATCGGCGTCTTCAAGAACGACGTCGTCGGCGAGGACTACCGGATCCGGGTGCAGCGGCGCCGGAACCCGGTCCTGACCGCCGAGCCGTACGGCGAGGAGGTGTTCCACAACGCCCACGCGGGCAGCTCGGTCACCCCGCAGGACGTGCTGCGCGCCATGGTGCTCCTGGCGAGCGGCGAGGCCGCCCCCGCCGAGGTGGCCGACCGGATCTCCTTCTTCGAGGACCAGCGGCTGAGCCACCGCCTCTTCGGCGCCTTCTACGAGCTCATCGCCGCGAACCTGCACGGGGGCGGCGCCGAGCGCCTCGTCGAGCTGACCCGGTGACCGCGGCTCCGGCCGGCCGCCGGCGGGGGCTGACGGCCGGGCTCGTCCTGGTGATGTTCCTCGCCGCCATGGACAGCGCGGTGACGGCCGCCGCCGCGCCGCAGATCGTCGCCGACCTGGGCGGCGGAGCGGCGTTCGGCTGGCTCCTCGCCGCGTACGTCCTCGCCGCCACCGTCTGCCTGCCGCTGTCCGGGCGGCTGGCCGACACCCATGGGCGCCGGCCCGTGCTCCTCGCCGGCACCCTGGTGTTCCTGCTGGGCTCGGCGCTGTGCGCGGCCGGGTGGGACATGCCGAGCCTCGTCGTCTTCCGCTTCGTCCAGGGGCTGGGCGCCGGGGCGCTCCAGGGGACCGTGCAGACGGTCGCGGGCGATCTCTACCGCCCGCACGAGCGCGGCCGCATCCAGGCGGTGCTCGCCTCGGTCTGGAGCGTCGCGGCCCTGGCGGGACCCGCGGTGGGCGGCGGACTCGCCCAGTACGGCGACTGGCGCGGGATCTTCCTCCTCAACCTCCCGCCCGGGGCACTGGCGCTGTGGCTGCTCGTCCGCCGCTTCCCCGAGGAGCCCGTACGCGGTGCCGCCGGCGGCCCGGTCGACTGGCGGGGCGCCCTGAGCCTCCTGCTGACCTGCGGGACGCTGATGACCCTGTCGGTGCAGGGCGGCACCGCCTGGCCCTGGCTCTCCGCGCCCGGCGCGGCGCTGGCCGCCCTCTTCGCGGCCCTGGTGCTCCTCACCGTACGCGTCGAACGCCGGGCGGCCCGGCCGCTGATCCCCCGCGGCCTCCGGCGCCGGCGCGAGGTGGCGGGGGCGAGCCTGGTCCTGGGGCTGCTCGGGGTGATCATGACCGCGCCGATGCTGCTGCTCCCCGTCCACGCTCAGGCGGTCCTGGGGCTGGGCCCGGCGCCCGCCGCGGCCGTGCTCGCCGGGATGACCTTCGGCTGGCCGACCGCGGCGGTCTTCAGCAGCCGCCTCTATCTGCGGGCCGGGTTCCGCCGGGCCGCCCTCGCGGGCGCCCTCACCGCGACCACGGCCCTGGCGACCACGGCGCTGCTTGCCTCGGCCGGGGCGGGGGCCCTGGCGTTCGCGGCGGCCTCGACGCTGCTCGGCGTCGGCTTCGGGCTGCTCCAGCCGGCCCTGCTCGTGGGCGTCCAGGCGGCCGTCGGCTGGTCCGGCCGGGCCACCGCGACGGCCCAGCTGATGTTCTGCCGCGAGGTGGGCCAGACCCTGGGGGCGGCCCTGTTCGGCGCCCTGTTCAACGCCGCCGGAAACCGGGGCATCGCGGTGCCCGCGGAGTGCGCGGCCACCTGCGGGAGCCACGTCGCCGCGGGCCTCGAAGCCGCGTACGCCACGGCCACCGGCCTCGCCGTCGCGATGGTGCTCGTGCTGCTCCTCGGCGGGCGCCGGGAGCGCCGCGGGGCCGCAGGACCGGCCGGAGCCCGGACGGCGGCCGGAGCGGGGCCGTCCGGTGAGCCGTCCGGGTGGCCCGGGATCAGCCGGTGATGCCCAGGGACGCCAGCCGCTCCGGGTCCGCCACGATGTCGATCTCGACGATGCGGTCGTCGACGATCGTGAAGGACATGAGGCCGACCGGGCGCCCCTGCGCGAGGGAGACCAGGCCCGGCGCGCCGTTGACCAGGACCGGGCGCGCCGCGTACCGGAACCTGGCGAAGGTGAGGGCCGAGGAGGTGACCGCCTCGGCGCCGCGGAGCAGCTTGGAGGCGGCGGGCAGCCGGCCGCCGTCGACGCGGAGCACCACGTCCGGGTCGAGGACCGCCAGGAGGCCCTCGAAGTCACCGGCCCGGGAGGCGGCCAGGAAGGCGTCGACGACCTTGCGCCGGCGGGCCACGTCCGGCTCGGGGGCCGGGGTGGCGCCCTGCACGCGGCGCCGGGCGCGGCTGGCGAGCTGGCGGGTGGCGGCGGGGGTGCGGTCGACGATGGGCGCGATCTCGTCGAAGGAGACCGCGAACATGTCGTGCAGCACGAAGGCGAGGCGCTCGGCCGGGGCCAGGGTCTCCAGGACGACGAGCAGGGCGAGACCGACCGAGTCGGCGCGCAGCGCCTCCTGCTCGGGGTCGGCGACGCCCTCGTCCCGGACGACCGGGTCCGGCACGTGGTACTCCAGCGGGTCCTCGCGGCGGGCGGCGCGGGAGCGGAGCAGGTCGAGGCAGACCCGGCCGACGACCGTGGTCAGCCAGCCGCTGAGGTTCTCCACACCGCTGACGTCGGAGCGGTTCAGTTTGAACCAGGCCTCCTGGACGGCGTCCTCCGCCTCGCTGATCGAGCCGAGCATCCGGTAGGCCACCGCCCGCAGATGGCCGCGGTCCGCCTCGAAGCGGGCGGCCAGAAGGTCCTTGTCCATCGGTGCTTGTTCCCCTTCGCGTCCGGTCACACGGGTATGACGGACGCGCCGCCGCGGATGTGACAGGTCCCGGTACGTGAGATCCCCGCCGGGTCGCGGCAAACGGCCGGGATTCCCCGGACGAACCCCCCGACCACCGTGGATCACCCCTTCAGAGTGATGATCACCGAGCCTAGATTGATCTGTATGACGACGACATCGACGCAGGTCAACCCCGTGAACCCGGTCCTTCGCACCCCGCCGGCCGCGCCGGCCGCCGCGGTCGCGTACTTCTCCGCGAGCCTCGCCTTCCACGCCGACGTCTCCGATGTGGCCGCCGCTCTCGCCGAGGCCCGCGCCACCGGCGGCGACCCCGGATTCGTGGTCGTCGACTCGCGTTCCACCGCCTCCTGGGACCAGGGGCACGTGCCGGGCGCCGTCCACCTGCCGACCGCGCTGATCCCCGAGCAGGCCGAGCAGCTCCTCGACAAGAGCGTGCCGGTCGTCACGTACTGCTGGGGCCCCGGCTGCAACGGCGCCACCCGCGCCGCCCTCGCCCTCGCCCAGCTGGGCTTCCAGGTGAAGGAGATGCTCGGCGGCTTCGAGTACTGGGCGCGCGAGGGCTTCGCGTACGAGACCTGGGAGGGTCCGGCGCAGCAGGCCGCGGACCCGCTGACGGCGCCGGTGGACTCGGACGACTGCGGCTGCTGAGGAAACCGATTTCTGTTTCCGCCGCCCATGCCGTAAGGTCATATTCACCGACGCGGGGTGGAGCAGCTCGGTAGCTCGCTGGGCTCATAACCCAGAGGTCGCAGGTTCAAATCCTGTCCCCGCTACTCAGTAGCACGAAGGCCCGGATCCGGAAACGGATCCGGGCCTTCGTCGTATCCAGGTCGCCGGGCCCCTTGGTCTCTTGCCCCCTTGCCTGCTCGCCCTCTTGGCCCCTGGGTTCCCGGGCGCCCGGGTCCCCGGGTGCCTTCGGGTTCGCTCGGCCCGATGTAAAGGCTGGCCAAAACCGGGCCCGCGCTTTTGCACCCGCCGTGTGCGCCTCGTAGCGTCACGCGCACCATGAGTGACCGGAGTGCGATGCGTACGGCAGGACGGCGGGCGCCCGCCGTCCTGCTGCTGTGCGCGCTCGTCGCGCTGCTCGCCGGCGTCTGCCACGGCGCCCACGGCCACGGGCTGCCGTCCGTCGGCGCCGCTCCCGGCCTCTCCGCCCCCGGCGTCTCCGCCCCCGGCCTCTTCGCGCCCGAGCTGCCGCACGGCTGCGAGCGGCCCGGCGAGGGCTGGTCCTTCGACGCGCATCTGCCGGCGCAGGCGGCGGGGACGCAGCACCCCGCGCCGCAGGCCGCCGGCCCCGCCCTGCTCACCTCCGACGAGCCCTTCGGGCCGGCCCCGCACACGCGCTGCGTCCGCGACCGGGCGGGGCCCGGCCCCCGGCCAGGCAGTCTGCTGATCTCCCTCGGGGTGGACCGGAACTGAGCCGCGTCGCGCATCCGCAGCGATCTCGGTTCCTTCCGTACGCGCCCCGGGCAACGGGGCCGCCCCACCCAAGGACGTCACCCCCATGAGCAACCCCGCCCACCTCTTGTCCGTCGCCCGGCAGACCGTCGGCAACACCCCCGTCCTGTGGATGGACGACGGCTACTGGGCCAAGCTCGAAGGCTTCAACTTCGGCGGCATCAAGGACCGCGCCGCCCTCCACATGGTCGAGCAGGCCCGCCGCCGCGGAGAGCTGCGGCCGGGCGCCCCCATCGTCGAGTCCACCTCCGGCACCCTCGGGCTCGGGCTCGCGCTCGCCGGCATCCTGCACGGCCACCCGGTCCACGTCGTCACCGACCCCGGCCTCGAACCGATCGTCGAGCGGATGCTGACCGCCCACGGCGCCCTCGTGCACGTGGTGCCCGAGCCCAGCCCGCACGGCGGCTGGCAGCAGGCCCGGATGGACCGGGTCGCCGAACTGCTGCTCGCCCTCGACGGGGCCTGGTGGCCCAACCAGTACGGGAACCCCGACAACCCCGAGGCGTACGGCGCCCTCGCCGCCGAGCTCGGCGAGCAGCTGGACCGGGTCGACGTGCTGGTCTGCGCGGTCGGCACCGGCGGCCACTCGGCCGGCATCTCCCGCGCGCTGCGCGCCACCACCAGCCCCGCCCTCGAACTGGTCGGCGTGGACTCCATCGGCTCGACCGTCTTCGGCCTGCCGGCCGGCGAGCGCCTGATGCGCGGGCTCGGCTCCTCCATCCACCCCGGCAACGTCGACCACGCCGCCTTCGACGAGATCCACTGGGTGGGCCCCGCCGAGGCGGTACGGACCGCCCGGCGGCTCGCGGCCCGGCAGTTCGCGACCGGCGGCTGGAGCGTGGGCGCGGTCGCGCTGGTCGCGGGCTGGCTGGCCCGCACCCGGCCGCGCGGCACCCGGATCGCGGCGGTCTTCCCCGACGGGCCGCAGCGCTACTTCGACACCGTCTTCAACGACGAGTTCTGCGCGGCGCACGGGCTCCTCGACGGTCCCGTGCGCACGGACCCGGCGGCGTACGTCGAGGGCGAACCGGTCAGCGGCTGGACCCGACGGGTGCTCGACCGGGCGGAGCGGGTCCGTTGAGCGCCACGACCGCGCCCGCGACCGGCGGGATCTGGAAGCAGAGCCGCAGCTTCGACCCGGCCGTGCGGCTGCTCTTCCTCAACCAGCTCACCATCAACCTCGGCTTCTACATGCTGATGCCGTATCTGGCCGCGCATCTGGCCGACGGCCTCGGCATGGCGGCCTGGGCGGTCGGACTCGTCCTCGGCGCACGGAACCTCTCCCAGCAGGGCATGTTCCTCGTCGGCGGCGCGCTCGCCGACCGGCTCGGCTTCAAACCGCTGATCGTCGCGGGCTGCGCCCTGCGGACGGCCGGCTTCGGGGCGCTCGCCTTCGCGCAGTCGCTGCCGATGCTGATCGCCGCCTCGCTGGCGACGGGCCTCGCGGGGGCGCTGTTCAACCCGGCGGTGCGGGCCTATCTGGCGGCGGAGGCGGGGGAGCGGCGCGTGGAGGCCTTCGCGCTGTTCAACACCTATTACCAGGCGGGCGTGCTGCTCGGCCCGCTGGTCGGGGTGGCGCTGACCGGGGTGTCGTTCCGGCTGACCTGCGTGGTGGCGGCGGTGCTGTTCGCCGGGCTCACCTGCGTACAGCTGCGGCACCTGCCCGTGCGCAGGGACGTGCCCGGCGGAGAGGCACGGGAGCGGGGGCAGTTCCGGACGGTGCTCGCCAACCGGGTGTTCTGGCTGTTCTCGCTGGTGATGACCGGCTCGTACGTGCTGTCCTTCCAGGTCTATCTGGCGCTGCCGCTCGCGGCGGGCGGCACGGCGGTGACGACGGCGCTCTTCGTGGTGTCGGCGCTGGTGGCGCTGGTCGGGCAGCTGCGGATCACCGCCTGGTGCCGGCGGCGGCTCAGCCGGGAGCGGTGCCTGGTGCTGGGCCTGGCGCTGATGGGCCTGGCGTTCCTGCCGCCGGCGCTCCTCGGCGGCGGGCGTTCACTGGCGGGGCTGCTGCTGTGCGCGGCGGCCCTGGCGGCGGCGAACGCGGTGCTCTACCCGTACGAGATGGACACCGTCGTCGCGCTCTCCGAGGACCGCTGGGTCGCCACCCACTACGGGCTCTACAACACCGTCTGCGGGGTCGGCATCACCCTGGGGAACCTGGGGACGGGCGCCCTGCTGGATCTGACCGGCTGGTCGGCGGTGCCCTGGCTGACGCTGTGCGCGGTCGGTCTCGGCTGCGCGGCGGCGATGGCGGCGCTCGCGCGGGGCGGGCGGCTCGCGGCCCGTCCGGCCGTACGCCAGTCGGACGAGCGGGAGTCGCCGACGGGCACCGGCTGACCGCACCCTGGGGAGGGCGCGGGTCCCCCGTCGCCCTCACGGCGGGCCCAGGTCGAGGCGGGAGAGCACAGGTGGCGCGAGCAGCGGTGCGACCCGGGGCCGGCGGCGCGGGCCGCGGTCCGTACCGCGGTGCCCGGCGCTTCATCCGCGCGCTTCCTCCGCTGATCATCGCGGGCGGTGTCTGCTTCGACCTGGCGACCCCGCCCGAGTACACCGCGGCGCCGCTGTTCTCGGCGGCGCCGCTGGTCGCCGCTCCCTTCTTCTCGACGCTGACGACGCTCCTGACGGGGATCGCCGCGGTCCTCGCCAGCGTCGGCCTGCACCTCTACAACGGCACGGTCGGCGACATCCCCGCGCTCACCGAGACGCTGACCGTCGTCACGGTCGCCGCGCTCGCGATGCTGATCAACCGGGTGGTCCGGCGCAGCGGCGAACGGCTCGCCTCGGCGCGGGTGATCGCCGAGACGGCGCAGAAGGCGGTGCTTCCGACGCCCGCCGAACGGATCGGCGGACTGCAGATCGCGGCGCGGTACGAGGCGGCGCAGGCCGACGCGTTCATCGGCGGCGACCTCTTCGCCGTGCAGGACACCCCGCACGGGGTACGGCTCGTGGTCGGCGACGTGCGCGGCAAGGGGCTCGACGCGGTGGAGGCCGTCGCCGTGGTCATCGGCGCCTTCCGGGAGGCGGCCGAGCAGGAGTCGACGCTGGAGGGCGTGGCGCAGCGCCTGGAGCGGGCGCTGGACCGCGAGGGCACCCGGCGGGACGGGCTCGACGCGTTCGAGGGGTTCACGACGGCGGTGCTCGCCGAGATCCCGCGCGGCGACGGGCTCGTACGGGTCGTGAACCGCGGCCACCCCGAGCCGCTGCTGCTGTACGGGGACGGGGGCCTCGCCCGGCTCCGGCCGAGCGAGGCGGCGCTGCCGCTGGGCATGGGGGAGCTCGCGGTGTGGCCGGACCGGGCCGACGAGACGCCGTATCCGCCGGGCGCGACGCTGCTGCTCTACACGGACGGGCTCTCGGAGGCGCGGGACGCGCAGGGGGTCTTCTACGATCCGGCGGAACGGCTCGCGGGGCGGCTCTTCCCCGGCCCGGAGGAGCTCCTCGACGCGCTGGTGGCGGATGTGCGCCGGCACACGGGAGGCGGCTCGACGGACGACATGGCGCTGCTCGCGGTGAGCCGGCCGGCGGCGGGGCAGCCGGAGCGGCGGCGGACGATGCCGGTGGTGCCGCCGGGCGGCTCGGGGCGGCGGTGACGGGCGCCCCGGCGGGGCGGTGACCGGCCGTAGTCGCGGGGTGCCACTCCGATAACAATTGATACAGCGTCAGATTTCGGGTGTGATGCGGATCCCGTCTGACCGGGGGTCAACTCGGGCCATTCCGCCTCAATTCAGTGAATGATCAAGGGGAACAGCTTGGAATCGGGAGGCCGTGTCTATTAACGTTCGATAACGCAGCGCGGTCGTCACAGCCGTCGCAAGAGACGGCACCGTGCGCGCGCGCCGAATCCCGCAAGGGAACCGGGGAACCACCACTTGGGGTGAATCGGGCCCATGCCGCACCCGTGCGGCACACCCGTAGGAGACCTTCCTGCTCCGAACCCGTCAGCTAACCCGGTAGGCGAGAAGGAAGGAAAGGAGAGCGCCTCCGTGGCGTCCAACACCCCTGCCCCCGAAGCCCCCTTCGACTCTTTCGGCGCCTACGGCGCCGCGGGCGCGGACGGGGAGGAGTGGAACCCCACCGAGGACTCCCTGCGGGCCCAGAACCGTTCCGGCGGCCGTCACCGGGTCGTCAAGCAGCGCTCCAACTTCGCCCGCTCCTCCACCGTCCTCGGTGTCGGCGTCATCGCCGCCGTCGGCGCGGGCGGCCTGGCCACCGCCCAGGAGAAGGCCCCGGTCGCGATATCCCTGCCGGACCTCGACCTGCCCGACGCCTCCGAACTGCCCGGCATCGGCGACCTGATCGGCGGCGACGAGCACACCGCCGCCAAGACCGCCGAGACCGCCACGGGCACGAACAACCCGCAGCCGCTCACCGCCCTCACCTACACCGCCCCCGAGGGCGACGCCGCGGGCACCGAGGCGGGGACGAAGCAGCAGGCGGCCGACGCCGGCGAGGCCCTGCGCGCCCGCATCCTCCAGCAGGCCGAGCAGCAGCAGGCCGCCGCCGACGCCGCCGAGAAGGAGGCGGCGCAGAAGGCCGCCGCCGAGAAGGCGGCCGCGGAGGCCACGGCCAAGGCGGAAGCCGCGGCGAAGGCCGAGGCCGAGGCGAAGAAGAAGGCCGAGGCGGAGGCCGCCGCGAAGGCCGAGGCCGCCCGCCTGGCCGCGCTCGCCGCCAGCTACTCGCTGCCCACCTCCTCGTACACGATCACCTCGACCTTCGGCGAGGCCGGCTCGATGTGGTCCTCCGGCTACCACACCGGCCTGGACTTCGCCGCGCCCACCGGCACCCCGGTCAAGGCCGTCCACGGCGCCACCGTGAAGTCGGCCGGCTGGTCCGGTGCGTACGGCTACCGGATCGTCCTGGAGCTCGAGGACGGCACCGAGATCTGGTACTGCCACCTGTCCTCGATGACGGTCGGCGTCGGCCAGTCCGTCGGCACCGGCGACACCATCGGCCGCGTCGGCGCCACCGGCAACGTCACCGGCCCCCACCTCCACCTGGAGGTCCACACCCCGTCCGGCGGCGGCATCGACCCGGCGGACTGGCTGCGGTCCAAGGGCCTGACCATCTGAGGCTCCACCGTCCCCGGACGGCACCGGAATAGGCCCGGCGGTGCGGAGGGTTGACCACCCCATGACCTCTCTCCGCAAGCTGGGCTCCTCCGACCTGCACGTCTTCCCGCTCGCCCTCGGCGGCAACGTCTTCGGCTGGAGCGCCGACGAGGCGCAGTCCTTCGCCGTGCTCGACGCCTACGCCGCCGCCGGCGGCAACTTCGTCGACACCGCCGACACCTACTCCTCGTGGGTCGAGGGCAACGAGGGCGGCGAGTCCGAGACCGTCATCGGCCGCTGGCTGGCCTCCCGGGGCAACCGCGCCGACGTCCTCGTCGCGACCAAGGTCGGCGCCCACCCCCGCTTCAAGGGACTCGGCGCCACCACCATCAAGGCCGCCGCCGAGGAGTCGCTGCGCCGCCTCGGCACCGACTACATCGACCTCTACTACACGCACTTCGACGACGAGTCCGTGCCCGTCGAGGAGATCGTCACCGCCCTCGACCAGCTGGTGAAGGACGGCAAGGTCCGGGCCGTCGCCGCCTCCAACATCTCCCCGGAGCGACTGCGCGCCTCGCTCGACTTCGCCGAGGCCGAGGGCCTCGCCCGCTACGTCGCCCTCCAGCCCCACTACAACCTGGTCTCCCGCGAGACCTACGAGGGCGCCCTGCTCGACACCGCCGAGCAGGCCGGGCTCGCGGCCGTGCCGTACTTCTCGCTCGCCTCCGGCTTCCTCACCGGCAAGTACCGCCCCGGCACCACCGTCGACAGCGTCCGCGCGGGCAGCGCGGGCCGGCACCTGGAGACCGAGCGCGGCCGGAACGTGCTCGCCGCCCTCGACGCCGTCGCCCGGGCCCACGACGCCGAGCCCGCCACCGTCGCCCTCGCCTGGCTGGCCTCCCGGCCGACCGTCGTCGCCCCGATCGCCTCGGCCCGCACGGTCGAGCAGCTCCCCGCGCTCGTCGCGGTCGCCGAGCTGGAGCTGACCGCGGCCGAGCTGGCGAGCCTGGACGAGGCCTCGGCGGTCTGATCCACCGGCTCCGCTAGCTGCGGTACGGGTTGTAGCCGCCGTAGTCCAGATACTGCGGCGGCGCCCAGACCCGGCCCGTGGCGCGGGCCGCGTAGGTCAGCGCGGGGGACGCCAGCTGTCGGCGCTGCCACAGGTGGTGCAGCAGCTCCTGCTCGCGGGCGGCGAAGTCCGGGGCCGCCTGGCCGAGCCCGGCCCGGTGGCGCAGGAAGGCCAGGGTCGTCGCGAACGCCTCGTACTCGCCGACGGCCTGCGCGCCCGGCTTCCCGTACGTCCGGGCGGCGAAGCCGCGGGCCAGCGCCCGGGCCCGCATCGAGGAGAGCGCGAGCGGCTCGTCGTGCGCCAGCCAGCCGGCCGCCGCATAGGCCGGGAGCTCGCCGGATATGGTGCGCAGCTCCTTCTGCCGGCTCCATATCGCGAGCCAGGTGAGCAGGCCGAAGACCGGCACCATGAACATCCCGTACACCGCGAGGAACGCCAGCGGGTGGAAGCTGGCCGAGCCGTTCCACAGGGCGTGCATGCCCATGGCGAGCAGCAGTCCGCCGAGCGGGAGCAGGACCAGCCGGGTGCGCCGGAGCCGGGCGGCGGCCGGCAGGAGGGCGGCGAAGCCGAAGCCGAGCCCGGTCAGCGAGGTGAACAGCGGGTGCGCGAACGGCGACATGATGATCCGGACGAGGAAGGTCCCGACGGTCATGGAGCCGAGCCCGCCGGTGCCGATCTGCTGGTCCTCGCCGAAGGCGTTGCCCAGATAGAGGATGTTCTCGGTGAACGCGAAGCCGGTGGCGGTGAACCCGGCGTAGACCAGGCCGTCGACCGGGCCGGTGAAGTCCCTGCGGCGGAAGAGGAAGAGCAGCAGCACGGCGGCGCCCTTCGCGGTCTCCTCCACGACGGGGGCGACCGCGGTCGCCCCGAGGGTGTCGGCGGAGCCGGGGTCGGCCGTGGCGCTGCTGATCCACTCGACGGCGAAGGAGTTGGCGAGGATCGCCACCAGCGTGGAGGCGAAGGCGCCCCAGGCGAGGGCGAACAGCAGGTTCTTCCAGGGGGCCGGCTCGACCCGGTCGAGCCAGCGGAACGCGGCCAGCAGCAGCGGCACCGGGAGGACGGCGAGGCCGAGACCGACGAAGAAGCCCTCGGTGCCGGTCTCCTCCCGGACCAGGGCCAGGATCGCCAGGGCGCACAGCGCGAGCAGGGTGATCAGCGTGATGGCCCGCAGCAGCTTGCTGCGCCAGAAGGCACGGCGCGGCTTGTACCGCCACTTCGCCCGTTCCGGGACGGCGGTGAAGTCCGGCTGGTCGGTCTCCAGGGCCGGCACGGGTGCGGGCGCGGGGATGACCGCCAGGGCGGGTGCGGGCTCGTGCTCGGTGGCAGATCCGACGATCGGGTTCGACGACACGCAACGACCCTAACCAGCGGCACCGACAGCGGCGAGGGGGTTCTCGCAGCCTGTGGAAAACCCCGCCCCGCGGGGTCAGCGGCGGCGGAACAGCAGGTCGTGGACGACGTGCCCCTTGTCGAGGCCCTGCCCCTCGAAGCGGGTCAGCGGCCGGTAGCCGGGCCGGGGCGCGTAGCCGCCGTCGGCCTGGGTGTTCTCGAAGTCGGGGTGCGCGGTGAGCACGTCCAGCATCTGCTCCGCGTACGGCTCCCAGTCCGTGGCGCAGTGCAGCAGGCCGCCGCGCTCCAGCCGGGGTGCGAGCAGGGTGAGGAACTCGGGCTGGATCAGCCGGCGCTTGTGGTGGCGCTTCTTGGGCCACGGGTCCGGGAAGTAGACCCGGCAGCCGGCCAGGGACTCGGGCGGGAGCATCTCGCGCAGCAGGATGATCGCGTCGCCGTTGGCGACCCGGATGTTCTCGAGGCCGTTGCGGTCGGCGAGACCGAGCAGGTTGCCCTGGCCGGGGGTGTGGACGTCGACCGCGAGGATGCCGGTGCCGGGGTCGGCGGCGGCCATCTGCGCGGTGGCCTCGCCCATGCCGAAGCCGATCTCCAGGACGACTGGCAGCCCGCCGAACATCTCCTTCGGATCGAGCTGCCGCTTGCCGTCGATGTCGAGCCCCCAGTCGGGCCACCGCTTCAGCATGGCCTCGGCCTGCCCCGCGGTGACGCGGCTGCGCCGCGGCTGGAAGCTGCGGATCCGCCGCTCGAAGTGCGCTCCCGCCGGATCGGGCGAGGGCCCTTCCCCCGGCGCGAACATCCGACTGCCCCGGCGCGCGACGGGCTGCTCGGCGGGGGAGGTGTGGGGGGCGTTCTCAGGCTGCTCAGACACAATGCCCGAATTCTACGGCGCGTCCCGCCCCGCCGTCGTGGGCAGTCGCCCCGCCGTCGTGGGCAGTCGCCCCGCCGTCGTGGGCCGTCGCCCCGCCGTCGTGGGCGGGCGCCCGTCGGCGCCGGGGCTCCCGCTCCCACGGCGCCCGCCCCGTCCCGGGCCGCGCGGTCTACAGCAGCGCCAGTGCCCGCCCCGCGACCTCCCGCCCGATCGGCAGCGAGGCCGTCGCCGCGGGCGAAGGCGCGTTCAGCACGTGCACCGTCCGGACCGACTCCCGGATCAGGAAGTCGTCCACCAGCGTCCCGTCCTTCAGGACGGCCTGCGCCCGCACCCCGGCACCCGCCCGCCGCAGATCCCGCTCCTCCACGATCGGCAGCATCCGCCGGACCGCCTCGGTGAAGGCGCGCTTGGACAGCGACCGGTGCAGCTCGCCCGCGCCGTAGCGCCAGTGGGCCCGGGCGATGGCCCAGCTGCCGGGCCAGGCGAGCGTGCCGGCGAGCTCGCGGGGCCGGACCACCGACCAGCCGTAGCCCTCGCGGGCGAGGGCCGGGACCGCGTTCGGCCCGACGTGGACGCCGCCGTCGATGCCACGGGTGAGATGGACCCCGAGGAAGGGGAAGGCCGGGTCCGGCACCGGGTAGACCAGTCCGCGCACCAGCGAGGGGTCGGCCAGCTCGTAGTACTCCCCACGGAAGGGGACGATCCGCATCTCCGGGTCGTCGCCCGCGAGCCACGCCACCCGGTCGCAGTGCAGCCCCGCGCAGTTCACCAGGACCCGCCCGCGGACCACCCGCCCGGCGGCCGTGCGCACGGCCACGCCCCAGGGGCGCCGGTCGACCGCCGTGACCGCCGACCCGTACAGGATCCGCGCCCCGGACGCCTCGGCGAGCTTCGCCGCCACCGCCCCGTAGTCGACGATGCCGGTCGTGCCGACGTGGATCGCGGCCACGCCCCGCACCCGCGGCTCGTGCTCGCTGATCTGTGCCGGGCCGAGCTCCCGCACCGGGATCCCGTTCTCCCGGCCGCGCTGGACCAGCGCGTGCAGCCGGGGCAGCTCCTCGCGGTCGGTGGCGACGATCAGCTTGCCGGTGACCTCGTGGGGGATGCCGTACTCCGCGCAGAACTTGACCATCTCGGCCGCGCCCTCGACCGCGAACCTGGCCTTGAGGGAGCCCGGCCGGTAGTAGATGCCGCTGTGGATCACGCCGCTGTTGCGCCCGGTCTGGTGACGGGCGGGGGCGTGCTCCTTCTCCAGGACGGTGACCCGGGTGCCCGGCGCGGCGCGCGTGATCGCGTACGCCGTCGACAGACCGACGATCCCGCCGCCGATCACCAGCACGTCACAGTCGTAGTCATAGCGGACAGACACCAGCGCCACCTCCCACCCCTGATAGTGCACTGGCCCACTGACAATCCCGCTAAACCGCTCACGTCTGGGACACGCGTCACGCCGGGGCCACGAGGAGCGGGCGGGCCCGTTCCCGGAGCTCCATGACCCGGGGCTCGTCCCCGTACGGTTCGAGCCTGGTCAGCAGGTCCCGTACGTACTCGGTGGTGCGGGCCGAGGAGATCCGCCCCGCGACCTCCACCGCGCGGGTGCCGGCGGCGCAGGCCGCGTCCAGGTTGCCCGACTCCAGCTCGGCCACCGCCGACACGACGAGCCGCAGCCCGTGCGAGCGGACGTACTCCTCCGTCGGCCGCGAAAGCGCCTGCTCGGTGAAGCGCCGCACCTGGCGGGGCAGCTTCAGGTCCCGGTAGCACTCGGCGGCGTCGGCGCAGAGCCGGTCGTACGAGTAGAAGCCCAGCCACGTCGGGTCGGCGTCCCCCTCGCGGGAGCGCTCCAGCCAGCCCTCCGCGGCCTTGAGCGCGGCGGCCGCGGCCGCCCCGTCGTTCGCCTTGGCGTGCGCGCGGGCCTCGACGAGGCGGAAGAAGGACATGGTGCGGGCGGTGGCGAGGCCCCGGTTGCGTTCGAGCGCGGCCTGGGCCAGGTCGACGCCCTCGTCGGCGAAGCCGCGGTAGGTCGCCTGGAGCGACATGGAGGCCAGGACGTATCCCCCGAGGGGCACGTCGGCCGCCGCGCGGGCGAGCCGCAGGGCCTGGATGTAGTAGCGCTGGGCGGCCTCCTGCTGGCCGGTGTCGAAGGCCATCCAGCCGGCCAGCCGGGTCAGCTCGGCCGTCGCGCCGAACAGGGCGCGCCCCACCTCGTCCGAGTACGAGCCGAGCAGCAGGGGCGCCGCGTCCACGCGTAAGCACTCGGGCACCATCGACGAGCGCCAGTCCCCGCCGCCGTACTTGGAGTCCCAGCGGCGCGCGTCCTCGGCGGCCTCGCGCAGCTTCGCGACGTCGCTGTGGCCCACCCGCGCGTGGTCCCCGGGCTCGCCCGCGGCCGGGGGACGTACCGCGCGGCGCTCGACCGAGGGGTCGGCGGGGGTGATCAGCCAGCGCGAGGCGGGCGTCGCGTACGCGCTCACCGCGAAGGAGCCGGCGAGCGACTGCCAGATCCCGCCGCCGCCCCGACGGCCGGCGAGATCCAGCCGGTACAGCTCGGTGGCCGAGCGGACCGCCTCGCCGACGTCGCGCGGGAAGGCGAGGCCGACCTCGGGAGCGGGGTCGGCGTCGGCGAGCCCGATCTCGTGCAGCGGCACCGGCCGGCCGAGCTTCTGGCCGATGGCGGCGGCGATCAGGTGCGGGGCGGCGCCCTGCGGCACCATGCCCTTGGACACCCACCGGGCCACCGACGTCTTGTCGTAACGAAGCGTCAGACCACGCTGTGCGCCGAGGTCGTTGACGCGCCGGGCGAGCCCGGCATTGCTGATTCCCGCGAGGGCGAGAACCGTGCCGAGCTTTTCGTTCGGCCCGCGTTGCTCCCTGGACATGACGCCACCCCTCGACACGACACCCAGACGGCCGCCACGACGCCGGGCATAGGCGTGCGGCATTCGTAAACACAGCGTAGTTCGCCGCATCCCTACCGTTAAGGGGCGGTGTTCCGTATGGCGAGATTGTTGTGTGACGGTCCGATGGGTCCGCTCGCGGGCGCCGCTCGTGCTCCCGCCGTGTGGCCGTGCGCCCGGCCGTGCGCTCTCGCCGGGCCCTTGGGGGAGCGCTTCCATGAGTGCTGCGTGGGTCGGCCCACTTGGCCGAGGACCGTTGTCCGGGTCCGGTGGGCTGGGGGACACCGCCGCCCCATTCCCCGCGGGCGGCGGACGGCTCCGGGAGGCGACCGCCTCCCGGACTGCCGAGGGCCCCGGCAGGATCCGTGGGGCCTCCAAGGGGACGTTTCCGAGCCGTCGCGGGATCCGTGCCGGGCCGAGAATGGCCGAAAAGCGCCGGTTGGCTGCCGGTCTGTCGGAGGTTGTCCCGGGGCTGTCCGGCGGTGTGCCCGGCGGTCTGTCTGGCGGTGTGCCCGGCGGTCTGTCTGGCGGTGTGCCCGCCGTTCGTCTGGCGGTGTGTCCGGCGTTCGCCCGGCGGTGTGTCCGGCGGTGTGCCCGCCGTTCGTCCGGCGGTGTGCTCGGCGTTCGTCGGGCGGTCTGTCCGGCGGTTGTCGGGACGGCGTTCAGCCGCCCGCCGGACCGTTCCGGAGCCGGTCCCAACTGGCCCATGCCAGGGGCGCATTCGCGCGCCGTGCGATGCCTCGTGTGCGCCGTTGTCATGGCAGCATGTCCTCCACTCGACCTTATGTGGAGGCGGCGATGCGGTGGCTGGTGGGCTGGAGCAGTGTCGCCGCGCGGTTCGGCGCCCCGCCCGGCTCGGCCGGGACCGTGGGCGACCCCGCCGAGGGACGCACGGTGCAACCGGTGGGCGCGCAGCTCCTGTGGGGCGATCCCGATCCGCTGTGGGCGGTCGGCGACTGGCGCCCCGACGAGGTGCGCCTGGTGAGCGTCGACGAGCACACCCGCCTCGCGGTGCTCGGCTGTTGCGCGGCGAGCGACGAGGAGCTGCGGCGCGGCCTGCTGACCGCGCGCGGGGGCGCACTGCGGCACCTGACCGCGTGGGCGGGTGGTTACACCGTCGTCGTCAAGGTCGGCCGCCGCATCACCGTCACCGGTGATCTCGCGGGCGCCCGGCCGGTCTTCCACACCCCCTGGGCGGGCGGCACCGCCTACGGCACGGCGGCCCTGCCGCTCGCCGACCTCACCGAGGCCCAGCTCGACATCGGACACCTCGCCGCCCTGCTGGCCTGCCCCGAGACCCCCGAGGCGCTGCGCGACTCCACGCCCTACGAAGGGGTGCGCCGGGTGCCGCCCGGGCACGCGCTGATCCTGCGCGAGGGCTCGCGCGAGATCACCGGTTACGACCCGGTCGCCTCCCTCGCCGTGGCGGCGCCCGAGGCCGACCCGCGGCAGGCGGTGGAGGGCGTCCGGGACGCGCTGGTCGAGGCCGTACGGGCCCGGCTGACCGCGCCCCGGCACGCGCCCGAGGTGCCGCTGCCCGACCCGGGGCCCGTGCCCGGGATGGGCCCCGCCGACCGGCGCGCGGCCCGTGGCGGCGGGCCCGCCCCGGGGATCGGCGCCGACCTGTCCGGAGGCAGCGCGTCGGGAACCCTCGCCCTGCTCGCGGCCGGGCTGCCGGGCGTCCCCGGCACGGTCCTCGGCCACGGGACCGGCGCGGGGGAGCGGCTGCTCGCCGTCACCTTCAACGACCTCGCCGGCGCGGGCAGCCAGGAGGAGCTCGCCCGCGCGGGGGAGATCGCCGCCAACCCGCGGCTGCACCACGTGGTCGTCGCGGCGGGCGAGGAGGCCCTGCCGTACGCGGAGCTCGACGGGCCGCTCACGGACGAACCGGGCCCCTCCCTGGTGGCGGCCGACCGGCACCGCAGGCGGCTCGCGGGGGGCAGCGCCGACCACTTCACCGGCTTCGGCGCCCGGCAGGTCCTGGACGCCCACCCGGCGCGCCTCGCCGACCTCCTGATGGACCGCCGGCGCCGCTCGCTGGTCCGCCCGGTGACGGCCCTCGCCAAGGCGAGCGGCCCCTCCGCGGGCGCCCTGCTGGTCCCGCTCCAGGTGTACCGCGCGGCGCGCCGACTGGCCCGTACGCCCTACCGCACCGGCCTGGAGGCCGCCGCCACCCGGGTCCTGGAGGCCAATCGGGCGCCGGGCGGGTCCTACGGCCCCCTGGAGGCGTCCCTCTCCGCCCTCGCCTGGTCCCGGCCGGGTCCGGCGGCGCGCTGGCTGACGGGGGAGGCGCTGGCTGAAGTATCGGTTCGCCTGACCCGGGCGGCGACCCTTCCCGCCTCGGTCCAGCGGCCCGGCGAGGCCCGTGCGCGCGCCGCCCTGGCCCGCGCGGCCGCCGACCACCGGGTCCTGGAGCAGGCCGCGGAGATCCGCAGCCAGCGCCTGCACGCCCCGTTCCTGGACAACCAGGTCGTACGGGCCTGCCGCGAGCTTCCCGAATCCCTGCGGGTCCAGCCCGACGCGCGCGCCATGGTCCTGCGCACCGTCCTCGCCGGCGCCGGCATCCGCGACCTCCCGACCGGCTGGGGCGCCCCCCACCCGGCGGTCCCGGCCGCCACCACCCGCGCGGGTCTGCGGGCCGCGCTCCCGCACCTGATCGCCCTCTTTGAGGCCCCGCTCCTCGCGGACGCGGGCCTGATCGAGGCCCGCGTGGTCCGCCGCGCCCTGCGCGCCGCCGCCGACGGCGAGCAGGTCCCCCTCGACGGCCTCGCCGACCTGATCTCCACCGAACTCTGGCTCCGTCGCCTGCTGTCCCGCCGAGGCTCCTGCTGGACGGGCACGGCCGCCCCCCGCCACCGAGCGGTCCCGGGCCCTCTGATCCCCTCGGCCCGCTCCCTACCGGCGTAAGACCCGCGCCCCCGCCCCGCCGATCCCCGCGACCCTGGCCCCCCACCACCGCCCCGCGTGGGCCGCCTCCACCCGCGGACTGCGCGGGCGGGCGCCGCCGCGGCGGAGCGGGTGGGCACAACGGCCGCCGGCCGTAACGGGCTGGGCCGCAGGCCCACGGCGGCCGGGGAGGGCGGGCGCCCCGTCGTGCGCCCCTCTCCGGGGAAACCCCGAGGCGTCCGCCATCCCCAGCCGCGACAATGTTCCGGTGCGGTATCTCATCCTCGGCACCACCGACGCCCTCGACCCCCACGGCACCCCCCTCCCCCTCGGCGGTGCCCGGCTGCGGGCGCTGCTCGCCGCGCTCGCGCTGCGCGGCGGGCGGACCGTGTCCGTCGGGGAGCTCGTCGACGACGTCTACGGGGACGAGCCGCCGTCCGACGCCCCCGCCGCGCTGCAGGCGCTCGTCGGACGCCTGCGGCGGGTCCTCGGCAGGGACGCCGTCGCCTCGGGCCCCGGGGGATACCGGCTCGTCGCCGACGCCGAGGACATCGACCTCCACGTGTTCGAGCGGCTGGTGCGCGACGCGGCCGCCCGGCTCGACGCCGACGACCCGGAGTCCGCCGCCGCACTCCTGCGCACCGCCCTCGCCCTCTTCCGCGGCCCCGCCCTCGCCGACCTCCCCGAGCACGCGGGCGTGCGCCCCGAGGCCCAGCGGGTCGCCGCGCTCCGGCAGCGCGTCGAGGCCGACCTGCGGCGCGGCGCCACCACGGGCCTCGTGCCCGAGCTGACCGAGCTCACCGCCACCTATCCGTACGACGAGACCTTCCACGCCCAGCTCATCCGCGCCCTGCGCGCCGAGGGCCGCCCCGCCGACGCGCTCAACGCGTACGAGGACGCCCGCCGCACGCTCGCCGAAGGCCTCGGCGCCGACCCCGGCCCCGAGCTCGCCGCCCTGCACGCGGAGCTCCTCGCCGGGGACGCGCCCCCGCCCCCACGGCCGGAGCGGGCCGCCGCCCCCGTCGCCGAGCAGGGCAACATCCGCCCCCGGCTCACCTCCTTCGTCGGCCGCGAGCCCGAGCTCGCCGCCCTCCGCGCCGACCTCGACCGCAACCGGCTCGTCACCCTCACAGGTCCCGGCGGCTCCGGGAAGACCCGGCTCGCCGAGGAGGCCGCCCTCCAGGCCGTCGGCCCCGCCGCGTGGAGCGCCGAACTGGCCCCGCTCGACGACCCGGGAGCCGTGCCGGGCGCCGTCCTCTCCGCCCTCCGCCTGCGCGAGACCAACCTGATCACCCGCGACGGCCAGCCCCTCCAGGACGACCCCACCGCCCACCTGGTCGAGCACCTGGCCCACCGCCCCCTGCTCCTCGTCCTCGACAACTGCGAGCACGTCATCGGCGCCGCCGCCGCCCTCGCCGAGACCCTCCTCACCCACTGCCCCGAGCTGCGCATCCTCGCCACCAGCCGCGAACCGCTCGGCGTCCCCGGCGAGGCGGTCCGCCCGGTCGAGCCGCTCCCGCCGGACCCGGCCCACCGGCTCTTCGCCGAACGGGCCCGCGCGGTGCGGCCCGCCTTCCGCGTGGAGGACGACCTGGCGGCCGTCGACGAGATCTGCCGCCGCCTCGACGGCCTCCCCCTCGCCATCGAGCTGGCCGCCGCCCGGCTGCGGCTGCTCACCCCGCGGCAGATCGCCGACCGCCTCGACGACCGCTTCCTCCTCCTCACCTCCGGCTCCCGCACCGTCCTGCCCCGCCAGCAGACCCTGAGGGCCGTCGTCGACTGGTCCTGGGAGCTCCTCGACGCCCAGGAGCGCGCCCTGCTGCGCCAGGCCTCGGTCTTCGCCGGCGGCTGGGACCTGGCCGCCGCCGAGGCGCTGCACCAGGACACGGCGGCCGACACCCTCGGCGTCCTCGGCGCCCTCGTCGAGAAGTCCCTCGTCGTCGCCACCCCCACCGACGACGGCGAGATGCGCTACCGCCTCCTGGAGACCATCCACGAGTACGCGGTCGAGCGCGCCGCCGAGACCCCGGAGCTGCGCGCCGCCGCCGAGGCCGCGCACACCGCCCACTTCACCGCCCTCGTCGAGACCGCCGAACCCCTGCTCCGGTCCGGCGAGCAGCTGCCCTGGATCGCCCGTGTCGAGCGCGACCTCGACAACATCCGCGCGGCCCTGCACCGCACCACCCTCACCTCCCCCGACGAGGCCGCCGCCCACCGGCTGGTCTTCGCGATGGGCTGGTTCTGGTGGCTGCGCAACTACCGCCCGGAGGGCCTCGGCTGGGTCGAGCGCGCGCTCGCGCTCGGCGAGGACCCCGAGGACCGCGCGGACCCCCGCTTCTGGCCCCGGATGCGGCTGCGCCTGCTGCACTTCTTCCTCGCCGTGGAGAACCAGACCATCGCCGCCTACCGCGACGACCCGGAGCTCGCCGCCGTCGTCGCCCGTGTGCGGGCCGCGTTCGCGACCGACCCCGGTCCCGAGTCCGCGCGCTTCCCCGGGATCCTCTGGCCGTTCACGGCGTACCTCACGCACGAGCCGGCCGACGTCCGCACCCTCCTGGACACCTCCGTCGCCAACGCCCGGCGTCACGGCGGCGAGTGGGACATCGGCGTCAGCCTGATGTTCCGCACCCACATGGCCGTCGACATGCCCGGCGGGATGGCGGAGGTCGACAGGGACCTCGCCGAGCTGCGCGTCCTCTCCCGCAGGGTCGGCGACCGCTGGATGCGCGCCCAGGTGGCCAGCGCCGCCGGCGAGGCCAACATCATGCGGGGCCGGTACGCGCAGGCCCGCGAGGCGTATCTGGAGGCGCTGGGTCTGGCCCGCGAGGTCGGCGCCCACGCCGAGGCGCCGTTCCTGCTCGCCCGGCTCGCCGAGCTCGACTTCCGCGAGGGCGACCCGGCGGCCGCGGTCAAGGGCCTCGACGCGGCGGAGGCCGAGGCCGAGCGCCTCCACGTGGGCGACACCCGGACGTACGTCGGCTTCCTACGGGCCTACATCGCCCTGTTCGAGGGCGATGTGCCGGCCGCCCGCCGCCATGTGGAGACGGCCGGCGCCCTGGTCTCCACGAGCAACCCGCCGCCGCACTTCCTGGCGGTCGTGTACGGGCTGGCCGCCCGCATCGAGGCCCACGAGGGCGGCGGCAGGGCCGCGGTCGGCTCCGCTGTCGCGGCCCTGCGCACGGCCCGGGACGGGCAGTGCGCCGAGTTCATCACGGCCAATCTCGCCGAGGGCCTGGCCACCGCCCTGGCCCTGGCCGGCGAACCGGGCGTCGCGGTACGCGTCCTGGGCGCCGGCGACGGCTGGCGGACGGAGGCGCCGCGCGGGATAGCGGAGCTGCGCGAGACCGAGGCCGTCATGACCCGGGCCCGCGCCGAACTCGGCGAGGAGGCGTGCGCCGCCGCCCGCGCCGAGGGCCGCGGCCTCACCCTCGACGAGGTCCTGACCCTGGCGGAGCCGTACGGAACGGAGCCGGGCGACCCGGAGCCGGGAGAGCCCGAGCCCGGCGAGCCGGCGCCGGCAGAGTCGAAGCACGCCGAGCCGCAGTCGAGGGCGGCCGGCGCCTGAGTCGGGGAGCGCCCGCCTCGGTGCCCTCGTGGGCCACCCGGTCTCACGAGCAGGTGAACTGCGACTGGGCCCAGTCCGCGACCGCCGCCCGGCCGAACGGCGTGTGCTCCTCGACGACCAGGCGGATCTGGCGCCGCCCGGAGATGCCCACGTGGACCGGGACCGGCGCGTCGCCGGGGCGGATCACATCGGAGCGCCACAGGCGTTCGCCGTCGCCGAAGACCGAGAAGCGGACGCCGCCGACACCGAGCGGGACGGTGATGTCGTCGATGCCGACGACCGCGTCGTAGCTGGTGCACTGCCGGTTGAGGTCGATCAGCAGAGAGGACGGGGCGTGCACGCTCACACCGTGGGCGTAGCGGGTGCCCTCCATGGAGAGCCGGGAGCGCTGCCACATCCAGCTGCTCTCGCCGAGGTTCACCTCAGGCTTGGTGCCGTCGCCGAAGACCCCGTACTCCAGCCGGTTGAGCTGGTAGACGGCCGGCGGCGCGGGCGGCGGAGTCGGCTTGACCGTGGCCTTCGACGGGGTGGGCCGCGGGGGCGTCGGCTTCGGCGTCCGGGTGGGCGTGGGCCGGGGGCTCGGCTTCGCCGGCGGCGTCTTCGAGGGCGTCGGCTTCGGCGTGGGAGGCGGCGCTGGGGCGGGCGGGGCCTGCACGGGCGGCGGCGTCGGCTTGGGCGTCGGCTTCGGGGCGGGCGGCACCGTGGCGACGGGGGAGGCGACCGTCGGCGTGACGGCGGGCTGGGCGACCGGCTCCGGCTCGGCGCCGGTCAGCGCCCAGACCAGGCCGGCGGTCGCGGCGACGGCGGCGACCGCGGCGATGCCCGCCTTCGCGGGGATGCCCAGGCCCTCCGCGGCCGCGGACGAGGCCCCGGCCGACCCGGTGGCGGCGGCGCCCGAGCCGGTGGCGGCCGCCGCGGCACCGGCCGCGCCCACGCCCGCCGCGCCGCCGGCGACGACACCGGCGGCCTTGAGCGAGTACCCGGCGGCGAACCAGCCGATGACGGCGATCGGCAGCACCGCGGGGATGCCGGCGTTCACATGGGCCAGCTCACCGGCGGCGAGCCGGCACTTGGCGCACTCGTCGAGGTGCTTGCGCAGCCCCCGCTCGGCCCGCATCCGCAGACCGCCGCGCGCGAACGCGCCGAGCCGGTCGGCATAGCGGGCGCAGTCGCCGCCCGCGGTGAGCGACTGGCTGACGTGCGCCTGGAGATAGGCCTGCTTCAGCCCCTCGCGGGCCCGGCTGGCGAGCACCGCGGTGGCGTTGGCGGTCAGTCCGAACAGCGGGGCGACGTCGCTGGGCGACTCCTCCTCGACGGTGGTGTGCCACAGCACGGCCTGCCAGCGCTCGGGCAGCGACCGGAACGCCTGCATGGCCAGGGACTGTTCGGCCTCGTGCATCGCGAGCACATCGGCGCCGAGGTCCAGGCCCGCTCCGAACGTCGAGGACTGGTCGGAGACCTCGGCGCTGCGGGCGGCCTCGTCGGCGAACACCGCGAAGTCCTCGACCAGCTGCTCGCGCTTCTGCGTCTTGGTCCAGGTCGCCGCGACCCTGCGGACGGTGGTGAGCAGATAGGCACGCACGGCCTGTTCGGGCCCGGCCCCGCCGCGTACCGCCTGGAGGGTGCGGGCGAAGACCTCGGCGGTCAGGTCGTCGGCGGTGTGGGCGTCCCGGCAGCAGGTCCTGGCATAGCGGCGGACGGCGTCGGAGTGGCGCCGGAACAGCTCCTCGTAGGCGCTGTCGTCGCCGCCCCGCATCAGCTGGACGAGGTCGGCGTCGGAGGGCGGCAGGTCGAGCGGCGGCGGCAGCACGCCTTCGTGCTCCTCGGGCGCGGCCGGCACGGGGGTCCCGCCCTCGCGCTGCTGCGGCACGCTCCTCCCGGGAGCGGACCCGGCACCCGATCCGGCGGAGCCGGCGCCGGAACCGATCGGCCCGCCCTGGCTGGGCACCTGAGCGGAGGACAGGCCCCCGGTCTCCGTGGTGTCACCGGCGCCCAGCGTCTCGTCCCGACTGTCACCGCTCATCGCGGAAGCCCCCGTATGCACGCTCGGACCCGAACACCGGCCAAGCCTGCCACAGAGCGCGGGCATGCCGAACCCCCGCGTCCACTTACCACTCGTCCGGGGCGACTTCCCGCGTCCGGGCGTAACCGCTCATCCGTTCGTGTGAGGGGCGACGGCCACCTGGACCGCCGTCCCGTCACCCCGGTGTTCGACTCGAACCCGCGCCGTCCGCGAAGGCGGATCGACCAGCCTCCGCGGAATCGCGGCGCGATCACCGCACTACCGCGAGCGCAGACCCTCGAGAAGGATGTCGAGCAGGCGGGACGAGGCCGCCGCCTGCTGCACCGCGTCCGGCAGCGCGGGTGCGGCCGTGGCTATCACCAGCAGCACGTCGGACACGGTCACGTCCGGGCGCAGCTCGCCCGCCTCACGCGCCCGGTCCACCAGCCGGCCCACGACCTCCAGGAGCTCCGCGGCCCCGGCGTCGTCCTGCTCGGCCGCCGGCACCGCGCGCGGCGCGACCACCCGCTGCTCGCCCAGCTCCCCGTACCCGTTCGAGACGGGCGCGACGGAGACGCGCTGCTGCGGAACCCGCGCCGCGTCCTCGGCCACGCCCGCCGGCAGCAGCACCTCGTCCACGCCCACCCGCAGCACCTGAGGCGGCAGCAGCCGCCCGGCGCCGGAGGCGACCGAGGTGCGCAGGAACCGGGAGAGCGCCGACCAGGGCTCGTCCTCCTGGCCGAGGGCGGTCCGCGCCTGCTCCGTCAGCCGCGCGGTCTCCTCCTCGGCTATCCGCCGGACCAGCACGTCCTTGCTGGGGAAGCGGCGGTAGACCGTGCCGACACCGACCCGGGCGCGGCGCGCCACGTCCTCCATCGGAGCCCCGTAGCCCAGCTCGCCGAACACCTCGCGCGCTGCGCGCAGCACGTGCTCCAGATTGCGCTGCGCGTCCACCCGGAGCGGCGCCGAGCGCCCGTTCGGCGCGGCCTGCGCCGTACGGAGCTGCCCATACGAATCCTGAATCTGCATAAGCGTTCCCCCGCTCATGATGTCTCCCCCCGGAGACTCCCCGCCCTGACACGGAGCTCCGACCCCACCGCGTTCATGGTCCACGCACGGCGATCCGACACTCCGACGAAGTACGAACATAGTTGAGTCCGGGTCAATTCAGAAGGGGCAGTTCCGTACGGTGCGCCCCCCGATCGGAGCAAGGACCGGAACCCTCCCGATTCCGACCCCACGGCCACTCGGCCGCCCCCACCCTGACCTGCGGACTTCACCACCCGTACCGCCCTTTCGCCACCCCACGCCTCCGCCCCGCTCCGGTCACACAATTTGCCGGGCCTGTGGACAAACCCCGGACGGCGTTGCGTCATGGGACAGTGACCGAACCTGTGCGCATTCTCGTTGTCGGCGGTGGCTACGTCGGGATGTACACCGCGCTGCGCCTCCAGCGGCAGCTCAAGGCCGAGCTCAGAAGCCGCGCCGTCGAGATCGTCGTGGTCACGCCCGAGCCGTACATGACCTACCAGCCGTTCCTCCCCGAGGCCGCCGCGGGCTCCATCTCCCCGCGCCACGTCGTCGTCCCGCTCCGCCGGGTCCTGGACGGCTGCCGGATCATCATCGGCGAGGTCCACTCCGTCGACCACGCCAAGCGCACCGCGACCCTCTCCACCCTCGCCACTGAGGAGGAGGGCGCGGGGAACGTGCAGCTCCGCTACGACGAACTCGTCATCGCCCCCGGCTCG
The DNA here is from genome assembly GCF_044386705.1 of Streptomyces sp. NPDC020422. Taxonomy (NCBI): domain Bacteria; kingdom Bacillati; phylum Actinomycetota; class Actinomycetes; order Kitasatosporales; family Streptomycetaceae; genus Streptomyces; species Streptomyces sp. NPDC020422. The sequence goes on along the minus strand of NZ_JBIRVJ010000004.1, from coordinate 5,231 downwards.
ATCTCCCGCACCCTCCCGGTCCCCGGCCTGGCCGACCACGCCATCGGCTTCAAGACCGTCGAGGAGGCCATCGGCCTGCGCAACCACGTCATCGAACAGATGGACATCGCCTCCTCCACCCGCGACCCCGCCATCCGCGACGCCGCCCTGACCTTCGTCTTCGTCGGCGGCGGCTACGCGGGCGTGGAGGCCCTCGCCGAACTCGAGGACATGGCCCGCTACACCGCGCGGTACTACCACAACCTCAAGCCCGAGGACCTGCGCTGGGTGCTCGTCGAGGCCTCCGACCGGATCCTGCCCGAGGTCGGCGAGGAGATGGGCCGCTACGCCGTACGCGAGCTGCGCGGCCGCAACATCGACATCCGCCTGGGCACCCGCCTCGACTCCTGCGAGAACCGCGTCGCCGTCCTCAGCGACGGCACCCGCCTGCCCACCCGTACCGTCGTGTGGACCGCGGGCGTCAAACCCGCGCCGCTGCTCGCCGCCACCGACCTGCCCCGCGACGAACGCGGCCGGCTCGTCTGCACCGCGCGGCTCACCGTCGACGGCGTCGAACACGCCTGGGCCGCCGGCGACGCCGCCGCCGTCCCCGACCTCACCGCCGAGGAGCCCGGCCGCGCATGCGCGCCCAACGCCCAGCACGCCGTCCGCCAGACCAAGGTGCTCGCGGAGAACATCGCCGCCTCCCTGCGCGGGGAACCGCTCAAGGAATACGCACACAAATACGCCGGCTCCGTGGCCTCGCTGGGCCTCCACAAGGGAGTCGCCCACGTCTACGGGCGCAAGCTCAAGGGCTACCCGGCCTGGTTCATGCACCGCGCCTACCATCTCAGCCGGGTCCCCACCTTCAACCGCAAGGCCCGCGTCCTGGCCGAATGGACCCTCTCCGGCCTCTTCAAACGCGAGATCGTCTCCCTCGGCTCGCTGGAACACCCGCGCGCCGAATTCGAACTCGCCGCCGCACCCCCACCCGTGCCCAAGCCTTCCGGCGAGGACGAGTCCTCGGGCTGACATCACTGTCAGTGCACTCGTCCACACTGGACGTGTGACCATAGGTGGGCTCACACCTGCACAGAGTGACTCTGCACGGCAACGACACCACGAGGCATACACATCCGTGAACTTCACCCGTTGGAGCGCCCGGCTCCCCGGCACGCAGCGCCGCGCGGCGCGGGGGACCGAAGGCTCCGTGCCCGCGGCCCGCGGTGAGTACGGGCAGCAGATGGAGCATCCCGCCGCAGACGCTTCCGACGCCGCCGAGCCCACCGCCCACGGCACCGACACCGACGTCCCCGCCCTCGAGGACTTCACCGTGCGGGAGCTGATCGGCCGCCTCCCCGGCCTGGTCGCGCTCGTGTACGGCCCGGAGCACCGCATCGCGTACGTCAACGACGCGTACGCCGCCGCCTTCGGCCCCCGCCCCGCCGGGGCCACCGTCGCCGACACCTGCCCCGAGGCGGAGGAGCTCGGCCTGCTCCCCCTCATGGACCAGGTCCTGCGCAGCGGCAAGCCCCGCACGGTCAAGTCCCGCCGCACCCACGACGGCGGCTCCTACACCGTCACCTGCCTGCCCGTCGAAAGCCCCCGGCTCCCCGACGGCGGCGTCCTCGTCCACGCCGCCGACGTCACCGACCACGCCGAGGCCGCCGAACGGCTCCGGGCCAGCGAGCGCCGCCACCGCGAGACCGCCGTCACCCTCCAGCGCTCCCTGCTCCCGCAGGAGCTGGAGCAGCCCGACGACCTGCGCATCGCCGCCACCTACCAGCCCGGCGTCGCCGACGCCGCCGTCGGCGGCGACTGGTACGACGTCATCACCCTCGGCGCCGGCCGCACCGCACTCGTCATCGGCGACGTCATGGGCCGCGGCGTGCGCGCCGCCGCCGTCATGGGCCAGCTGCGCACCGCCGTCCGCGCCTACGCCCGCCTCGACCTGCCCCCGCACGAGGTGCTCCAGCTCCTCGACGGCCTCGCCGCCGAGATCGACGCCAGCCAGATCGCCACCTGCGTCTACGCGGTCCACGACCCCAACGAGGGCAAGCTGGTGTACGCCTCCGCGGGCCACCTGCCGATCCTCGTCCGCGACGAGGACGGCACCGTCCGCCGCGCCGAGGACCCCACCGGCCCCCCGCTCGGCACCGGCGGCTGGCTCCACACCTCCGGCACCATCGCCCTGCCGCCCGGCTCCACCGCCGTCCTCTACACCGACGGCCTGGTCGAACGCCGCCGCGAGGACATCGACGAGGGCGTCGCCGCCCTGGAGCGCGCCCTCTCCGGTGCCACCGGCACCCCGCAGGTCGTCTGCGACCGGCTGCTGCGCTCCCTGGGCGTCACCGCGGAGCACGACGACGACGTCGCCGTCCTCGTCGTCCAGCACCCCGCGCGCAAGGGACCCGCCGCCGAGCTCTTCCACAACGCGGCCCTGGAGCTCCTCGGCGGTGTGGAGGCCGCGCCGCGCGCGCGTGCCTTCGCCTCCGGCGTGCTCGCCAGCTGGCGCTTCCCGGTGGAGCTGTGCGACCTCGGCGTCCTCGCCACCAGCGAGCTGGTGGCGAACTCCCTCCAGCACGGCACCCCGCCCATGCGCCTGCGGCTGCGCCGCACCGACCGCCGCCTGATCGTCGAGGTGACGGACGGCGACGACCACCTGCCGCGCCGGCGCCGGGCGGAAACGGAGGACGAGGCGGGTCGCGGGATCTCCATCATCGCGACGATCGCCTCGTCCTGGGGAAGCCGCCGCACACCGGGCGGCGGCAAAGCGGTCTGGTGCGAGTTCGCCCTGCCGGACTGAACCCGACCCGGCCCGACTGATGCCGTGGGAGGGATCAGACGGCCGCGGTCTCCTTCGCGGGCTGGTGCTGTGCCACCACCCGCGAGGGCTTCGCCGCGAGCGACGGCTGGTTCTGCACCGGCGTGAGCCGCTTGCCGAGCCGGACCGCGAGGACGGTGATCCCCAGCGAGAACAGCACGAAGGTCACGATGTACGGACCGTGCAGCGAGGCCCCCATCGGCCCGCCCACGGCCGGACCGACCGCCAGCGCGAGCTGCTTCACCAGGGCGAAGGCCGAGTTGTACGTCCCGACCATCGACTCCGGCGCCAGATCGGCCACCAGGGGCGCCACGGTCGGCGACAGCATCGCCTCGCCGAGCCCGAACAGGGCGTACGTGGAGATGAACGCCGCGGTCGCCATCGCCTGGCTGCCGTGCCCGAGCCCCGCGTACCCGGCGATGATCCACGCCACGGTCCAGATCAGACCGACGGCCGCGATGACCCGGGTCCGCTTGCGGCGCTCGACGAACTTCAGCACCAGGAACTGGGCGGCCACGATGACGGCCGTGTTGGCGGCCAGCGCGATGCCCAGCGTCGACGGGGCGATGCCGGCGGCCTCGGTGCCGTAGGCCGCGAGACCCGACTCGAACTGTCCGTAGCAGGCGAAGAAGAGCACGAAGCCCAGCACGCACAGCTGCACCATCGCCTTGTGCCCGAGCAGCGCCCGGACCCCGCCGCCCTTCTCGGCGGCCGGCCGCGCGCCCTGGAGCGCGGGGGAACCCGGCATCCGCACGGTCAGCACGATGGCGCCGAGGACCAGGAACATCGCCGACTCGATCGAGAACAGCAGCAGGAAGCTGCCGGGCCGGCTCTCGTCGACCAGCTGGCCGCCGATCAGACCGCCGACGCCCAGACCGAGGTTCTGCAGGAAGAACTGCATGGCGAAGGAGCGGGTCCGCGTCTCGGGCGTCGAGCACCAGACGATCATCGTCGCCAGTGCCGGCTGCATCACGGCCGTACCGGCACCGAGCAGCGCGGCGGCCCCCACGGCCGCGGGGACGGACGAGGCGAACCCCATCCCGAGCGCGCCGAGCGCGGCCAGCACCGAGGCCACGAGCAGGACGGGCACGGGCCCGCGCCGGTCGATGGCGCGACCGCTGAAGGGGAGGACCACGAGGGCGGCCATGGCGAAGACGGCCAGCACGACACCCGCCGTGGTCGCGCCCAGATCCCGCACCTGCGCCACGTACACATAGAGGTACGGCACGGTGAAGCCGAGTCCGAACGCGCTCAGCGCGCTACCTGCCTGAATCCGGCGCATCGCGGCGCCCATCGCCTTGGTCACACTCACCCACTTCGGTCGCGGGTTCATCCCTGTAGGCCTGAACCCTGAAGACTTCAACACTAAAATTAGATCCTTAACAATACACATGGAAGGACTTCAACGCCAACGAGCCCCGTGGGATACTCGCCGCATGTCCGACACCCCCGAGCAGTCCGGCCCTCAGTCTCCGCAGGAGCCGACCCTCGACGAGCAGATCGCCGCCTACCAGCGCGAGTTCCGCGACCTCGACCCCCAGGTCGAGAAGGTGGTCTCCGCGCTCGGCCGGCTGAACCGCCGGATGAACGTGGCGTACGGCCGCCAGGTCGCCGACCTCGGCATCAGCAACGCGGAGTGGGAGGTCCTCAAGACCCTCGTCCTCTCCGGCGCCCCCTACCGGCTGGGCCCCGGCGAGCTCGCCAAGCGCCTCGGCCTCACCCCGGCCGCGATGACCCACCGCATCGACCGCATGGCGGGCGAGGGCCTGGTCACCCGCGACCGCGACGAGAACAACCGGGTGCGCGTGATCGTGGAGCTCACCGACGAGGGCCGCCAGAAGTGGCTCGAGGCGATGCGCATGGCGACGGACTTCGAGGAGGAGCTCCTCCAGGACCTGTCGACGGAGGAGCGCGGCGCCCTCGGCGAGATGCTGATCCGCCTGCTCCGCCGCGTGGAACTGACCCAGCCGGACGCCGGCGGCCGCCTGACGGACCTCGACTGACCCTGACCGCCGCGGGCCCCCCGGCCGATGTTTGACACGCCTCTCCGGGACGCGTAGTGTTCTCCGAGTTGTCACGGAGCCGGAACGGTTCCTCGACAGCCATCCCGCCGCGAGAGCGGCACCTCAACTCCGCACGATCTCCCAACCGGGACGAATTTCGGCATGCCGAAATTCATTTCGAAAGACTCGATTATGAGTCGCCGGGAAAATCCGCTAGAGTTTGAGACGTCGGAACGGCCCAACAGCCCGGAAGACAAAATCCCGCCGACTGGGAATCAGGCCCGAAAGGATCTGATAGAGTCGGAAACGCAAGAACGAAGGAAGCGCCCAGAGGAAAGCCCGAGAGGGTAAGTACAAAGGAAGCGTCCGCACCTTGAGAACTCAACAGCGTGCCAAAAATCAACGCCAGATTAGTTGATACCCCG